>NZ_JCASIF010000018.1:0-86894 GCF_059686055.1 Telluria sp. ZB4P34 | reverse complement strand
GTTCAATCTGAGCCAGGATCAAACTCTTCAGTTCAATCTCTGTTTGTTGACACTTTCGTGTCACCCTTATTTCTAAGGGGTCGCTCACTCAAGATACTGACCGTTATCCCATTGCTGGGACAACGCTTAATACTTTTGTGAACATTTGATAATTTAAGTATTCACTGACCGAAGTCAGCGGCACCTTCATCAAACGCCCACACTTATCGACTGTTGATTGTTAAAGAACTGTGTTCTGTACTACCTTGCTGCACCGTACGAAGCGTTGTGTTCGTCAGCAGCAGAGGAACGAGATTATGCAGTGTTTCGCTTCGCTCGTCAACTCCTCGTTTTCTTTCGTTGCCGCTCGTTTTAGACGTCGCGGCAGCGTCGGAAGAGAGCAACTATAACAAAGTGGATCCTGACCGCGCAAGTGGTGGATGTGAATTTTGGAGAGATTTTCAGCCTCGCTTAAGCTTGGCCTGTCCGCCAAACGGCCGACGCCTCCCGAATGATCGGAAGGCGCGGATTTCATTGCAGTTGTTTAGTCACGCAAGGTAACGGACGTGTAGTGCGGATCCGCCTTGATGCGGTCCTGCGTGAACGGCAGCAGCGGCCAGGCCTTGCGTGAGTACACCTTGGTCTGGTCGGCATACCAGGGCGAGCCCGGATCGGTCGACTGGCCATAGGTGAGCACCGCTTGCGCCACCGGCCCCTTGTCGTCGAAGCCGACGGTCTGGATATAGCTCTGCCCCCAATAGACGCCGACATAGCCTTGCGGCGTCAGGCCGGTCGCCATGGTCAGCGAGCTATAGGTGCCCTCCTCGTCGCCGTTCCCTCCATGCAGCGCTATGCGTACCCCATTGCGCGGCTCGACCTGGTAATCGCCGAGCTGGCCGTCGAGCGGCACCCCAAGCGACTCCAGCTTGCCGGCTGCGCTGCGCAGGGCAGCCAGCATGGCCGGCATCGCGGCCGGGGCCACGCCATGCGGGGTGTGCACCGGATCGGCCGGGTCGAAGGGCGTGGCCCACTTGTCCGGAATCGCGGACGCGATGCCCCAGAATTCGCGGAACAGAACCGCGCCCCGGCTGCCGGTGTCGGCGCGGCGGTCCCAGGCCTGCAGCGTCATGCATGCCTGGCGCGCCAGTGCGTCGCCCGCCCCCGCGCACGCGCGCAAGAGTTCAGGCAGCACCAGTTCGGCCGCATGGACGCGGTTCGAATAGGCCAGCGCCTGGATGTCGGTCAGCGCCAGCCGCTTCTTCTGCGCGATCAGTTCATCGAGCTGGCGGAAGCCCAGCCGGGTGCGCAGGCTCTGCTCGACGCCCACGCTGCCATACAGCGGCGAATAGCCGAACGGGGCCGGGCCTGTCAGCAGGGACTTCGGATTGGTCAGCCAATAGCTGTCATTGGAATTGCCTACATAATCGGTGCGCATCATCCAGGGGGCATTCACTGGCGAGTAGATACCGCTCGGGGCGCCCTGGTCCTGGCCCCAGGCGCAGCCGCTGCGCGATCCGTCGAACAGCAGGGCCGCCTCGAGCAACAGGCAGCCGTTGATGAACTTGTCGGTATTCATATGCGGCACCACGCTGGCGTCCGCATACAGGGTATTGCCGTCGCGGTCGGCCGCCACGGTGTTCACCCAGGGCAGGCCCACTACCTTGTCGAGCGAGGCCTTCAGTTCACGTACGTTGCCGGCCCTGCCGATGCCGAGCCACTGTTCCAGCATGCGCGTGTTGTTGCGGTTCGGGTCGGCCAGCACGAAAGCGGCGCCCGCGCTCCAGGTCATGCCCGCCTCCGGACGGACGATGACGGCGCCCTGATGGCTGAAATAGAAAGTCTTGCTGCGCTGCGCCACCGAGCCGTCGCGCTGCAGCGTCTCCACCGTGACGGTCTTCGACGTCATCTTGCGGCGGGCGCCGTCATATAGATAAGTGGTCCCGGTAGGGTCGCCGGCATCCAGCGCCAGGCGGAAAGTGGTGAAGTGATAGGCCGTGGTCACGGTATGGCTCCAGGCCACGTCGCGGTTGAAGCCGATGACGACCGCCGGCACGCCGCCGATGATCACGCCCATGGCGTCGTAACGCCCCGGCACCGTCAGGTGCGCCTGGTAGAAGCGGTCGGAAGTCGTCCAGGGGAAGTGGGGATTGCCCAGCAGGAGGCCGCGGCCGTTGCTGGACAGGTCCTTGCCGACCGCCAGTGCATTGCTGCCGATGCCCCGCTTGTCGAGCTGCTCGAGCTGCGCCACCAGGGACCGCGTGTCGAGCTTGCGCGGCGCCAGCCTGGCCAGGCTGACGGGCGCTCCCGGCACGCGGCCGGCGGCCACGAAGTCGGCGGCGAAGACCTGGCCGGATGCATGCAGGGCCTTTTCCGCCACCACCAGCACCATATCGTCGAAGCTGATCGGCTTGACCCATTTCGCGCCGGCACAGGCGGCAGGCAGCTTGCCGCCGTAGTCCTTGAGATAGCGGTTATAGCCCTCGACGAAGCCCTCGAGCAGCTGGCGCGGCTCCGCCGGGCCGGCGGCGTAGCCGGCGCGCAGCTGGTCTATATCGAGATAGCCCTTGAAGAAGAAGTCGCTGTCTTCGTTCTTCAGGTCCATGAAGCCGCTGCCGCCACCGTACTCGTCGCCGGTGCGCTGGCGCGGACGCGCCTCTCCCCCGAAGAAACGCGAACGCTCACCGCGTACGGTCAGCACCGAGTCCGCAAACATGCACACGTTGTCCTGGGCGTAGGCATAGGCCAGGCCGTAGGCGAGGCTGCGGAAATCGCTGGCCCGCACGTGCGGGACCCCATGGGTGGTGCGTGCGAGGTCGACCTTGATGCGCGCAGGGCCGCTGGAGGCCTTGCTGGCGGAACTGCCCGACATGGTGGCCGACTGGGCGGCATCCGGGTCGCGGCCGCAGCCTGTAAGCGCCAGGGACAGCGTCGTTGCGAGCAGAAGCGTCAGGGGGCGCGGGAATGCGCTGAAGCGAACGTGCATGGTGGCCTTTCGGTGGTCGTGACGGGCGTGAATAACGCACTACTCTACCGCCGAAGTGTTGTACGCACGATATGCATTTCGCATAAATGGATGAGCGATCGCCTGTAAAAGTGTGCACGCTCAGCAAGCATCGCAAATTTGTTGTATTTTCCCAAATATTGCTCTCTATGCGAGGTAACGAACAGTAGGCAAGATGCCTACAGGTAATAATTCGCTCAGCAATTCACCAGATTGCGCCCTTGGGTTCGATCCACCTATTTATTAACATCTATCGAAAAAACAAAAATGAAAACTTCTTCCCAACTTACCGCCCTGATCGCACTGGCCTGCGCAACCATGACGAGCGCCTACGCTGCGCCTCAAGACACCGCTGCCCAGCCGACCCAAACCGAGACCGCATTCGTGAACCCGGACTGGGCCGACAACGCCTGGTACATCGGCGCCGGCCTCGGACGGGCACGCCTGCATGACCTCTACGACAACAATCTCGCGACTGGCATGGCCCAGGCCGGCCTGCCGCTGAGCTCGTACACTGCGGACAACAAGGACAAAGCCTACAAGTTCTTCGTCGGCAAGCAGCTGAACCGCCATTTCGCAATCGAGCTGGGTTACTTCGGTCTGGGCGAGCATACCTTCGTGGCCACCACCACCAATGGCCGCTTCCTGGCAGGCGAACGCGAGTTCCGCGGCTGGAACCTCGACCTGGTCGGCAAGCTCCCGCTGACCCAGCGCCTGGCGCTGCTGGGCCGCGCCGGCCTGCAGTATGCGAAGTCGCACAACCATTACACCGGCAATGTGCTGAATGCCGTCATCACCCCGAATCCGGAAGGTGGCCGCCGCGCGGCGAAGGCCGGCCTGGGCCTGGAATTCAAGATCACCGAAGCGCTCGCCCTGCGCGGTGAATACGAACGCTACCGCGTGACCGACGCCGTGCAGAACCGCGCCAAGGTCGACATGGCGTCGATCAGCCTGCTGTACAAGTTCGGCCGTCCGGCCAAGGCAGCCTACGTCGCACCGGCGCCGGTCGAAGCCGCACCGGCACCGGCACCGGCGCCAGCCCCGGTCGCCCAACCGGCGCCGGCACCGGAGCCGACCCCGACCTCGGAAAAAGTCTCGATCGCGGCTGAAGCCCTGTTCGACTTCGACAAGGCGATCGTCAAGCCGGAAGGCAAGGCAGCGCTGGACGAGTTCATGTCGAAGCTGGAAGGCCTGAACACCGAAGTCATGATCGCCGTCGGCCACACCGACTCGATCGGCACCAACGCCTACAACGAGAAGCTGTCGCTGCGCCGCGCTGAAGCCGTCAAGGCCTACATGGTCTCGAAAGGCCTGGATCCGGCCCGCCTGTACACCGAAGGCAAGGGTGAAACCCAGCCGGTCGCCGACAACGCTACCGCCGAAGGCCGCGCCAAGAACCGCCGCGTGACCATCGAAGTGGTCGGCACCCGTACCGTCACCAAGTAATTCCGGCACCCGGTAATCAAGCCGCCCGGCGCAAGCCGTGGCGGCTTTTTTGTTGTGCGGCCATGCCGCGCGGTTCAACGCGGCAGGGACAGGGGCAGGACCGGACCGCTGCGCAGGCCAAGCTGGCGCATCGCCAGCTGCAGCGCCCGGGTGCGGGCCGCCATCGACGGATGCGAGGCCAGGTAGTGGGTCAAGGCAGGTGCATCGCCGTCCTGCTTCCTGAGGGCGTCGAAGAATTCGGTGGCGCCGCCCACGTGTCCATAGCGGCATTGGAGGATCCGCAGCGCTTTCGCATCGGCCAGGGACTCGCGCTCGCGCGAATGCCTGGTCTC
Source organism: Telluria sp. ZB4P34 (assembly GCF_059686055.1). Taxonomy (NCBI): domain Bacteria; kingdom Pseudomonadati; phylum Pseudomonadota; class Betaproteobacteria; order Burkholderiales; family Oxalobacteraceae; genus Telluria; species Telluria sp. ZB4P34. The sequence goes on along the minus strand of NZ_JCASIF010000018.1, from coordinate 82,136 downwards.
GCCCAGGTGCTGTGCCGGGGCCAGCACCCCGGCCGCCCACGAGCCGTCTCCGGTCAGCACGGTTGCGGCCGTGATCACGACGAGGCTGCGCCCGATCGCGCGCAGATGGTCGCGCTGGACCAGGTGGGAGAGCTCATGGGCAAGCACGAAGGCCAGGCCATTCTCCGACTTCACCTGGTCGAGCAAACCTGCGTAGACCATCACCACTCCACCCGGGAGGACCACCGCATTGGCCTCTCCCGATGCGACCAGGCGCACCGTCACCGGACCGGACATCCCGGCGCACTGGCGCAGTGCGTCGACCTGCGACTGCAACCAGGCCTCGCGCGCTGCGTCCTCTGCGCGGGCCGGCGGGAGCGGCGCAGCGAGCAGCCGGGTGAGGCGTGCTTCCGTCTCGGGAGCCATCCCGTCGACCACCTGGTCGACCACGACGCCCGCGCCCCAGATACCCGCCACCACCGCCAGCGACAGCGCCAGCAGGATCAGCAGGAAGTCCTTGAGCGGATGCTCGTGCGAGATGTTGTCGTTATGCCCAGGCAGCGCGCCCTGGTATTTCATTTCTGGTCAGCGTCCACGTAATAAATGGCGGTGCCATAAGCCAGTACCTCGACGCCGGTCACCTGGCTGCGCTGGCTGCCGGCCAGGGGCATGGTTTCCAGGCGCAAGTTGACGATCTCGTCCGCGCCAGCACAGCCCTCCTTCAAGCGCAGGACCGCCTCCCGCTTGGCGCGGTCGAGCAGGCTTTCGTAGGACTTGACCGGGCCGCCTACCAGCGTACGCAGCGCCGACGCCGCCTTCTTGAAATAGTCGACCGAGATGACGACACTACCCGTCACGAGTTCGCTGCGCGCCACCGGCCCGCCGCGCACCAGGGTTTTCAGCGAGGTGGCGGGGAGGTGCAGTTGCGCCTTTTCCCTGGCAATGATCGAGCGGTAGTGGCGTGACTCGGCGGCGCGGCCGAACACATAACCCAGCACCACGGGCACCGACCAGAAAGCCAGCAGGATGAGATATTCCATCTCAGCTCACGGTGACCGCAGTGCCGTACACATAGATTTCGGCAGCCCCTGCCGCTACCGAGGAGGTCGAGAAACGCACGTTGACGATGGCGTTGGCGCCCAGCTGCGCAGCCTGGGCCTTCATGCGCTCGGTCGCCTGCGCGCGCGACTCCTCCAGCAGCTCGGTATAGCCGCGCAGTTCCCCGCCAACCATGTTCTTCAGGCCAGCCATGATGTCGCGCCCGACGTGCTTGGAGCGCACGGAACTCCCGGAAACCACGCCGTGGCACACGACGATCTCCTTGCCGGGAATGGTTTCAATATTCGTAATAAGCATGGCAGTCCCATTTAAAAGAAGTGTTTGATTGTAGATACCGATCTTCTCCATAAGCAATTCACTGTGCATATCCGCGCCGGCATGCTGTCCCGGCGCAGTAGAATGACGCCCTTCTGTCCCCATCCCAGCCGCCATCATGTCCATCCTGCTCTCCACGCTCAACGCCCGCTACACGCACGCCTCGCTCGGCCTGCGCTACCTGCTGGCGAACATGGGAGCGCTGCAGGAGCAGACGCAGATCCAGGAATTCGTCATCGGCGCCAAGACCAGCGACCTGGTCGAACGCATCCTGGCGCACCGGCCGCGCATCGTCGGCTTCGGCGTCTATATCTGGAACGTCGAAGAAACCACCCGGCTGGTGGCCCTGCTCAAGCGCGTCGCACCCCAGGTGACGATCGTGCTGGGCGGCCCCGAGGTCTCGCACGAGACGGGCGAGCAGCCCATCGTGAAGCTGGCCGACTATGTCGTCACCGGCTGGGGCGACGTCACCTTTCCCAAGCTGTGCGGCGAGATCCTGAACGGCCCCACGCCCCTGATGAAGGTGCACGCCGGCGTACAGCCGCCGATGGCGGAGATCGCCCTGCCCTACGCTTTATATAGCGAAGAGGACATCGCCCACCGCACCCTGTACGTGGAAGCCTCGCGCGGCTGCCCGTTCAAATGCGAATTCTGCCTGTCCTCGCTCGACAAGACCGCCTGGCCCTTCCCGCTGGAGGCCTTCCTGGCCGAGATGGAATCGCTGCATGCCCGCGGTGCGCGCCTGTTCAAGTTCGTCGACCGCACCTTCAACCTGAACGTCAAGACCAGCCTGCGCATCATGCAGTTCTTCCTCGACAAGCTGGAGGCCAACCCGCAGGACCCGGTCTATGCCCACTTCGAGCTGGTGCCCGACCATCTGCCGGAGGCGCTGAAGGAGACGATCGCAAAATTCCCGCCGGGTGCGCTGCAGTTCGAGATCGGCATCCAGAGCTTCAACCCGGAAGTGCAGGCATTGGTCAGCCGGCGCCAGGACAACGCCAAGGCAGCCGACAACATCCGCTGGCTCACCGAGCAGTCGCAGACCCACCTGCACGTCGACCTGATCGCCGGCCTGCCGGGCGAAGACGTGGCCAGCTTCGCGCGCGGCTTCGACCAGTTGGTGGGGCTAGGCGCCCAGGAGATCCAGTTCGGCATCCTCAAGCGCCTGCGCGGCACGCCGATCATCCGCCACACCGAGCCTTTCGGCATGGTCTATGATCCCTACCCGCCGTACACGGTGCTGGCGACCAGCCTGATCGACTTCCCGGCCATGCAGCGCCTGGTGCGGTTCGCCCGCTACTGGGACCTGGTGGCCAACTCCGGACGCTTCGCCAACACCACGCGCGTGCTGCTGGGCGACACCCCGTTCGACAACTTCATGGCGTTCTCCGACTGGATCTACACCCGCACCGACGCCACCCACCGCATCGCGCTCGAGAAGCTGGCCAAGCTGGTGCAGGAATGGCTGCAGCTGCGCGGCATGGGGCGCGAACAAGCGGCCGCCCTGCTCGCCAGCGATTACGCCGGCCAACTGGACGCCGCGCCGCTCCACAAACCGGCTGCAGCACCGGTGGCCGCTGCGCCGCAGCGCCAGGTCCGCCATCTCGCCGCGTGATACGGCTGAGCAAGCTGAACTAAGCGTGTAGCAGCGATAACGATTCTCTTTTACACTGGCGCAATGCAGATTGAAAATGCGCCAATATTAACCATCCAGCATTCCGGGGCCTCCGCAGGGGGCGGCGCGGGACAATCTGTCGTGGCCAGCGGCGTGTGGCAGGTGCATACGCTGTCGCGCCGCGGCGTGCTCAAGGGGATCACCCGTACCCTGGCCTCGCTCAAGCACAAGGGGTCCATCGACTGGGACCTGTCGGGCATCGAACGCCTGGACCACATCGGCGCCCAGATGTTCTGGAACGCCTGGGGCAAGCAGCGCCCCGCAGGCTTGAGGCTCGACCCGCAGCATGAAGAACTGTTCGGCCGCATCGAGAAGGCCGGCGCCCTCACGCTGCAGCGCCATAAAGTCAGCCCGCTGAACTGGCTGATCGTGCTGGGCGCCGGCGTCCTGACCTTCTTCGAACACCTGCAGGCGTTTGTGGCCCTGATCGGCCAGGTAATCCTGGACATCGGCCGCTTCCTGCGCCGCCCGCAGGCCGGTCCGTGGCGCGAAATCTCGGCCAACATCTACCATTCCGGCTTCCAGGCGCTCGGCATCACGGCCATGGTCGGCTTCCTGATCGGGATCGTGCTCTCCTTCCTGTCGTCGCAGCAGCTGCGCATGTTCGGCGGCGACATCTACATCGTCAACATCCTGGGCATGGCCGTGATCCGCGAACTGGGCCCGCTGCTGGCAGCGATCCTGGTGGCCGGCCGCTCGGGTTCCTCCATCACCGCCCAGCTGGGCGTGATGCGGGTGACCGAGGAGCTCGACGCCATGCTGGTGATGGGCATCTCGCACGGCCAGCGCCTGATCATGCCCAAGGTGCTGGCGCTCGCCATCTCGATGCCGCTGCTGGTGGTCTGGACCGATGCCATGGCCCTGATCGGCGGCATGGTGTCGGCCAAGATCCAGCTGGGCCTGTCGTTCCGCTACTTCATCCAGAAGCTGCCGGACGCCGTGCCGGTGGTGAACTACACGATCGGCCTGCTCAAGGGCTGCGCCTTCGGCATGCTGATCGCGCTGGTGTCCTGCCATTTCGGCCTGCGCATCAAGCCCAACACCGAGAGCCTGGGACGCGGCACCACCACCGCGGTGGTCACCGCGATCACCGTGGTCATCCTGGCGGACGCGGTGTTCGCCATCATCTTCAACGACGTGGGGTTCTGATGGCCGATTCCACGCAATCGACGAAACCACGCGCGCCCCAGCGGCTGAACAAGCGCCCGGACGAAGACGTCGGAGCGCCGGTGGTCGAGATCCGCAACCTGTGGACCCGCTTCGGCCGCACCGTCATCCACCAGGACCTGAACCTGGACATCTACGCCGGCGAGATCCTCACCATCGTCGGCGGCTCGGGCACCGGCAAGACCGTGCTGCTGCGCCAGATGCTGGGCCTGGAACGCCCCAGCCAGGGCTGCGTGAAGGTGTTCGGCGAGGACATCAGCGCGGCCAAGCCGGAACAGCTGCAGCACATGCGCAACCACTGGGGCATGCTGTTCCAGCAGGGCGCGCTGTATTCGGCGCTGACCGTGTTCGACAACATCGCCTTCCCGATGCGCGAGCTGCGCGCGCTGCCGGAAGACGTGATCCGCGACGCCGTGCTGCTCAAGATGGACATGGTCGGCCTCGGCCCCGAGCACGCCAACAAGATGCCGTCCGACCTGTCGGGCGGGATGGTCAAGCGCGCCGCCCTGGCGCGCGCCCTCGCCCTCGAGCCGCGCTTGTTGTTCCTGGACGAGCCCACGGCAGGCCTCGACCCGGACCTGTCGGATGCCTTCGTGTCGCTGATCCAGACCCTGCACAGCGAGCTGAAACTCACCGTGGTCATGGTCACCCACGACCTCGACACGCTGTATGCGCTGTCGTCGCGGATCGCGGTGCTGGCCGAGAAGCACGTGCTGGCGGTAGGACCGTCCTGCGACGTGCTGCGCGTCGAACATCCGTTCATCAAACACTTTTTCCTGGGCCCGCGCGGCCGGCGAGCGCTGGAAGTGCTCGAAGAGCGCCAGGCCCAGAACGATTCGGAGGACTAGGTATGGAAAACAGGTCGTACGCCCTGATGACAGGTGTCTTCACGATCGCCCTCGTGATCGCGGCCATCCTGGCCGGGTTGTGGTTCAACCGCGACCGCACCGAGCTGGTGCCCTACGAGATCGCCACCACGCAGTCGATCCCGGGCCTCAACCCGCAGGCGACCGTGCGCTACCGCGGCCTGGAGGTGGGGCGCGTGGACCAGATCGTGTTCGACCGGCGCGTCACCGGCCAGATCCTGATCCGCCTGTCGGTCGAGAAGGATTCGCCGATCACCACCACCACCTTCGCCTCGCTCGGCTATCAGGGCGTGACCGGCATCGCCTTCATCCAGCTCGACGACGACCGCACCGGCTCGCCGCGCCTGCCCCAGCGCGAAGACCATGTGGCCCGCATCCCGCTGCGCCCGGGCCTGCTCGACATCCTGGAAAAGCGCGGCCTGGCCATCCTGGAAAAGACCGAGCAGATCACCGACAGCCTGAGCAAGATGGTGAATGCCGAGAACCAGCAGACCATCATCGGCGCCTTCGACAGCATCGGCAAGGCCGCCAACGCCTATGCGGCGATCCCGCAAAAGCTGGAGCCGGCCATCGACCGCCTGCCGGCCATTACCAGCAAGCTGGAACGCAGCCTGACCTCGTTCGACGCCACCGCCGCCAGCATCCAGGCCACCTCCAACAGCTACGGCCAGCTGGCCACGCGCCTGCAGGCCCCGGACGGCCCGCTCGAGCGCATGAACAGCGCCATCGGCTCGCTGCAGTCGGCCACCAGCGAACTCGAACTCGAAACCCTGCCGCACGTCGTCCAGATGACCGACGAGGCGCGCGGCGCGCTGCGCGCAGTGAAGCGCACCGCCACCTCGCTGTCCGACCGCCCGCAGAGCATCCTGTTCGGCGCGCCGAGCGCCCAGCCGGGACCGGGCGAACCGGGCTTCGTGCCCCCGACCAAATGAGGACCACCGTGACCGCACATTTCACCCGTTCCCTGACCGCCCTCACCGCCGCCCTCATCCTGGCCGGCTGCGCCAGCAACAAGGCCCAGGAAAGCACGACCTACGATTTCGGTCCGGCGGTCGTCACCGCGGCGGCGCCGCTACAGCAGGCGGCGGGCGCGCCGGCCTCCGCAGTCGCCAACATCGCGGCCCTGGTCGTGATGGACGCCACCGGCCCGTCCGCCCTCGAGAACGAGCGCATGTACTACCGGCTGACCTACGCCGATGCGCTGCAGGCCCGCACCTATGCCAACAGTCGCTGGGCCAGCAACCCGCTGCAGATGATCACCCAGCGCTTCAAGGCGCGCCTGGCACAATCGGGCGTGAAGGTGCTGTCGGCCACCGACGCCTCCACCGGCGTGCCGCTGCTGCGCGTCGAAGTGGACGACTTCGTCCATGCCTTCCCCGGCGTGGACCGGAGCGAAGGCCAGCTGACGCTGCGCGCCTCGCTGTTCAACGACCACCGCCTGCTCGACCAGCGCACATTCACCCGCAGCACCCCGGCGGGCAGCAACGATGCACCCGGCGGCGCGCGTGCCCTCGCCGCCAGCACCGACGCGGTCGCGGCCGATATCCTGGCCTGGATGGCGACGGTCGACACCCGCAAGCGATGACCACGAACGACATCGCCGTCGACCTGCGCGAACGACCACGCGAAGGGCGCGGCTCGCCCATCTCGCGGGCGGCGCTGCTGGCCTACCTGCTGCTCATCATCTACGCCAGCTGGTATCCGTTCAGCGGCTGGCGCGACAGCGGCGTGCCGGTGTTCGCCTTCCTGAACCTGGTCAAGCAGCGCTACTGGACCGGCTTCGACGTCGGCGTCAACATCGTCGGCTACATCCCCTTCGGCGTGCTGCTGGTGCTGTCGCTGTACCCGCGCATCCGCGGCGTCTGGGCCGTGCTGCTGGCGGCGCTCGGCGGCATCCTGGTCACGGGCGCCATGGAAACGGTGCAGAATTTCCTGCCCAGCCGCGTGCCCTCCAACCTCGACCTGATGACCAATGCCGGCGGTTGCCTGCTGGGCGCGATCCTGGGGGCCTGGTGGGCCCCAGGCCTGCTCGACCGCAGCCGCCTGTTCCAGCTGCGGCGCCGCTGGTTCGCGCCTTACGCCAGCCAGGGCCTGGTGCTGGTTGCGCTGTGGCCGCTGGCGCAGATCTACCCGCAAAGCTACCTGTTCGGCCACGGCCAGGTACTGCCGATCGTGTCGGGCTGGCTGTCGCGCTGGTTCGACACCGAGATCGACCTGGTCACCCTGCTGCGCCCGGACGCGGCCATGACGGTGGAGCAGTACTGGCTGTCGGAAACCATCATCACGGCCTGCGGCATGACCGGCGCCGTGCTCACCCTGATGTGCCTGGTGCGCCGCGGCGCGCCGCGCTACCTTCTGATGCTGGCCTTCCTCGGCATCGCGCTGCTGTTCAAGGCCCTGGCCAGTTCGCTGCTGTTCCGGCCCGACAATGCCTTCGTCTGGGTGACGCCTGGCGCGGAGGGCGGCTTCATCATCGGCCTGATCATGCTGTCCGGCCTCGTGTTCGCGCCCCAGGTGGCGCAGCGGCGGCTGGCGATTGTGACCCTGATCCTGAGCCTGGTGGTCGTGAATACCATCCCGGTGAACCCCTACTTCGTCTCCACCCTGCAGGGCTGGGTGCAAGGCAAGTTCCTGAACTTCAATGGCGCGGCCCAGTTCCTGTCGCTGCTGTGGCCTTTCTTTGCCCTGTGGTTCCTGCTGCTGCCTTCGCACAAGCTGAACCGGCCGGAACCCCGGCCGGGCGCGGCCGACTGAAGCTCCCCCATCTGCGCCCATGCCGTATCATGGCGGCTGGCGACTTATCCCGACGAGACCGATATGAGCGACGTGAGCAACGACAAGCCCTTCTATCAACACCATGTCTTCTTCTGCATGAATGAGCGCGACGGCAAGGATGCGCGCCAGAGCTGCGGCAGGTGCGGCGCCGAGAAGGCCCAGAAGCATGCCAAGAAGCGCATCAAGGAACTCGGCCTGAGCGGCCAGGGCAAGGTGCGCGTCAACCAGGCCGGCTGCCTGGACCGCTGCGAAGAAGGCCCGGTGCTCGTGGTCTACCCGGAAGGCACCTGGTACACCTACGTGGACACGCACGACATCGACGACATCATCGACACCCACCTGATCGGCGGCAAGGTCGTGGACCGCCTGAAAATCTGATTCCGGCCTCGAACACGTAACGCAGTGATTAATACCTGACGCAGTGATGAACAAATACTCGCACAAATTTACCCTCGACGGCCACGCCGGCAAGATGCAATGCATCCTCGACCTGCCGGAAGGCGCACCGCGCGGCATCGCCCTGGTCGCGCACCCGCACCCGCTGTACGGCGGCACCATGGAGAACAAGGTGGCCCAGACGCTGGCGCGCACTTTCGTCACCCTCGGCTACGCCACGGCGCGCTTCAATTTCCGCGGCGTGGGCGAGTCGGAGGGCGCGCATGACGACGGCCGCGGCGAGGTGGACGACATGGACCTCATGTACCGCCACATGACGCAGCAGTATCCCGGCCTGCCGGTGGCGCTGTCGGGATTCTCGTTCGGCACCTTCGTGCAGGCCCAGTTCCAGCAGCGCCTGGCCGCCGAGGGCCGTCCGGCCGAGCGCCTGGTGCTGGTCGGCACCGCCGCCGGCAAGTGGCCGATGCCGCCGGTCCCGGCGGACACCATCCTGATCCATGGCGAACTTGACGATACGATCACGCTGCAGGAAGTGTTCGACTGGGCGCGTCCGCTCGACATCCCGGTGACCGTGATCCCCGGCGCCGATCACTTCTTCCACCGCAAGCTTGGCCACATTAAAAATCTTGTCGTAGAAATGTGGCGACGTGACATTTGACGCCATCGCTGTGCAATAATTAGGCTCTTCTCTTGAGGCAATACCCCGGTATTGCCTTGCGCTTTTGCACCGCATGACCACTTTTGACAAACGAACTACTCCCATGAAAAAACTGTTAGCGGCCGTGGCCGCCAGCCTGCTGATGGCTTCGGCCAGCGCACAGACCGTGCCGGCGCCATCCATCGCAGCCAAGTCGTGGATGCTGCTCGACGCAACGAGCGGCCAGGTGATTGCCGCCCAGGACCCAGACGCCCGCATCGAACCGGCTTCGCTCACCAAGGTCATGACGGCCTACGTGACCTTCGCCGCACTGCGCGACAAGCGCCTGACGCTGGACACCATGGTCAACGTCTCGACCCGCGCCTGGAAGGTCGACCCGAGCAGCTCGAAGATGTTCATCGACCCGAAAGTGCCGGTCTCGGTCAACGACCTGCTGCACGGCCTGATGATCCAGTCGGGTAACGACGCGGCGGTGGCGCTGGCGGAAGCCGTGGCCGGCGACGAAGGCACCTTCGTGACCCTGATGAACCGCGAGTCCGAGCGCCTCGGCATGAAGAACACCCGCTGGGCCAACCCGCACGGCCTGCCGGACGCGAACAACTACTCGACCGCGCGCGACCTGTCGAACATGGCGGCCAGCGTGATCCGCGACTTCCCCCAGTTCTACAAGATCGACTCGATCAAGCAGTTCACCTACAACAAGATCACCCAGCAGAACCGCAACCGCCTGCTGTGGCTGGACCCGACCGTGGACGGCATGAAGACCGGCCATACCGAGTCTTCCGGCTACAGCATGATCGCGTCGGCGCGCCGCCAGAACGGCGCCGGCCAGCGCCGCCTGATCTCGGTGGTGCTGGGCACCACCTCGGACGCGGTGCGCACGCAGGAAAGCCAGAAGCTGCTGAACTGGGGCTTCCAGAACTTCGATACCGTCAAGCTGTACTCGAAGGGCCAGGCGGTGGCGACCCCGCCGGTGTGGAAGGGTTCGGCCTCGGAAGTGAAGATCGGCTTCACCCGCGACGTGCTGGTGACCGTGCCGAAGGGCGTGGCGGCGAAGATGAAACCGGTCCTCGAGCGCAAGGATCCGCTGGTCGCGCCGCTGGCGCGCAACGCGCAGGTCGGCACGCTGAAGATGATGGTCGACGGCAAGCCGCTGATCGCGCTGCCGGTGGTGGCCCTGGACGAGGTGCCGGAAGCGAGCATCTTCGGGCGCGCGTGGGATTCGATGCGTTTGTGGATGCAATGATTCCCGTCTGATCGCTTGATAGAAGCCCGTCCGTGCGAAAGCCGGGCGGGCTTTTGTTTTGTAGGGTGGGCGGCTTGTCCGGCCGCGCGGTGATAGTTAGCAGCCAGATCATCCGGATCGTGAGCGGAGCCTCTACCTATCACCGCGTGGGCGGGGGACCCGCCCACCCTACGAAAAGCAAGCCACAGTGCCGCTATAATCGTGCAATCCTGTCCATACGAAAGCTCGCGATGACCCACCCGCTCCCCGCTGACCTGCACTGCCCCCGCATCACCACCCGTGAGGGCGGCCTCGAGCTGTCCCGCATCGTGGCCGGCATGTGGCGCATGAACGAATGGGGCATGTCGGTGCAGCAGCGCGTGGCCTTTATCGAGCAGTGCATCGAGCTGGGCGTCACGTCCTTCGACCATGCCGACATCTACGGCAACTACGGCGTCGAAGGCGTATTCGGCGACGCCCTTCGCGCCCAGCCTTCGCTGCGCGGCCGCATCGAACTGGTCAGCAAGTGCGGCATCAAGCTGATTTCCGATAAGCGCCCGCAGCACGGCATCCAGCACTACGACACCACGGCCGCCCACATCATCGCATCAAGCGAGGAATCGCTGCGCCAGCTGGGCGCGGAGCACCTCGACCTGCTGCTGATCCACCGCCCCGACCCGCTGATGGACTTCGACGAGATCGCCGAGGCCTTCACCCGCCTGCAGGGGGCAGGCAAGGTCCGGCACGTGGGCGTGTCGAACTTCACGCGCCACCAGTTCGAATGCCTGAACCGCCGCGTGGCGCTTGCCACCAACCAGGTCGAGTTCTCGCCCATGTTCACCGCACCGATGTTCGACGAGACCTTCGACGGCATGCAGGACCTGCGCATCGCGCCGATGGTGTGGTCGCCGCTGGGCGGCGGGCGCCTGTTTACATCGGGCGACGCGCGCGCCGTCGAGGTCCGCACAGTCATCCAGGAGATCGCCGAGCGCATGGAAGCGCCCTTCGCCAGCGTGCTGTTCGCCTGGATCATGCAGCTGCCGAGCCGCCCGGTCCCGCTCACCGGCACCGGACGCGTCGAGGCCATCCGCGAAGCGGTGGCGGGCACGGGCCTGCGCCTGGAGCGCGGCGACTGGTTCCGCATCCTGCGCGCCGCGCGCGGGCACGAAGTCGCGTAAGCAGCGGCGCCGACATGGCCGACATTCCGCCGAAGACCGCCCTCAAGATCGTCGAGGGCAGCGCCCTCAGCGCCCAGCAGAAGAAAGACCTGCTGAACCGGCTGGCGCGCATCGAAGGCCAGCTGCGCGGGGTGCAGAAGCTGATCGCCCTGGCCGCGGAACCGTCCGACGTCGATTCCGTGGCGCAGCAGATGGCGGCCGCGCGCAAGGCGCTCGACCGCTCCTTCGTGCAGCTGCTGGCGGGAGCGATCCAGACCCAGGCCGGCAACGCCGGCAGCCTCGACGAGGCGCAGGCACGCGTGGCGCGCCTGGCGGCCATGCTCGACAAATTTGCCTGATCGCTTACGTAGGGTGGGCAGGTCTCCTGCCCACGCGGTGATAGATAGCGTGTAAAGGCCGCTACCGAATGATCTTGGAGCTGGTTGAACGCGTGGGCGGAAGACCCGCCCACCCTACATTCAGTCCTCGTAGACCTTCGGCGGCGCGATGCCGCTCCAGCCGGTGCGCCAGGCGATGTTGAGCAGCAGGGTCGCGCACACGTACAGCAGGAAGAACAGCACGAAGAAGCGGGTCTGCAGCAGCGCCAGCAGCACCAGGGACACGGCGACCAGCACCAGCATCATCTTGCCGCTCGGGTGCTTCGAGCTGGGGAAGCGGATCGTGGACACCATCAGCGTGCCGACGGCGACCATCAGCGCCATGATGGCGAAGCACTGCGCCATGGTGGTGGCCGGATCGGGCCAGGCCACCACCACCGAGGCCACGCAGGCCGCGCCGGCGGTGATCGGCATGCCGACGAAGTAGCGCGGGTCGGTGCGGCCGACCATGACGTTGAAGCGGGCCAGGCGCAGCGCGCCGCAGGTGACGAACACGAAGCAGGCCAGGCCGCCCATGCGCACCAGCGTCGGATGCGCCTCGTTCATCTGGGCGAAGCCGTAGCAGTACAGCAGCAGGCCAGGCGCGCAGCCGAAGTTCATCACGTCGGCAATCGAATCGAGCTGCACGCCGAAGCTGGACTGGGTCTTGGTGAGGCGCGCCACGAAGCCGTCGAGCGCGTCGAACACGCCGGCCAGCACCAGCAGGATGGCCGCCAGCCGGTAGTCGCCGGGGGCGCCGACGTGGGCATTGTCCACCGAGATCACGATGCTGCCGAAACCGCAGGCGATCGACAGCAGCGTCACGAGACTGGGCAGGGCAAACTTGGCGCGCGCGAGGCGCTGCCGCTTGGTGGGCGTTGGCGATGACAATTGACGGCTCGGCAATAGGGGCGATGTCATTATTCTACAGGGAGAGAAATAAGCGGGCGGCGCGCAACACCATGGAAGGCGTCTATCGGTGTTTTGCTCTAGAATGTGGCTTCGTTTCCGAGCATTGACAGGAGTTGCAACATGAGCTATATGTCTCGCTGGCGTTCCCTCATCGCCGCCTTGCTGGCCGCGTCGGCCCTGGCGGCGTGCGGTGGGGGCGGCGGCGACAGCGCGGGCGGCAACACCGCCGCGTCCCCGGCGTCGGTGATTCCATCGGGCTCCGGCGGCGTCACGCCCGATGCCGCGGCGCCCACCCTGACGAACGACATCGCCGTGGACGGCCGCAACTGGATCAACTACCGCCGCGCCCAGGCCGGCGTGCCGACCGTGACGGAAAATGCGCTGATCAACCGTGCGGCGCTGGGGCACTCCGAATACCTGCGCACCAACAACCTGATGAGCCACGACCAGAAGCCGGGCCTCCAGGGCTTCACGGGTGCGACGCTGAAGGAGCGGCTGAATGCGGCCGGCTACACCATTCCGCTCACGGGCTACGCCTATGGCGAGGTGATCTCGGGCACGACCAACGGCAGCGGCTTCTACATGGCCGAGGAACTGATCACCGCGATCTACCACCGCTTCGTGATGTTCGAGCCGAAGTTCCGCGAGATCGGCACCGGAGCCGCGACGTCCGCGAGCCGCTACAACTACTTCACCGCGAACTTCGCCACGCGGGGCGGCTTCGGTCCCGGCATCGCCGTCAACACCATCGTGACCTGGCCCTTCAATGGCCAGACCGGGGTGGTGCCGAACTTCTTCAGCGACAGCGAGGAACCGGATCCGGTGGCCAACATCAATGAAGTGGGCTACCCGGTGAGCGTGCATGCGAACATCGACGCCCCGGTGGCGATGCAGACCTTCACGGTGCGTCCGCGCGGCGGCGCCAACCTGCAGGTGCAGGTAGTGAATTCCTCGCCCGACCCGGCCAAGCGCACCGCCATCTCGATCGTGCCACTGGCGCCGCTGCGGGCCGCCACTACCTACGACGCCAGCTTCTCCGGCACGGTGAACGGCGTGCCGGTCAGCCGCGACTGGTCGTTCACGACGCGGTGAACGGGCTCCAGGCTTCCACCGATACGGGCGCCCCGGCGTCCGTCCCCCCGCCTGCCGCGGCGCTCGATACCGCCGCAGGCCTGGACCGGATGATGGGGGACCGGGCGATGTACCTGCGCGTCCTTACCCGTTTCAGCTCCGACTACGCCGGCCATGCCGCGCGCCTGCGCGACGCGCTCGCTGCCGGCGACATGCCGCTTGCGCACCGCATCGTCCATACCCTCAAGGGCGCCGCCGCCATGATCGAAGCGCGCGGCCTGCGCGCGCTGGCGCTGGCCCTGGAGCAGCAGCTGCGCGCCGGCGCGCAGGCCGCCGGGGCGCCGTTGCTGGAGCGGCTGGAGACGGAACTGGCGCAGGTGATCGCGCAGGTGAACGCCATGCTGGCGCCCGCCCGCGCAAGTGCCGCAGGCAGCGCAGCGCTGCTGGACGATGGCGAGCTCGCGCGCCTGGCCGGAATGCTCGACCTCGGCGACAGCGGAGCGCAGGATGTCGTGGCGGAGAAACGCGCCGGGCTGTGCGCCCGGCTGGGCGCGGCGCGCATGGCGGAACTGGAAGCGGCGGTGGCGGCCTTCGATTTCGAACGGGCCCTGGCGCTGCTCGGCGCCGTCCGGCAAGGGGGCAAGCCTAGCGGGTGAACTCCGCTTCCTCGTCGAACGACGAGGCGCAGCTCTTGCCGCAGAACCGGCGTACGCTGTCGAGCGGCTTCTCGCAGTACCAGCACGATCCCTTTGCGGGCAGGCTGGCGCGCGACGGCATCCCCGGGGCGCCCATGCCTGCCGCAGCGAGCACCGGCTCGGCAGCCAGCCCACTGTCCGGAAAACTTTCCTGTGTCGTTTCCAAGATGTACCCCCTACACGACAGACTGAAGTGCAACCAAGATTACTTCAGCGGAACATCGTGCCCATGAGAAACCTCAAGCGCGGACCGCGGCGGAGTCGCACCACGGCAGTTCAGTGCATTGCAACCGCTTCAGTTTGCGCCGAAAGGACTGGCTCTGCAATCCCGGCATGTCGATTCAACATGGGTACAACACTCTCGCGATGCTGGGGACCGCATGAGGCCGGCACGTGCAAAAATAATAGCTTAATGTTAATTTTTTGCATGCACGCAAACATGTGCGTAGCGTGAACGCTACTTAGCTTCATTTCGCCGGTTCGAGCGTCACCAGCAAACCAGAACGTGTGGTTTCGATCCGCGTGGGAATGTACTGGACGCCGGCATAGCGCAGGTCACCCGGGTCGAAGCTGTACACCGGGTTATCGCGCACGACCGTGTCGATGAGCGTGCTGGCCACGCGCGCCAGCTGTCGCTCGGCTTCCGGGCTGGCGCCGATCGCAATGCGGTCGACGCGCGGCTCGGCCATCATGACGGCGGGGCGGCCGGGGTCGACGTAGAGGCGGCCGGAGAAGGCCACGCTGCCGGCCCAGGCATCGCGCGCGAACGGCGGCGACACCGAGGCGTCCAGCGCCAGCGAAACCCGGTCGGCTTCGGGCTGGATCGCCAGCCGCGGGCGCTGCAGGCGGATGTCGAACAGGCCCATCAGGGGATGGCTGAGAGGGAAGCGGCGTTCCAGGCCTGCCTGCAGCTTGTGCAGGGGGATCTCGACCTGGCGCGGGCCGACCAGGCTGGCGCAGGAAGACAGCAAGGTGCAGGCGGCCAGCGCCAGTGCTGCGCCGGCCAGGCGGCGATGTCGCTTGAAGCCTTGAGTGTTCGTCATCTTCCCTGCCCTTCTGTTCAGTCTGGAAAGGCAAGCCTAGCATGTCGCAAGCCGTAGCGCAGTGACGATACATCGTAGGGTGGTCGGCTATGCCGACCGCGCGTTCAAATCCCGGCTGAATAGTTGTACGGCTGCTCTTCGGCTGGTTGGACACGCGGTCGGCGAAGCCGACCACCCTACTTGCCGATGCAGAAGCGGCTGAAGATCACCCCCAGCAGGTCATCCGGCGTGAACTGCCCAGTGATGCTGGAGAGCTGGTCCTGCGCCAGGCGCAGCTCCTCGGCGAACAGGTCGAGCGATTGATCGTCCTGCATCGCGTGCTGGCGCGCCAGTTCCAGGTGCTCGCGTGCGGCGCGCAGTGCGATCAGGTGGCGTTCGCGCGCCAGGTACAGCGATTCGCCGGTCTGCTGCCAGCCGGCGATGCGCAGCAGCTCGGCGCGCAGCAGGTCGATGCCGAGCTTTTCGTGGGCAGACAGGTACAGGTGGGTGGCGTCCGGCGACACGTCCATCGAAGGCTTGTGGCCGGACAGGTCGATCTTGTTCCAGATGCGTACCACTGGCACGCCTTGCGGGAAAGCGGCGACGATCTTCTCGTCCTCCAGGCTCGGGCCCAGGTTCGCATCCAGCAGGTGCAGGATCACGTCGGCCTTGCCGACTTCGCCCCAGGTGCGCTCGATGCCGATGCGCTCCACGACATCGATGCCTTCATCGGTACGGATGCCGGCGGTGTCGATGATGTTGAGCGGGATGCCCTCGATCTGGATGGTCTCGGTGACCTTGTCGCGCGTGGTGCCGGCGATCGGGGTGACGATTGCGACGTCGGCGCCGGCCAAGGCGTTCAGCAGAGAGGATTTACCGACGTTCGGCTGCCCCACCAGCACCACGTTCAGGCCTTCGCGCAGCAATGCTCCCTGAGCCGCCTGGCGGAACACGTTCTCGAGCGCCTCGATGATGCCGGCCAGCTGGCCGCGCGCGTTCGATTTTTCGAGGAAGTCGATCTCCTCTTCCGGGAAGTCCAGGGTCGCCTCGACCAGCATGCGCAAATTGGTGGTCTGGTCGACCAGGCCATGCACCACCTGGGAGAACACGCCCGACAGCGACTGCGAGGCGGATTTCGCCGCCGCTTCGGTGGAGGCGTCGATCAGGTCGGCCACCGCTTCGGCCTGGGCCAGGTCGAGCTTGTCGTTCAGGAAGGCGCGGCGGGTGAACTCGCCGGGTTCGGCCAGGCGCAGGCCGAAGGGGCTGCCGGCTTCCAGCACGCGGGACAGCAGCATCTGCAGCACCACGGGGCCGCCGTGGCCGTGCAGTTCGAGCACGTCCTCACCGGTGTAGGAATGCGGGCCCTTGAAGTACAGGGCCAGGCCCTGGTCGATCACGTCGCCGTTGGCGGCCCTGAACGGGAGGTAGGTGGCGTGGCGCGGAGCGAGCTTCACGCCGGGGAACAGGGCGTCGGCGAGGCCGGCCAGCGTCTTGCCTGAGGCGCGCACGACGCCGATGCCGCCGCGGCCGGGGGCGGTGGCGATGGCGGCGATGGGGGAGGTGTCGAGTTTCATGGGGGGATTGTAAGTGATACGGAAACGAAAAAGCCCGCGGCAGGCGCGGGCTTTCTACCCTGGAAGGCGCAGAGCGCCTGACAAAACCCCGATGCAGCGCAGCCATCGGGGGAATTGTTTGGCGCGCTTACTTCGCCGCGCCGGTCTCGAATTTCTTGGTGATGACCCACTGCTGCGCGATCGACAGGATATTGTTGACCACCCAGTACAGCACCAGTCCCGACGGGAAGAAGAAGAACACCACCGAGAACGCCAGCGGCATGAACAGCATCATCTTCGCCTGCACCGGGTCGGTCGGCTGCGGGTTCAGCTTGGTGGTGATGTACATCGACACCGCGTAGATGACCGGCAGGATGTACAGCGGGTCGGGCTGGGTCAGGTCCTGGATCCACAGGATCCACGGCGCGCCGCGCATCTCGACCGATGCCTGCAGCACCCAGTACAGGGCGAAGAACACCGGCATCTGCACCAGGATCGGCAGGCAGCCGCCCAGCGGGTTGATCTTCTCGGTCTTGTACAGCTCCATGGTGGCCTGCTGCATCTTCTGCGGGTCGTTCTTGTAGCGCTCGCGGATCGCCTGCATCTTCGGCGTCACCACGCGCATCTTGGCCATGCTGCGGTAGCCGGCCGCCGACAGCGGGAAGAAGGCCAGCTTGATCAGCACGGTCAGCGCGACGATGGTCCAGCCCCAGTTACCCAGCAGCGAGTGCAGGTGGGTCATCACCCAGAAGATCGGCTTGGCGATGATGGTCAGCATGCCGTAGTCCTTGACCAGCTCCAGGCCAGGGGTGATGGTTTCCAGGGTCTGCTCGTCCTGCGGGCCCGAATACAGGCGGGTGTCGTTCGACACGGTCGCGCCCGGCGCCACGGTGCCCAGCGGCTGGACGGTGCCGATCGCATACAGGTTGTTGGCGATCTTCTTGGTGAAGATGTCGCGCTGCGCCTTGTCCGCCGGGATGAAGGCCGACACGAAGAAGTGCTGCGAGATCGCGACCCAGCCGTTGTTGGCCTTCTTCGAATGCTGGGCGCTGCCCTCTTCGATCTCTTCGAAGGTCAGCTTCTGGTACTTGTCTTCGTCCGTGTACAGGGTCGGGCCGGTGTAGCTCGGCATGAAGAACGAGTCCGTCGGCGGCGGGTTGCCGTCGTGCTGCAGCTGCAGGTACAGCGAGGGCGCTACCGGCGCTGCGGTCAGGTTGGTCACGTCATGGCGGATGCCGATGGTGTAGTCGCCCTTGCGGAAGGTGAAGGTCTTGGTGAGGCGCACGCCGCCCTGCTCCGCATCCAGCACCAGCTGCACGGTGCCGTCGGCGCCGCGCGTGAGCGGACGGGCCACGAACGGGGTCTGGTGGTTCGGCATCACGCCGGCCGGGGTGGTGCCCACCAGGCCGGTCTGGCCCAGGTAGGTGTTGTTGCCGCTCACGTTGAACAGCACCTTATTCTTGGTCTTGTCGATCTCGTCCGCGAACTTCAGCAGCTCGAGGCGCTTGATGACGCCGCCGAGGGTGTCGATGTCGGCCTTCACCACGTCGGTGGTGATGGTGATGCGCTGGGTCTGCGGTGCGGCCGCAGCCGAGGCTGCGCCAGGCACGCCCGGTGCGCCCGGCACGGCGGCGGCGGCCGGCTGGGCGGCGGCCGGCACGTCGTTCGGCTTGGCCTGTTGCTGCGCCACCTGGGCGGCTGGCGGCGCCGGCGAGAACATCGACTGTTTGCCGTTGGCCACCATCCAGTTGTTCCAGAGAACAATCAGGGAAATGGCGAACACGATCCACAGGACGGTACGTTTATTGAGTTCCATTGGAGTCTAGTCAGGAGTGGTTACAACCGCGAGCGGCTGGTGGGGGTTGCTTGTGCTCGTCCGCAGCCGGTGGGACGAAGTCGACGCCGCCCGGATTCCACGGATGGCAGCGGCACACGCGGCGCGCGGCCAGCAGCGAGCCGCGGGCGGCGCCGTGCACGCGCAGCGCTTCGATCGCGTAATGGGAGCAGGTCGGGTAAAAACGGCATTTCTGCCCGAGCAGCGGGGACAGCAGCAGCTGATAGCCGCGGATGAGCCAGACCAGCAGCGTCTTCATGGCGTCGGCGGCGTGGATGCCGGCTTACGCGGGCGCTGGGAAGCGAACAGGCGGGTGAGCTCGACGCGCAGTTCCTTTTTCAGGGCGCGCGTGGTGGCGGGCCCGTCCTTGCCGTTCACCGGCCGCGACAGGCGCACGATGCAGTCGAAGGGCTGCAGTTCGCTGGTCCGGAACAGCTCGCGCGTGACGCGCTTGATCGTGTTGCGGGTGACGGCGCGCGGTGCGAAGCGCTTGGCCGCAACGACGCCGAGCCGCGCATGCGGCAGGGCATTGGGCCGGGTGTAGAGCACGAAATGCGCGGATTTTTGCACCGGCCGCAAACGAAAAACGGATGAAAATTCATCCGTTTTAACGATACGCCGAACGCGCGCGAAGTCGTGCGAACCTTCGCCTGTCATCACCGACCGCGTCGATCTGGTCTAAGGAACTTAGACAGCCAGACGCTTGCGGCCCTTGGCGCGGCGAGCGTTCAGGACTTGACGGCCACCACGGGTAGCCATACGTGCGCGGAAGCCGTGCGTGCGCTTGCGACGGACGACGGAAGGTTGGTAAGTACGTTTCATGGTGGTCTCGCTTAAAGCAAAAGAAAGTGCAAAATCGGGTCTGACGTCGTGTCAGGATTCGTCGCCAATGACAGTTCGCAGATGTTAAGCCAGCGTCACGCCACAGCAGATACTCGTTTCGCCCGGGCGACCGCCTGCTGAATTGTCAGCTTGATATGGCGCACGGACGGGGAACCCTGAATTAGACATGATTTCCGGTCCAACTGTCAAGGAAGCTGTTGTTTAGCGATGAGCTCCCGCGCCTCCCCACCGTCGCGTCGGCGCTGCTGCAAAAATGGCGGTTTCGATTGAAAATAGTGGGCCCAACCTGTGGATAACTTCGGCCGAGACAGGTAAAATAGCGTGTTACGTATCAATTAGCGAAGTATGGAAAATTTTTGGCAGACCTGTTCCGCGCAGCTGGAACTCGAGCTGACGCCGCAGCAATACAGCGCCTGGATCAAATCGCTCGTCGTGCTCGATTACGAGGACGGCAAGCTGCGCATCGCGGCGCCGAACCGGTTCAAGCTCGACTGGGTCAAGACCCAGTTCGCCACGCGCATCACCGAACTCGCCTGCCAGTACTGGGAAGCGCCGGTGGAAGTGCAGTTCGTGCTCGACCCGAAGAACAACCCGGCCAGGAAGCCGGCCGGCCCTTCCTCGACTACCGCATCGGGCACCAACTTCGATGCGCCGCGCCAGCCGGAGCAGCAACAGCAGCCGTCCCAGGGCAACGTGAACATCGCCAACTCGCCGAAGCGCGAGCAGAGCCGCATCAACACGGACCTCACCTTCGACAGCTTCGTCACCGGTAAGGCCAACCAGCTGGCGCGCGCCGCCGCGATCCAGGTGGCCAACAACCCGGGCGTGTCGTACAACCCGCTGTTCTTCTACGGCGGCGTGGGCCTCGGTAAGACCCACCTGATCCATGCGATCGGCAACCAGGTGATGGCGGACAACCCGAACGCGCGCATCCGCTACATCCACGCCGAGCAGTACGTGCGCGACGTCGTCACCGCCTACCAGCGCAAGGGCTTCGACGACTTCAAGCACTACTACCATTCGCTCGACATGCTGCTGATCGACGATATCCAGTTCTTCGGCGGGAAGAGCCGCACGCAGGAAGAGTTCTTCTATGCGTTCGAAGCGCTGATCGCCGCCAAGAAGCAGATCATCATCACCTCGGACACCTATCCGAAGGAGATCACCGGCATGGACGACCGCCTGATCTCGCGCTTCGACTCCGGCCTGACGGTGGCGATCGAGCCGCCGGAGCTGGAAATGCGCGTGGCGATCCTGCTGAAAAAGGCGCAGTCCGAGAACGTGACGCTGTCGGACGACGTCGCCTTCTTCGTGGCCAAGCACCTGCGCTCGAACGTGCGCGAGCTGGAAGGCGCGCTGCGCAAGATCCTGGCCTACTCGCGCTTCCACGGCAAGGACATCACCATCGACGTGGTGAAGGAAGCCCTGAAGGACCTGCTGTCGGTGCAGAACCGCCAGATCTCGGTGGAGAACATCCAGAAGACGGTGGCGGACTTCTTCAACATCAAGGTCGCCGACATGTACTCGAAGCGCCGCCCGGCAAATATCGCCCGCCCGCGCCAGATCGCCATGTACCTGGCCAAGGAACTGACGCAAAAGAGCCTGCCGGAGATCGGCGAGCTGTTCGGCGGCCGCGACCACACGACCGTGCTGCATGCGGTGCGCAAGATCGCAGCGGACCGCCAGAAGAATGCGGAGTGCAATCATGAGCTGCACGTGCTGGAGCAGACCTTGAAGGGTTAATAAATACATTGACCCTGGCGCTGGCCGGGGTCCTGTAGGGTGGGCGGGTCCCCCGCCCACGCGTTCAACCAGCAGTTGAATAGACGCAATGTGATTGTTCAAGATTTAGTTGAACGCGTGGGCGGCAAAGCCGCCCACCCTACAAAAGCCTGTATGCGGCAGCGTTTGTATTTGCGGCAGGCAATGGGCAAAATAGAGCGATAGCAAACAATAAATTCATACTTAACTGAGGATACCTATGCAACTGGTCAAAACCACCCGAGACACGCTTCTCCGGCCACTGCAGATCGTGAGCGGTATTGTCGAGCGTCGGCACACTATGCCGATTCTGGCCAATATCCTCATTCGCAAGGACGGCGAAAGCGTCTCGTTCCTCTCGACCGACACGGAAGTGCAGATCACCACGCACGCCAACATCGGTTCCGGCGACGACGTGACCGGCACCACGGTGGCGGCGCGTAAGCTGCTGGACATCCTGCGCGCGCTGCCGGAGTCGGGCGACGTCACCATGACCCTGCAGAACAAGCGCCTGGCCGTCCAGAGCGGCAAGTCGCGCTTCGCCCTGCAGACCCTGGCCGCGGAGGAGTTTCCCACCGTGTCGGTGGCCGACACCTACAACGCCAGCGTGACCCTGCCGCAGAAGACGCTGAAGCACCTGTTCAACATGGTGCACTTCGCCATGGCCCAGCAGGACATCCGCTACTACCTGAACGGCCTGCTGCTGGTGCTGGACGGTAACAACATCATTGCCGTGGCCACCGATGGCCACCGCCTGGCTTTCTGCCAGGTGGCGTCGGAGCAGAGCTTCGAGCGCCAGGAAGTGATCATCCCGCGCAAGACCATTATCGAACTGCAGCGCCTGCTGGAAGAAAGCGACGAAGAGGTGCGCCTCGACATTTCCGCCTCGCAGGTGAAGCTGAGCTTCGCCGACATCGAGCTGGTCTCGAAGCTGGTCGAGGGCAAGTTCCCTGATTACACCCGCGTGATCCCGAAGGGCTACAAGAACGAGTTCACGATCGGCCGCGACGAACTGCTGCGTTCGCTGCAGCGCGCCGCAATCATGACCAGCGACAAGTTCAAGGGCGTGCGCTGCATCATCGAGCCGGGCGTCATGAAGATCAGCTCGACCAACGCCGACCAGGAAGAGGCGGTGGAAGAACTCGAGATCGACTACGGCGGCGACACCATCGACATCGGCTTCAACGTCACCTACCTGCTCGACGTGCTGAACAACCTGAAGTGCGACCAGGTGAACATCGCGCTGGGCGATTCGAACTCGTCGGCACTGATCTCGATTCCCGAGAATGGCGACTTCAAGTATGTCGTCATGCCGATGCGGATTTAATCAGCACTCACGCCGCAGCAATTGGGTTCAGGCGGCAGCGCTTCTTGTCACTGCGCGCCTGAATCACCCGTTTTATAGAGAAAGCAGTCCATGTCCGAGAATACCCAACCAGAAATGACTCCCGCCCAGAAGGCGGACGAATACGGCGCGTCTTCGATCCAGATCCTGGAAGGCCTGGAAGCGGTGCGCAAGCGCCCGGGCATGTACATTGGCGACACCTCGGACGGCACCGGCCTGCACCACCTGGTGTTCGAGGTGCTCGACAACTCGATCGACGAATCCCTGGCGGGTTACTGCACCGAGATCCACGTTACGATCCACTCCGACAACTCGATCTCGATCACCGACAACGGCCGCGGCATCCCGACCGGCGTCAAGATGGACGACAAGCACGAGCCGAAGCGCTCGGCGACCGAGATCGCCCTGACCGAACTGCACGCCGGCGGCAAGTTCAACCAGAACTCGTACAAGGTCTCCGGCGGCCTTCACGGCGTGGGTGTCTCCTGCGTGAACGCGCTGTCGAAGCTGCTGCGCGTGACCGTGCGCCAAAAAGGCAAGGTGCACCAGATGGAATTCGTGCGCGGCGTCCCGGTCGACCGCATCATCGAAGTGGTCGACGGCGTGGAAGTGTCGCCAATGAAGGTGATCGGCGAGACCGACAAGCGCGGCACCGAAGTGCATTTCTGGGCCGACGAAGAGATCTTTACGCACGTCGAGTTCCACTACGAGATCCTGAGCAAGCGTATCCGCGAACTCTCGTTCCTGAACAACGGCGTCAACATCAAGCTGAGCGACCACCGCACCGGCAAGGAAGAAGTGTTCGCCTTCGAAGGCGGTACCCGCGGCTTCGTGGAATACATCAACAAGGCCAAGACGGTGCTGCACCCGACCGTGTTCCAGGCAACCGGCGACCGCCTGTCGGACCAGGGCACCAACATCTCGGTGGACGTGTCGATGCAGTGGAACGACGCCTACAACGAGCAGGTGCTGTGCTTCACCAACAACATCCCGCAGCGCGACGGCGGTACCCACCTGACCGGCCTGCGCGCGGCGATGACGCGCGTGATCAACAAGTACATCGACGAGCACGACTTCGCCAAGAAGGCGAAGGTGGAGATCTCGGGCGACGACATGCGCGAAGGCCTCACCTGCGTGCTGTCGGTGAAGGTGCCGGAGCCGAAGTTCTCTTCGCAGACCAAAGATAAACTGGTGTCGTCGGAGGTGCGCGGCCCGGTGGAAGAGATCGTGGCCAAGACCCTGACCGACTTCCTGATGGAGAAGCCGAACGACGCCAAGATCATCTGCGGCAAGATCGTGGAAGCGGCGCGCGCCCGTGAAGCGGCGCGCAAAGCGCGCGACCTCACCCGCCGCAAGGGCATCATGGACGGCCTGGGCCTGTCCTCGAAGCTGGCCGACTGCCAGGAACGCGACCCGGCGCTGGCCGAGCTGTACATCGTCGAGGGTGACTCGGCAGGCGGCTCCGCCAAGCAGGGCCGCGACCGCAAGTTCCAGGCCATCCTGCCGCTGCGCGGCAAGGTGCTGAACGTGGAAAAGGCGCGCTTCGAGAAGATGCTGTCGTCGGAGCAGATCACCACCCTGATCGCGACCCTCGGCACCTCGATCGGCCCGGACGAATTCAACGTCGACAAGTTGCGCTACCACCGCATCATCATCATGACCGATGCGGACGTCGACGGCGCCCACATCCGCACCCTGCTGCTGACGCTGTTCTACCGCCAGATGCCGCAGCTGGTGGAGCGCGGCCACATCTACATCGCGCAGCCTCCGCTGTACAAGGTGAAGGCCGGCCGCGACGAGCGCTACCTGAAGGACGACCTGGAAGAAGCCAGCTACATGATGATGGTGGCGCTGAACACCGCGTCGCTGATCCCGCGCGACGGCGCCGACCCGATCACCGGCGAAGCGCTGGGCGAGCTGGTGCGCCAGTACAACCTGGCCAACGCCATCATGATGCGCCTGACCCGCGTAATCGACCGCGCGGCGCTGACCGCGATCATGGGCGGCGTGACGCTGCAGATGACGACGCTGGAAGACGCCGCGGCCTCGGCCCAGGCGATGGAAGCGGCAATCAAGGACCCGGCCGTGAAGGTGGTGGTGCGTTCGGACGAACTGAGCGAAAAGCACGCGCTGCGCATCGAGCGCATGCGCCACGGTAACGTGCAGGTGACCTCGATCGACGCCGACTTCGTGCAGAGCAACGACTACACCGTGCTGGCGAATGCGGCCGCCACCTTCCAGGGCCTGATCGGCGAAGGCGCCATCATCCGCCGCGGCGAAGGCGAGAAGATGAAGGAGTTCGCGGTGCGCGGCTTCCACGAGGCCATGCTGTGGCTGCGTGACGAAGCGGAGCGCGGCGTGACCAAGCAGCGTTATAAAGGTCTGGGCGAGATGAATCCGGAGCAGCTGTGGGAGACCACGATGGATCCGACCGTGCGCAGGCTGCTGAAGGTGCAGATCGAGGATGCGATTGCGGCGGACCAGATCTTTACCACGCTGATGGGGGATGAGGTGGAGCCGCGTCGTAACTTTATTGAGACGAATGCGCTGCAGGCGGGGAATATCGACGTCTGAGGAGCTTCGCTCCGTTCACAAAATCGGCCCATTCGTGGGCCGATTTTTTTTGCTTCCGACCATGAGGCGGCAGGACGCAAGCTGCCCCCTTCGTGCAATTCGAACTATCGCGGCGACGCCTCGATCTTCTCTTCGAACTCATTCAAACGCTTTATGACTGCCGGGTCCCTGGCGTACTTGCGCTTTAACTGCTGCAGTTTACTATCGGTGCCTGTGCAGAGCTTGCGAATCTCGCGCTCGACTTCCCGCATGCGCTTGTCATCGGGCGGGTCCGGCAACTCTCCCCGGAAGTGGTCGCAGCCTTCACGCTGGTCTACATATTTGGCGACGTCAGCAGGAAGCTTGTCTTGTGCTCCCGTTGCCGGCCCAATGCTGACGCAAAGTAGGATAATCGCTGCCTTCAACCGACGCACCATATGCTCTCCTTGTAGAAGCGAACCCTTTATTCCTGCTCAGGAATCGGACGGACAACCAGGAACTGGTAGGACATCGCACCAAGGAAGGCAATGCCAGCCCCTGTCAACAAGGCCGGCACGAAGGACCAGCTCTGCGCGATATAGCCCGTGAAAATCGGTGCTAGCGCGCCGCCGATGAACCCACCGAAGTTCTGAATAGCACCCAGCGAAGCAATGCGGCTACGCGGCGCGACTGCGGTCACGAGCGACCACGAACAGGCCGATGCTGCATTGGCGAGGAAGATGACGACCGAGATGCAGGCAATGGCCGCGGTGTTGCTTTCGACCAGAGCGGCCGGAATCGTAAAGGCCACCATGCCCAGCATGGCCAGCACCACCGCGGTGCGACGGCCTTGTACAGCCGATGCCGCACGGCGAGTAATCCGGTCGGAAGCCCAACCGGCCGACAGCGCGCCGGCAAAACCACACAGGAAGGGAATCGTGGCCGCCAAGCCGACCATCGCCACGTCCATGTGACGCTCGGTGCGCAGATAGCCCGGGAGCCAGGTGAGGAAGACCCAGTTCAGATAGACCGAGCCAAAGAAGCCGAGCAGCATGCCCCAGGTAGCGCGATGGCGGAATAGCGCGCGCCATGCGGCGAAATCCGTTTTCGGCGCTGGCTCGCCGCTTTGGCCTTCGTCCAGGTAGGCACGCTCGGCCTCGGTCAGTTGTTCGCGCACGGGGTCGCGATAAAGAGCGACCCATACGACGGCGGCAACGATGCCGAGGGCTCCCGTAACGAAAAAGGCCCAGTGCCAGCTCGTCGCGGCGATCAGGGGTGACAGGCACAGAGGGGCAAGTGCGAAGCCCAGCGGGGAGGCAGAGTTATAGATCCCTGTCGGCGTCCCGCGTGCACGCAGCGGAAACCAGTTGCTGACAACGCGTGCGGCTGCCGGAAATTGCGGCGCCTCCCCAATCCCGAGCACTACTCGTGCAAGCACGAACCAGCCGAAGGTAGAAACGAGTCCGCCGGCTGCCTGCGCCAGCGACCACACCACCAAGCCTGCACCGAGCAGCCAGCGCGGCCCGATCTTGTCGACCAGCGCGCCCACCGGAAGCTGGCACAGTGCATAGCTCCATGAAAAGGCTGATAGCAGCACGCCCATCTGGCCGAGCGAAAGACCGAGGTCGGCCCGGATGAACTCGTTGGCGACGGCCAAAGTGGCACGGTCGAGGTAATTGATGACGCCTGTGACGACGAGCAGCGCGAGCGCTACGGTTTGTCGGCGGCGGATGCGGGGAGGAGTTAGTCCATGAGGGGCAAGATCTTTCATGTCACGATGCTACCAAACCGCCGTTGATAGGTGGAAAGATATTCTAGTTGCCAAGGCCTAATGACGCTTCGCGTCTACATCGCGCAACTGTTTCTACCTTTACTTGAGCGCAAGCGAAGACAGAGCGCACATCGCACCTATCCTCGCTAGGCCCGAGCAAGTTATTGTTGAAGAGATATTGAACAGAAAGTAGACTGAGGTGCAGAACACTGCCTACTTCATGTCCAACGTATCTCAACCATCACGCGATTCCAATGCCTGGAGCGACGCTGAGCTAGCCGCCACGATCAAGGCCTACCTGCAAATGTTGCATGCAGAGCTGAACGGCCAGGGCTATAGCAAGGCGGCGGTCAATCGCGAGCTGCGTGCCGGGCCACTCGCCGGAAGGACACAAGCGTCGATCGAGTTCCGGATGCAGAACATCTCAGCGGCCTTGTATGAGCTGAAAATGCCATACATTGCCGGCTATCTTCCAGCACGGAACATCGGCTCATCCGTCAAAGCAAAGATGATCGCCTTGCTGAGCATTCAGGGGATCGAGTCGCTGGAAGCATATGTTCCAACGTCCGATACCGAGGCGCTTTCGGGGCGTGTTTCCGAGTTGAGGCGACGGCATCTTGGTGCTGTTCCCAAAGGAAGGCAAGCGCCTGCCACTGTCACGACGACAACGACAAGCTATGTTCGCGATCCTGCCGTGAAAGCCTGGGTGCTCCAGGCGGCAAGTGGCCTCTGCGAGGGTTGCGGTAGCCCCGCTCCATTCCTTGGGACGGATGGTCTACCGTATCTCGAAGTCCATCATGTGATGCCCTTGTCCAGTCATGGTTCCGATACAACGACGAACGCGGTGGCACTCTGCCCGAACTGTCATCGCCGCTGCCATTTTTCCAAGGACCGTGACGAATTCAAGCTCGGCTTGTACCAACGGATCGCCCGGCTCCTTGTGGAGGTCCCGGAGCTGGCTGAACAAGCCAGTGTCGGCTGACCCTTATCGTCTACGCTAGCGGCCGAGCCAAATGGCGTTTTGCTCGGAGAAATCGCAGAAGCCAACGCATTGGTAGTAGCCTCGAGCGCTCCGCCAGATAAGGTCAATGTGGCCCTTTGCTCCAACGAAAGGCAAGGTCTCACTGGCGAATGGGCCGCGCTGCCGCTGGCGCATGCCACCGGCCGCCAATCCGGAATCTATCCCGCAGGCTTCCTCTACGAAGTCGCCCAGCGCATGCTGCGCCAGTGCGACGCCGTCTACCGCATCGCGGGCGAGTCGCGCGGTGCGGACATGGATGTGCAGACCGCGCGGCAGCTGGGCCTGCCGGTCTACGTCGATCTCGGCGAGATACCGCCCAGAGCAGGCAGCCGGTAACGCGGTCCCGCGCCGGCACGCGCCACGCCCCCTCCCCGCGTACGTTTGCCTGAGGCAAGCCCGGATTTCAGTGCTGAGTTGCTATAGTAGGACGACTACGCAACCAGCCGGAGCACGAAAACCATGCGACTTCTTCGTCAAGCGGCGATCACATTTGGAGGAATCTTGGCTTCTTCAATCGCCATCGCTGCGCCTGAACAGCAGGCCGCGGCCTTCATGAACATCTATTCCACGCACTGCCTGAAATACCTGCACGACTTCGATGGCCTGCGCAAGCAGCTCTCGAGCTTCCCACAACTGCCGGCCGAGGCCGCGGCAGTGTTCCTGCAGGGAGAAAAAGGCAATGCCTGGTCGGTGCCGAGCCAGCACGGGCAGTTCATCATGGTCGTCCATTCGGACAAGAACCTGTGCGCGCTGTACGCCAAGACAGTGCCGGCCGCGACAGCCCAGGCCATGTTCGAAAAGGCGGTGGGCAAGGCGCCCGAGCCTTTCCGCAGCGAACGCAAGCGCAATACCTCGGAAAAAGGGCCGGACGGCGTCAAGAGCACCGTCGCCTACGAGTGGAGCACGGACAAGTCGCCGCGCAAGCCGCTGTTCGCGCTCACTACCACCACCAGCAAGAACAGCGTGGCGCAGGGCGTGGCCACCGCCGCCATCGGCCGCTGAGCCGACGGCCAGGCCGTTTATGGCAGCCTGATCTTGACGATAGCGTTGCCCGAGGTGGCGTAGAAGTTGCCCTTGCCGTCGGTTGCCAGCCCGCGCAGGCTGGGGAAGCGGCCCGGCAGCGCGCCGGTGGCCAGCGTCGTGGCTTTCAGCGTGCCCGCGGCCGTGGTTACAACGCCGGCGGGGCTGATTTTACGGATCAGGTTGTTGACGTTGTCGGCCGCATAGACATTGCCTTGCGGGTCGGTGGCCAGCGCCACCACGTCTTCGAATCGGGCGGCAGCACCGGCGCCGTCGGCCGCGCCGCGCTGGCCCACCGCGCCGGCCAGCAGGGTCAGCACGTTCTGGGTCACGACACTGTTGCTGTTGGTCCTGTTGACGGTGCCGTTGCTTTCCACATAGACGTTATTGCTGCTGTCGACCGCCACGCCGCGCTGGACGAGCGCCCGGGTGCCCCAGGTGTCGCGCAACTCGGCCTCTCCCTGCAGCATCGTCAGCGCACCGTTTGCGGCGATGCGGCGCACGCTGTGGCCGTTGGCCACGATCAGGTCGCCGCGCGTATCCGCCGCGATGCCGCCAATGCTGGCCAGCATCAGGCTGCGTCCGTCAACGTTGCTGCCCACCCGGATCTCTGCCCTGGTGCCGACCTGGCCCGCCATTGTCACGCTGCGTACCTGGCGGCCGTCGCCGACGTACAGCACGTTGTCCGAGCCGAGCGCGAGTGCGACCGGGCCGATGAAGCGCGCCGCGCTGCCGGTGCCATTGACGGTGTCGTCCTTCTCCGCGGAGCCGGCCAGCGTCGTCACCACGCCGCCCGCGGTGATCTTGCGGATCGTGTAGTTGCGGCGGTCCGCGACGTACAGGTTGCCCGCGGAATCGACGGCGATACCGCTCGGCTCGTTGAAGCGCGCGGCGGCGCCGGTGGCATCAAGGCTGCCGGGAACGCTGGCGTCGCCGGCGACGAGCGTGATGGCCGCGGGCGGCGGCGTGTCGTCGTCATCGTCGTCATCCTTGGGCGGATGGTCGCCGCAGCCCGCGAGCAGCAGCATCAATGCCGATGCGCCCAGCACCTTCAGGCGCATCCGCGCCGCTTTCGCCGCCACCAGTTTTTTCATGTGCTTGACTCCGGAAATGATGGGCAAAATGCTAGCACGCGTTGGGTGCCGCGATGGCCTGCATTTCAATACCGTCCGCATAAAACAGCGGTTCCCGGCGATGTGCGCTTGCGCCGGGTCAGGGCTTGACTTCCGCACCCGCACTCATCCGGTCAAGAAACTGCACCGAGGCGCGCTCGCTCATCACCAGCACCAGCTTCAGGCGCGCGCGGGTCATGCCGACGAACAGTTTTCTCAGCGTGAGTGCGTCCATCTCTTCAAAATCGATCTCGGTGAAGATCAGCGCCGGCGCCGACTGCCCCTTGAAACGGTACACGGATTCGGCCAGCAGCCCGCCTTCGCGGAATACCGGGTTGCCGAACAGGTCGTAGGCGCCGGTGAAGGAGCGCAGCGTGTGGGCGTCGCTCAGCTTGTCGAGCTTGAGGATGTTCGAGCGCTCGCGTCCGCGGAAGGAGCAGATCGCGATGTCCTGGCGCCCGAAGCCGGCGGCCAGGCACAGGGTGACGGCGCGCCGGGTCTGCGACAGCATCGCCTCGACCTCGCCTTCCGGATAGGTGAGCTCCTCGATGTCGGCGCCCTTGAAGGGGCTGCCCGCCTCCACCGGCTGGCTCACCGCGCCGATCGAGCCCAGCATCTGCACCACCTCGCGCGGACTGCGGTAGTTGGTGTTCGAGTGCAGCACCACCCAGCCGGGCAGCGGCACGGTTTCCTTGCCGTACAGGTTCTGGTCCGGGTCTTCGAGCCAGATGGCGCGCCCGCCATCCCTGAGCATGCGCAGCACGATGTCGCGCCAAATGGTCGAAAAATCCTGACCCTCGTCGACGATGACGACGTCGTACTGCCAGGTTTCCGGCAGGTCGGCCGCCACCAGCGCGGCTTCGATGTCGCCCCAGACGGTGGGCGAGCCGTAGTCCGGCGTCTTGCCCTGGGCGCGCAGCCAGGCGTCGCACAGTTCGTGGAAGTTGGCGACGCGCCCGCCGCTTGGGACCAGGCGCTCGATGTGGTCGGCCAGCGGGCGGTTGAAGCAGACGTAGAGCGGGCGCAGGCCGGCGTCCAGCGCAGCCGTGTATTCGGCCAGCGCCAGCTGGGTCTTGCCGCTGCCGGCGGTGCCCATCACGCGCAGGCGGTAGGGCGAGAACTCGAGCCGGCGCGCCCAGGTGGCCAGGCCCCCGGACAAGCGCGTGACCATCTGCGTGGCGCAGCCGATCATTGAGCTCGGGTCCGGGCGCAGGCTCAGGGTGTCGCCGAGGTAGCGGGTGACGCGGTCGAATTCCTCGGTGCGTTCGGTGACGGGCAGGATCTCGCGGATCTTCGCGCCCAGGCGGCCCTTGCTGGTGGCGTCGATGATGTGGCTGGGGTCGATGCCGGCCTGCTGCGGGTCCTTCACGATGTAGTCGGGGCAGTACAGCAGGTAGTCGATCGACAGCTCGCCCTGGTAGCGCTTGGCGAAGCCTTCGATGGTGTGCAGGATCTGGTGGCGGATCTTGCGCGGCTTGCCCTGGTAGTTCTTCACCAGACCATCCTTGCTCTCGTTGAGGAAGCCCGCGATCTGCTCGATCAGCAGCAGCCGGCCATTGGGCGCGACAATGATGAAGTCGATGTCGCCATAGGCCGAGAAGCCGTGCTCGACGTTGGTCCAGTGGACCCCGTGGTAGATCTCGTAAGGCGTGTCCGAAAGGCGCTTCTCGAGGAGCGTCAGGGTTTCGATTTCACGCGCTGCGGAACCGGTGACGGACATCTCGCGCCAGCCGGCAGGATGGATATGGGCCATGGATCGTCGCTCACCTGTTTTTAGGATAGCAACATTGTAAGGCCGATCACGCTTGTTAATAACACGCTTGGAACAAGGCGAAAAAAAAGGCGCACTGGGCGCCGATCGGGTCGTTCCGGGTGGCCCTGTCTGGCGCTAATACGCCAGCCGGCCGTCCATCCGCTTACATGCTGGCAGGCTGGATGTTCGAGGCCTGGCGGCCCTTGGCGCCAGCCCCGATGTCGAAGCTGACGCGCTGGCCTTCCGCCAGCGACTTGAAGCCCTCGGAGCGGACTTCCGAGAAGTGGGCGAACAGGTCGCCGCTGCCGTCATCGGGGGTGATGAAGCCGAAACCTTTGGAGTCGTTGAACCATTTAACAATACCGGTAGTCATGTGTGTCCTGAAGTGGATGCCTGAGCGTTGTAGAAATCTTCACTGCCTGCGCAGCGAAGTCATCCATCTTAGGCAGGACATCGCTCAAGCGGCGTCATCAATTCACCGGGGCCAGCGTAGGAGGGCATGCCGCATGATTGAAACATCCATTGCCGCGCAGGGCGGCAGCCTCAGCCGCGGAGCGTCCGTTCGAACGCGTGGCCGACGGTGGCCGGGACCGAAATCATGGTACGGTGAATGCAACGCACACCCGCGCATTCTGCGACATTGCGGACGGAAAGAAAATTATGACAACCCAACATTACCGAGGATACGACATCGACATCCTCTGCGCATCCGAAGAAGGCCGCTATGGCTGCCGCGTGTGCATCGTCCATGCCGACACGCGTGAAGCAAGCCATGCATGGGCGAGCGATGCACAGGAATTTGCTCGCGCGACCGAAGCCCAGGACAAGGGCTTCCAGTACGCGCGCGCCTGGATCGAACAGCATTCGCTGCGCTGGCCGTTCGCCCCGCGCCGCTAGCGCTGTTTCCGGAATGCGCCTTTCCCTCAGCGGGTGCGCACGCCGGAACATGCGGCAGCGCAAAGGCGCCGCCTGGCCTGGCGGAGATTAACGACGGCGCTGAGGCGCCCGGCGCGGGGCCACCGGGCCGCGGGTCTCGATGTGACGGAACACGATGCGGCCCTTGGTCAGGTCGTAAGGCGACAGTTCGAGGGTGACGCGGTCGCCCTGCAGGATGCGGATGTGGTTCTTCTTCATGCGGCCCGCGGTGTAGGCGATCATCTTGTGCCCGTTGTCGAGGTCGACGCGGAAGCGCAGTTCAGGCAGCACTTCGCTGACGAGGCCGTTCATTTCGATGAGTTCTTCTTTTGCCATGGTGGCTCCTAATAAGGGATGCGGCCCGGCGCAGCGGGTCGGCGTGGAGGGAGTGCTTCGTGGCATTGGCCACTGTGGGAGAGCCCGGCCTGCGACTGCCAGGAGGGGGGAGAAATAAACCCGCATCCTGCGGGCTGCATGGGGACTGCCGGTGCAATACCGGGAGTAGCGGCACGAACAAACCCCTGCCGATGGGTCCAGTATAACAGCAAAGCCCCCTCGGCA
The DNA here is from genome assembly GCF_059686055.1 of Telluria sp. ZB4P34. Lineage (NCBI taxonomy): Bacteria > Pseudomonadati > Pseudomonadota > Betaproteobacteria > Burkholderiales > Oxalobacteraceae > Telluria > Telluria sp. ZB4P34. The sequence goes on along the minus strand of NZ_JCASIF010000018.1, from coordinate 48,766 downwards.
CCTGCGGCCCCGCAAGCCAGGGCCTCCGTCGTTCGATGCCGCGTTGCTATACTGCCGGCTTTTCGACGGAGGCGGGATGAACACGAAAGGCCTGATGATGCTGGCGCTTCTGGCAGGTACGGCGCTGCCAGCCATGGCTGGCGATGCGATCCGCTGCACCCTGCTGGTCGACGCCGCCACCGGCAAGACGCTGCTGCGCGAAGGCCAGTGCGAGCAGCGCGTGACGCCCGCCTCGACCTTCAAGGTGGCAATCAGCCTGATGGGCCACGACAGCGGCGTCCTGCTCGACGAGCGCACGCCGCTGCTGCCCTTCCGCCAGGGCTATGTCGACTGGCTGCCCGAATGGCGCACCGCCACCGCCCCGGCGGCCTGGATGCAGCAGTCGGTGGTGTGGTATTCGCAGCAGGTCACCACCCGCCTGGGCGGCGCGCGCTTCCAGTCCTACCTCGATCGCTTCGAGTACGGCAACCGCGACGCCTCCGGCAACCCGGGCAAGGACGACGGACTCACCGCGGCCTGGCTTGGCAGCTCGCTGAAGATTTCTCCCGACGAGCAGGCCGTGTTTTTGCGCAAGCTGGTCGCGCGCACGCTGCCGGTGTCCGGCAAGGCGGTCGACATGACGGCCTCGCTCATGCGCTATCCGCGCCTGCGCAACGGCTGGCAGTTGTACGCCAAGACCGGCAGCGGTGCGGAGCCGGGCGCGCTGCCGCATGGCTGGCTGGTCGGCTGGACCAGCAACGGCAAGCGCACGGTGGTGTTCGTGCGGCTGGTGCAGGACGACAAGCGCGAAAGCGGGCGCGCCGGGTTGCGCGTGCGCGACGCCTTCATCAAGGAATTGCCGGAGCTGCTCGAAAAGCTGTGATCGCTGTGCGTAGGGTGGGCAGATTTTCTGCCCACGCGGTGATCGCTGGTGGCTCCGTTTTCGCGCCGAATGATCTCGCCGCAAGCTATCACCGCGTGGGCGGGTGAACCGCCCACCCTACGGATATAAGCATGACGGTAGGATTCCGCAACGCACAAATTTTTTCTTGACAGGCGGTCGATTTCTCTTTTAGAGTGGACCGCATGTCCTTCCCCCTGCATCTTTCGACTTCCCTACCTGCCGCCGGCGCGCTATCGCCGGCACTGCTACTACGCGCGTAATCCACGCCGTATGCCCTCCGGCCACAAGCCGGCCCCAGCAGCAGTTGCAGCCAGGAACGTGAACAGATGTCCAAGTTTCCCACCCCAGCACCATCCAGCAGCATCGTCGGCCCTACCCCGCCGTCCGGTTCGCGCGTCCATCCTCGCCTGCTGCTAACACTAGCGATCGGTTGCCGGGCCTAGCGTTTCGCGGCCCGTCCGGCAGCCCTTCGCCGCATCCGACCCTGCCCGCGCGGCAAGGTCCGCAATGTCACGCAGTCAACGCAACCAGGAGCACACGATCATGCTGAAGAATCCCGCCGCCAAGTACCAATCTTTCCCCGCCGTCCCGCTGCTTGAGCGCCAGTGGCCGTCCCGCAGCATCACCCGGCCGCCCATCTGGATGAGCACCGACCTGCGCGACGGTAACCAGGCGCTGATCGAGCCGATGAGCCCGGAAAAGAAGCTGCGCTTCTTCGACATGCTGGTGAAAATTGGCATCAAGGAAATCGAGGTCGGCTTCCCCTCGGCCTCGCAGACCGACTTCGACTTCGTGCGCATGCTGGTCGACGAGGGGCGTATCCCCGACGACGTCACCATCATCGTATTGACCCAGGCGCGCGAGGAGCTGATCCGCCGCACCGTGGAGGCGGCCGCCGGTGCCAAGCGCGCCATCGTGCACGTTTACAACTCGGTGGCGCCGGTGTTCCGCCGCGTGGTGTTCGGCATGGGCCAGGACGAGATCGTGCAGATCGCGGTGAAGGGCACGAAGCTGATCAAGGAACTGGTGGCCCAGCATCCGCAAACGCAGTGGGGACTCGAGTATTCGCCGGAATCCTTCTCCACTACCGAACTGGACTTCTCAAAGCGCATCGTGGATGCGGTAAGCAGCGTCTGGCAGCCGACCCCGGACAACAAGATGATCGTCAACCTGCCGTCCACGGTGGAAGCCAGCACGCCCAATGTCTATGCCGACCAGATCGAGTGGATGTGCCGCCACCTCGAGCGCCGCGAGTCGCTCGTCATCAGCGTGCACCCGCACAACGACCGCGGCACGGCCGTGGCGGCGGCCGAGCTGGCCGTGATGGCGGGCGCCGACCGCGTCGAGGGCTGCCTGTTCGGCAATGGCGAACGCACCGGTAACGTCGACCTGGTGACGCTGGCCATGAACCTCTACACCCAGGGCATCGACCCGGGCCTGGATTTCTCCGACATCGACGCGGTGCGCCAGCTGGTGGAAGAATGCAACCAGCTGCCGGTGCACCCGCGCCATCCGTATGCGGGCGACCTGGTGTTCACCGCCTTCTCCGGCTCGCACCAGGACGCCATCAAGAAGGGCTTCGCCGTACAGAAGGCGGATGCGCTCTGGGAAGTGCCCTACCTGCCGATCGACCCGGCCGACCTGGGCCGCAGCTACGATGCCGTCATCCGCGTCAACAGCCAGTCCGGCAAGGGCGGCATGGCCTACCTGCTGCAGCAGGAGTATGGCCTGGAGCTGCCGCGCCGCCTCCAGATCGAATTCTCGCGCGCAGTGCAGCGCATGGCCGACGAGACCGGACGCGAGATCGCCGCGGCCGACATCCACGCGCTGTTCTCGCGCGAATACCTGGAGCAGGACACGCCCTACGACTACGTGGCGCACCGCATGGTGGAAGACAGCGCGCACGGCGTGGAGATCGACCTGAACGTGGTGCGCCACCGCGCGCCGCAGGCGCTGCAGGGCAAGGGCAACGGCCCGATCGACGCTTTTGTCAATGCGCTGGGCCTGGACATCCGCCTGATGGACTACCACGAGCACGCGATCGGCCGCGGCGCCGATGCGCGCGCCGCCTGCTACGTCGAACTGCGGGTGGGCAGCGGCCAGACCCTGTTCGGGGTGGGCATCGACAGCAATATCGTAACGGCCTCGTTCCGCGCGGTGCTGTCGGCCGTGAACCGCCATCTCGCGGTGGCGGGCAGCAGTGATGCGGCCATCGCCGCGTAGTGCTGGTCGGTGAAGAGTCCGGCTGGATTAACGGACAAGTGCTGCGCGCCAATGGCGGCACCATCTGAGCAGCGGGGGCTATAATCGGCGGCACCGATACCGCTGCCGGTTTGCCCCCGCCTTTTCCATGTCCTACCGCCTGGCCATTTTCGACTTCGACGGCACGCTGGCCGATTCCTTCCCCTTCTTTATCAGCGTGTTCAACCAGATCGCGGACGAACTGGGTTTCCGCCGGGTGGGCCCGGACGAAGCCCACGAGCTGCGCCACCACGACACCCGCGCCATCATGCGCCGCGTCGGCATGCCGGCCTGGAAGCTGCCGCTGGCGTCGCGCAGTTTCATCGGTCTGATGCGCGAGAACGCGGCGCGCATTCCGCTGTTCGAGGGCATCGGCGAGGTGCTGCATGCGCTGGACCGCGAAGGCGTGCGGCTGGCGATCGTGTCGTCGAACTCGGAACAGAACGTGCGGCTGGTGCTGGGCGAGCGCCTGAGCGGCCTGTTCGGGCACTACGAGTGCGGCATGTCGGTGTTCGGCAAGGCCTCGCGCATTCGCAAGGTGGTGAAACGGGCCGCGGTGCCGGCGGCGCACGCGCTGTACGTGGGCGACCAGGCCATGGACGCCGATGCCGCGCGCCGGGCCGGCATCGCGTTCGGCGCGGTGAGCTGGGGCTATGCCCCGATCGAGGCGCTGCGCCGGGCGGCGCCGGACCGTGAATTCGGCACGCCGGCCGAACTGCTGCAACTCCTGCGGCCGCAGGGCTAGATGTTCTACTATGCCGGCGTGAATTGAACGCGCGGTCGGCGAAGCCGGCTACGCGCCCCGGACCACCCTACATGACGATCAGCCCTTCACGCACACCACCTGCTTGAGCGTGTGCACGACCTCGACCAGGTCGCGCTGCGCATGCATGACCGCATCGATGTCCTTGTAGGCCATCGGGATCTCGTCGATCACGCCGTCGTCCTTGCGCGACTCCACCCCTTGCGTGGCGCGCTCCATGTCGGCCCTGGTGAAGCGGCGCTTGGCCTCGGTGCGGCTCATCACGCGTCCGGCCCCGTGGCTGCAGCTGTTGAAGCTTTCCGGGTTGCCCTTGCCGCGCACAATGAAGCTTTTCGCGCCCATCGATCCCGGAATGATGCCGAGCTCGCCTTCGCGCGCCGATACCGCCCCCTTGCGGGTGACGAACACGTCCTGGCCGAAGTGGCGCTCCTTCTGCACATAGTTGTGGTGGCAATTGACTGCTTCCACGTGTGTTTCGAAGGGCTTCGGGATCAGCTTGCGCATCGCATGGATCACGTTGTGCATCATGACTTCGCGGTTGATGCGCGCGTACTTCTGCGCCCAGCCCACCGCTTCCACGTAGTCGTCGTAGTGGGCCGTGCCTTCCTTCAGGTAGGCCAGGTCCTGGTCGGGCAGGTTGACCATGTGGCGCCGCATGTCCTGGCGCGCCAGCTCGATGAAATGGGTGCCGATCGCATTGCCGACGCCGCGCGAGCCGGAGTGCAGCATCACCCAGACGGAGCCTTCTTCGTCCAGGCAGACCTCGACGAAGTGGTTGCCCCCGCTTTCCTTGATTGACAAACAGTTGTCAACCGTTAAGAATGAGCTATCTCCACCATACAAATCAACGACATACATGCCAAAGCAGACCAGCGACAGACCAGGCAACGACATGACAATTGTCAGCAAAAAGCTACTGCGAGTGAAGCAGGAAGAGTGGCTTCAGCCAACCCGCCTCTTTACCCGTATCGAAGGCATGGCTCTGTCGGAGCTCCTTGCTGAGCTGAACAATTTACCCACACAAAGTGCTCGTTACAATGTTCAACGTGCTCTACTCATGTTTGACAGGTTGCTTCGTGTCATTGATGAGCCACCGGTTTCATCTGTCTTACACCTCGGAACAAGACGGTTCACCGAGCTACAAGACCTTTTCTACAGTGCACTCGCGTCCAACAAGTTCAATGCTCTAACGCCTTCGGTACGCCTTACTTATGCACGGGCGTTTTACACATTTCTCCGAGAGCTCAAGCAAAAATTCTCTATCCAGCTGTCTTCATTCGTTCCAAACTCGAATAAATTTCTGCCATATGAGCTTGCTCAAGCGTTCGATGGAATGGAGCTGTGTCAGAGTGAGACCGGTCAAATGCAACCTTTTCTTCTTACGGATAAAGACGGAGAAACCTATAACGTATTGTTAGGACCGATGACCCTGGCTCTAGGTCGTGATTTCACGATGAGATTTCATTCTGCGCTCAATGACATCGCGAGGGCAAAAGCGAAGGATACTGCACTTAGAGATTTCGGAACGACCTTCGCAAAATTTGTTGCTGCTCAAGCTGAGGCCGGCCGGGCAATAACTGAAGCACAGCTACAAGACAGCCAGTTCGTCCGCGATATGGTTGTCGATTTCATGGAAACGCATTTCAGAAAAATGCTCAACATGAAGGGAGGAGCTAAGGAGGGGACTTTAGCGAGTCTACAAAAAACATGGGGGCGATATACGAATTATTTGGAGATTCTGATTAAGAAAAACGTTATTGCGACGCCACTGTTCGGCATCCCGGAAGGGAAACCCTCCCTTGCCTATGTAAAGGAAGTTCGGCATCAACGAAAGAGCGACGCTAGCGATGACGAGTCAGGTGTCACACACAAATTACTTACGCCTGTACCACTGCATCTTAATGACGAGGCAACAACCGCCGTCATTTTCGGTCAGATAAATCAGGATTTCACAACCGTTCAAAACTGGCTGGACGCTCATCTCGAGGGTTTATGGCAATTCTATGAACGCGGAATTTCGCTTTCTAACTCTCAACCCTACAGATTACCTGAAGGCGAAGACCTTATAGAATCATTAAATCCGAAAAAGAACCCGGAGGCCTTAGTCGAAGCTGTTCGGTACTTTAAGCAAGAGTACAACGGATACGTTGACACTAGTCAAATTGAAACTGCTGCGTATCCAGGAAAAGTAGCTCGTTATGGCGTTAGCAAGGTGAAGCTTGCGCAATTGCTAGGTATTCCTAATCGTGAAGACGCTATGGCTATGATGGCATACCTTACATCTGTCGACGGGAGGTTTACTGAATCTGCGTTAGCTGATGCCAAGCTTCTTGACGGGAACGGCACCAGGATTAACGCTGTGAACAGCGGAGACAATACGCTTACGTTAAGTGTGCGAAAGGAGCGCGCCGGCCAACAGGGATGGCATGACGTCGTTCTTTCTGGACGCGCCTACGTTCTCATGCAACGTTGGCTGCAATTAACTGCACCGCTACGTAAGTATATGAAAGACAACCACGTCAAGGGTTGGAAGAACCTCTTCATCTACTCGGGTCAGCCACTTAGCAACCCTGCGTTCTTTATTAGGACAAGCAACATCAATTCGTATTTCCGAGCATTCGCGCAGCGTAACGAGGCTACGTTGGGCGAGCTTGCCGAATTCGTCACCATCAATCGCATTCGTGCCCAGAAAGGCATCCTTAAATTCCTTGAGGATTTCGATATCAAGGCGATGGCGAGGGAACTGGGCAATGACCCTGAGACATCAATGCGGCACTATCTGCCTGATGCGATTTGGGACTACTTTGCTGTCCGATGGATTCGCATCTTCCAGAATCTGCTCATCGTAGAAGCGACGCGTGGCACACCCTATATGACACGAGCTTTGCGCTTTGCAAACGCGACAGAGCTCGATGAGTTCCTAAAAAATCATGCCCTTGAACCGTTGATTCCGCAAGGCGCCGAGGAGCCTGACCTCTTTGACGAGCAAGAAATTGAAGACAGCCGAGAATCTGACCAGCAGTCGACGCCGCCGGTGAAGGAAATCATGGTGGCAGCCAGTCACGGCATCTTCTCTACTCTTCTGTCTGTCAAGGATGCAGTTGAGTTCACGCTTGCCGCTGGAGACAAGGTTCATGACAAAGCGCTCTACTGGCATGAATTTGCTAAGCGCTTGCAAGTCCATATCGAAAGCGATGCGTATCCCGACCGCGGCATCAAAAAGCTGATGAAAGCTGCATCACTTGATGCATCTCGTGACAATTTTTTGAAAGCAGTCCGTGCCTAATTCGCTCCCAGCAGAACTATCCTTTATCAACGAGTTTCGCCTTGCAAACGTAGAAGCGGTCGGCGCAAAGTGGCTTACAAGCGGCTTCCATGAGAATGTGTGGCAGTGCCGCTTTGGCGATTCCGTTATCACAATTGACTTTGGGATTACGCTATCAGACGGTTCGCTGCTAACGCATCGTTCCAACGCAGAGCTGCTTGAAGCAATCAAACGCTACCTCTGCATGCAAACGCACCCGACAGTTGTGGGCGTCGCAGTTCAATCTACGGTCACTGGCCTGTCCTACTTAAACAGAGCACTGCACGTGCTTGACCATTTTCTTCTCCGAGGAAGCTTCATTCAAGCACACGGCGCCGGATATCGACAGCTATCAAAAAATGATATTCATGATTTCATCGACATCGTGTCGAGCAGCCGAGCAATCAAAAATAACATTTATGAGCCGGAGGAACGCATCTTTAAGTTCGTTCGTTCGCTGAAGGTGACTGCTGAGGATATGAAGGCCGCTAGGAAACGCCTGCCGGCAATCTTCGAGACTGAATCGCTGGAGCTTCCAGAAGAGCTGAGTGAAGAGCAAGTGCAAGTTGCCCGCGTATGGCTCCATAAGAACGGCTTCTACCACTCTGGCTCAAAAGACGATGTGTTCAAGCTTCAGCTAACATCCAATAAGCTTCTCACTCATATCATTGGCGAGCGTGTACTTTCAAACCTCAAGTTCGATAATTTAGAGCTCGACTATTTGAATTTCAAACCTCGCGAGCAATTTCTCCGCGAGCTGCCAGCAGTCGCTGTGCATCCTGGTGGGGAGGACGAACGAGCAGCTGCAGAATTTGTGCAGAGCTACATGCAAACGCTTAGCGTTATGGAGGTCGGAGTCACTCCTGAGACATGTTTGGTATCCGAGGACGCCCTATCTGCGTTGGAGGAAAAGGAGGCACTCAAGAATGGCCGTCTGAAGCAGAAAGGTCGATTCGCGACGTTGCCATTTGAAGTAGCTAATCAGAGCTTCAAGCATGCGATTGAGTTTTACCTTGAGTATGGGCACGACTTGGTCACCTACTACTTAAGTTTGGCGGAGAGGGACTGGCAGGAGAACGTATTGCTGGACGTCCCCGTGTCGCTGCGGCGCCTTGGAATTACGAACTTTGAGAATATAGAAAGCGCTGCTGAAGATTTTTTTGCCGAGCTTCGGCGCGGTAGCAGCCTTTATCAGATGCTGCAGGTCTTGCTTGGAGCAATTGTCATTCTGGCCAATACGCTGATGGCACGACGAGCCTCTGAGCTGCTTGGTCTTACACGCGACAGCATTGTGAAAGATGGAGACCGTTTCTTCCTCAGATTCGACCTTGGGAAGGCAAACATTGGCGAACTACGCAAACGAGTATTGCGCCCACTTCCGGAACTTGGTGCCGAGGCACTTGGCTTGCTAGCTGAGCTAAGCGAACGCTTGAGTGACTTGGGGTATGAGTCGTCCCCTACGCTGCTTCAACGCTTCATGTGGAAAAGAGCTAACTTCACACCGTATGGCACGAGTAAGAGCAGTGCTCAATGGATGAGACTTTGTCTGGACCGATTCTGCGACTACTTCGAGATGGGCACAGATGAAAATGGGGCGCGATACTACATTCGCCCACATCAGTTGCGACGGAACTTCGCGATGTTGTTCTTCTGGCAGGGCAGCTTCGGCGGCATTCATGTGCTGCGTTACTTCCTGGGGCACCAGAAGCCGTCGCTAACCTACCGGTATGTCACTGAGGCGATGCAAGGCAAGGTGTTGCGTCAGGTGAAGGCTAAGGTTGCGACTGAACTCATCAAAGCTGATAGCGCAGCAACTGAATCACTGGCTGCATTAATCTGTGAGCGATACGGTGTCACGTTGGATGCCCTTCATGTGCTCCCTGAGGCAGACGTGTGCGCATACATCGAAGACTTGTTGCAATCGAATGAAGCAGAGATTGAGCCGGAGTTCATTGAAGGACCGAATGGCGAAGAGTACAAAATTTTGTACAAGGTTCGCGCGCCAAGATTTGCCGTTGGAGACATGAATGGTTAAGCAACCTGAGCATGGAGATGTAGTCTTCGGCGCGGACCTTGAATCACCAACGAGATACTCGGTAGTGGCTGAATTACATTTACTTAAGGACTGCTGCAAAGACTCAGCGGGAATCGAGGACGGGTTGCGAGCGGTACTTCTAGCTAGCTTGAGTAGCCAAGGAGGCTTGGCGTCGCTTGAGCTAGTCGATAAAAAGATTGTCAGTATGTCTCTGAATACGCATAAAAGCGCGGCTGATAGTGTGATTGTCGGCGGGTTCAAGACGCTCGATTCTTATCGCAAGGCTGCGCTAGACAGTCTTCGCAAACATCTGGTGACGCTCTCACAGCCTTCCCGCGGCACAATAGCCTTCTATAAACAAAAACTGGAAGAGCAGGAAGCCGAAAATGCTGCTCTGCGCGGCGAAATGGTTGTTCTTGCTGAGCGTTTGAATGAAACAATGGCCTACGCTCGCAAACTCGCAATCAACGCAAAAAAGTCGGAGGAATTTCTTCAAATGCAGAGTGAATTCCTTAGAAAATTTCCAGTTCGGTTTGAAGAATGAAGCCCAGTAAGAAGCTCTACTGCCTCACTCCTAAGGAGTTCATGTTTCCGTGGTCGCTTGGCCGAGACGGTGTCAAATTTATACCAGGAGACAATATTGCGCAGCTGCTCTGGCCTGACGGCTCGCCGTGCTGGCTAGCAAACCTGTATCTCCTGAGTGGGTTCAAGAAAGGAAGGTCGAGACGAAATGAAGGCGGCACACTACTGACTTGGGCAAAAAATTTAAGTCCGCTGCTTCGGTGGTGTTTTGACACTCAGCGCGAATTTTTCGAACTAGAAGATGCTGACTTTGTTGCATTCGTCAATTATCTTTCAGAAGAGAAAAGACTAGATAAGCCTGATACCAATGTACGTGGGGTCAATCAGGTTAGGACTATTGCCGGTACCGCCATGAGTTTCTTCGCTTATATAGATACTCTGATGCCTGGGCTCAATCTCATCGGACCCGAGGGGAGCATTAAAGCGGAGCTTGTGCAAGTAGAGTTTTCAAAGGGCGGGAGAAAAATCAAGGCCCTAGCGTGGACTCACGAGTGCCTTCCTAGAGGTAATCCTACGAGGCGCCGGCAACCGATTTCGGCTGACGCTATTGAAAAGCTTTATGAGGCAAATGATGCGTCTGGCCAAACCTCATATTTAGTTCGGCGAAGATTCATAATGCTGCGACTTTTTGAGTTGACTGGCGGTCGACGGATTGAGGTGTCATTTATTCAGCTGAAAGACTTAGACGAAGCGGAAAAAACTGGCCAACTCAAGATATTCTCGGCTAAGAAGCGTGATGATGCTTGTCGTTACGTTCCGGTAACAAAAGCTGACTTGAAAGAGATTCTCTCGTTCGTCAAGCACTATCGTCGCCTAATCATAAATAAGACGATTGGGGCAAAAAATGACCATGGCTATTTATTTGTCAGCTGTCGCAGCGGTAAGCCGTTAGCGGTGGATACCCTCAGCGCTGAGCTTTACTTGCTACGCATGGCCGCAGGTATTTATGATGAGGAAGCTTGCCTGCATGCCTTCCGTCATCGTTACATCACGAACACACTCAGAACTCTCATCAGGATGCATCGCTGTGAGAACATAAGCGATTTGAAGAGAGCTATGCTTTCTATAGAGACTATTAAGCAGCAGCTTTTGGAATGGACTGGGCAATCAAGTCTTGATGCGCTCGAGCGCTATGTACACCTGGCGTTCGAGGCTGAGACAGGATTCAAGGATACGCTTGACATACTTCAAGCAGGCAAGGTTGTTGAGTCTCTGCACTTCATTATCAAAGACTATCGCAATAAAGCTCAGGTAAGCGGTTGGACGTCTGCCCTTTTTGACGAGTTTGACACTGCAGTGTCTGCGGCACAAGGCGAATTAATGCAACTGTTAAATGCGCTGCGTCCTGTGGAAGAGCAGCATCTGACGTAAGGTTCTCTGGGTGGTTGAAAACTGCTTCGTCAACGGATACACAGTTCGGCCGATACATAGATGTGCTATCGGTAAGCTGGCAGTGACGCGACGTAGCTACGGCTAATTAGTCTCACCAGCCGCAGTGTCCACGTGTAGTCGCTTCGCGAAGTCTTCGAGCAAAGAAATGATGACTTGTAAGCTAACGGGCTTCAACAGGTAGCGGTCAAAACCTGCGTCCTTCACCCGGTCCTCAATCCCATCCTCAGAGTACCCGGTGAGCGCAACAATCAAACTGTGAGACGTCGTAGGCGCTGCACGTAACCTTCGGCAAAGCTCGAACCCGTCCATGTCAGCAAATACGATTGAGGTAAAAATTGCATGAGGAGGGTTCTCTTCTGCCAGAGCGAGTGCTTCTGAGCCCTCGACTGCAGTGCTCACGCTTACGCCATAGGCAGACAACAGCGTAGTCAACACAGCACGAACTTCATTGTCACGCTCTACTACTAAAACGTGCAGCTGAGATACAAAGGTAAGTGTCATTAGCGAGATTTACGCGATTAGGTGCTTCACAGCAGGATTCTATCGCTAAGGTTGCGAAAGGCCAAGAAAGGCTCGCTCGAACGAGAGTCATGCGTTCCGACGATTGTACGCTTGCAAGGTGAAGTCAACTGTTAATCTAGCGGCTGCACGTCTCTCAAGAGCTTGCTATCAATCCTATGGTGCGCTTAGCGTCGGGGCGGCACCCAATCACCTGCTTCGTCATAGTTCAGTGATTGCTCTACGCCTAGAGACTGCCACAGCAAGCCGAAAACTGGACGCAGCGCGTGCTCTTCAATTAGTTCAGGGGCAGCAGTACATCCGCCAACACTAGCGGCGCTCTATCGAAGCTACCCTGATGGGACAGGAGGTGGTACTCCCATCTACTGAGGCAAAGTTCGGCATGAGTAGCTCTTAAACATCGAAACCGTATAGGTCATCTTGGTACCGATGCCGAGATGTGTGTATTCGGCTCAGAGCGTCCAAGCTAGTACGATGAAGTCACGCTCATAAGAAATGCAACCATTCTGAAGAGCTGCAAGTATCCGTGAGTACGTCCCGGCCTGGGACAACATTCTACCAGGGCCCATCTGCATTGACTCGCGCGCCAGGAATGGTTGCACTTAGTGCTGGCAGAAAACGCTCGCGAACGTAAGGGAACGGGTTGACCGCAGCCTTTCAAAGGGCAGCTTGTGTCGGAACGAAGTACCCTACACACAGGGCGCCACGTAGAAGCCGACAAGGTGCTCCATCTGCGAGAATTTAGCTCAAACGCTCCGTTCTGAATCACCAACTTGTCACGCCTGCTGGTCCGAACGCAAGGATAGTCTCTGGATTTCCAGCACGTCCAAAGTTCTCTTACGTTCATTCTCGTACAAGTTGCAAAACGTTGTTCTGCCTGACTCGATGAGGCCCTGCACAAGTTCGCAGCACGCGGATTGCGAGCATAAACCTTGCACTACTGGTATCGGAACCACTTGCACGGGCGCCCGCCCAACTACAGAGCTAACAGCTAGTCCGATTCAACTACGCTAACTGCAGTTGCATTAAGAACGCGTGTGTGTGCAACTTTGATAAACCAATAACAATTTCCCTGCTACGAAAATAGTAACATTAATTTATTTGAATGATTAAGATACGGCGTGTCGCGACGTACAACAAGTCATTCTGTCAATAATTCAAATCAACTTAGTAACTTTTTGTTGTATTTATACAGAAATTCTAACTCATAAGGTGGCATCCAAAACTACTCACGTTATACTCTGCAGCAATAATTGCTAAAAATATGCAATAAAAACCGTTACTAATAAAACATTCATCCTTGACAAGATATTATGCGTGCAAATCTACCAATTACGACTACTGAAGTTAAATTACTTGAGTCGAAAACAGTGGTTTCCGTTACCGACCTTAAAGGTAACATCACATTTGCCAATCCCTATTTCGTTCACATTTCAGGTTTTACTGAAGCGGAGCTGATAGGTTCGCCGCAGAATATTGTCCGCCATCCCGACATGCCTGAAGAAGCATTTGCCGACATGTGGGCGACGATTAAAAGTGGTGCGCCTTGGAGTGGGATTGTTAAGAACCGCTGCAAAAATGGCGACTATTATTGGGTAGCCGCGAATGTAACACCAGTTTTAAAGGCGGGTATTCCAGTTGGATACATGTCGGTAAGGACCAAGCCCACAGAGGCGGAAATCAAAGCTGCTGCAGAGCTATACGCTAGAATGAAACGCGGCAATCCCGAGAAAATACTACTTCGCCAAGGTCGGGCTGTTAGTGCTTCACCGCTACGTCGTGTAAAGCGAGCGCTAGAACTCTCATTGACGCGACAGGTTAATGTAATCTGTGCAGTCGTATGCTTACTGCTCATGTCATTAGCTAGCTGGTCTTTATTGCAAGAGCTGCCATTGACAATTCCTGTAGCTTGCGTCCTCGGTTTAACATGTCTTTCATTTCTTTGGTACAGCCTTTATACAACTCTCACAGATGTGAACATTGCTTTAAAATTTGCACGTCATATGGCTGGCGGCGATTTGACCAGCGAGATAAATACAACGTCCAATAACGAAGTCGGAAAACTACTTAAAGCCCTACGTCAAACCAATATCAACTTATGCAGCATTATTTCCGATGTCAGAGGCAATTTCGACGAAATGCGAGTGGCAACCCATGAAATTGCAACTGGCAATATGGATTTGTCTTCGCGCACTGAATCACAGGCATCTAGCCTGGAGGAGACCGCTAGTAGCATGGAGGAACTCGCAAATAATGTTCAGAAGAATGCGAGCAACGTTGTGAACGCGAACGTCCTCGCGGGAAAAGCAGCCGAGTTAGTACTCAGTAGTGGCATTGCCGTCAAGGAGATGACCGTAACTATGGGCGACATCAGCAACTCATCCCGCCGCGTTCTAGATATTATCGGCATGATTGACAGTATCGCATTCCAAACAAATATTCTTGCTCTTAACGCGGCAGTTGAGGCTGCGCGGGCAGGAGAAAATGGTCGTGGCTTTGCAGTAGTTGCGTCGGAAGTCAGACAGTTAGCTCATCGTTCCGCAGCAGCTGCTAAAGAAATCAAGAACCTCATTGACGTTTCGTTGCAGAATATCGATGCAGGTGCAGTTCTCACGAGAAATGCAGGTGCAAATATGGATGAGGTTATAACAGCGGTGTCAGCAGTTAAAGAAGTAATGGACCAAATTGCGTTAACTACCGCAGGCCAAACCGAAGGCATCGTGCAGGTAAACCAAGCCGTTGGACTGATGGACGAGATAACGCAGCAAAATGCAGCTTTAGTTGAACAAGCCGCAGCAGCCGCAACTAATGTCGCGGAGCAAACTGAAGGAATATCACATGCACTTGCAGTTTTTCAGTTAAGTTCCTTAACGAAAGGTGCTCAGCCGTTACTATTAAATCAAACTAATAAACTGTAAGAGAGCAGAGTATGTGAAGTCATCTGTTCCAATGAGCTATTTTTTTACAAGGCGCTCAATTGTTAGATATTTTCTAGCTTGCGGACCTAACCTTTCGGTTAAATCAATTGCTTATTGTTACAGCGCTCGAAAACTGTAGCGCCGTGCTCAACCCGGACTGTACTCTGTTAAGTGCACCAACTGGTTGAGAATATGGCTGAGGTTGTTAGTGCAACTTTACTTTGGGCAACGATGAGCAAGTATATATAGTAGTAAACCTAAAGGCTTGAAGGTAGCAGGTTCACCGGCTTTTTACTAAGCAAATCTTGGACTTTCTGGCTACTTGACTGTCTTCTGTGCTTTTTACTGCGAAAGTGTCGCGGCCTGCATGCTTTGCTTCATATAAAGCTTCGTCGGCTAAACCTAACAGGCAATCTACAGAAATAGGTCCCGATTTATGAATCGCAAACCCTATGCTCGTCGTCACGGATAACCGGACAGAACTCAAGTCAAATGGCGTTCGAATGCCCTCTAGGATGCGATTTGCGAAATCATTTGATTCTGTGTCGTCAGCTATCGTATCGTAGATGATGACAAACTCGTCGCCCGCAATTCTTGTGACAGTATCTGTGCTTCTAACTAGCGAGCTTAAACGTCGCGCGAATTCTATCAAAACCTTGTCACCCACACCGTGACCATGCGTGTCATTTATCGCCTTAAATTTATCAACGTCTAAGTAAGCTAACGCAATTGGTTTTTTGCTTCTTTCCGCTTTAGCTAAAGATTTTTCAAGGGTTTCTTCAAATTTTCGCCTGTTGCCAATTCCTGTTAGATGGTCCTCTAAGACTAGGTCAGCCAGCTTAGCTTCTGCAAGCGCTCGCTGCTGAGATAGCGCAAAAAATCGTCTACTCAAGTCACCCACCTCATCTTGTCGCGATGACTCAAGAACACTTATTTCAGCCATACCATCGGTGATAAGTGACACATTCTCACGTAGATTCGATAATGGTTGCAACAATTGCCTCGTAATCATGAGTCCTGTAAGTGCGGCGAGCGCGCCTACTGATATTGAGGCCAGCCATGCGTTCGTTCTTGCTTCTGATAGAGCAACAAACGCCTCAGCAGTTGGATAAACCGCTCCCATCAGCCACGATGTACCTTGGATTCTCTTATATGCAATTAAGGCATCTAGGCTATTTTTAGCTTTTCCCTCTTTCCAGCCTTCAA
Organism: Telluria sp. ZB4P34; assembly: GCF_059686055.1. Classification (NCBI taxonomy): domain Bacteria; kingdom Pseudomonadati; phylum Pseudomonadota; class Betaproteobacteria; order Burkholderiales; family Oxalobacteraceae; genus Telluria; species Telluria sp. ZB4P34. The sequence continues at coordinate 32,923 of NZ_JCASIF010000018.1, read as the reverse complement.
ACCCTTTGAGCGCAGCAGCAGTGACCGCAGTGGGTCCGCCTGGCTCCTTATAGACGTTAGCGAGCACTCGCGCTTGTTTTGGATGCTGTATGATTGTTCCGCTATCGTCGATGATGAAAAAGTAGCCAGTTTTGCCTGGCTTTACATTTTGCAGCGGCTCAAGCAGTCTCGGGTTGCTTAGGTCAACTCCGCCAACAATAACGAAGTTGACGTTTCCGATATCATCTTTAACCGGCTGTGTAATAACAATTACAGGCTGCCCCGTTAGCGGACTGCTGAAAGGCTTCGAAAGTAAGCCTTCTCCCGAATTCATAGTTCTTTTGAAGAACTCATATTCTTGACCAGCACGACTTCCAATTCCTACGTTGTCGCGCATATTCGCCACCATTTCACCCTCTTCATTTAGGATGACAACATTAACGAATTCTTTGTCTAGCGATTTAAATTCCTGAAGTAACCTTACCAAATCATCAGAACTCGCTATTCTTGCTGAGTTGACATAATGGGAGACAGAACTTAAGAGGGATTTTTTATGTTCTATGTCGCGCTCAACAAAATTTGCGGCGCTTGAGACTAATGAATAATGCTGATTGCCTACTACCCGCTTCATCTTTCCTTCAATTGAAATCAGAACGATAGAAGCTAAGACTACGGCCGACAAAAGACAAAGTAGCACCACAACTTGGGTGATGCGGAACTGTAGCAGTTTTGTATTGAATCGAAAGCGCATTAGCATGGCTCGATAGTTTAGGGGCCACTCTACAGTTGCTCCTGTAGGCACGGTGTATTTGACGACCCTAAGATTGGAATGTTATTACTTCTGTGGGCAGGATAAACAGGCCGCAAGTGTACTCGGCCTAAACCAAGTCTGGCGCACAGATACATATGTCTCACCGAAGAGAGTTGAATTAACAGTTCGACTGAGCAGCACACGGATGTGTGCAAAGATGTGAAGAAAGGCTAGGTCAAGCAATATTATCGGCTGCGCGACTAACAACCAAAGAAAGACAAAATATTATCGAATTGATACCATCGCTCATCCGATAGCAATGGTTGCGGCGTGATTCTAGGATAGTTATCTATGGCCCTGCCTCGATTTGGCGCATGCAAGGAGCACCTTCTCGACGTCGGCAGGCTTAACAAAATGGTAACTGAAGCCCGAGTTGAAAGATTTCTGCATATAATCGACTGAACTATACCCAGAGTGGGCAGCGAACACGGCAGAGCATGTGTTTGGTAAGGACCTTAGCTTGGAAATCAGCTCATACCCATCCATACCGGGTAATCCTATGTCCAGTAAACAAAAGTCGAATGCCTGGTTCTCGGCAAGCTGCAGTGCTCTATACGGTGAATTCTCAACGGCAACAGTGTAGCCGAAATGAACAAATAGAGCACCTATTGTTGCTGCTAAGTCAACGTTGTCATCGACTATGAGAACACGTATCGGTACCTCATTGTCTGGATTTGTTACGTTTGCCGTGCCGCTCATAGGTACATGCTCATGAATATCGTTGGAAACAGCTCACTCTGCTGTAGCGTAAATGTAACACTTGTTACATCTACACGATATCGAATTCTACACTTTTGCACCTTTTTGTAGCACACACGGCGTCGACTGGCACCATTTCACAGCGACAGTCGTGACTCAAACATACGAGCCACTTGCATCGTTTAGTAGGCGGCAGCTCCTCTGCCGTTCCGAATTCGTTAAGTTTATTATGACTTGCAATATTTTGGAGTCCGTTATATTTTACGTGCTTTAACTTAGCCCGATTAAAAGTGCCTTCATACCAAGAGTACCAAGAACAAATCGCACAACTGAAGCATCTTGCAGAACAAGCGCGGCGAGAGGAGATTGCTCAAGCCAAAGAGCGTGTGCAATCTCTTATGTCCGAGTACGGCTTGAGTATTTCTGACTTACTTCAACAAAAACAGCCACAAAAAAAACGTGGGGCTGTTGATGCGAAATATCGTGATAGCACAACTGGTCAAACATGGAGTGGCCGCGGCCGCGCACCGCGCTGGCTTGATGGAAAAGATAAAGAAGCTTATCGTATTAAGTAATGTAGTTACCATTCAGGTACGTCCTTAGTTGCTTTGTTAGGACGTACATGTTTGGTCAACCAGGCGGAAGTCTTCGTTCTACTTACTACGTTGCCTCGCATTTGAGTTGCAGCTGGTCAGGCCTATCTCATTTGTGAACCTGGCCATGCGCAAGCAAGTGCTTAGACCTAGGGTCGCTCATTATACTGACCTGCTACACCTCAACTCACTCTACTCCTGCATTACATGCGCTTAATTGGTGCGACCATTCGTACTAGCCTCGGGCAAGAACTTCGCTGTACAGAAGCATAAGCGACTGGGCAACCACCAGGATGACGTAGATATCGCTAGCCGCAAGAAAACCAACGTGGATGTCGCACGCATCCAGGCTCTTGGTGTCGCTTCGACAGCAGGACGCTAGCCGGAAGTTGTATCGGCACTCGCTTCCTCGTTGGGAAATAGAAGGCTGAACTCATCGCAGCATGGTGCACTCAGGTGGTGTCCGGCACTCGGATACCTGAACTAGTACCCCTGTAGTGCTGGCAACGTTGGACTGTGTCCAGCAAGCGCTAAAGCTGCACAACAGGCAAATCGCAGCCGACGGAACTACTCCAAAGTGCCGCCGGCTTTTTGCTTTTGACTGTTGGGCTGACATAGACGCAGCCTAGAGGTCGACGAGTAAGCCATTCTGGCCGTGCTGACTCGTTGGGAAATCGTGCATTAAGGCAGCAGTTCCTGCCGGTTGTTTGGGTGCTGAGCTGATGTTTGGAAGCGTCATCAAGTGACCGGTTTAGAATCCGTTCAAAAGAGCTTGACTGGTCCTCATAGGTTGAGGCCGCGGTTGCAGAGCAAGAGTTCCTCCAGCCCTTGTCCAACGTTAATGTTACAAATATTATAATAATTGCAACAAACCGTGACATTTTCGCACGTATTCGATTGTCCAGGTAGAATACATACATGCTCCTAAAAGACAAGCAACCAAAGTTCATGACGTCGGCAGAGCTAGAAGATGCGATTCGTAAGCACCGCGCCCAGACGAAAAAGCTTCTGGCAGAAGTCCGCAAGCGTCGAGCGGCAGAGGCTGAGGTTCATGCAAAGACGTCGGCCGCTAAGCGGAAGAACTAGGCTACGAACTGGACGGGTGTTTTGTGCCTGTTGACTCCGTCAGGTGATGCTCATCTAGGGCCTCAAGGTGACGACTTCACTGCTATAAATTGCTTCCCTTACGTCCGAATAGTTCTAGTAGGCGCTAACTCAGCGATAATTCAGCAAACGGGACGAAGTCTACTGCTGCTGAATCTGTTCTCATCCATTGCTCTAATGCTGTCAGCGTATAATGCGAAAACCGGTCCAAGCAGCGTACACTCATAGAACCTGCCAACTTCCACTACCGTACAAGCCACCTAAATTAGTCGCTTGTACTTGCCCCACATGTTAAATGCAAGCTCCCATATTTAACATTTGATGGGATAGCTTGTACACCGATACTGGATTGCAAACTGTGTCAATGGACTTCTCTGTCTACAAAGCCCTTTTCAAATGCTCGCCTTATCCATATTTGGTGATGGATACCGAGTTAACGATTATTGGAGCTAGCGGCGCTTATTTGCGTTCAGTCGGCCGTACTGAAGAGGAACTAGTAGGACGCTATGTCTTCGACGCATTCCCTCCAAATCCTTACGACCCGAACTCGACCAACATGGTTGAGGTGAAAGCCTCGATTGCTCGAGCGTTGGCAAAGCGTGTCCCCGATACGACTCCCTTTCTCCGATATGCTGTTCCTGTCCAAACTGAGAACGGCCCAGGATTCGAGGAACGCTTCTGGAGCACTGTTCACACTCCTGTTATGGACGAAAATGGTAAGCCACTCTTTGTGTTCCAGAACGCAATCGACGTAACGAGTTTGTATTCAGTCAACAAGGAATCTAAAGTAGTCACGCTGCGAGTTGAACCTGCTAACGACGGCACACGTGAAAACTTTAATGAAGCACAAATGCATGAGGCCGTATCACGTATTCTCAACAATGAACGGGAGCATATCCGTAGCTTATTCGACCAAGCTCCAGGGTTCGTAGCTGTGTTGATGGGCCCACAGCATGTTTTTGAGCTCGCCAACAAGGCCTACTATCAGCTTATTGGGCACAGAGAAATTATCGGCAAGCCTGTCTGGGAAGCATTGCCAGAAGTTGCCGGACAAGGATTTGAAAAGCATCTCGAGGAAGTATACACGACAGGTAAGCCATGGGCTACGCATGCTATGCCTCTTGCGGTACAACGAGAGCCCGGCGGTCCTATCGAAAAAAGATACGTTGACTTGGTGTACGAACCCTATCGCGACAAGAATGGTCGAATCATTGGTATTTTTGCTCAAGGATACGATGTCACTGCAGCTGTAGAAGCTGAAGCATCGCGGCGCGAGAGTGAGGAGCGTCTCAAAGACGGACTCGAAGCTGCGAAGATGATTGTGTGGGACTGGGACTTAGAATCGGGCGAATCGCGGTATTCAGAAAATGTGGCAAATGTTATGGGTATGACTCCCACCCGAATGGCTGAAGTCAGTGAACATATACATGTTGATGACCGTGAATTAATTAAAAAGGCACACGCGGAGGCGCTTACACACTCTGGCAATTATCAGGTATTTATCCGGTTTATTCGTCCAGACAATGGCAAGCAGATATGGGTAGAGAGTCGCGGTCGTGTTAGGTATAACTCATTCGAAAAACCGATTGGAATTCGAGGCGTTACGGTTGATGTTACAGAACGCCACCAGGCAGAACTTGAATTAATGGCTAACAGTCGCCGCAAGGATGAGTTTCTTGCAATGTTAGCGCACGAACTACGTAACCCTCTAGCACCTATCAGCACGGCCGCCGAGATGTTACGAATAATCTCTCATGGCGATGCAAAGGTCCGGCATGCGAGTGAAGTAATCGGAAGACAGGTTAAGCACATGACGGCGCTTGTTGATGACTTGCTTGACGCCTCTCGTGTCACGCGCGGACTTGTTGAGCTGGACAAAACTGCTACGAGTATTCAATCAATCGTGGACAATGCTGTTGAACAAGTAAAGCCGTTAATTGAATCTAAAGCCCACTCTTTAATCATAACGCACGACCCTACACGTCCCATGGTTTTTGGCGACCGGACTCGCTTAGTTCAGATTTTCTCAAATCTGCTGAACAACTCTGCCAAATACACTCCAAAAGGTGGAGAAATTACTTTAACAGTTTCAACGAGCAGTGAGCTTGTCTGTATTGAGGTTGCAGACAATGGGATTGGCATAGATGGTGAACTCTTGCCGCATATTTTTGAGCTCTTTACCCAAGCTCAGCGGACTCCCGACCGCTCGCAAGGAGGTTTAGGAATTGGTTTAGCTTTGGTAAAAACAATGGTTCACCTACATAATGGCCAAGTAAGCGCATTTAGCGCAGGAGCCGGCAAAGGGAGTAAGTTTATCGTGGCCTTCCCGATATGTTAGCCCGGAACCTTTGACAAATAAATACTCGTTATGAAAGCCGTCATACCGCATATTATGGCGTTACCACTGTCTATGCCGCCAAATGATTGCATTTAGAATGTAAAGTTTTTGAGTTGTTCAAGTCTCTGCAAATTAATACAGAAGCCATTTGATAGAGCCGTTGTTAAACTAGAGAAACGCTTCTACCGTACAGTCCTGGTTCCTATAACTTAGGTAGCCGCAAATTTTTTTGAAGAAACTCGTTTTGAGTCATTCAAAGACGCGCTCAACTACATCTTAAAAGATGATGTATGCTATTACTGAACAGCGAATTCTGGCTGTAGCTCATCAGAGCAGGTTGAATCTGCTTAAAAAACTTGACGAAAAGCTAGTAATTATGACTAAGTCTTTGAGTATAAGTAGCCTTGAAGCAATGCTTCACAAGCTTGATTTCAACTCGGACGATTGTAAAGAAAAAATATCGATTCTTCGCACCATGGCTGATAGTGCATGCGACAGCGGACAAATTTCCAGGAAGCAATGGCGTGTATTAAACGAGAATGTTGCGAAGATTCAAGAAAAGCATATGGACCTTCAGCCTATTGGTTCTCATCACACCTTGCACTATGGAAGGTTCGCACCTTACTAATGCCATTAGTTCAATTATGAGCTTGAGCATATGTAGAAACTAGCGTTTACCAACGTTAACCTTGGGCAATTGAGTCGAATATTATCTGCTATTGCTGGACGTTATCTACTATTTGTGGATGTGACCAGTGCAAATTGAACGACGGCGCAACCTACATCTGCAAACTTTGATTGAAGTAGGCATCCGTCTACAGTGAACCTATGGATATGATTAAGCGAAGAACTACCTTGTCGAGATGAACATACCTTTGCTAACAATCACTCGTATCCTCTCAACCTCGTCTAACCGTAAAATGTTCCTTAGCCCACCATAGATAAGTTAAGACATCTTTCGCCTGCGCTCCTGACCGGGCGGCATGCAGAACGAATGTAGGGCAAACCCTTCAATACCAAATCGAATGAGACGCCACAACGCGTCCATTGTCGTTGGTCGCTTCACCACAGCACTCACACATGGATAACGTCCAGCTCGTGCTTCTTGGTACTCTTCGTCTTTGGAAGCAACAAGCACAATGGCGGATTCGGGCGCTAACCGCTTTAACTCACTTGTTAGGGTTCTTCTATCGTTCGGTTTGAACGCTGTGGTCGTAATGATGAGATTGAAGCTAATAGCATCTGCAACGTTTAAAGCCTCCTCGGCTGTCCTCACTGGCGCCGGCACATAGCCCAGCAATCGAAGAATTTTCACGAGTCTGTGACGTTCAAAATCGTCGTTCTCTAAAAGCAATGCGCATTTCATTTGTGTCCCCCTTTGACTCGGGTGACGGCAAAACTACAAGATTCAAGTCCTTGATGGTAACAATCTGTCTCATCCATAAAAAAACCCGGCTAGTCGCCGGGCGAAGCCAAACGAGAAGTGCCACGCGGTGGCCAGGTCAATGTAGTCTAAACAACTTCTTCTGGGCGCACATTTCAGTCGTGCGAACAACTCGTTGAGTTACGTTCGAAGTAAAATTTAAAGTTGCCCTTATTCAATATAGTCTGCAGTTTGTGGACCTTTTTAATGCCGCGTCGCACGTATGTCCACTTCTGTTAGGATACACCGCTCAAATGTGGAGAGCGCATGAGCACACATAGCACGAATGAAGCGCGCATTAATCATCAAATTGCTACTCATGTAGATGAAGGATTACGTTTATCATGCACACATGGGATGCATCCAGCATTGCTATTTATGGAGCAAGTAGGAATGCCAAGACTGGTTGCAATGCGTGTCCTGTGTTCACCTAATTTTTTCCGACAACACGACCGCCGACGGCGCCCTAGACGGCCTGGATGAGTATTGAACTCTCTCAGCCCTATGTTTTAGTCATCAACCGCTGCTTTCCAGGTGACGATGGTCCCGAATAATACGCATCCGACTATTCGAGCGGAAATATCCTGCACTTCTTGTATGCGCAGTACGTGGGAGCAACCGGATACCGGCCGATGTTAATGTCTTGTGAGGCTAGTCTCAATGCATGACTTGGTAACCCACGTTCGGTCTTGGACCATCTAAGCAATGACATCATTTGGGATAACGTTATGCGCTTGACTACTCTTTACGTTTGGCTCAAAGGCCTACCGAGTGAAAACATGGGAAATTAGTATGATTAATGCTCAAACGCCATCCTACAACTACGGTACCATACTGATTTGGGAAGCGACTCTATTGCGTCTAAAGATGGCTCACTCAGTACTTTCATTTGCGTATTGAACTGGCGTGACTCATGAATGACCTGGCGCCAACTGGTGCATCCATAGCGCTTAGGCGTTTGCTCCGGCGCATTCTTGGACATCCATATAATCGCTTCGCTTAATGGGGTCCAACCCTCAATGGCTAATTTTTCCTCAGCATTCCTGAGTCCTTGCACGATGCCACTCCTCGCCCATTGAACTGTGCCGTCGGGCAGAATCCCATCCAAGAAATCAAGAAACTCCTTTCCAGCTAAGACAGAAGAGAGAGCGGCCTGCACAGTTGCTATTCCCTCAGTCCACGCTTTCAACTGATTGAGGTGCTCATCGATACTCTTGTAGCTTTTTTTCAAAAACGCTTCAGCTCGTGCACAACCATCTTTCGTACTCAAATCAAACATATTGATGAAGTGGTGCACCAAGTCATTACGTAGAGTGACTAGCTCTTTAAGATTAGCTTTTAGGGCAATATAGCGCTCTTTATCAAGTAAGATTTGCGTTCGGCTTGCCATCCAAATTGTGTTGTTGACTTCTGCAGATGCTTGTTTGGTCTCTACGTCGGTCTCATCGGGAACTAGAACGGTTTCCGTAAACATACCTACGAGGGTACCCATCATTGCCTTTTTAAGGGATGAGCCAGGCGCGGCCTGCGCAGAAATTTCAGTAAGGCTTCCATTGATGGCAGTGTACGGAAGTATCCGCTTTAGCAAAGACTCGTACTCTTGCAACCTCAGCAGACACTGCCCTAGAAGGCAATGTATTGAGAGTTGCTGCTCAGCCGAACAGGCGCCCTCGCTTATGTGAGTCATATTCATAGGCTCGACAGGTTAATGAGCTATTCCCAATACTTTTAGCTTCAAACGAACTGGAACGCCATCGTTCCAATAGCGGCAGCCTCGTAGCCGCTCCGTTCCAGGATATCGAAATTTTCCTCTGTAAGCTGCATAAGACGTGTCGGAAATGTCGATGCAACTGCTACTTGCTCTTTGGTCATCCATGGCCCCTCAGGACATGGGATTTCAAACTGTTTTGCGAACTCATCGGCGGTGGCGCCAATACGTAAGTACGCAGCATTCCCTGGCGCCTTTAGAGCATGTGCAACCAGGCCACGGACGCGAAGTGACCGCACTTGGTCAGACATGATGTCGGCGACATGCTTGAGCCGGTAGAGGTTTAGCCTGCCCATGTTAAAGCCTGTTGGTAATGGTGCCCCTGCATCTGAGACAACAATTGTTCCGTCCATGCCGGCCTTCGGACCCCTTCCCGCGTCGAAAAATGCCTCAAGGCCCAGGTTATCGTACACCCCGCCATCGTACAGATGAATTTTGTCAAAGCGCTCATGAGCTGGTCGCGTAGCTTCTGTTCGCCCATAGATGGGCAATTCCCATTTATAGTCGCGGCAGTTCAGCACATAGGGACCTATGAGGCCGGGGAACGCTGCCGACACAGCCATAGCATCACTAAGAGGAAAGTCGCTAGCTTGGGTCGAGCCAAGAACCCAGTCACGAAGCTCTCCACCTTTGAACCTGAATCGCTTGCCTGTCTCTGCCGTAGTAGCATTGATGGACCAGCTTGGTTTCACCGGCAAGTCGTTCAACGTTGAATGTATGCCCCACGTGTTCTCAATCGCGCGCGCCAGAATATTTGCTCGAGACAGCAGGTATTTCCAGTTCGCCGGCCGCTTGAGTTCCTGAATTATGCCTGCCTCGAGACTGGTCGTCGTCAGAGTCTTTCGAAGCTGAACGAAAGACGTGCCTAGATACTGTTCACTAGACGGCCAGCGGTTCTGGTTCTGATGCATCAGTAGCCCCACCACTAGACTGCCGCCTGATACGCTCGAGATGCTCGAGACACGCTCCATAGCCTTGTGCTCAGCCAGAAAGCGAAGGACGCCGGCATGAAATGCCATTGCCCGGATGCCTCCGCCTGACAGCACTAACAAAATCGGTTTCAAGTAGCTTGCCTTTGCATCAGTTGTATTTCCCCTTCTCCGATAATCATCGACACCACTGGCATGCCGTCCTCGGCCATACGTTTCGCCAGCGTTACCAGTTGGACCAGGTCATCGGAACTGGGTTGGGCTTTAACGCCCTTAGGGTGGCTGTGCCACTCCCCAACATAGCCGACAATCCCTGCAGTGCGCCGTTGCACTTCAACTAGTGCATCGAGCAGCCCTTCGGTGCCTCTTATGAAAGATTCACGGTCAGACACGCTGTCTGAAGGCGCTGGCAGTGCGTCGACTAAAACCAGGGCGTTGATGTTGAAGTCCCAGTAACCGAGCAAGATGCCGCCGGTTTCACTGGGAAGTGCGGCATCGCGCATCTGGAACAACTTCGCTTCAAGCCCCTTGTCCATGTATCCCGTGAAAGGCCCTAGTGGATAGGTCACCTGCTCTTGGACAGACACTGGTTGCAGCTGCACGCTACCAGTGCTTGTATCACGCACCCACACGCGGATGGCAGCAGCATCCTGTTTAGACAACATCATAATCTGCTCAGACTGCGTTGCGGCGTGGGCAAGTACACGCGAATACGGCAGAGCGACCGAGATGTCGCGGCAGCCGGCCCCACTCCAAAACGTGCCATAGTTATTTCGCAGGTGTTCAACGCCCCATTCGCTCGAAATCATCGCACGATAGTACTGAGCTTCAAGTGACATGAGCGTCGTCTTCCGTTGCGAGTCTTCTGCGAGTAGGACGCCATCAGCACCACTCGGCGAAATGAATGCTGAAATGTGCCGTGCATACTTCGCCTTGACGCTTGCTTTACGAGGATAGTCGAGCGTCGTTGTCACGTCGACAACCAGTTCGGAGGTGGTCAGCAGCTCTTCGAGTCTAGCATCGGACGACTCAACAACATCCACTTCGAGCCCAGCAAGATGAGTCTGCCCTACTGCAATCTCGTGAGCATGCTGGATTACCGCGTCGACCTTTGTCATGCCAACCTCCATGTAGGTGGCGGTATGACGGGTAATGTTGTGCGGCTTTACATGGTCCTTGTCGACCGGCGTCCAGGAGCCCCATCCTGAACGAACCCAAATATCGTAAATGGCACTACCAAGTGCACCAACACCCAGCAGTACTCCCCTTGGTCCTGCGTCACGAATCCCCGACTGCCGCCGCGCAGCTTCCTGGTTATTTTGGAACAGTACCTCGGTTGACTCAACAGATACGCTCCGCCACTCTTCGGTCGTGACAGTGCCTTGCATGCCGATATACCTGTAAAACTTCCCGTCATGTTCAGCGAGCGCGCCCAACTTTTCGCCAACTTCGAGAAGCTGCTCCGGCACGAAAAAAGCGCGATGCTGCACTGATTCGACAGCGCTTTCCGCCTCTCGTGTGACTGGCATTCGCAGCAGTAAAGTAAGAGTCTTAGGACCAGTGTTCTTCGGTTCACCCCCTGGCCCAACCTTTTCCTGAATGCGTTCGGTCAGGAGCGCCCTAAGGTCAAGGTCTTGGGCCAGCAACCAGTCGTGCAAGTCCCCTAACGTTTTGGGTGCCAACGTTACTGCGCCGTGTACCCTTGGGGGAACGTTCACTAAAAGAAATTCCGAGAACGGTTCCGCTTCCTTACTAGCTTTGTCAGGAGTTGCGAACATCCCCATCAGCGTAGTTGCATCATTGGCTCTGGTGACCATACGCCAGAAGCAGAACGACTCTCCCGCCTCGTAGCGTGCCTCGAAGTCAAACGGCAGTACGATTTCATACCGCGCCCGGAAGAACAACTGCTCGACCGGTTGGTCCGCAGCGTGCAAGGTTTCGTTTGCTGTCGCCTGCACCCACCATTCCACCCGCTTTAGAAAATTCTCGGCCGTGAAAGTACGACGGGTCGCACGCACCGGCTCGTAATACAGACAAAGGTCTGGAGGGTAACCCGCGAGAGGCAGGTTCCGGTGCCAGACATCTGGGAAGTCCGTACGCAACGGATAGGCCTCAGGTATCAAGCTGTACGAGCGCACTACAATAGCGAACCGTTCACGGTACTCGATACCGACAAGGTTGCGAGACGGGACGGCGTCACAGCTGAGCTCAACAATCAACACCTCACCGGCATGGCCAGAATGCTCGACGTTCCCCACTTCGACCAGGTCGAAAGTCTTCGATTTTTCGACAGCATCGAACAACGCTAACGTCAGGGGCAGGCTGTGCGCTACCCCATCAGTCGTTAGTGGGGCATACCCTGGAAGGACAATGTAGTCCATGATTAGCCCGCCCGCGGCGCCGTTGCGGAAACGATGGCAGCTCCCGCACCTGCTGCAGTAGAAGTACTGGCCAGTGCAAGGCCCTTCTCGCTAATCTCGAACACCATCGGCTCAGGAGTAAAGCCGTTTGGATACTCCATGGTGACCAGCATCTTACGACCACCTACCTTACGAACATACTTTTCATAGGTGTTGCGTGCCTGGATGTGCGGCGGCTGTATCTGCTCGTACGACTCCTTCACATTGGGAATCGGCCGGCTGGAGCTCACCAGATAGCAGTCACGCTTGCCGGCGTTGAGGATGGTCTCGATGCCGGCATCCGGCACCGTTTCCTTGTCGCCTTTGTCAGGGCCAAGAGCGAAGGCGCTGCAGTGGTGTGGAATGTTGAACAAATCCCACGCCAGGCGGTCGTCGTTGTTGTGGGCCTGGGTAATTTCGACAATCTGGCCGAGTGTCTCGTACTCGGTGTCGCCGCATGCCAAGTAGTCGTACTGGTAGCCTCCGACAACAAAGCGAACGTTGAAAATCAGGGACGCAATGTTGCGTTCGAAGTCGGTACCGTCGACGTGGGCAACGAACGGCGAGTGCACGAAGAACTCGACGCCATCATCTGCCAGCGTGAAGCTGTCAACGATAGTGCCTGCGTCGACGAAGCAGTGTTCGCGTGCTTCGATACTGATGTCAGCGTCGTTGAGAAGCTTGCGCACAGCGTCCGGCTTTGAGAAGACCTTAATACCTTCACCTTTTTTCAGACGATAACGCGCTTCCTGGCGCAGGATGTAAAAATCATCACTTTTCTGGTCTTTTTTCGCTGGCTCGAGCAGAACAGCAGCCGGGACCCACAGCTCTTGAATCTTGATGCGGTCCCCGCCCTGGTAGGTAGTCGAGTGCTGCAGTTCGAAGAAGTCACTGAAGCCGCAGATGTGGTCGAGGTCAGCATGGGTGAACGCCATCACGTCGACGTAGTCCCGGCCAGCTGCTTTAAATTCTGCACGCAGGTGCTTAATCAAATCGATATGAGGCGACTTCTCGTCTTCACCACAAGCCCGGTGATGGAAGTCCATCATGATACGACGTCCGTTCGAGAGCAGGATTTGGCTGCTATCGCCGTTACTAACCGGGTAAAACGTTACTTTATTGACTACTTTATTCATTTACTACTCCTAATTTTGACTGAAGCGAGAACCCCACCTTACGCCTCGTAATACTAAGTGAACGAAATGTTGCCGTCAACTATTGTTGTATGGTGCGTTTTTTCCTATACTCTTGTCTAATGGGTTAATTTGGCTTGCAGAAGGAGGGTTATCGTTATGTCAATTGGAGCAAGACTTGCCGAGCTTAGATTGCGGAAAGGGAAGTCATTGCAGGACGTCGCCGACGTAGTAGGCGTATCAAAAACGCACGTATGGCAGATGGAAAAGGGAAGAAGTGAAAACCCTTCTATTGAACTTCTCCGGAGATTTGCTGACTACTTTTCTGTTCCTATAGAATTTTTAATAGGAGCAGAATCGACATCATTTGAGGATATAGAGGCTCAACAATTCTTCCGCGACTTCAAATCGTTATCTGACGAAGAACGTCAAATACTCAAGCAGACGCTAAACCTGTTTAAGAGTAAGAAAGTCACTGAGGATGGCAACGCTTGATTTAGTTGAGTTGGCAGACCTTGTTCGTCCTGAACAGTTAGTTGACGCCATTGTGGAGCAAAATCCTGACTTACCTCTTCCAGTTCCCATTGAAGAGCTAGCTACGCTTGCCGGGATTTCGAAAATCGAATGCTTTGCTAGTGAAGGCTTTTCTGGAGCTTTAATTACCAATGCAGAGAAATCTGATGGAGCAATCTTCTACAGTAGTCGTGACCCGCGACCGCGCCAGCGGTTTACTATTGGACACGAGCTTGGCCACTTTTTGCTTCCATGGCATAGACAAAGCCAGTTTAATTGTAAAGCTCAAGATTTAAGGCATGGTGCCAAATCAGAATGGGAAATCGAGGCCAATCGGTTTTCGGCCGAGCTTCTCATGCCTCGCACACTTGTGATGAGTCAACTCCAAGTTGCTGGCGCCCCTGACTTGAGCCAGGTTACGAAGCTAGCTACCACATTCGAAACTAGTTTGGAAATGACAGCCCGGCGCTATATTGAGCTCAATGAGCTCCCTTGTGCGATAGTCTTTTCTAAAGACAATCAAGTTCGCTACAGTGTTCGCAATGACCAATTTGGGATGCCCTTGAGTTTACGTAAAGGCGATGCCCTACCGCACGTAAGCGAAAGTCGAAACTCGATAGGGCTACATTACAAGAGGTATGAAATTGACGCTCAATGGTGGGTGAGAAAACAGAGAGAGTTTGAACCTACAAGGTCGCTATTTGAGCAAACCGTACATCAAGATAACGGCTTCAAAATCACTTTGCTTACCTGGCAATAGAGTCTTTATAAGTTCAATTAATCTCAATTATGCAGTCCTAGCACTACTAATGCAGTAGTGCTGCCTCACCCTCAAGTTTTCTAATCACTATAACTGAGCCGTCATCACGCCTCAGTCTTGCCATTCGTTAATCTACTGCAATCGTGCGTCAGCCTTACCTTTCCATAGTTACACTAGGCGTGACAATACCGTTACAAATCAAATAATCAAATCCGGCGTTTTTATTATGTGTTTCTGTTGGCGCATTTAGATTTCAAGCGAGAACCTTCATGTTCCCAAATGGTTTCGTCAATTTGGCTAAGACTTGCTCAGCTATCCTTAGCTTGTGCGTAGTACTACCTGCTCATGCCCAAACAAGTCACGACGTCCCCGCGTTCAAGAAGCTTGATTCCATGGAGGCTCGTGTCCAAGGGTGCGTAACTTGTCACGGTCAGCAGGGGCAAGGCACCAACAATGGTTACTTCCCTCGAATTGCCGGTAAACCGGCGGGCTACCTATATAACCAGCTCAAGGCTTTCCGCAACGGCACGCGACATTATCCCCCCATGAACTACCTGGTGGCATATCTCCCCGATGCATATCTCAAGGAGATGGCGGAGCACTTCGCTGCCCAAAAGCCGGCTTATAGTGCTCAAGAGCGTCCTGTCTTGAGCGCAGCCGCCGCGGCACGTGGGCAGATGCTTGTTACCGCCGGCGACCCAAAAAAGGGCTTGCCTGCGTGCATTGCCTGTCACGGTGCAAACCTCATGGGAATGGAACCCGGAATTCCTGGCTTAGCTGGACTACGGCCTGCCTATGTTGTCGGCCAGCTCACTAGATGGAAAGTTGGTGAGCGCCATGCGGCTGAACCTGACTGCATGAAGAGAATTGCCATCCGCCTTACGGACGAGGACATCTCTGCAGTGGCTGGCTACCTTGCCCTTCAAACGCCTGCGGCCAATGCGTCGCCAGAGCCCTCTAACTTAGTCAGAATGCCATTCGCATGTGGCAGTCAACGGTAGGTGTCTATGCGTAAAAGTGCTCGTATCGCTTTGACAGTAGGTGCTCTTGCTGTTGCCGCCGCAGGTATTTATTATCTTCTGCGCCCAGGGATGCTGCCTCAAAACAACGCAGCCCCTCAACTAAATGCGTCAACGCAGCTCATTAATAAAGGTGAATACCTGGCTCGCGTTGGGGACTGCATTGCCTGCCACACTCAGCCCAACGGTGTCCCTTTCGCAGGCGGACGCGCTATGCCTACCCCGTTTGGGGCCCTCTACGTTCCTAACATTACGCCGGACGATAAAACTGGCATTGGACTTTGGACGTCAGACGAATTCTATCGAACGATGCATTCGGGCATTTCACGCACCGGTGAATTGCTCTATCCAGCAATGCCTTACCCTCAATACACTCAGGTTACCCGGGAAGACTCGGATGCGATTTATGCATATTTGATGTCCATTGCGCCTGTTAAGCAGAAAAATCGAGCACACGAGCTGCGTTTCCCTTACAACAATCGCGACCTCTTGGTCGGGTGGCGGACACTGTACTTCAAGGAAGGCGAGTTCAAACCAGACCCGCAACAGTCAGTAGAGTGGAATCGTGGCGCCTATCTCGTCAAGGGGCTAGGCCATTGCGCCATGTGCCATACCGCGGTGAACGCACTTGGTGGCTCAAGCGAGGCAAAGGCATTTGAAGGCGGGATGATTCCGAACCAGAACTGGTACGCCCCTTCGCTCACGTCGAATAGAGAAGCAGGATTAGGAACCTGGTCAATTAAAGAAATTACGGACTTGCTACAGTCTGGGGTGTCGCACCGTGGAACTGTATACGGCCCGATGGCTGAAGTTGTATTCAACAGCCTGCAATATATGACTGATGAAGATGCAAAAGCGATGGCCGTCTACCTGAAGGCTTTGCCTCAAAAAGACAACTCTCCGCCACCGACTAGCCAATCGCGCATGGTTAGTCCAGAAACAATGGAACTAGGAAGAAAGGTGTACGTCGCCCAGTGCGCAATGTGTCACAGCGAAGACGGTCGTGGCCAACCTCCAGCGTACCCACCTCTGGCAGGAAACCAATCAATCACGATGGAGACACCGGTGAACTCAATTCGTATGGTGCTTAACGGGGGGTACCCGCCTGGCACCAAGAAAAACCCACGTCCGCACGGTATGCCGCCGTTCTCCCACATCCTGAACGATGATGAAGTAGCAGCAGTGACGACCTACATTCGCGTTGCTTGGGGCAACACGGGTACTCCTGTCAATGCCAAGCAGGTGAACGACTTGCGTACCTTACTGCCGGAATAAGGACAAACCATGACGCCAACAGACGAGAGCGAAATCGAATTCGAGCGAAGGATAGATGAGATTGTGAGCCAAGGTCCGTCCGGTGCCTTTGCGGTAGCTGGAGTAGCGACAGCCATTGTAGTTGCCATGTTTTTCATCTTCTACTTCGTTGTGTATCTTCCTCGGGGCACAGTTCAATGACGTCATCTAAGCCAGTAGACCCTCATAGGGATGGGCCCCACGCATCAGAAGCGGTTGCTAATTCAGCTGAGCATCGCTGGGCAATTATCGTCGGTCTCATCATCCTTTCACTGATAGCGATGATGGTTTTCACTGGTGTCTATTGGTCTTCTATGCCGCCCTCGCGCGTTGAGACGGTAGACGTAAAAACTCTCCACCTCAAAGGTGAGTTTGTCGAGAACAACCTTGGCACATCGATTGAAAAAGATGGTCGCGTCATCGTAAGGCTTATCGCTCAGCAATACTCATTCTCGCCGCAATGTATTGTTGTCCCGGCTGGTATATCGGTTACCTTCCGAGGTACAAGCACAGACGCAATCCACGGATTTGTTGTTGGTCGTACGAACGCCAACACAATGCTCATTCCGGGCTTTGTATCGACCTTTACGACGTCCTTCCCGAAAACCGGCGAGCAGCTTATGCCGTGTCACGAATATTGCGGCACTGGACACGAAGCTATGTGGGCCAAGGTTCAAGTCATCCCTCCCGACGAGTTCTTTGCCAAAGCAAAAGCGGCAGAAAGGTTGAGCTGTGTATCTCGCTAAGAGACTAGTGTTAGCACACTTCTGGGTAGCGTTTATTGCCTTTTTTGCCGCCATTCTGCTGGGCGAGTGGCAGATGTACGTTCGCAGTCCATTGTCCCCCTGGGTGAACAACCCTGAGCACTACTATCGCTCAGTTACCGCTCACGGCACAGTCATGGGATACGTGCTACCGACATTGGTCGCCATGGGCTTTGGCTATGCAATTTCAGAGCTATCTCTCAAGCAGCCTCTTAAAGGCGTGCGTTGGGCCTGGGCTGGCTTTTGGCTCGTAATTGCAGGAACTCTGATGGCTGCCGTTACGACTGCACTTGGCAAGTCGTCAGTGCTCTATACCTTCTACCCACCGATGATTGCTAGCAGCTTCTACTATCTTGGCATCGTGCTAGTCGTCGTCGGCTCGTGGATATGGGTTGCCTTAATGTCGGTGAACCTGTATGCCTGGAAAAAGGCCAACCTTGGCGCGACCGTGCCCTTAGCCATGTACGGCAATGTGGCGGGCGCCTATCTGTGGGCGTGGACATCCGTTGGCGCAGCTGTTGAAATCCTGACGCTCATTTTGCCGGCATCTCTAGGATTTACCGACACAATTAACGCTGGCCTGGCGCGAGTATTCTTCTCCTGGACGCTGCATGCCATCGTCTACTTCTGGCTCATGCCTGCATACATCGCTTTCTATACACTCTTCCCTCGAGCCATTGGCGGGCGGCTCTACAGCGATACGATGGGCCGGGTAGCCTTCGCACTTTTCCTAGTTTTTTCGATGCCAATCGGCATTCACCACCTTTTCGCCGACCCGCAGGTGGGTGCCGGCTTCAAGTTCGTGCACGCGGCGATGACGGCCATGGTGTCGATACCAACTTTGTTGACAGTCTTTACGATTGTTGCCTCGGCCGAGGTAGTTGGCCGGCTCCGGGGCGGCAAAGGACCCTTCGGATGGGTAAAGGCTCTCCCTTGGGATAATCCGATGATGCTCGCAGTGACCTTTGCTTTCATCATGCTTGGATTCGGAGGCGCCGGCGGCATCATCAACATGAGTTACCAACTTAACGAATCCATCCATAACACGCAGTGGGTCACAGGGCACTTCCATTTGATTTTCGCCGGAGCTATCGTAATCATGTACTTCATGGTCGCGTACGAGCTGTGGCCTCAGCTCCGAAACTCAGGACCCTTGTCTGCAAAGCTCGTGAGGACACAGCTATGGCTCTGGTTCGTGGGGATGATGATTCTTACGATGCCTTGGCACCTGGTTGGTCTTCTGGGTGCGCCTCGCCGCATGGCCTATTACGATTACACACACCCGGCGCTTGAACCTCAAGCGATAACGGTCACGATTTCCACGTTCGGTGGCCTCCTCCTGGTTATCTCCGCGGCGATGTTCTTGTACATCCTTGCCACGGCTAAGCGACAGTCTGCCCTAGTGCCGGAATTCGCGTTTAGTAAAGCAGTTCATCCAGGAACGAAACCTCCTGCGGTTCTCAACAGCTTGGGTCTATGGGTCGCGATGATGATAGCGCTTACGGTCGTCAACTACGGTTACCCTATCGTACAGCTCGCGCTAACTCCAGAAGCTTCAGTTCCTATTGTCCCTGTCGGAGAACGGTAATGCGAGAACACGGATTTTTCTCCCGGAAGAACAGGTGGACCTGGGTAAGCGTCGTTGCGCTTGTGGCCCTTACTGCAGCATCTATCCTCATCGGTTTTGGACTGCTGCCATCCGCCCAGGCTGACTTCAGAGCCCAGGGGCTCTGGGACAGCATTTGCCGCGCTGCTGGGGTACCTAGTAAGTGGCTTGATAGCCCCGACCAGAAGGCCCCCGTCATATCCACGAACGTGGTGCTCCTGCCTGCGATGGCGAAACAGGCGTCGTCAGCCTCGGTCGGCCGCGGTGCAACTCTTGCACTGAACTGTACGATGTGCCACGGTGCGCAAGGGATGAGTCGGTCCGACGCGCCAAATCTGGCTGGTCAGTATCCGGAAGTCATCCGTAAGCAGCTCGTCGACTACAAAAATGAGGACCGCGCAAATCCGATTATGGTCGCCTTGTCGAAAAACCTGTCGGAGCAGGACATGAGTGACCTTGCAGCTTATTACGCCAGCTTGCCGAAGGCACGCACAGCACCTACAACTTATGATGAGACGTTGCCGGCCCTTGTGCGAGTTGGAGACCCCATGCGAAACATCGCGCCATGCATTTCCTGCCATGGTGGTGTGGACCAGAAGCTGGGCGCACCTTGGCTAGAAGGCATGCCAAAGCAATATCTTGTTCAGCAGTTGCATGCCTTCAAAGAAGGCACTCGTCGCAACGATGGACAGCAGCAAATGCGCAACGTCGCACGACTTATGACTGTTGAGGAAATCGAGGCCGTATCTGCTTTCTACGCTAGGAAAGCTGCTGTCGCAGGCCATTGAATTTCTTTCAAGGTGACATTTGCCGCTATATTGTCTTAATTCCAGCTAGGTAGGGTTACCGCGGACAGTACGACAGGCGCGCCTAGGAGACATCAGGTCTGACACTGTAACGGCCCTTGGATAGTGCGATGTTGCTATTAAAAAAAACAGTGACAGCGTCGATTTTTGTATCATGCATTCGAAATCTTCGCATACCCCACTTGGTAACTAGGGACAGCATCTCCGCCGCATCACAGCCGCATGCCTAAATTGGTTATGGAACGCGCGCAAAAAAGAATAAATTGGTATCGCTACACAGGTCGTCGCGCCCAACTTCAACCCCTACAGTTACTTTAATGAAGAAGTTAGGCGTCTTCGAACCTAGTGTTTTCTGCACACGCAACGTCGGTGTTCAATGTCGCCATCCGCTCTACGGCGCGCACGTTGCACACGTAGCAGCGCATGGTCAACACAAAATTCACACTGAATCGCTAGCGCAAGCATTTCTGTTGCAAGCTCTCGCAAACAATGACATTTTTTAACATAGCTAGTGAAGGAACATATCGTAGACGGTCGTCATTTTCGTCATGTTGGGAAGGCGCAACAACTATCTTCGTCAAATCCAACATTTTTGTTTCCAGGGAGCATGCCGTGTTAGGATGAAATCGTCAGTTCTAATGCCTAAGTATGTACGAGCCATGCCGGGCAATGTTTCCCCTCTGGAGTTAGCGTGACTCACCCTATTTGTTCGAATGAGGCCGAAAGGCTAGTGGCACTCCATGCACTATCGGTGCTAGACACTCCGCCAGAAGAGCGATTCGACCGTTTCACCCGCCTAGCTGCAAAGTGCTTCGCAGCACCAATCTCTGTAGTTGCGCTCATTGATGAGAACCGCCAATGGTTTAAGTCTCGTTGCGGTGTAGACGTTACAGAGACTTCACGTTCAGTTGCCTTTTGTAGCCATACCGTCGCCGCTGGCGAGATGTTAGTTGTCGAAGATGCTACGAATGACCCTCGCTTTGCAGAGAATGAGTTCGTTACAGGTGAAGCAAATGTTCGGTTCTATGCCGGTCAACCTATCTATAGTGACGGCCAGGCAGTTGGCACCTTATGTGTCGTCGACCAGATTCCGAGAAAAATTACGGAGGATGAACGTCTATGCCTCATCGACCTCGCACTTCTTGTCGAGAAAGAACTTGTGCATGCTAAGGTCGAAACAGCCAAGCTACTTGCAGAGCATGCCCTTAAGGCATTGAACGCTGAACTAGAGTCAAGAATCACCATTCGAACGCTCGACCTTGAAAACAAAGTTACTGAGCTGTCTTTGGAAATCAGTCGACGCGAAGCTGTCGAGCAGGCACTTAGCCAAACGCGAGACTGGAACCGCACGATTGTCGCGTCGTCGTACAGCGGTTTCGTCGCAGCTGACCAAGATGGCACCATCATTGAGTGGAACAGCTCAGCTGAGCGGATTTTTGGCTGGACGCGCGAAGAAGCAGTTGGCGTCTCGCTTGCAGAATTAATCGTACCGGCAAGTCTGCGTGAAGCGCACAGCCGAGGCATGAAACGTTATCTAGAGACTGGTGAAGGCCCGGTAATCAACAAAAGCATTGAGCTACCTGCGCTGAAAGCCTGCGGTAAGCAAATTACTGTTGAGATGACGATTAGCACTTATCAATGGCAGGGAAAGCGGTGCTTCGGCGCCTTCCTCAATGACATCAGCGAGCGCATTCGTACACAACAACAGCTGGAAGAGAAGCAGGAGCTACTAGACGCAGTTCTTGAATCCATTGATGTTGGCGTTGTAGCTTGTGACGCTGCCGGTAACTTGACGCTGTTCAACCGAGCGGCGCGAGCACTTCACGGTTTGGACATGAAGCCAGTCGCGTCGGCCGAGTGGCCCAAATACTATTCGCTCTTCCAGGCTAACGGCGTAACGCCACTCGAACTGGACGACGTTCCGTTAATCCGGGTCTTGAGAGGCGTCCCAGTACGCGACGAAGCTATTGTAATCGCTCCGGCGAATCGCGAGGCTCACACTGTCTTGGCTAGTGGCAGACGACTCCGCGGAATTTCTGGTCGCGCGTTAGGTGCAGTTGTAGCCATGAAGGACATCACAGAGCTTAACGCGTCTCGTGAGCGCCTTGCTGTTAGCGAGCGCCGGCTGCGCACCGTGACTGAGAACCTTCCTGCGATGATGGGCAAGGTCAACGCCGAAGGTCGATTTGTGTTCTTAAACCGACATGCTCTTGAGGCTTACGGTAAGAGTGAAGCTGAGCTCATCGGTAAAGAGGTCGAGTGTGCCTACAGTGCTGAAGACTTCCAGAGAATTAAGCCTTATATCAATAGAGTTCGTACGGGGGAACGAGTCTTCTTCGAATACGTGGAAAAGAAAGAAAATCGTGAAAAGTACTATCAGTGCTGCTTCGTTCC
The DNA here is from genome assembly GCF_059686055.1 of Telluria sp. ZB4P34. Classification (NCBI taxonomy): domain Bacteria; kingdom Pseudomonadati; phylum Pseudomonadota; class Betaproteobacteria; order Burkholderiales; family Oxalobacteraceae; genus Telluria; species Telluria sp. ZB4P34. The sequence goes on along the minus strand of NZ_JCASIF010000018.1, from coordinate 10,592 downwards.
ACAACGTTCCAGCGGAAAATCTGACGGCTTTTTCGCTATGGCATACGACATCACTGCCCGGCGTCTGAGCGAGATGCGTCAGGCCGACAGTGAAGAACGGCTGCGGACCATTACTGATAACGTTCCTGTCCTCATTGCTCAGCTAGACGCAGAGCAGCGATACTCTTTTGCCAACGAAATTCACTCAGCTTGGCTTGGCAAAAAGCCACAGGACATCCTTGGACAGACGATGGAGGAGGCCTTTGGAACAGGCTACTACCAACAGCAGAAGGAGACAATTGAACGCGCCTGGGGTGGTAGCGCTTCACAGTGTGAGCATGAAATCGTGCGCAACAAGCATACACGCATTGTTCACTCTATCTTCCTGCCGCAAAAGCGAAACGGTGTCGTCGTAGGCGTGTATGTCCTTACAACAGATGCCACTACCTCCCGCATGCATGAGAGAAGCCTGCATGCACTGGCACACACTGATTCCCTGACTTCTTTACCAAATCGGCGCCACTTTGAGAGCGCCTTGAACGCTGTAAGTGAGCGAGCAGTACAGCCGGAAAGCTATACTGCCCTGCTCTACCTGGATGTCGACCACTTCAAGGGAATTAATGACCGACATGGCCATGCGATAGGTGATGCTGTGCTTGTTGAGTTCGCGTCACGCTTGAGGGCGGCTGTTCGTGGTTCGGATTTGGTCGCTCGACTTGCAGGAGACGAATTCACTGTTCTGCTCAACGATGTACGAGGCCTGTTCGACGTCGAATTGGTAGCAGAAAAAATACTTGCGTCAGTTCGCGAGCCCTTTGTAGTGGAAGGTAAGGTTCTTAGTGTAACAACGACTATTGGAGCTGCATTGAGTGACTGCGCATTCGCTGCGCCTCGGACAATGATGGAATCTGCTGATGCCGCGTTGTATCGTGCAAAAAAGGCGGGCCGCGATACTTATTCAGTTAGCAGTTTAATAGCCTCTAACATTAGAAGTGGTTTCACGACCTAAGCTTGACACATCGTACGAATCAATTAAGTGTGGTTAAGACTTTGGGTCTTGGCCGGTAAGCACGCGGAACGTGAAGCACTAGAAGACATTGTAAATCCAGGATTATGAAATCGTTGGTATTTTTGGATTTTGATGACGTACTAGCTGTACATCATTTTCAGAACGTTTATAAAGTTATAGATTCGTTTGCCAATAAAGCAACGAATGCTATGCCCGACCTGTGGCACGACGTTTTTGACACGGTTGCGAAGCGCAATCTAGTTGCGCTGCACAATGAGTTTATCCCAAACTACGTGATTACCTCGACCTGGGCTTCGTACCTTACTCGAGAACAAATCACTGAGGTTCTGGACCGTACAGGCCTGCAGTTTGTACAAGAAAACCTTTGCGAACAGTGGTGTACTCCGCGCAACGGTGCGTCGAGCCGACTAAGCGAAATCGAAGCTTGGCTCGACAAGAACGCTGCGGCCTCCCCTGCATACGTCATCATCGACGACAAGACTTCAGGAGGAGCGTTAGTTGGTTCGTGGCTCGAAAAAAAAACCGTCTTTTGCGACGCTTGGGTTGGATTTACTGGTGTTCGGTTACGTGCTGCACGCAGCATCCTCAATAGGCAAAGCCTGATGCAGATTGAGGAATCATAGATTTCAAACAAAACGCAAGCGTTTGAAGACCTCTAAACATAGGGTTGAACATGGCAAGAATCGGCTTCGATAGGCGGACCGGACTCATCTATGAAGGGATGGATGGACCGACCCATCCGGTATGGCCAACACCGGCTATGTCCCAAGCCACCCTGATTGAGGCGCCCGAACACCTGAAGCATCTTCCTGGTGCGTTCGACTCCAGTCCATTTGGGTGGATATTTATAGATAGTAGCTTTGAACCTAGGAGCCTCGTTCGTCGAGGCCGCCTCTTCCAAAAGTTTGGCAACAACGGATGGGAGATGACTCAGATGGAGGCGCAACAGCATTCAATCCTGACCTTTTGAAGGCAGCTGACAATAACGGTCGCCCCCTGACATTGTTGCATTTATGACATAACTTCCACCAGATAATTGTTGTATTCATGTTGAGCTTGCTTAATTTACTTGCAAATTAAGCCTCGTCAGCCGACACTGCACGTAGGATGATTCCTACACACTCTGACATTTGGACCTGTAGTTATAAATACAGTCCACTCTTCCGCTTGGTGCTCTTGTTTCTGAACTTAGGTGCGCAGTGCCACATGAGCGACCGAAGACTCTTGGAAATCGGGTTTATTACCCTTGACTGAGTTGTCACTTCTTACAATATCGCTCGAGAGAGATTATGAAAATTTTGACACTCTTCACGAGGTCACTCGTTATAGCTTTTGTTGGCATTGCTTCTTTGAATACTAGCCATGCTATTCCGTTATCAGTCGGGCAAACCGTTAGCTATAAGCTTGATGTCGTCGACAGTTTGGGTAGCCTCTCTACAAATTCATACGCAACGGTAGAGATGACACAGCGTAATGGAGCAGTGGATTTCGTTGTCGCTCCAAGTACAGGCTTTTTATTTGCAAATACCAAAGGCCCCCACTTCCAGTTTGCTTTCAACCTTTCTTCCGGTTTCGATAGAGCCGCTGTCTCGTTGACTGGTCAAAATGCTAGCGACTTCCTTGTGATGAGTGGTCCGTCATTCCGCCAAGCTCCTTTCGGGGAATTTGGCCACGCTATTGACTTCGCTAGTGCTATCCGAAATGGCATGAGCGCAGCTTATAGTACCCCGCTCACGTTCACTGTTAGCATGAACAATCTTAATATTGAAAACTTTATTTCAAACAATGGTGGCTATAGGTTTGCTGCTGACTTGGGTCAGCAATCTACCGGAAAAACTCTCAATGTTGCTGCAAGCGAGAATAGCATGAAAGTAACTACAGTTCCTCCTGCTCCTGCTCCTGCTCCTGCTCCTGCTCCTGTTCCTGCTCCTGTTCCTGCTCCTGCTCCTGCTCCTGCTCCTGCTCCTGCTCCTGCTCCTGCTCCTGCTCCTGCTCCTGCTCCTGCTCCTGCTCCTGCTCCTGCTCCCGCTCCCGCTCCTGCTCCTGCTAATACATTAATCGATATCCCGGCTAATAGTCCAATTGATATCCCAGAACCAACTTCCGTAGCACTTTTTGGTCTCGGATTGGTCGCAGCTGGTGCAGTGAGGCGTCGCAAGTCCTAATCGCCACTTCGTTTGAGGTATAAGATACAATCTTCCTAAAAGCCGAGCAATTGCTCGGCTTTTTTATTAGACATACACAGCAGAAGTCATGGCACCAGAGACAGCCAACAAAAAAATTGAATTTTAGCTCGCTTGTAAAACTGTGTTGCGAGTCCGATGGACTGGTTAAGCTACCTTCCTTCTTGATGTCGTTCGCTCCTTCGTCCACTTGTCGAACAGCTTCTTGAACGCGCGTGCCATTGGCTCGTCTTCGATGTAGTACATGATGGGAGCGAATTCTTTCAGGTAGCGTTCCCGCAGTTCATCCCAGGTTTCGACATCCAAAGGTAAGTGCTGGCAGTCGATAGCGTCATCGATGACGTGGCGCCGCTCAAAGCTAGCCCCTCTGTACAGCCGAGATTTGTTTTCGATGAGCCAGCGCTTGAAGGACGTTGACCACATTCTGAGCATCTCGTCGTGCGTGGTCGTTCGGTGGAACAAGATGAGCGTAGTAGCATGTGCTGCATACCAAGTCCAGTCTGGCAACTCTTCGCACTGCCAACCTACCTGCTCAGCCAATGCTCGAGCCGCTGGGAGCTCATCGGTTCGGAACGACCCCTTGTAGGGCATTGAGACAAGGGCAGTGCTGTACTCAACGTACTTCCCGTTGGAAAGCGGCAGTCGCTTGTAGAAGCGAACCTGGTGGTCACTACCAGGGAAGTCTAGCGAAGGCTGATTCGTGTTAATTGCCTTGCCCCAGCCTAGACGGCATGTATTATGGTCAACGCCGCGGTCCAGACGCTTTACCATCAGCTTATCGTCGATATGCGGTTCAACATATCCGAGGTCAAAGGCTTTGGCGAACAACGTAGCGCATTCACGACCTAGAGCATGTATTTGATGACGCCGGCCCTCTGGTCGCTCTTCCAGCTTGAGCAGCTGTGCAATCAAACTTCGAGCTTCGTCTGGGACGCCTTTTCCACCTAACCATACCGAACTGAACTCGAATGGCTCGACATTCGGGTAGCCGAGTTCTTGCAACCGTTGGATGAATGGTTCGTGTTCCAGAAAGACGAGGGGTACAGCCGTAGTACGTGAGGTAAATGCTAGCAGAGCAGCATGTGTGCGAAAACCAAGCGTTGCGGCAATTGCTTCGCTGAGATGAGAAGATTTTACGAAGGGGAACCGGTCTTGCAAGGCATTCTTGAGCGAACGCACTGACACTTGGGACAAAGCGAAGTTGGCCACGGTGAAATTCCAGTCATTAGTCGTTAAGGTCGACGCGTCTCCCGATTACGCACTGTGACCCGATGAATGGAATGCGAGTGCTACGTATGCTTAGAAGTCTGCTTTAACCCGGGAGCAGGTTGGGCCCAGATGCCTTGAGCCGATGTTAGCACAAGTCCATCTACAGCTCAAAAGCATGGTGAGGTAGTCTGGCAGCAAGTGACGTTCCGCTAGGGATTCGCTTTAACAATCGTAGCTAGTACATCATCTAGCATGACAGGCTTGACCAAGAAGTCGTCGAAGCCTGCTTCATGGGCACGCTGCCTGTCGTCAGCCTGTCCGTATCCTGTCAAGGCAACGAACTTGGAACACGCTGTCGAACGATAGGTACGAAGACGTCGCGCTAGCTCATACCCATCCATACCTGGCAAACCAATATCTAAGAAGAGGACAGCCGGCGACACCTCACTCGCAAGCCTCAATGCTTCTTCTGCACTATGGGCGATATAAACCTCATGGCCTGTTGCTTCCAGCAGCAACTGCAGTGTCTCTGCAGCGTCTTGGTTGTCGTCAACAACAAGCACTTTTCTCCCTGCGGGGTCTGGTTGTACACAGTTCTCAACGGTCAAGTCGCAAACTGAATTGTTCGACAACACTCGAGGTAGCCACACCGTAAAGCGACTCCCCTTGTTCAGCCCTTTACTCCATGCCGTGACTCTTCCACCCTGCATCTCAAGCAGACTCTTTACGAGCGCGAGTCCTAGTCCAAGTCCGCCTTGCGCGCGGTCCGGTGACCTCTCTGCTTGAGTGAACAAGTTGAAGATATGGGGGAGCAAAGTGGGTGCAATTCCAATTCCATCGTCTTCTATAACAACATCCACGTGTTCCTCACCAGGCACGATGCATACTGCAATATGTCCGCACTGTGGTGTGTACTTCGCAGCGTTGTTCAGAATGTTTGAGAAGACCTGAATCATGCGGGTTCGGTCTCCATCTATGAACAGTGCCTCATCTGGCAGCTGCATGACGAGATTATGCTGCTTAGCTTCGATGAGCGGGCGCACCTGCTCAAGAGCTCCTTCCAGCACACTCGCAAGGCTGAGCGTTTCCTGTTGCAATGTCACCAAGCCTCGCGTCACACGCGACACATCCAACAGGTCGTCAATTAACTCAGTCATATGCTCAACCTGACGAGTGATGACTTCACTGCTCTTTCGAACAATCGCTTCGTTTTGAGGACTTACGCTAAGTAGGGCTGAAGCAGTAGCGATGGGGGCGAGGGGATTGCGTAACTCGTGTGCCAGCATAGCCAGGAACTCGTCCTTTCGTCGACTGGCTGCTCGTAGCTCACTCTCGCTTTTCTGAAGCGCTCGGTGAACCTTTACTGAATCCGTTACATCACTTCCCTCTACAAAAATACCAGTGATGTTCCCACGATGGTCATACGTCGGCTGGTAGATGAAGTTGACGAATCGTTCCTCAAGCTCGCTATCGGATTGCCGCTGCAACCTAACCGGTACCTCATTGCCAAAATACGGCCGGCCAGTAGCATAGACCTCGTCTAAAAGTTCAAAGAAGCCTTGGCCTCTCAGCTCAGGGAGAGCGTCACGAATTGGCTTCCCCAGAATGTCGCGATGACCGATGAGTAGCTCGTATGCCTCATTCGCAATGTCGAAGATATGATTCGGCCCTCGCAAGACAGCAATAATGCCCGGAGCTTGCTGGAAAAGCTGTTGCAGGCGGGTGAGTTCCTCAGCACGATGTCGCTCTGCAAGCACCTGCTCAGTTGTCTCGGTGCAAGCGCAGAACATACCTCCTACCTGGCCGTCCTCATCACGTACGGGAGAATAGGAAAAGGTGAACCAGGTCTTTTCGTCGTGTCCGTTCCGGTTCATCGTGAAAGGCAGGTTCTCATAATAGACCGCATGTCCTTCCAGGGCCTGTTCAATGATAGGCAGGATGTCATCCCAAATCTCGGACCACATTTCTTGAAAGCGACCACCTAGCGCAGTGGGGTGTTTCCTCCCCAGAATTTTCGCATAGGCGTCATTGTAAAGAAGGCCGAGCTCTGGTCCCCAAGCAACGAACATAGGAAACTTCGAGTTCAACATCATGCTCACAATGGTCCGCAGCGACTGTGGCCATGAGTCCGGGGAACCAAGAGGCGAGCCTGACCAGTCGTGGTCCCGCAGCATGGCTCCTACATCCCCGCCGTTCGCTAAGAAGGTGTGTGCCGGAACTATAGATGAACCCATACTTTCTGTACCTTTGATAGAGCTGAAGATTTTCAGAGAAGTATAGAGGAAGCGCGTTACATTTTTGCAACCATACGCACGAATTTGCGAAATTTGACGCTTGTTATGACTAGCTTTGAGTGAGCTCAGATTTCCTTTGACTAAACTGCGACGCCCCGCCGTGTCCTGTTCTTGAAGCGATACTCGGCCAACTATAGAGTTACTTCAACAACAGTAGGTTAGAGTTTCGTGTCAGTAGGAGCAGGCATGAGTGTCACCCCATTGTTGAGCATCTATGGATAGGTAGGTAGCTACAACTCCTCCCTATTTTTTATTTAACTTCGCCATTACACGACAACTTGACCATCTTTTTCGCCATAAAGCGACAAATTACATCTCTATCCCTCAGTTTTTCGCTAAGTTACGACACTTGGGCCTTTCTACACTTGCAACAACAACATACCGTAGGTATCTTCGCTAAATTACGACAAAAACTCTAACTTCTTCGCTCGAACACGACATTTCTTATGAATCGTAGCCTTAACTTCGCAGAGAAGCGACAACCATTGCAGGAAGTCACTCTCCGAGCCTCACTCTCCGCTGCTGAGCTGAGGTCAATGCAGCGCCGTGTTAAGGCTGGTGAGATACAAAAAATACACTCGAGTGTCTACCTCGAATGTGGACCTACCGTAGACGAGATTGAGGGCTGTGTACGACGCAACTGGCAACGCATTGCAGGAGCCATCGTACCTGGAGGCGTCGTTTCTCACATCAGCGCAATGACCTCAGGTCTTCAAGCAGATGGTACGTTGACGCTTTCACATCCAACGCTCTACAGGAAAACTATCAAGTTGCCTGCCCTAACCATCGTTCTGATTCAAGGACCAGGACCATTTGCTAGCGACATGCCGTTAGGTAGCACTGGTTTGTACTGGGCTGGACGTGCTCGAATGCTGCTAGAGAACCTGGGGCGCAAGGCGCCAAGTAAAGCCGGCCGTGAAGCAGTAGAGCATCAACTCATCACAATCCTGAATGCAACTGGCGAGAAAGCGTTGAATCAACTAAGGGATGAAGCTGCCGCGCTGGCCGAGCCCCTAGGTCGACACGACGAAGTGTCTTTGTTCCGAACCATCATCGGCGCCCTGCTTGGCACACACGAGCGAGGTGAGCTACGTACGAAAGATGGGCATCTTCTACTAAAAGGGACTCCCGTCGATACCGAGCGTATGCATCGCTTTGAAGTGTTGGCAAACTGTCTTCGAGGCACTGCACTTCCAAGTATCGCAAGCACACTCCCACCAGGGAACCCACGTCACAATTTTGCATTCATCGAATCCTACTTCTCTAACTATGTCGAAGGAACGAAGTTCGACATTGAAGAAGCCCGGGACATCGTTCTACACAATCGAGTTGTAGAAACGCGTCCGAAGGATTCCCACGACATTCTTGGCGTGTTCCGTTTGGCTACAACTGTCCCCTATCGAAACAGTCCTCCAGTTGCTGGCGAAGATTTCTTGACTGGCTTGGAGACATGGCATGCAGACATGCTTCGGGAGAGGCCAGAAGTCAATCCAGGCAAGCCAAAGCTTCAGGTGAACTATGCAGGGACAACCAAGTTCGTTGACCCGGGTATGGTCCGCGGAACGTTAGAAGAAGGCTCCCGACTAGCTTTGTCCGTTCCAGAAGGTTTTGCTCGTGCAGTCTACTACGCCTTCCTCGTATCAGAAGTGCATCCTTTTGAAGATGGTAACGGTCGGCTATCTCGCTTGGTCATGAACGCAGAGCTTACGCGCGTTGGACTAAGCCGCATCATCATTCCAACTCTCTACCATCCACAGTACGTTGACTGTGCTCGGGTTCTAACTAGGAACAACGAACCAGAAGGATTTGTAGGCGCTTTGGCTAAGATGGCTAGGTGGTGTGCCCAGTTTGACTATGCAAATCTAGACGCCTTAATCGAAACGCTTCGCCGAACAAATGCGCTCGAAGAGTCACCTATGCGATACAAGTTGCTAAACGCAGACGGTTCAGCTGAGCTGAAGTGAGTTGCTAGTCTAGGAGTGAACAATTCACGCATGTCGCTATACATTTCAGGTCAACAACAAAAGGCTGACATGCAAGACTTGCTCCTAAATGCTGGCATCATTTTTCTCATCTGTTCGCCCACTGCAGCACTTGTCGCTTTCGGCATCTATACCGGCGCTTACACTCGTGTGAACGAACCTCCGAAGTATCCCGACAAAAGGGAACTGGACCGGCGCGAGTATGAAACGATGCTGCGGCATCGACGACGAGCTAAGCTCGAGAGGCAATTCAGCGCCTGGTATAAGTAGCTATGATAGGGATGTCATTGGCCCCCTGAGCAACTGCTCAAGGGGGCTCTTTATCCATTGAAGTCAGCAGTAGGAAGCCTTAACCGACATAGGTCCATGTTCCAACTGACAGTCTTGCTACCGCTTTCTTGTTGTCGGAGCGCATTCAATCTACCTACTTCGTATCCTACTCAACCTTGCTCTGGATGCCATAAGAAGAAACTTAAGCGGGACAAAAACGAATTGCCAAGCATAACTGAAGGATGCCATGCGACAATACTGACGTAAAAATTGACAATCCATGCCTCGATTCACGCTCCGTAAGCTAAAACCAGCTCCCTTCTTTGTCATACCTGGCCTCGCTACCGAGCTTGGTCAAGCTACCGCACGCCTGTGCTGGGCGCCAGCGTTCACAATCTATCTTCTGTTAAATGACCAATTTTACAACACCCCCGAAGTAGCGTCGGCATGGCTTCTTGTAACCGCGCAGTTTTTGTACGCAGTCATCGCTTGGTGCGTTGTCTACTCGAAATTAGGTAATTTCAATGTGCGCCAGATGAGTTCGACTTTCTTGGACCATGCACACTTTGCGGCTCTGCTCTACCTCACCGGGGAAATTGCAGCACCGTTTATCTTCATACCCTTAATGCAGACGTTCGGAACTGGTCTACGGTTTGGCCGAACTCACGCCGTTTTTTCGAAGCTGGTCGGCTCAACGCTCACCTGTGCTGCGCTGCTGTACTCGCCTTACTGGGCCCAGTTCCCAGCCATTCGGGTTGGGCTCATGGTTGCTATCATCATCCTCCCCTTCTATGTCTTCAGGTTAACTGACGCGCTCGCCTTAAAGATGCGCACCGATTCACTGACAGGGCTGCGGAATCGAATCAGCTACGACGAGCTCATAGATGAGGCATGCAATAGCAGCTTTACCGCCAAGCGCGACAGTGCCGTCATCCTTCTCGACTTGGACGGATTCAAACAAATTAATGATGTCCAAGGGCACGACGGTGGCGATTTGGTACTCAAGCATGTTGCATACTGGCTCAGCGTAGAGTTGAGTCAGTACGGCACTGCTGCACGATTTGGCGGCGATGAGTTCGCCGTCATCGCTAACTCTATGCAGAGTCGTGACGAGTTAGAAGCTGCACTAGAACGCTTCCTAGGGCGAATAGCAGAAGTCGGCAGGCTCTTTGACAGTCCACTCGGCGCAAGCATTGGCGTTTACTACCTGAATGCCGGGGCCGCAACGACTTCGCGATTCGCGTTCAAAGCAGCAGACCAGTTGATGTACAGGGCAAAGACACTAGGGAAGAATCAGTACGTCACCTCGACGAATTGTGCGTTTTCTAAAATTGGTGAGCTGATTGAGCCGGGCATCTCTCCCTAAGTCCCTGCTCGCGATTGACAGTCCTAGCTACTGAACAGCTCCTGGTCGAGGAATTTTCCGTAGGTCTCTAGTGCAGGCAGCAATTCGGTGTCAGCAAACACGCATCCTGTCGCACTTATAGGAACCTGACCTACTTTGTCTGAAGCCTCAGGCGAATGTCCATGATCTTGCCCCGCTTTTCCCAGACACAGCCCGATGCCTATTTAGCGTCAGTTTCCAGAGCCTGACGGCGTCGCTCTTTCCTAAACATGCGCGGCGATTTGTAGCCGAGCGCAGAAT
>NZ_JCASIF010000017.1:0-88905 GCF_059686055.1 Telluria sp. ZB4P34 | reverse complement strand
ACCATAGCAAGTCGGTCCCACCCCTTCCCATCCCGAACAGGACCGTGAAACGACTTTGCGCCGATGATAGTGCTGCAACCAGTGTGAAAGTAGGTTATCGTCAGGCTAGTTATAAGAAAAAGCCCATCCAGTGACCTGGATGGGCTTTTTTGCGTTTGCACGCCTGCCCTTAGCGTAGATCTGCGGCCAATTGGACGGGCACCGTGAACGGTCGCTGCTGTTGCCGCGATGTGCAGTGCATCGGGAGTCGCAGAGCGTAGGCCATCGCGACTGCCGGTTCGCTGCATGCAGTCGAGAAACCCCGTTAGCAAAAGTAACTTCTATTGGAATCGCACTGATTGCGCCTAGACTGAACTGAACTCACCCAGGGGGCTCAGATGATTGCTCGAAGCGTAAGTGGTTTGAAGCGGTGCGCAGCAGCTGTGCTGCTGGCTGCAGGACTTGGCGGTTGCGCGGTTTACGGGCCTCCGTACGCCGAGCAAGATCCTTATTATGGAGGTAGCTACCCGAATTATGTCGGTCCACCGGTTGAAGTCAACCTGGGACTCGGCTACTACGGCGGCGCGCGTCATGGATACCACCGCGGCCATGGATGGCGTGATGGACGTGGACACCACGACGGACGTGGGTACCGCGGCAGGGGCCGCGGTCGTCACTGACAGTCGGGCGCCGTCCACAAGCCCCGCAAGCCCGCCTGCCGGGCTTTTTGTTTTATAAGACGCTATCGCTATACTGCCGAAATCTCTTTGCAAGGATTCCGCCATGCGTCGCTTGCTTATCATTGTCCTCGCCTGCTTCCCGCCCAGTGTCCTTGCCGCTTCATCGCCTGCGGCAGTGGTTGCCGAATTATGGCAGGCCTCGAGTCACGCGCCGGGCGTGGCTGCGGATGTAGACCGGCTGCAGCGCCTGTTTCGCGTCGATGCAACTGTCGCCGGCAGCGTCTATCACAAGGGCCAGGCCCTGTTCCACTCCATGAAGGCCGCCGACTTCATCGCCGCCCAGCGTCGCGTGCAGCCGCAGGGATTCTACGAGTGCGAAGTCGTGCGCGACGTGAGGCAAGTCGGTCGCTTCGCGGCCGTGTACAGCGTCGTCGAGACGCGCCGCGATCCGCAGGCTGTGCAAGCCGACTACACGGGCGTGAACAGCATCCAGCTCTTCCGTGACGACAATGGCTGGAAGATCGTCTCACTGTATTACCACGTGGGCAAGCCGGGCGACCCGGTTCCGCTCGAGGGCGGAAAAGCCGGCGCCTGCCTCAGCCTTCCAGCTGCTGCACCGCCGGCGGGGCCTCGCTCGCCTTGACATGGCCGCGGCTGATGCTGTCGCCATCGTTGCGGCGCAGGCGCCAGAACACGATCGAGGACAACAGCGTCAGCGCCGACAGCGTCGCGAAACCGTGGTGCAGCGCCTGCGCCACCAGCTCGCGGTTGTCCTGCGCCACAGGGCCCAAGTACCAAGCCGTCACGATCGAGCCGGCCGCCAGGCCGAAGCTCATCGACAGCTGCTGAAAGGAACTCGCCATCGTGCTGGCCATGCTTGAGTCCTGCGGCTCGATGTCGGCGTAGGCCAGCGTATTCATGCTCGAGAACTGCAGCGAGTTGAAGAAGCCCTGCGCCAGGCTGATCGCGACGATCACGTAGAAGGGCGTGCCGGGACCGACCAGGGTGAACAGGGCAATGGTGAGGCCGATGCACACCGTGTTCACGGTCAGCACCTTGCGGTAGCCGAAGCGCGCTAGCAGACCGGGCGCAAACATTTTCATGCCCATCGCGGCCAGTGCCGCCGGCATCATCAAGAGGCCGGACTGCCAGGCGGGCAGGCCCAGGCCGAGCTGGTACAGCAGCGGCAGCAGGAAGGGCATGCCGCCCACGCCCAGCCGGGTGACGAAACCGCCAGCCACTGAGATGCGGAAAGTACGCACCCTGAACAGCGTGAGACGCAGCAGCGGATACTTGGTGTGTAGGGCATGCCAGGCGTAGGCGCCCAGCAGACCGAGCGACAGCGCCAGCAGCAGGCCGGCCGTCAGGGCATCGAGTGTGTGCTCGCCGAACACTTCCAGCAGCCAGGACAGGATGGCGGTGCCGCTGCTGAACAACAGCAGGCCGGGGACGTCGAGCGGCCGTCGTTCGTCTCCCTGGTAGTCGGGCATGTGCTTCCAGACCAGGTAGAGCGCTATCAGTCCGACCGGCACATTGACGAAGAAGATCACCCGCCACGAGGTCCAGTGGACGATCAGGCCACCGACCGTCGGCCCCAGCAGCGGTCCGATCAGCGCCGGAATGATCACGAAGTTCATCGCGCCCAGCAATTCGTTCTTGGGGAAGGTGCGCACAATCGCGAGACGCCCGACCGGCATCATCATCGCGCCGCCCAGCCCCTGCAGCAGGCGCGCCCAGGTCATCATGTGGGCATTGAGCGACAGGCCGCACAGCACCGAGGCAATGGTGAAGATGGAGATCGCGATGAAGAACACGCGGCGGGTGCCGAAGCGGTCCGCCATCCAGCCGCTGAGCGGGATGCCGACCGCCAGGCCGAGGATGTAGCTGGTGACCACCGATTTGAGGCTGAGCGGCGTGACCTGCAGGCTGGCCGCGATGCTCGGGATCGCGGTATTGACGATGGTCGCGTCGAGCTGCTCCATGAACAGCGCGGTCGCGACAAGCCAGGGCAGGTAGCGCTTGATGATGCTGGGGTCTAGCAATCGGGCCTCATGAAACCGGCTGGCCGGGCGGCCTGCCTCCGTCCGATTGTGTCATAGATCGCCGCCGGGCCACGCCCGGCTGCGGCTGCCCCGGAAGTGTTCAGAAGCGGTAGGCGGCCTTGGCGATGATCCAGTTAGCGCCGGCATTCGGGCGCTTGATGCTGGCGTTCGAGTAGTGCTGGAACTTCAGGCCGAAGTCCCATTTGCCGGTAGTGTAGCCGACACCGAGGTGGTCGCCGAACTGGAAGGCGGTGGCCAGTTCCTTGTCCTCGTTCTTGTACAGCGTGGAGAACAGGTTCACGCCGATGCCGATCTCGCCGTACAGGCCGAGCTTGCTGTCGCTCTGGTAGCGGAATACCGGCGTGAAGCCGACCACGGCGATGTTCCTGGTCCGGCCCGGCACGTTCTGGTAGGCGCGCAGGCGCCACAGCGCCAGGTTGGTTTCCCAGTAACCCGACAGGTGGTAGCCGTTGCGGGCGAACCAGCGCTGCTCCCAGTCGTTCTGGATGGCGACGCGCGCCATGCGCTGTTGCGGGTTGGTGCCGATCTCGAACGAGGCCGAATCGATCCAGCCGCCAAGGGGCTGGCCCTGGGACTGCGCCTGGACGGCGCCGGCGCAGCAGACGGTGGCGAGCAGAACGGCGATTTTCTTCACAGTGGACATATTTTTCTTGGCAAGATAGAAATTTGTGCAATGCACGATTGTACTAGCGTGAACAAATCCGCGCTGTCCGCCACCTTGTGCTGCGGCGAAGGTATCATAGACGCCCCGCAGAACGCATCCTCACATTCCATTTCCGCATGACCGAACCGACCAGCACTCCCCTGTACCCGCTTGCCGCGCCGACCCAGCAGCAGCTGGCGCCCACTGTCCTGCCGCACGACCCTGTCGCCGAGCACGTTGCCGCCCACCTCGGACGGATCGACACCGTGTTCCACGACACCATCGCCGATCCGGTGCAGGTGGACATCCATGTGGTGCCGGCCGATGAGCGCACGCCCTTCCTGCGCCTGGTGACCTCGGGCATGAGCAGCCGTGCAATGACCGTGCCGGAGGGCGCGCCGCCCTTCGCGGAACTGATGATGGCCTTGCCGGCGGACTGGAAACTGGACGAGCAATCGGTGCAGGACGAGCGCTGGTTCTGGCCGGTGGCCCTGCTGCGCCACCTGGCGCATTATCCTCACCAGCATGCGACCTGGGTCGGCCTCGGCCACACGGTGCCCAACGGCAGCCCCGCCAAGCCCTACGCCAGGGATGTCGGATTCAGCGGCGCCATCCTGCTGCCGCCGGCCTCGGCGCCTGAGGCCTTCGGCGCGCTCGGGCATGAGGGCAAGGACATCTATTTCCACTCCGTGGTGCCGCTCTACGACGCCGAGCTGAACCTGGTGAAGCGCAAGGGTTTCCCGGCCCTGCTCGACGGCTTCAATGACAAGGGCGTCACCGACCTTGTGGTCCCGGGCCGCAAGAACACCGTCAAGAAGTTCCTCGGCCTGTTCTGACGAGTACGCTCGCCTTCCTGGGCATCGGCCTGATGGGAGGCCGATGACGGTGCGGCTGGCGCAAGCCGGCTAACCACATCAATCCGGAAATCCGTATGGGCAAGGCGAAAGACCAGCTCCGTAGGGTGGTCGGCTTTGCCGACCGCGCGTCCAACCAGCCGTGGAGCAGCCGCACGAGCCGCATCGCGGTGATTTGGACGCGCGTTCGGCTCTGCCGAACACCCTACAACGGCAAACTCATCTCCACCAGCTTCACCCAATAACTCGCCCCGATCGGCAGCAAATTGTCATTGAAGTCATAACTCGTGTTATGCAGCTGGCACGGTCCCAGCCCATGCCCGCCCGCGCGGTGCGCTCCTTCGCCATTGCCGATGAAGACATAGCAGCCCGGCTTCTCCTGCAGCATGAACGCGAAGTCTTCCGCGCCCATGGTCGGTTCCACGTTCGTGTCGACACACTCGGCCCCCGCCACCGCCTGCATGGCCTCGACCGCAAAGGCCGTCTGCGCAGGATGGTTGATGAGCGGCGGGTAATTGCGCTTGAAGCTGAAGTTGACGGAAGCGTTGAAGGCCGCCGCCACGCCGCCCGCGATCTCTTCCATGCGGCGCTGGATCAGGTCCAGCACCCCGGTCGAGAAGGTGCGCACCGTGCCCACCAGCTCCGCTTCGTCCGGAATGACATTGGTGGCGCTGCCGGCATGGATCTGGGTAATCGACAGCACCGCCGACTCGAGCGGATTTTTCTCGCGCGACACGATGGTCTGCCAGGCCTGGGCGATCTGCACCGCCACCATCACCGGGTCGATGCCGCGGTGCGGTTGCGCCGCATGCGCGCCCTTGCCGCGCACGAGCACGCGGAACTCGTTACTGGACGCCATCATCGGCCCAGGCACGACGCCGAAGTGCCCCTCCGGGATGCCCGGCCAGTTGTGCATGCCGTAAACGGCCTCCATCGGGAACTGCGTGAACAGGCCGTCGTCCATCATGCGGCGCGCGCCGCCGCCGCCTTCCTCGGCCGGCTGGAAGATCAGGTACACGGTGCCGTCGAAGTTGCGATGTTGCGCCAGGTGGTGCGCGGCGCCGAGCAGCATGGCGGTGTGGCCGTCGTGGCCGCAGGCGTGCATCTTGCCCGGGTGCCGCGACGCGTGTTCAAAGCCATTGATCTCTTGCATGGGCAGTGCATCCATGTCGGCGCGCAGGCCGATCGCACGGTCCGACGCGCCATTCTTGACAATGCCGACCACGCCGGTCACGCCCAGGCCGCGCACGATCGGGATGCCCCATTCTGTCAGCTTTGCCGCCACCACGTCGGCGGTGCGCTGCTCTTCGTAGCACAGTTCCGGATGCGCATGCAGGTCGCGCCGGATCGCTTGCAGTTCCGGCTGGTAGGCAAGGATAGGTTCCACGAGCTTCATCTGTCTCTCCAATTTTGTCATGCTTGCATTGCAGGCTTTGAATCATTGTAGCCTGCCTTAAACAGTCCCTGAAAGAGGGGCACGGACCTTTCCGGAATCGTATAAAGTATTGGTTTAGCGAAGTATTTTCCCTCTTATTTCCCCGCCCATGCCAGTTACACAAGTCCGCGCCGCCTGTCCCCACGATTGCCCCGATACCTGCGCCATCCTCGTGACCGTCGATAACGGCGTGGCGACGGAAGTGAAGGGCGATCCGGAGCATCCGACCACGGCAGGCGTGCTGTGCACCAAGGTGTCGCGCTATGTGGAGCGCACCTACCACCCGGACCGCGTGCTCTATCCGATGCGCCGCGTGGGCCGCAAGGGTGAAGGAAAGTTCGAGCGCATCACCTGGAATGAAGCGATCGGGGAGATCGCCGCGCGCCTCGGCGCCATCGCGGCGCGCGACCCGCAAGCCATCCTTCCCTACAGCTATGCCGGCACCATGGGGCTGGTGCAGGGCGATTCGATGTCCTTGCGCTTCTTCAACAAGCTGGGCGCCTCCCTGCTGGACCGCACCATCTGCGCCACCGCCGGCGCCACCGGCTACAAATACACCATCGGCGGCTCGATCGGCACCGACATCGAACAGTTCCAGGACGCGAAATTGATCCTGATCTGGGGCGGTAACCCGATCGCCTCCAACCTGCATTTCTGGATGCGCGTGCAGGAAGCCAAGCGCCGCGGCGCGAAGCTGGTCGCGATCGATCCCTACCGCTCGCTGACGGCCGAGAAATGCCACCAGCACATTGCCCTGCTACCGGGCACGGACGCCGCGCTGGCGCTGGGCATGATGCACGTGCTCATCCAGGAAGACCTGATCGACCACGACTACGTGGCGAAGTACACGCTCGGCTACGAAGAACTGAAGCAACGTGCCCTCGAATGGACGCCGCAGCGCACCGCCGAGACCTGCGGCATCAGCGCCGATGAGGTGGTCGAACTGGCGCGCCTGTACGGACAGACCGCGCGGAGCGGCGAGGGCGCGGCGATCCGCATGAACTACGGCCTGCAGCGCGTGCGCGGCGGCGGCATGTCGGTGCGCAACATCGCCTGCCTGCCGGCCCTGGTCGGCGCCTGGCGTCACCGGGCCGGGGGCGTGCAGCTGTCGACCTCCGGCTCCTTCCCGGCCAACCGTGCGGCGCTGCAGCGCCCCGACCTGCTGGGCGAGCGCAGCCCGCGCACCATCAACATGACCACCATCGGCGACGACCTGCTGAAGGACGCCTCGCCCGACTTCGGCCCGAAGATCGAGGCCGTCATCGTCTACAACGCCAACCCGCTCGCCATCGCCCCCGACTCCGCCAAAGTCCAGCAGGGCTTCGAGCGCGAAGACCTGTTCACCGTGGTGCTGGAACACTTCCAGACCGACAGCGCCGACTACGCCGACATCCTGCTGCCGGCCACTACCCAGCTCGAGCACGTCGATGCGCACCTGGCCTACGGCCACCTGTACATGATGGCGAACAACGCCGCGATTGCGCCGGTGGGCGAAGCGAAGCCGAACACCGAGATCTTCCGCCTGCTGGCCGCGCGCATGGGCTTCGACGACCCCTGCTTCCAGGAGAGCGACGACGAGCTGGCCGCCCAGGCCTTCGACAAGCGCCACGAGCGCGCAGTGCATTTCGACTGGGAGTCGCTCAAGCAGAAGGGCTGGCAGAAACTGAACATGCCGGACGCGCCCTTTGCTGAAGGCGGCTTCCCGACCCCGTCGGGCAAGTGCGAATTCTATTCGAGCAGCATGGCGCGCGACGGGCTCGACCCGGTCCCGGCCTATATCCCGCCATACGAATCGGCCGCTTCCAACCCGGAGCTGGCACGGAAGTACCCGCTGGCGATGATCTCGCCTCCGGCAAGGAACTTCCTCAACTCAACCTTTGTCAATGTTCAGAGCCTGCGCGCAACTGAGGGCGAGCCGCACCTCGACATGCACCCGAACGACGCCGCACGACGCGGCATCCAGCACGGTGACATGGCGCGCATCTTCAACGACCGCGGCTCATTCCTTGCCCGCGCCCGCGTGACCGACAAGGCGCGCGAAGGGCTGGTGGTAGGCTTGTCGATCTGGTGGAAGAAACTCGCCAGCGACGGCAAGAATGCCAACGAAGTGACCAGCCAGCGATTGACCGACATGGGCAGGGCGCCCACCTTCTACGATACCCTGGTGCAGGTCGAAAGAGCCGCACCCTTGATGCGAGATGAACTCCTCCACTAGATTTTCCCGGGCCTTCAAGCCCCTGTCCTTCCGGTCCATCATGGCGGCCGCAGCTGCGGCCTTGATGTTGTCAAGCTGTACATCCCTCTCCTACTACTCCCAGGCCGCCCAGGGCCAGCTCGAACTGCTGACGGATTCCCGTCCGATCGACGACTGGCTGGCCGATCCTTCCACCAATAGCAAGCTGCGCCACCGCCTGGAAGCGGCACGCCAGATCCGGCGCTATGCAATCCACGAGATGAAGCTGCCCGACAACGGCAGCTACACCAACTTCACCAACATCAAGCGTCCCTACGTGCTGTGGAACGTGGTCGCCACGCCCGAACTGTCGCTCAAGCCCATGCAGTGGTGCTTCCCGGTGGCCGGCTGCGTCAACTACCGCGGCTACTACAGCAAGCAGGACGCCCAGGCCTATGCGAAGGAACTGCGCGCCCAGGGCCACGACGTGGAAGTGGGCGGCGTGAGCGCCTATTCGACCCTGGGCTGGTTCAGCGACCCGCTGGTGTCGACCTTCATCCACTACCCGGACGCGGAACTGGCGCGCCTGATCATCCACGAGCTGGCACACCAGGTGGTGTACGTACCGGGCGACTCGAAGTTCAACGAGTCCTTCGCCAGCGCCGTGGAGGCGGCCGGCGTGGAAGGCTGGCTGGAGCGTTTCGGCAACCCGGCGATGGTGGAAGCCTTCGAGCGCTACACGATGCGCAAGAAGGATTTCATGGCGCTGCTGGTGCGCTATCGCGGCGAGCTCGAGAAGCTGTACGCCAGCAAGCAGACCCGCGACGACAAGCGCTCCACCAAGGCGCGCCTGTTCATGGCGCTGAAGGACGATTACCAGGTGCTGAAGGCGAACTGGGGCGGTTATGCCGGCTATGACCGTTTCTTCGCCGAGCCGCTGTCGAACGCCCACCTGGCCTCGATCGCCACCTACAACGACTTCGTACCCGCCTTCCGCGCCTTGCTGCGCAAGGAGCGCAGCTGGCCCGCCTTTTACAGGTCGGTCAAGCGGCTGGCCGAGCTCGACAAGGCCGAGCGCCACCGCGTCCTGATGAAGCTCGCGGCCCCGGCCCCGACCGCCCCGCTCGTGGTGCAGCGCACCATGGGTGACGGCAAGTAGGACGAGATAGAGGACACGTTCCAATCCACTTAAAAGAACTTGCGCGCATTGTCGCTGCCCGATAGCATCACATCAGGCGATAGCAAAGGCGCAAGCTTCGCGTGCGCGCAAAATGGGGAGGAGACGCCCCTGCGCGCCGCGGCCGCCCCGGACCACAACGATAACATTTCGAGACAAGAGGGCATCCGATGGACAAAATTTGGCTGAAGTCGTACCCCCCGAACGTACCAAGCGAGATCAATCCGGACCAGTACGGTTCGCTCGTGCACATGCTGGACGAATCCTTCAGCAAGTACGCCGACCGTAACGCGTACGTGTGCATGGACAAGTTCCTGACCTACGGCGAGCTGGATGCCTATTCGAAGAAGCTGGCCGGCTGGCTGCAGAGCCGCGGGATGGAGCGCGGCGCGCGCGTGGCGATCATGATGCCGAACGTGCTGCAGTACCCGGTCGCGATCGCGGCCGTGCTGCGCGCGGGCTTCACGGTGGTGAACGTGAACCCGCTGTACACGCCGCGCGAACTCGAGCACCAGATCAAGGACTCGGGCAGCGAAGCGATCATCGTGCTCGAGAACTTCGCGCATACGGTGCAGCAGGTGATGGGCAAGACCCCGCTCAAGCACGTGGTGGTGGCGAGCATGGGCGAGATGCTGGGCGGCGCCAAGGGCATGCTGGTCAACTTCGTGGTCCGCAACGTCAAGAAGATGGTGCCGGAATACTCGCTGCCGAACATGGTGCGCTTCAAGGACGCGCTGGCGCAGGGCGCCAAGATGCCGTTCTCGAAGGTCGAGACCAAGTCGTCGGATGTCGCCTTCCTGCAGTACACCGGCGGCACCACCGGCGTGTCGAAAGGCGCCACGCTCACGCACCGCAACGTGATCGCCAACGTGCTGCAGACCGAAGCCTGGTCCGCGCCGGCGATGGGCCAGTCCAATGACCAGACCGTGATCGTGTGCGCGCTGCCGCTGTACCACATCTTCGCGCTGACGGCCTGCGCGATGTGGGGCATGCGCACGGGCGCGCTGAACATCCTGATCGTGAACCCGCGCGACATCCCGGGCTTCATCAAGGAACTGGGCAAGTACAAGATCAACATGCTGCCGGCGGTGAACACGCTGTACAACGCGCTGGTAAACCACCCGGACATCGGGAACGTGGACTTCTCCGGCCTGAAGATCTCGAACGGCGGCGGCATGGCGGTGCAGAAGGCCGTCAACGACAAGTGGAAGCAGGTGACGGGCAGTGCGATCATCGAAGGCTACGGCCTGTCGGAGACCGCGCCGGTGGCCACCTGCAACCGCGCCGACGTGAAGGAATTCACCGGCACCATCGGCCTGCCGATCCCGTCCACCGACATCGCGATCCTGGACGACGAGGGCAAGCCGATGGGCCTGGGCCAGATCGGCGAGATCGCGATCCGCGGCCCGCAGGTGATGGCGGGCTACTGGAACCGCCCGGACGAAACGGCCAAGGTCATGACGCCGGACGGCTTCTTCAAGTCGGGCGACGTCGGCATCATGGACGAAAACGGCTACGTGAAGATCGTCGACCGCAAGAAGGACATGATCCTGGTCTCGGGCTTCAACGTCTACCCGAACGAGCTGGAAGGCGTGATCGCCGGCCACCCGGGCGTGCTGGAATGCGCAGTGATCGGCGTGCCGGACGAGCATTCCGGCGAAGCGGTGAAGGTGTTCGTGGTGCGCAAGGACCCGAACCTGACCGCCGAGCAGCTGATGGATTACTGCAAGCAGCAGTTCACCGGCTACAAGAAACCGAAGTACATCGAGTTCCGCGACGAGCTGCCGAAGACCAACGTCGGCAAGATCCTGCGCCGCGCACTGCGGGACGAGAAGAAGCAGGCGGAAACCGCCTGACAGCAGCATGACGGCCGGGGCGCGGGGTGATCCTGCCGCCACCGGCCCGTGGAAGCCGCCCACCCCGGGCGGCTTCGCGTTTTATTGGATAGCATCAGATACAGAAGGTGAGGCACGGATGGACAAGTTTTGGCTCAAGTCGTATGAGGCTGGCGTACCTGCGGAGATCGACCCCACGCAGTACCGCTCCCTGACGCATCTGCTGGAGGAGGCGTTCCGCAAGCACGCCGACCGCAAGGCCTATGCGTGCATGGGCAAGACCCTCAGCTTTGCCGAACTGGACCGCCTGTCAGGCCGCATGGCCGCATGGCTGCAGGGCCGCGGCCTGAAGCCGGGCGCGCGCGTGGCCATCATGCTGCCGAATGTGCTGCAGTACCCGGTGGCGATGGCCGCCGTCCTGCGCGCCGGCTACGTGATCGTCAACGTCAACCCGCTGTACACCCCGCGTGAACTGCAGCACCAGCTGAAGGATTCCGGCGCCGAGGCCATCGTGGTGCTGGAAAACTTCGCCCACACGCTGGAACAGGTAATCGGCAATACCGAGGTCAAGCATGTGGTGGTGGCCAGCATGGGCGACCTGCTGGGCGGCCTGAAAGGCATGCTGGTCAACCTGGTGGTCCGCAAGCTCAAGAAGATGGTGCCGGCGTGGTCGCTGCCGGGTTCGATCGGTTTCAAGCGCATGCTCGCGGACGCCTCGGGCGCGACCCTGCGTCCGGTCGCCATCGGCCACGACGACATCGCCTTCCTGCAGTACACCGGCGGCACCACCGGCGTCTCGAAAGGCGCCGTGCTGCTGCACAAGCACGTGATCGCCAACGTGCTGCAGAACGAAGCCTGGTTTGCGCCGACCCTGGGCAAGCTCAAGGCGGGCGATCAGCCCCAGTTCGTGTGTGCGCTGCCGCTGTACCACATCTATGCGCTGACCGTGTGCGCGCTGCTGGGCCTGCGCGTGGGCGGCATGAACCTGCTCATCCCGAATCCGCGCGACATCCCGGGCTTCATCAAGGAACTGGCCAACTACCGCATCAACATCTTCCCGGCCGTGAATACGCTGTACAACGGCCTGGTGAACAACCCGGAGTTCGCCAGGCTCGATTTCTCGGGCCTGCTCGTGTGCCCGGGCGGCGGCATGGCGGTGCAAAAAGCCGTGGCGGACAAGTGGTTGCACATCACCGGCACCCCGATCGTCGAAGGCTATGGCTTGTCGGAGACCTCGCCGGTGGTCACCGCGAACCGCTGCGACATCACCGACTTCACCGGCACCATCGGCCTGCCGCTGCCCTCCACCGAGATCCGCATCCTGGACGAAGCCGGCCAGGAAGTCCCGTTCGGCACGGCCGGCGAGATCGCCGTGCGCGGCCCGCAGGTCATGGCCGGCTACTGGCAGCGCGACGACGAAACGGCCAAGGTCATGACCCCGGACGGCTTCTTCAAGACCGGCGACATCGGCATCATGGACGAGCAGGGCTATACCCGCATCGTCGACCGCAAGAAGGACATGATCCTGGTCTCGGGCTTCAACGTGTACCCGAACGAGATCGAGGGCGTGGTGGCGGCGATGCCGGGCGTGCTCGAAGTGGCCTGCGTCGGCGTGCCGGACACGAACTCGGGCGAGGCGGTCAAGCTGTACATCGTCAAGAAGGATGCAGCGCTCTCCAGCGAGCAGGTCATGGCCTACTGCAAGGAACAGTTCACCGGGTACAAGCGGCCGAAGTACGTCGAGTTCCGCGAGACGCTGCCGAAGACCAATGTCGGCAAGATCCTGCGGCGCGAGCTGCGCGACGAAAAGCCCTCCGCGTAGGGTGGTCGGCTTCGCCGACCGCGCGTTCAAATCCGTACGCGCAGTCGCAACGCATGCCGGAGCTGTCAACTTCCGTACGCGCAGTCGCAACGCATGCCGGAGCTGAACGCGCGGTCGGCTGAGCCGACCACCCTACCTACTTACCGGCATTCGCTCGAGATCAGCGAATCCAGCGGCGGCAACTGGCGCGGCTTGCGGTCGGGCCCGGTGGCCACATAGGTCAGCTGGGCTTCGGTGACCTTCACGACGTCCGCCTGCAGGCGGTTACGCTCGGCATACACCTCGACGCAGACGGTGATCGAGGTATTTCCCACCTTGACGATCTCGGCGTAGAACGAGAGCAGGTCGCCCACGAACACGGGCTGCTTGAACAGGAAGGAATTCACGGCAATCGTCGCCACGCGTCCGTTCGCGCGGCGGGTGGCCGGCAGCGAGCCGGCGACGTCGACCTGGGCCATGATCCAGCCCCCGAACACGTCGCCGTACACGTTCGCATCGGAGGGCGCGGGCATGACGCGCAGTTCCGGCATCTTGCCTTCCGGCAGACGGGTCGGCGGGGAGGGAGTGGCGGGAGCATTTTGTGGCGTGGTCATCTTGTTTTCTCGGTAAAAGCTACAATCGTCCCGAATTGAACCATAAAACCCCACGCCCTGCCATGCGACGCACCTCCGCTTCCTCCGTACCCCTGCCCCCCGATGCCAAGGGCGTTCCCCGCAACGACTGGGCGACGCTGCGCACCCTGTTCCCGTATTTGTGGGTCTACAAGTGGCGCGTGCTGGCCGCGCTGGCCGCATTGGTCGGCGCCAAGATGGCTAATGTCGGCGTGCCGCTGGTGCTCAAGCAGCTGATCGACGGGCTTGCCATCGACCCGAAAGATCCGCAGGCGCTGCTGGTGCTGCCGCTCGGGGCGCTGGTCGCCTACGGCCTGCTGCGCCTGTCCACCACGCTGTTTACCGAGCTGCGCGAATTCCTGTTCGCGCGCGTGACGCAGCGCGCGGTGCGGACCATTGCGCTGAGGGTGTTCCGCCACCTGCATGCGCTGTCGATGCGCTTCCACCTGAACCGCCAGACCGGCGGCATGACGCGCGACATCGAGCGCGGCACGCGCGGCGTGAATTCGCTCATCTCGTATTCGCTGTTCAACGTGCTGCCGACCCTGGTCGAGATCACCCTGGTGCTCGGCTACCTGGTGCTCAACTACGACATCTGGTTCACCGTCATCACCGGCGTGGCGCTGGTGAGCTACATCGCCTTCACCGTGATCGTGACCGAGTGGCGCACGCACTTTCGCCGCACGATGAACGAGCTCGATTCGAAAGCCAGCACCAAGGCCATCGATTCGCTGCTCAACTACGAAACAGTCAAGTATTTCGGCAACGAGGAATACGAAGCGAAGCGCTACGACCAGGGCCTGCAGAGCTTCGAGAACGCGGGGGTGCGCTCACAGACCTCGCTGTCCGTGCTGAACACGGGCCAGTCCCTGATCATCGCCACCGCCGTCACCCTGATCCTGTGGCGCGCCACCGAGGGAGTGATCGCGGGCACCATGACGCTCGGCGACCTGGTGTTGGTGAACTCTTTCATGATTCAGCTGTACATTCCGCTGAACTTCCTCGGCGTGATCTACCGCGAGATCAAGCAGAGCCTGGCCGACATGGAGCGCCTGTTCTCGCTGCTCGACCAGAACCGCGAAGTGGCGGACGGCGCCCATGCCCAGCCCCTGGTGACGAAGGGCGCGCGGGTGGAGTTTTCGCACGTAGAGTTCAGCTACGAAACCAAGCGCCAGATCCTGTTCGACGTCGACTTCACGATTCCGGCCGGGACCACGACGGCGGTGGTGGGGCATAGCGGCTCCGGCAAGTCGACCCTGTCGCGCCTGCTGTTCCGCTTCTACGACGTGAACGGCGGGTCGATCCGCATCGACGGACAAGACCTGCGCGACCTCACCCAGCAATCGCTGCGGGCGGCGATCGGCATCGTGCCGCAGGACACGGTGCTGTTCAATGACAGCATCGAATACAACATCGCCTACGGCCGGCCAGGCGCCTCGCATGAGGACATCGTGGCGGCGGCGCGCGCGGCCTCGATCCACGACTTCATCGAGAGCCTGCCGGACGGCTATGCAAGCATGGTGGGCGAACGCGGACTGAAGCTGTCGGGCGGCGAGAAACAGCGCGTGGCGATCGCGCGCACCTTGCTGAAGGATCCGGCGATCCTGATTTTCGACGAAGCCACTTCCGCACTCGATTCGAAGTCGGAGCAGGCGATCCAGGCGCAGCTGAAGGAAATCGCGAAGGACCGCACCACCCTGGTGATCGCGCACCGCCTGTCGACCATCGCGGATGCACAGCAGATCATCGTGCTCGATCACGGACGCATCGTGGAGCGCGGCACGCACGGATCCCTGCTGGCTGCGCGCGGGCTGTATCAGCAGATGTGGGAAAGGCAGCAGGCGCGGCCGGATGAGGAACTGGCGTCGCCGCCGCTGGAGATCGCGAAATAGTTGAAGCGAATATTCACGGTGTAGTTGAACGCGTGGTCGGCTTCGCCGACCGCGCGTTCAAACAGACGAATCACGGCTTCTTGTAGACGACGCCGTCCTTCATCACGAACTTGACCTGCTCGAGGGTCTTCACGTCGCGCAGCGGATCGCCTTCGACGGCGATGATGTCGGCCGCGAAGCCCGGTTCCACCGAGCCGAGACGGCCCGACTGGTCGAGCAGGGCGGCCGCATGCAGGGTTGCCGAACGAATGGCCTCCGCAGGCGACATCCCGGCCTCCACCATGTAGCCGAACTCCTTGGCGTTCTCGCCGTGCGGGAACACGCCGGCGTCGGTGCCGAAGGCGATCTTGACGCCGGCCTTGTGGGCGCGGGCGAAGGTGGCCTGCAGTTGCGGGCCGATCGCGGCCGCCTTCGGGCGCACCAGGGCCGAGTAGTAGTCGGGAATTTTGGCCTTGTCAGCCACGTAGCGGCCGGCCGAGATGGTCGGCACGTACCAGTGGCCGGTCTTCTTGAACAGGGCGATGGTCTCGTCGTCCATCAGGGTGCCGTGCTCGATCGAGTCGACGCCGGCGCGCAGCGCGCGCTTCATGCCCTCGGCGCCGTGCGCATGGGCCGCGACGCGGAAGCCGTAGTCCCTGGCGGTGCTGACGATGGCCTTTAGTTCATCCTCGGTGTACTGCGAGTTCTGGCCGTTGGCAGCCTGGCTCAGCACGCCGCCGGTAGCGGTGATCTTGATCAGGTCGGCGCCTTCCTTGTAGCGCTGGCGCACGGCCTGGCGGCCTTCTTCCGGGCTGTCGATCACGCCCTTCTCGGGACCGGGTGCGCCGAGCTTCTCGCTCAGGAAGTGGGACAGGTTGTTGGTCGGGTCGGCGTGGCCGCCGGTGGTGGCGATCGACTTCCCGGCGGTGAACATGCGCGGACCCGGAATCTCGCCGGCGGCGATGGCGCGCTTGAGCGAGACGTTCAGGCCGTCGGCCGCGCCCAGGTCGCGCACCGTGGTGAAGCCCGCCATCAGGGTGCGATGCGCGTACTTCACAGAGCGGAAGGCCATGTCCTGCGGATCGGCGGTGAGGCGGTCGCGGTAGGACTCGACCACCGGTGCGGTTTCGCTGGTCAGGTGCACGTGCATGTCGATCAGGCCGGGCAGGCAGCTATGGCGCGACAGGTCGAGGTTTCCCGCCGCCTGCGTCATCGGGCCGACCGACTTCACCACACCGTTCTCGACCACGATGCTGACGCGCTCGCGCCAGGCGCCGCTCTTGACGTCCAGCAGGCGTCCGCAATCGATGGTCTGGGTGGCGGCGCTGGCGCCGCTTGCAACAAGCAGCAGGCCTGCCGCGGTGTACAGCTGTTTCATGTCTCGCTCCTCATGTTGTCGTTATATGAAAAAGGCCCTCCATCGCTGGAAGGCCTTCGGTACTGAAGATGGATCGTGCCGCCCTCAGCGCAGCGGCGCGATCGCCGGATCCTTGTTCGGCTCGGCCAGGTCGCCTTCCCACTTCGCGACCACGGCGGTGGCGATGCCGTTGCCGATCACGTTGGTGGCCGAACGGGCCATGTCCAGGAAGTGGTCGATGCCCAGCAGGAGCAGCAGGCCGGCTTCCGGGATGTTGAACTGGGCCAGGGTGGCGGCGATCACGACCAGCGAGGCGCGCGGCACGCCGGCCATGCCCTTCGAAGTCAGCATCAGGACCAGCATCATGGTCAGCTGGGTGGCCAGGTCCAGCTCGATGCCGTAGGCCTGGGCGATGAACACGGCGGCGAAGGTGCAGTACATCATCGAGCCGTCGAGGTTGAACGAATAGCCGATCGGCAGCACGAAGGCCGCCAGGCGGTTCTTGACGCCGAAGCGCTCCAGTCCCTCAAGGGTCTTGGGGAAGGCCGCTTCCGACGAGGCGCAGGTGTAGGCCAGGATGGTCGGCTCCTTCAGCTCGGAGATCAGGCGCAGCACGCGGCGGCCCAGGAAGATACCGCCGATCGCGATCAGGATCACCCACAGCAGGATGATGCCGAGGTAGAACTCGGCCATGAAGATGCCGTAGGTCGACAGCACGCTCAGGCCGCTCTTGGCGACGACGCCGGCCACCGCCGCGAACACGGCGATCGGCGCGAAGTTCATCACGTAGCCGGTAACCTTCAGCATGATGTGGGCAATGCCGTCCACGGCGTCGATCAGCGGGGTGGCGCGTGCGCCCACGGCCGCGGCGGCCGTGCCGAAGAAGACCGAGAACACGACGATCTGCAGGATCTCGTTCTTGGCCATGCCGTCGAAGATCGAGGTAGGGATCAGGTGGGTGATGAAGTCCTTCAGGGTCAGGCTGGAGGTGGTGATGCCCGAGGACGCACCGATCGGCGGCACCGCGCCCGACAGGGCCATCGCATCGCCCGGACGGAACAGGTTCACCAGGATCAGGCCCAGCGACAGCGAGATGACCGAGGCGATGAAGAACCAGCCGAGCGCCTTGAGGCCGATGCGGCCCACTTCCTTGGCATCGCCCATCCTGGCAATGCCGACCACCAGGGTCGAGAACACCAGCGGCGCGATGATCATCTTGATCAGGCGGAGGAACATGGTCGTGATCAGCGACATCGTCTCGGCGAAGCCGGCCGGGTTCTCGAAGCTGGTGTTGGCCACGTAGCCGACGACGATCCCGAGCACGAGGCCGACCAGGATGTAGGTTGTCAGGCGGTTCTTTTTATCCATAATGCTTCCTGTCTCGTGGACCTGTGCACAACCCGCGTCAGGGGATGGCGCTGTCGCAAGTCGATTGTTTGGGTTTTCCGCTGGCTTGTCGGGATGAACGGCCAGATCGTTCTGGTAGGTAAAGCAAGTTCCGAAGTATCCTTGTCGCTAGAAATGCTGTCAAGCATGCTTACACCCTCAGCAACCGTGCGCGCAACAGCCGCCGCACGATCACAGCAACAAGAGGCACCGGATGATCGATATCGAGAACGTCAACAAGTGGTACGGCAGCTTCCAGGTGCTGCGCGATTGCAGCACCCGGGTCGCACGCGGCGACGTGGTGGTGGTGTGCGGGCCGTCTGGCTCGGGCAAGTCCACCCTGATCAAGACCGTCAACGGGCTGGAGCCATACCAGGAGGGGAAGGTCGTGGTGGACGGCATTTCCGTGGGCGACCCCAAGACGAAACTGCCGCAGCTGCGCGCGCGCATCGGCATGGTGTTCCAGAACTTCGAGCTGTTCCCGCACCTGTCGGTACGCGAGAACCTGACGCTGGCGCAGGTGAAGGTGCTGGGCCGCAGCAAGAGCGAGGCGCTGGAGCGCGGCCTGGCCTACCTGGACCGGGTCGGCCTGCTGGCGCACAAGGACAAGTTCCCCAGCCAGCTCTCCGGCGGCCAGCAGCAGCGCGTGGCGATCGCGCGGGCGCTGGCCATGGACCCGGTGGCGATGCTGTTCGACGAGCCTACTTCCGCCCTCGACCCGGAGATGATCGGCGAGGTGCTGGACGTGATGGTGGGGCTGGCGCAGGAGGGCATGACCATGATGGTGGTGACCCACGAGATGGGCTTTGCGCGCAAGGTGGCGGACCGCATCGTCTTCATGGACCATGGCAGCATCGTCGAGGACAGTCCCAAGGACGAGTTCTTCAGCGCCCCGCGTTCGGAGCGCGCGCGCGAATTCCTGGCGCGGATCATCCATTAGAAAAAAAAACGGCGCCCGCGGGCGCCGTCGTCGGTCATGCGTGCCTGCCGCTTATTTGCGGCGGCGGCGCGCGCCCGCCAGGCCGGCCGCACCCAGCAGCATCAGGGTGATCGAACCCGGTTCCGGCACGACGTTCCAGCCGATCGCGTCGAACATCACGATGTCCATGTTGCTGATCCCGAGGCGCTCGCCGTAGGCGGTGGTCGGGTCCATGATGCCGATGTCCATGTCGTCCTTCCAGTGGCTGGCCTGCTCGCCGTCGCCGAAGTCGCTGCCGGTGGAGAAGATCGACATCGCGCTGGCGCAGTTGTTAAACGAAAAATACTTGTTGCGGTCGTCAGCCGAGAAATCGATGTCGGCGCCGGCGGCCCTGCTTGCCGTCGAGCAGCGGAACAGGTCGGCCGGAGCGATGACGTTGAAGTCGGTGCTGGTGAAATCCTCGTTGCGCAGCCAATCGACGTAGTCGACGCCGCTGACGAAGCCGAGTGCATGGCCGATTTCGTGGGTGGCGACGCCGATGAAGTCGATGGCATTGGCGGCGATGCCGTCGGTCGGGTCGAAGTCCCAGGCGAAGTCGCTGCTGAATTCGACCGAACCGTCGGACACGTCGTTGCTTGCGAAATACAGCCCTGCCGCGCGCGCATTTGCCAGCGTCATGTAGATGGACTGGTTGTTGGCGTCACACTTGTCGTCGACATACGGCGTTGCGCTGTTCGCGCCGTTCGGGTTGTCGGTCGTTCCGTTGATCATCACCTTGAGGCAAGGACCGCTCGGCAATCCGGCGATCGCTGCCTGGTCGGTAGCGCCGCGCGCATCCCTGATCAGCGCGTTACGATAAGCCGCATAGCTGACACCGCCCATGGTGGAACGGGTCGAGCCGAGCACGTTCGGTGCCAGCTGGGAGAAATTGATGCTCAGATTAACTTGTACGTCGTCCTTGAGCACCGACGACCAGCGCTTGGCGGCGGCATTGAAGCCAGCCAGGGCCTGGGCGTTCATGCTCGCGTCGTAGGAGTAGTTAATGACCAGCGCCTGTGCGGAGCCCGCATAGGCGCATGCCAGCAGGGGAATGATCTTCAAGAGGGTTTTCAGGTTTGCCATGTTCTCTCTTCCGTATTGTGCGTTTTTCTTGCGGCGACCTGGCTGGCCCCGCCGTCGCCATCGTCTGGCGGGTTTTTCATAAGCAATTTGCGGGCCAGAAACACAAGGCACTGTTTACTAAGGAAAATTTTTTCTTAATCGCAATTCTACACCCCTCGCTGTAAAATTTTCCGGCAGGATATTTAGCTCTGCCACGGTTCATTGAACCGGCCAGTGCCGTGCCGCGTCCAGGTGCAGCGGGTAGAATGTGGGGCATTCGCAACCCGAGAGCCGCCATGTCCCCCATCGACACCCCTGACACCATCACCATCACCCGCCCCGACGACTGGCACCTGCACCTGCGCGACGGCGCGGCCCTCGCCAGCGTCGTGGCGCATAGCGCGCGCCAGTTCGCCCGTGCGATCGTCATGCCGAACCTGCGGCCGCCGGTGACGACGACCGCCGCCGCAGCAGCCTACCGCGACCGCATCCTGGCGGCCCTGCCGGAGGGGATGTCTTTTGAGCCCTTGATGACGCTCTACCTGACCGACAATACCGATCCGGACGAGATCCGCCGCGCCCAGGACTCCGGTTTCGTCCACGCGCTCAAGCTGTATCCGGCCGGCGCCACCACCAATTCGGATGCCGGCGTCACCGACCTGAAGAAGTGCTACCGCGTGCTGGAAGTGATGCAGGAAGTCGGCATGCCCTTGCTGGTGCACGGCGAAGTGACGGACAACGACATCGACCTGTTCGACCGCGAGGCCGTGTTCATCGAACGCGTGATGCGCCCGCTGCGCAGCGCCATGCCGGCCCTGAACGTGGT
This sequence comes from Telluria sp. ZB4P34, assembly GCF_059686055.1. Taxonomy (NCBI): domain Bacteria; kingdom Pseudomonadati; phylum Pseudomonadota; class Betaproteobacteria; order Burkholderiales; family Oxalobacteraceae; genus Telluria; species Telluria sp. ZB4P34. The sequence goes on along the minus strand of NZ_JCASIF010000017.1, from coordinate 68,173 downwards.
GTTCGAGCACATCACCACCAAGGAAGCGGCCCAGTACGTGGCCGAAGCCGAAGGACCGATCGCGGCCACCATCACCGCCCACCACCTGCTGTACAACCGCAACGAGATCTTCCGCGGCGGGATCCGCCCGCACTATTACTGCCTGCCGGTGCTCAAGCGCGAGGAACACCGCCTGGCGCTGGTCACGGCCGCCACCAGCGGCGACGAGCGCTTCTTCCTCGGCACCGATTCGGCACCGCACGCGGTGCACACCAAGTACGCCGCCTGCGGCTGCGCCGGCTGCTACACCGCCCTGCATGCCATGGAGATGTACACCGAGGCCTTCGCCCAGGCCGGCGCGCTCGACAAGCTCGAGGCCTTCGCCAGCCTGAACGGCCCGGCCTTCTACGGCCTGCCGGTCAACGAAGGGACCATCACGCTCAAGCGTGAGTCCTGGACCCTGCCGGAAACCCTGCCTTTCGGCGAACACTCGCTGGTGCCGCTCAACGCCGGCGAAACCATCCACTGGAAGATGGTGTAAGCCTGCATGCTGTCGCAGATCGACTGGTCGCGCCCGTGGTATGACGCGGTGCGGCCGGCGTTCGACAGGCTGGATCTGGAGGGCGAGACCTTCGTGGAGGCCTTCAACCGCGGCGCCGCCGTGCTCGGCCTGCGCAACCACGCCGGCCTGCCGCTGCGCTTCGTGCCCCAGGGCGCGCTGCCGGAGGGGACGGCCTACGAGGAATTCATCGGCGCCACCGGCCAGGTGCCCACCCGCGACAACCTGCACGACTTCTTCAACGGACTGGTTTGGCAGACCTTCCCGCTCATCAAGCGCCAGCTCAACGCCCTGCAGGCGGCCCAGATCGCCCAGGCCGGCATCGGCAAGTCGCGCGGCCCGGCGCGCGATGCCGCCACCATCTTCGACGAGAATGCGGCGCTGCTGCTGGTGCGCGACGGGGCTGCCGGGCGCGAACTGGTGGACGCATTGCGTGGGCACCGCTGGCTGGCGGCGCTGCACGACAGGCGCGCCATGTTCGGCAACGATGTGCGAATCTGGCTGTTTGGCCACGCGCTGATGGAGAAGCTGGTGGCGCCGCGCAAGGCCATCACCGCTCACACGCGTGTCATCTTCGTCGGCGATGATGTAATGGCGCTGGCGCCAGGCGCCCAGCGCGCCTGGATCGACGCCCATGTGGCCGGGCAGCTGGCGGACGAAGGTCTCGCCAGCGCCGGCTTCACGCCGCTGCCGGTACTCGGCGTGCCGGGCTGGTGGCCGCAACAGGACCAGGATTTTTATCTCGATACGAGCGTCTTCCGCCCCAAGCGCACGGAGCGCGGCAGCGGACAGGCGACCTGAAAGGAATACCGATGGCAAACGCAGTACGCTGGGGCATCCTCGGCACGGGCAAGATCGCGCGCGCCTTCGCCACGGCACTCAGGGATGTGCCGGACGCCATGCTGGCGGCGGTCGCTTCGCGCGGCCTGGACAAGGCACAGGCCTTCGCGCAGGAATTCGGCGCAGGGCGCGCCTATGGAAGCTACCAGGAGATGGCCGGCGCCGACGGCGTCGACCTGGTGTATGTCGCCACCCCCCACCCCCAGCATGCCGAGAATGCCTTGATGGCCCTGCGCGCCGGCAAGGGCGTGCTGGTCGAGAAGCCGTTTGCGATGAACCTGCGCGAAGCGGAACAGGTGGTCACGCTGGCGCGCTCGCGCCGCCTGTTCCTGATGGAGGCGATGTGGACGCGCTACCTGCCGGCCTTCGACGAAGTCCGGCGCGTGATCGCCTCGGGCGAGATCGGCGCCGTGCGCCAGGTGGTGGCGGACTTCGGTTTCAAGGCCGACTTCGGGCAAGAGCATCGCGTGTTCAACCCGGAGCTCGGCGGCGGCGCGCTGCTCGACCTGGGCATCTATCCGCTGTCGATCGCGACCGCCTTGCTCGGTCCCGTGGCCGACATCAAGGCCCAGGCCGAACTCGGGGAGACCGGCGTCGACGTGCAGACCGGCTTCACGCTGCGGCACGAGGGCGGCGGCATGTCGGTATGCAGCTGCTCGTTCCAGGCGCGTACGCCCTGCGAGCTGACGGTGTCGGGCGAGCGCGGCCATGTGCGCATGAACACCATGTTCCACCGGGCGAAGAGCGTCACCGTGGTCCTCGAGGATGGGACCTCGCGAACGGTGGACACGCCTTACCTTGGCAACGGCTATGTCCACGAAGCGATTGAAGCGCAGCGCTGCTTCACCGGGGGGCTGCTGGAAAGTCCGCGCATGCGGCTCGAGGAGACGCTGGCGCTGATGGGCGTGATGGACGAGATCCGGCGCCAGGTCGGGCTGGCCTACGAGAGCGACCGCAGGAGTGGCCGACCGGCGCATGCGGCCTGAGTTGACAAGGGCGGACGCTGTGCGAATACTGGGACGCTATTGACCACCCTCACAGCGAGTCCCTATGCACATCCTTCGATCCTTCATCCTGGCCGCCGGCCTGCTTTCCCCTGCCGCCGCCTGGGCCGATCCGGTCCCGGCCGACAAGATGGCGTATGTCGGCAGCTGGCAGGGGAAGGACATGCAGCTGTCGCTGTCGAAAGACGGCAAGGTCAAGTACAAGCGCGACCAGCCGAGCAAGAAGCTCGACCTCAGCCTGGACCTGCTGGGCTTCAATGGCAACAATTTCGACGTCGGCTTCAGCCTGGTGCGCTCCACCTTCGTGGTCAGCAAGCCGCCGCACCGCGCAAGCGGCAAGTGGAAGATGACCGTCGACGGCGTCGAGCTGACCCGCGACGAGTGACATGGCGCTGCATTCGATTACACCCATCCTGCGGATCTTCGACGAAGCGAAGGCCCGCGAATTCTACGTCGGCTTCCTCGGCTTCCGGGTCGACTGGGAGCACCGTTTCGAGCCCGGCCTGCCCTTGTACCTGCAGGTCGCGCGCGACGGCTGCATCCTGCACCTGAGCGAGCACCACGGCGACTGCTGCCCTGGCGCGGCGATGCGTATCGAAGTGGGGGATATCGATGCCTACCATGCAGAGCTGACAGCGAAGAATTACGGCTATGCCCGCCCCGGCGTCGACGATACGCCCTGGGGTTCGCGCGAGATGTCGGTGAAGGACCCGTTCGGGAACCGGTTGACCTTCACCAGCGCGACCAGTACCTGATCAGGCAGCGGGATGCAAATATCTATCTGATTGTCACGCGGGGGGCATCCGGCAGGATAGAGTGAAAAATAGGTCAAAAAATAGCATGCAATTTAATAGCGAACTATCTAAACTGTTTTACATGGACAGCAAACAAAACCCGGCAAGCTCCACACCCCTGCTCGATGAGCAGTTGTGCTTCTCGCTGTATGCGACTTCACTGGCGATGAGCAAGGTGTACCGCAAGCTGCTGAAGAAGATGGGTGTCACCTACTCGCAATACCTGGTGCTGATCGTGTTGTGGGAACAGGACGAGCAAATGGTGTCGGGCATCGGTGAACGGCTGCAGCTTGACTCTGCGACCCTGACGCCGCTGCTCAAGCGCATGGAACAGGCAGAACTGGTCAGGCGCGAACGTGCAGCCGGCGACGAACGCCAGGTGATCGTTTCCCTGACCGGGCATGGCAGTGGATTGCGCAAGGAAGCAGCGGCGTTTCAACCGCAGCTCCTGTGCGCCACCGGATGCGCGCTGCCGGATGTCGTGGCGCTCAAGCAGCAGCTCGACGCACTGCGCAGCAACCTGGCGAAGAATTCGTAACACGGCAGTAAGAAGCAAGGATAGGCCGGGCCCATTGTGCCCGCACTGTCAAACTAAATAAGTAGTGTGCTATTTAATCGCAAACAACCAATGAAAGGATACACCATGAAAGCCATCACCAACATCGCCCTTGCCCTGTCGATCACCGCCGCTGCCGCTGCCGCGGTTCCGGCACTGGCTGCTCCCCCGACGAGCGTCAAGCCGACCGTCATCCTCGTGCACGGCGCCTTCGCCGACGCGACCAGCTGGAACGGCGTCGCCACCAGGCTGCGCGCCGATGGCTACACGGTGATCGGCGCGGCCAATCCTCTCCGCAGCGTGAAGGGCGATGCCAGCTCGGTGGCCAACATCGTCAAGAGCGTCAAAGGGCCGGTGGTGCTGGTGGGTCACTCCTACGGCGGCGCCGTCATCTCGGCGGCGGCGAACGGCCAGCCGAACGTCAAGGGCCTGGTGTACGTGGCCGCCTTTGCGCCGGAACAGGGCGAAACCGCACTCGAACTGTCCGGACGATTCCCGGGCGGCACCCTCGGCAGCGCGCTGGCCGAGCCGGTGGACATGGCCGACGGCGGCAAGGACTTCTACATCCGGCAGGACAAGTTCCACCAACAGTTCGCAGCCGACCTGCCGAAGGCACAGGCCGAGCTGATGGCCGTCGCGCAGCGCCCGATTGCCGAAGCTGCCCTGACCGAAGCGGCCGGCGTCCCGGCCTGGAAGACGCTGCCGTCGTACTTCATCTACGGCACTGGCGACAAGAACATTCCGGCCGCGGCACTGGGTTTCATGGCCGAGCGCGCAAAGTCGGTCAAAACCGTCGCGGTGCCGGGGGCGTCCCACGTGGTGATGACTTCGCACCCCGCGGCCGTCGCCCGCCTGATCGAAGAAGCGGCCCAGGCGAAGTAAGCCATCACCCAAGCGTCTCTGTCATCCCGACAAATAAGTAGTGCACGATCTAATAACCCGCAAAGGAAAACCATGAACACCGCCAAAACCCTCCTCGCCGCCGCCCTGTTCGCCATCAGCGCCACTCAGGCCGGCGCCGCCAGCCTGCCGGGCGTCGAACGCCAGACCGCCGGCTTCTTGAAAGCGATCGAAGGCGGCAAGCCGATCGAGAAGATGAGTCCGCAGGAAGCCCGCGCCGTCCTGGTGGGCGCGCAAGCGGGGGCGAAAGCGAAACTGGCCCCGGCCGAGGTGAGCGAAAAAACCGTCACCCTGGATGGCAAGCCGGTCACGCTGACCATCGTGCGCCCGGTCGGCGCCAAGGGAACCCTGCCGGCTTTCATGTACTTCCACGGCGGCGGCTGGGTGCTGGGCGACTACCCGACCCATGAGCGCCTGGTGCGCGACCTGGTGGCCGGGTCGGGGGCGGTGGCGGTGTTCGTCAACTACACGCCTTCGCCGGAAGCCGGCTACGGCGTAGCAATCCGCGAAGCCTACGCCGCAACGCGCTGGGTAGCCGAGCATGGTGCGCAGATCGGGGTGGACGGCAAGCGCCTCGCCGTGGCGGGCAACAGCGTGGGCGGCAATATGGCTGCTGTGGTCAGCCTGATGGCGAAAGAGAAGGGCGCTCCGGCCCTGCGTTCCCAAGTCCTGCTGTGGCCGGTCACCGATGCCAACTTCGACAATGCTTCGTACAAGGAATTCGCCAACGGACACTTCCTGACGCGCGACATGATGACCTGGTTCTGGGACAACTACACCCGTGATGCCGCCGCACGCCGCGAGATCCATGCCTCGCCCCTGCAGGCATCCACGTCGCAACTGAAGGGCCTGCCCCCGGCGCTGATCCAGACCGCCGAGTTCGACGTGTTACGCGACGAAGGCGAAGCCTATGCCCGCAAGCTCGATGCAGCCGGCGTCGAAGTCAAGTCGGTGCGCTACAACGGCATGATCCACGATTTCGGCCTGCTCAACGCCCTGAGCGAGGTTCCGGCCGTGCGCAGCGCCCTCCAGCAGGCTTCGCAGGAATTGAAGCAGCGCCTGCAATAAGAACCTATCCCAGCAGGGAGGAGTAAGTTGATGGTGACATGCGCGTCTGCGATGCATGGCAAGCGGGTGCAAGGCGCGAGGACGCCGCATGGCGAGCCATGCAAGGACGAGGTAGCATGGCATGGGGTGCCATGCTACACGGCGTCCGCTTGTCAGGCGCGCCAGCAACGACTCATTCCCTACTGGGATAGGTTCTAAGCACATAAAGGCCTGGCGCCCCGCCCCAGACTCCGGCGGGGCGCAGCCGCATCGGCTCAGACCTTCAGGAACTCTTCCCGTCCGCCCAGCCAGCGCGTCAGGTGGGCATCGATGACCGCCATGTACTCCGGCCGGTCGCCGTTATCCAGCAGATACTGCGCCACGTCGCGCGCCTTATCCACGATCCACTGGTCGGCTTCCAGGTCGGCGAAGCGCAGCATCGCCTCGCCCGACTGGCGCGCACCCAGGAATTCGCCGGGGCCGCGGATCTCCAGGTCGCGCCGCGCGATCTCGAAACCGTCGGTGGTTTCGCGCATCGTCAGCAGGCGCTGCTTGGCCACCTGGCCCAAGGGGCTTTGATACAGAAGCAGGCACACGCTCGCCGCCGAGCCCCGGCCCACGCGGCCGCGCAGCTGGTGCAGTTGCGACAGGCCGAAGCGCTCGGCATGCTCGATCACCATCAGCGAGGCGTTCGGCACGTCGACGCCGACCTCGATCACGGTGGTGGCCACCAGCACGTGGATCTCGCCCGCGATGAAGGCGTCCATGATGGTCTGTTTTTCGGCCGGTTTCAGGCGCCCGTGCACCAGCCCCACCTGCAGGTCGGGCAGGGCCTCGGCCAGGGTCTCGTAGGTTTCGGTCGCGGTCTGCAGCTGCAGCACCTCGGATTCCTCGATCAGCGGGCAGACCCAGTACACTTGCCGGCCCTCCTGCGCCGCGGCGTGCACCCGCTCGATCACCTCGTCGCGCCGGTTCTGGTCGATGGCGCGGGTGACGATCGGGCTGCGCCCCGGCGGCAGTTCGTCGATGACCGACACTTCCAGGTCGGCGTAATACGTCATGGCCAGGGTGCGCGGGATCGGCGTGGCCGACATCATGAGCTGGTGCGGCACCAGGCCGTCGCTGCCCTTGTTGCGCAGCGTGAGGCGCTGGCCGACGCCGAAGCGGTGCTGCTCGTCGACGATGACGAGGCCCAGGCGCGCGAACTGCACCGTATCCTGGATGAGGGCGTGGGTGCCGATCACCAGCTTCGCTTCGCCTGATTCGATCAGCTCCTTGGCCGCATCCTTTTCCTTCTTTTTCAGGCTGCCGGTCAGCCAGGCCACCTTCACGCCGAGCGGCTCCATCCAGGCGGCGATCTTGCGGAAGTGCTGCTCGGCCAGGATCTCGGTGGGCGCCATCAGCGCCGCCTGGTAGCCGCTGTCGATGGCCTGGGCCGCGGCCAGCGCCGACACCACAGTCTTGCCGCTGCCGACGTCGCCCTGCAGCAGGCGCTGCATCGGATACGCTTCGCGCAGGTCGGCGCCGATTTCCTTCACCACGCGCTGCTGGGCGCCGGTGAGCCGGAAGGGCAGGGCGGAAAGAAAAGCGGCGGACAGCTCGCCTACGGCGTGCAGCTGCGGCGCGCCTTTCTCGCGGCGGGCACGCTGCGCCCGCTTCAAGGAAAGCTGCTGGGCCAGCAGCTCGTCGAACTTCATGCGGGTCCAGGCCGGATGCGAGCGTTCGGTCAATGCGTATTCGTCCACGTCCGCCGGCGGGTAGTGCAGCAGGCGCACCGAGGGCTCGAAATCCCATAGCTGGAGGCGGGAGAGGAAAGCGTTGGGCAGGGTGTCGCGCCAGTCCACCCGCTTCATGGCGTCGCCGATCGCGCGCCGCATCACGGTCTGCGACAGGCCTTCGCCGGCCGGATACACCGGCGTGAGCGAACTCGGCAGGGGAGCGCCCTCGTTGATCACCTTATAGGTGGGATGGACCATCTCGGCCCCGAAGAAGCCGTGTTTCAGTTCACCGCGCGCGCGCACCCTCACGCCTTCGGACAATTGCTTGACCTGGCTGCCGTAGAAATTCATGAAGCGCAGCTGCAGGTCGCCGGTCTCGTCGGCAATCTGCACCAGCAGCTGGCGCCGCGGCTTGTAGGTGATTTCGTTCTTGACCACGACGCCTTCGACCTGCCAGGTCTGCAGGCCGCGCATGGCGGCCTCACGGATCGTGACCACCTTGGTCTCGTCCTCGTAGCGCATCGGCAGGTGCAGCACCAGGTCCATGTCGGTGCGCAGGCCCAGCCGGGCGAGCCTGGATTCGATGGTTTTTGGGGCGGATAGGGTCTTGGTGGCGGGCATATTGCGGCAATTCGGGCTTTGCTGGCGTAAAATAGAGGGTTCGCCGCACGCGCTGCAGCCTCTATTGTAAGGCTGACAGCCTTTATTTTCCCAGAATTCAAAACAATGTACTCGCTCTCCGATTTCGATTTCGACCTGCCGCCAGAGCGGATCGCGCAACTTCCGCTGCCTGACCGGAGCGCCTCGCGCCTGCTGCAGCTCGATGGCGACCTGATCACCGACCGGCGCTTCGCCGACATCGTCGACCAGCTGCAGCCGGGCGACCTGCTGGTGATGAACAATACGCGCGTGCTCAAGGCGCGCTTCTTCGGCGTCAAGGAAACCGGCGGCCAGGTGGAAGTGCTGGTCGAGCGCGTGCTGGACAAGCGCACCGTGCTGGCCCAGGTGCGCGCCTCGAAGTCGCCCAAGCCGGGCAACCGCATCCGCCTGGCCGACGCTTTCGACGTCACCACCGGGGAGCGCGCCGGCGAGTTCTTCACGCTGCACTTTCCGGAGGAGGGCGGCGACGTGTTCGAGCTGATCGAGGCCCACGGCCGCCTGCCGCTGCCGCCCTACATCGAGCACAACGCGGACGAGTTCGACGAGCAGCGCTACCAGACCGTGTATTCGAAAGAGCCGGGCGCCGTCGCTGCACCGACCGCCGGCCTGCACTTCGACCAGGAGCTGCTCGACCGCCTGGCCGAAAAAGGGATCAAACTGGCCTACGTGACCCTGCACGTGGGCGCCGGCACCTTCCAGCCGGTGCGCGTCGAAAACCTCACCGAGCACAAGATGCACTCCGAGTGGTACACCGTTCCCCCGGAGACGGTGGAGGCGGTGCGCGCGGCGAAGGCGCTCGGGCGCGAGGTGGTGGCGGTCGGCACCACCAGCCTGCGGGCGCTGGAATCGGCCTCGCAATCGGGTGCGCTGAAGGCCGGCAGCGACGACACGGCGCTGTTCATCACGCCGGGCTATACCTTCAAGACGGTCACTCGCCTGGTCACCAATTTCCACCTGCCGAAGTCGACGCTCATGATGCTGGTGTCGGCTTTTGCCGGCTACCACGAGATCCGCAAGGCCTACCAGCACGCGATCGCCAACGATTACCGCTTCTTCAGCTATGGCGACGCCATGCTGCTGACCACACGTTTTTGCTAAGTGCATGCGATAAAGGCACCTCAAAGAATATGCTCGAATTTACCCTCCTTAAAAAAGACACCAGCGGCCTGTCGCATGCGCGCCGCGGCCGCCTGAAGCTCAACCACGGCACCATCGAAACCCCGATCTTCATGCCGGTCGGGACCTACGGCTCGGTCAAGGCGATGGACCCGATCGAGCTGAAGGAAGTAGGCTCGCAGATCATCCTGGGCAACACCTTCCACCTGTGGCTGCGCCCGGGCACGGCGGTACTGGACAAATTCGGCGGCCTGCACAAGTTCATGGGCTGGGACGGCCCGATCCTCACCGACTCCGGCGGCTTCCAGGTGTTCTCGCTGGGCGCGATGCGCAAGATCACGGAAGAGGGCGTGAAGTTCGCCTCGCCGATCGACGGCTCGCGCCAGTTCCTGTCGCCCGAAGTCTCGATGCAGATCCAGCGCTCGCTGAACTCGGACATCGTGATGCAGTTCGACGAGTGCACCCCCTACGAGATCGATGGCCGTCCGGCGACGAGCGAGGAAGCGGCCAAGTCGATGCGCATGTCGCTGCGCTGGGCCCAGCGCTCGATGAACGAATTCAATCGCGGCGAGAACCCGAATGCGCTATTCGGCATCGTCCAGGGCGGCATGTACGAGAGCTTGCGCGACGAGTCGCTGGCCGGCCTCGAGGATATCAATTTCCCGGGCCTGGCGATCGGCGGCCTGTCGGTGGGCGAGCCGAAGGAAGACATGCAGCGCATCCTGGCCCACGTCGGCCCGCGCCTGCCTGAGAACAAGCCGCACTACCTGATGGGCGTCGGTACGCCGGAAGACCTGGTCGAGGGCGTGGCCAACGGCGTCGACATGTTCGACTGCGTGATGCCGACCCGGAACGCCCGCAACGGCTGGCTGTTCACGCGCTTCGGCGACGTCAAGATCAAGAACGCGCGCTACAAGGACGACATGGCGCCGCTGGACGAAAGCTGCGATTGCTATTGCTGCAAGAACTTCTCGCGCGCCTACCTGCACCACCTGCACCGCTCGAACGAGATCCTGGGCGCGCGCCTGAACACGATCCACAACCTGCATTTCTACCTGAAGATCATGCAGGAGATGCGGGATGCGATCGATGCGGACAAGTTCAACGAGTTCCGGATCCGGTTCCGGGCTGAGCGCTCGCGTGGAATTTGACGTAGGGTGGGCGGGTCTCCCGCCCACGCGGTGATAGTTATGGCATGCATCGCGAAGACGCGCCGGCTGTTTGAACGCGCGGACGGCGAAGCCGTCCACCCTCCGATTGCATTAAATTTCCTGCAACATCTTGCAATCTGGAATTGCAAACCTACATAGCCTCAGATTGTCCCCGGCCCCCCTGCCGGTGCTAGAATACACCGCTTATTTTTTAATCCTTACTGTCTATCTTTAACAACGGAGTCCTTGTGTTCATTTCCAACGCGTATGCGCAAACCACGGCCGCAGCCGATCCTGGCCTGATGGGTAGCATGACCACGTTCCTGCCGCTGATCCTGATGTTCGTGGTGATGTACTTCCTCATGATCCGTCCGCAGCAGAAGCGCCAGCGCGAATTGAAAGCGATGATGGACGCACTGACCAAGGGCGACGAAGTGGCGACCGCCGGCGGCATCCTGGGCCGCGTGATCAAGGTGGCCGACACCTATGTGACGCTGGAAATCTCGGCCGGCACCGAAATCGTGGTCCAGAAGAACGCAGTGGTGACGCTGCTGCCGAAAGGCACCCTGAAGGCACTGTAATCCGGTCAGCACCACCAGCGGCCCAACTGAAAAAGGGCCGCATCGTGCCACCATTGAACGCTGGAACACTATGAATCGCTATCCCGTCTGGAAATATCTATTGATCGCCGTCGCGCTCCTGCTGGGCGCGCTGTTCACGGCACCTAATTACTTCGGCGAATCGCCGGCACTGCAGGTTACTACCGGTAAAACGACGGTCAATATCACCAGCGCCACCGTCGGCCTGGTCGAGGATGCGCTCAAGCGCAACGGTATTCCGGCCGACGGGGTTGCGCTCGAAGGCAGCGGCAACAGCACCTCGGTGCGGGCACGTTTCAACAGCACCGACGCCCAGTTCAAGGCCAAGCTGGCGCTCGAGCGCGACTTGAACGGCAACAAGGACAATCCCGATTACATCGTCACGGTCGGCCTGGTGAAGAACACCCCGGCCTGGATGGAATCGCTCGGCGCCAAGCCCATGAACCTGGGCCTGGACCTGCGCGGCGGCGTGCACTTCCTGCTGCAGATCGACAGCAAGGCCGTGCTCGACACCAGGGTGAAGGGCCTGCAGGCCAGCATACGCAGCCAGCTGCGCGACGCCAACATCCGTCACGCCGGCATCGAACGCGTCGGCAACAGCATCGAAGTGCGTTTCCGCGACGACGCCACCCGTACCGCGGCCCGTAATGCGCTGGCCAAGCAGTCCCAGGACCTGGCTTTCGCCGAAACTGCCGACGGCACCGAGCTGAAGCTGGTCGTCAACATGAAGCCGGAGGCGCTGCGCCGCACGGTGGAAGAGGGCGTGAAGCAGAACATCTCCACCCTGTCCAAGCGCATCAACGAACTGGGCACCACCGAACCGCTGATCCAGCAGCAGGGCGCCGACCGCATCATCGTCCAGCTGCCGGGCGTGCAGGACGTGGCGCGCGCCAAGGACATCATCGGCCGCACCGCCACCCTGGAGCTGCGCATGGTCGACTCGACCGTCACCCCGGGTACCGAAACGACCGCCGCCATCCCGCTGAACTCGGAACTGTTCACCGAGGGGCGCGGCGGCCCGGTCGTGGTGTCGAAGGACATCATCCTGACTGGCGACTACATCTCCAGCGCCGTCGCCAGTTTCGATTCGAACCAGCAGCCGGCCGTTTCTATCGACCTGAACGGCGACGGCGGCCGCCGCATGCGCATGGCCACCCGCGACAACGTCGGCAAGCGGCTGGCGGTGCTGCTGAAGGAAAAAGGCGTGTACAGCGTGCCGACGGCGCCGGTCATCAACCAGGAGCTGGGTTCGACCTTCCAGATCACCGGCATCGGCAGCATCGAAGACGCCAACGAGCTGGCCCTGCTGCTGCGCTCGGGCGCGCTGTCGGCGCCGATGGAATTCATCGAAGAGCGCGTGATCGGCCCGCAGCTGGGCGCGGAGAACATCGAACGCGGCCTCAAGTCCACCCTCTGGGGCTTCGTGGCGATCGCGGTCTTCATGGTGCTCTACTACCATCTGGTGGGCTTCGTCAGCGCCATTGCGCTGGCCGCCAACGTGCTGTTCCTGCTGGCGCTGTTGTCGATGATGCAGGTTACCCTGACCCTGCCGGGTATCGCGGCAATCGCGCTCACCCTCGGTATGGCGATCGACGCCAACGTGCTGATCAACGAGCGCATCCGCGAGGAATTGCGCGCGGGCGCAACGCCGCAGGTGGCGATCAACGCCGGCTTCAAGCACGCCTGGGACACGATTTTCGACTCCAACGTCACCGCCCTGATCGTCGGACTGGCGCTGCTGATCTTCGGTTCCGGTCCGGTGCGCGGCTTCGCCGTGGTGCACTGCCTTGGCATCCTGACCTCGATGTTCTCGGCCGTGTTCGTGGCCCGTGGCCTGATCAACCTCTGGTATGGCCGCAAGAAGAAACTGACGGGCATCTCGATCGGCACGGTCTGGAAAGAAGGCTTCACGCCTAACAAGCAAAACGCACCTCAGGAATAACCATGGAATTTTTCAAGATCAAACGGGATATCCCGTTCATGCGTCACGCCGTGATCCTCAATGTGATCTCGGCGCTGACCTTCCTGGCAGCGGTGTTCTTCCTGGTGACCAAGGGCCTGCATTACTCGGTGGAGTTCACCGGCGGCACCGTGATGGAACTGCATTACCCGCACGCGGCCGACCAGGAAAAGATTCGCACGACGCTGCGCGGCATCGGCTACGAGGCCCCTGAAGTGACCGGTTTCGGCACCGCCCAGAGCGTGCTGCTGCGCCTGCCGATCATCGAAGGGCAGGCTGCGGCCGGCGCCTCGACCCGCGTCTTCAATGCGGTCTGCGCCTCGGAGCAGGGCTTGCCGAAGGTCACGCAGGTCACGACCGACAAAGGCCAGACGGTCAACCGCACCAGCTGCGTGACCGCGGCCGGCCAGGAAGCGGTGAGCCTGCAGCGTGTGGAATTCGTCGGCCCGGCGGTTGGCGAAGAACTGCAGCAGAACGGCCTGAACGCACTGGTCATGGTGATCATCGGCGTGGTCGCCTACCTGGCGATCCGCTTCGAGTGGAAGTTTGCCGTCTCGGCGATCATCGCCAACCTGCACGACGTGGTCATCATCCTCGGCTTCTTCGCCTTTTTCCAGTGGGAGTTCTCGCTGACGGTGCTGGCGGCGATCCTGGCGGTGCTGGGTTACTCGGTCAACGAATCGGTCGTCATCTTCGACCGGATCCGCGAGATGTTCCGCAAGCAGCGCAAGATGAGCGTGGAGGAAGTGATGGACCACGCGATCACCAGCACCATCTCGCGCACCATCATCACCCACGGCTCGACCCAGATCATGGTGCTGTCGATGCTGCTGTTCGGCGGCCACGCGCTGCACTACTTCGCACTGGCGCTGACCATCGGCATCTGCTTCGGCATCTATTCGTCGGTGTTCGTCGCCGCCGCATTGGCCATGTGGCTGGGCGTGAAGCGCGAAGACCTGATCAAGCCGGTGAAGGAAAAGGACGAGCACGACGGCGCCGTGGTCTAAGTCCCGGCCCTCGCCAGGCACATGCCGCCCCGGTTCGCCGCGGCGGCATTTTTACATTTGATCAAAGGTGTGTGACAAGTTAACTGTTTATGTGCGGTAACGCACGGAAGTTCTGAAACGGTTTCCCTATAGTGGACCTGTCTCTTTCAGGACATCCCTAGTTTTGGACTTCACCCGCTCCCCAACCGGAGCGGGTTTTTTTTGCGTCGACGGCGGGGTTCATAAGTACTTTTCCCACAGTGCGTTGGAAAACCTGCCTGCCGGGTCGACGCTGCGCTTGAGCTTGCGCAAATTGTCCGCCTCCGGATAGGCGCGGTCGAATTGCTCCCGGCTGGCGTGAAGCTGGTAAGGCAGGTAGTAGCGTCCGCCGAACGCGAGCGCGGTGTCGATCATCGCGCGGGTCCAGTCGCCGGCCGCGCGCCTGGCCGCCGCATGGGTCCGCTGCTTGTAGTAGACGACGAAGGAAAACACCTCTTCCTTGGCCCAGGGCAGCAGGGCGGTCCGGTCGGCCGGCGAGTGGCGCACCGACACGTTCAGCACTTCTGCATCGTGCTTGCGGATGACGGCCGCCATCGCGCGGGCGTAGGCGGCGAAGTGCCGCACAGGGATGAAATATTCCTGCAGGACGTAGGTCGACAGCGCGCGCGTGCGCGGTTCCAGTTCCGCGACGTCGAGGCTGGCTTCATGGTTACGCCAGGTGACGGCTGGCCGCGCCAGCAGCAGCGGGTGGACCAGCTTCCTGCGCAGCAGGTCGCCGCGCGGCAGTTCGGTCATTGCGAACAGCAGGTTCTGGTTCAGGCTGTAGGACTGGCCGCGCGGCACCAGCCTGGCGGGCTCGGTCAGGGCTTTCGTGGTCCTGTGCCAGGACACCGCCACCGGCGCGTTGAACAGCGGCGGCAGCAGGTCGGCATTGTGGAAAATGCAGTCGCCGCGTGCGAGTACGCGCTGGAAGCAGGCCGGATAGTCATCGAGCGCCATCTCCTCGACGACCCGCTCGATGCGGGTGTTCTCCGCCAGATCGAGCTCCACTTCGGTGATCACCCCGACCGCCCCGTAGCCGCCCGCGGCGGCGTGGAACAGGTCCGCATGGCGGGTGCGGCTCGCTTCCACGATCGCGCCGTCCGCCAGTACGAGCTGCAAGGCCCGCACCGAGTTCACCACCGGCCCGTTGCCGACGTAGCGGCCATGGGCATTCACGGAGACCGCGCCGCCCACGGTGAAATTCGAAAAGCTCTGCATCGTGTGTACGGCCAGGCCGAGCGGGTCGAGCGCATCCTGCAGGTCGCGCCAGCGCATGCCGGCCTGGACCCGCGCCAGCTTCGCGTGGACGTCCAGCCGCAGCAGCCGGTTCATGCTGCGCATGTCCAGGTGCAGCCCGCCGCGGATGGCGACCTGGCCGCCCATGCTGTAGCGGCCGCCGCCCACCGCGATCTTCCCCGGCCAGTCGCGCAGTGCCTGCGCCACTTCCTGCGTCGACAGCGGCGCCACTACGCGGGCGACTTCGACCGGATACAGGCCGGTAAGGTTGGGAATGACGATGCCGGGTGCGGCGAAGGCACGGGGCGTGGACAGGGCCACGAGGCCGGCCCCGGCCATGGCCTGGACGAGGAAGCGGCGGCGCGACGGATGCAAGGTCTGGCTGGAAAGATGTGTCATGTGCGCACCTGTTCAGGAATGAAGACTGAATCTTCCGGCAACATCAGCTTGCCGCGGAAGCGATCCTTAAACGGTAGCGCGCCACAATACCCAGCGTATCGCGTCAACGCGTCAAAGTAGGTGGATTAAGTGAATCAGCGCACGGAAATCGCCGAGGTGGACGATGTATAGTGAAACCGTCTCTTTCAGGACATCCCTAGTTTTGGACTTCACCCGCTCCCCAACCGGAGCGGGTTTTTTTTTCGCCCGGCAGGAAAGCGACGGTCTGTGTGAATCAGCGCACGGAAGCGGTCTCGTGCGAGGCTTATAGTAAAAGCGTCTCTTTCAGGACATCCCTAGTTTTGGACTTTGCCCGCTCCCTCGAGCGGGCATTTTTTTGCCAAAGGGCTTACAGGAGGGCGGAAGTTAGACTCTTGACTTCCTCACTCGACTCGGCCAGCACCTGGGCCAGGGTGCCTGCGCCGACCGTGAAGTCGATCGTGGCGGCGGATTCGAGCGTGGTGGCGCCAGCGCGCTCGCGCAGTGGGGACGGGAAGGGCGCCAGGTCCTTGGCCAGCAGCAGGGTGTCGCCCAAGGTTTCCGGCGGCAGGGCGCGCATGCCGTTCCACAGCGCCTCGATGGCGCCCATCACCGGCACCGGCACGCCCAGCTTGAGCAATACGCCGCGGCCGATCGCCACTTCGCCGTGCTCGATCCATTCCTCGGCGCCGCCGTCGAGCAGGCCCGGGAACTCTTCGGCGCGCGACAGCAGGTAGAAGCCGCCGACCTCGTGCACGATGCCGGCGAACATCGCCGTCTCCGGATCGACGAAGGACACGCGGCGCGCGATCACCTGGGCCAGTGCGGCCACATGCGCCGAGTGGACCCACAAGGCATCGGCCCTGGTGCGCAGGGCGGGGTCGGCGATCTCGCCGGCCAGCTGGCGCACGATGACCGAGGCGGCCAGGGCGCCCAGCGTACGGAAACCGACCCGCTGCACGGCGGCCCGGACATTGGTCACGTCGTGGCCGGAGCGGTTGTAGGCCACCGAATTCGCAATCGCCACGGTGCGCGCGGCGAGCAGGGGTTCGGCCTGCACCAGGCGCGCCGCCATGTCGGTATGGCAGTCGGGTTCGCCCAGGGCGCGCTGCAGCTTCAGCGTCGCGGCGACCTTGGTCGGAAAGCTGAGGTCGCCACGGCTTGCCTGGGCGCCGATGCTCTTGAGGGCAGAGAGTCGGTCCATCGAAAAATTATACCCCCCATCGCATTGCTCGGCCCAGTAAAATTGCCTTACGGCACTATTTCTGTTGCCAAAGCGAGAGATCAGGGCTCGCCGAAGATGGCGTCGCAGCCTTCCTTCTGCTCTTCGAGATCCTGCAGTTCGTCGACCAGGCCGAGGTCGAGCAGCTCTTCGCTCGCATTCATGAAGCTGTTGAGCTTGGTGGCGCCAATGAGGCGGTAGATCTCGCCCGCTTCGTTGCGCACGCCGATCAGCATGGCTTCCTGCTTGACCTCTTCCAACGGTGCGACATCCAGCAGGATATTGCCGATGATGTGTTTGTCGAAGTGGGCAGGCTTTTTGCCGTCGATCAGGGATGTTTTCAAGGCAATTCCTTTGTTTATGGTGAGTGAGGAGGGGGGATGCCGGCGGCGATCTGGTCGCGCAGCCTGCGCAGCACGCTTTCCAGGGCATCGAAGTCGGCCTCGCCATAGTGGGCGAACAGTTGCTTGCCGTGTGCTACTACCTTGGGAAACACATCGGCGAATACCGCATCGCCTGCCGGCGTGAGGCGCACGAAAAACGAGCGCTTGTCGTCGCTGCTGCGCTCGCGCAGCACCAGGCCCTTCTGTTCCAGGCGTTCGATCACACCTGTCAGTGTGCCTTTGGTGATCAGGGTGCGCTCGCCGAGCTCCTTGTAGCTCATGCCCGGCGTATTGCCCAATGTGGCAATGATATCGAACTGCGCATGCGTCAAGCCGTGCTGGCGCACGGACTCGCCGGAAAAACGCTCGAAGCCTTGCATGCACTCGGCCAGCAGCCGGACGCTCTTTAAATATCGTTCCCCCATGGGCCAGGATTATAGCTGGCCGGCGCAGGTTTGCCGCCAGTGGCATGTGTGGAGGTGGTCCGGTTCTTCCAATCGCTTCTTCCAGTATGATAGCGGGCGACGCGACCTGCCGGGCTCCATGCCCGCTTCCCGAATGACACCGCCCATCCGTACCGATGCAGCCTGCTGACCTGTCCCAACTGGCACAGGAAAGGCCGCTGCGCGTGCTGCTCGTGAACGCGGGCGAGCCGGACATGCTCACCTGGTCCGGCCTGGTGCAGCCGCTGCGCCTGGCGGCCAAGCTGCTCGGTCCCGAGCTGCTGCACGTGGACGTACGCAGTCCCGACAAATTCGCCGCCGACGCCATGCGCCACTGGCACCTGGTGCTGCTGGTGGCCGACGAGGCCGAGGCAGCCCTGAAGCCGGCCAACTGCCGCGCCCTGGTCGAGCGCTGCCGCGCGGCGCCGTTCTGGGGCGGGGTCGGCGCCGGGGTGCTGTGGCTGGCCGACGCCGGCGCCCTGCACGGCGTGCGCACCGCGCTGCCCTGGGCGCTGTACCCGGATACCAATGCGCTGGCCGAGCAGGCGCTGTTCACCCCCAACCTGTACGAATTCGACCGCAACCGCCTCACCTGCTGCGGCGGCGCGGCCAGCATCGATTTCGCCCTGACCCTGGTCGAGATGCTGTTTGGCGCGGCGCTGCAGGCCCAGGTGAAGGAAATCCTGTGCATCGACCGCGTGCGCGGCAAGGACGAGCGCCAGCGGGTGGCGCTGCAGGCCAGGTTCGGCGCCCTGCAGCCGAAGCTGACCGAGGCCGTGGCCCTGATGGAAGCGAATATCGAAGAGCCGCTCTCCACCGACGAAATCGCCGGCCTGGCCGGCATTTCGCGCCGCCAGCTGGAGCGCCTGTTCAAGCAATACCTGGGCAGCCTGCCCTCGCGCTACTACCTCGAACTGCGCCTGCAACGGGCGCGCAAACTGCTGCTCGAAACCAATTATTCGATCGTCCAGGTGGGGCTGATGTGCGGCTTTTCGTCGGGCTCGCATTTCTCGACGGCCTTCGGGGCGCTGTTCGGAAATACACCGCGGGAGGAGCGGCAGCGCAAGCTGGCACAGTGATGCCCGGACCTGTTTGGTAGTTACGCAATATTTCCCCGACTAAAAACGAAAATCCCTGTCGCAGTTCTGCAAGAACTTGCCAGGGTGGCTTCCTATAATGGCTCTACTCTGTGCGGCACTGGGTCCGCGCACAACCGTCTCTAGATGAGGAAGAAGCCATGAACGCAAACCTTGACTCCGGTGTCACCACGCGGCCTGTCACCCGGCAGACCTTCGACGAAGTCCTCGTCCCCACCTACGCCCCGGCCGCCATGGTGCCGGTGCGCGCCGCGGGCCTGGATTTGTGGGACCAGGAAGGCAAGCGTTACCTCGACTTCACCTCGGGCATCGCCGTGTCGAGCCTGGGCCACTGCAACCCGCAACTGGTCGCCGCCTTGACCGAACAGCTGGGCAAGGTCTGGCACCTCGGCAATGGCTACACCAACGAGCCGGTGCTGCGCCTGGGCCTGGCCCTGACCGAAGCCACCTTTGCCGATCGCGCCTTCTTCTGCAACTCCGGCGCCGAAGCCAACGAAGCGGCCCTGAAGCTGGCGCGTAAGTATGCGCACACCAAGTTCGGCCCGCACAAGTCGCGCATCGTGTCCTTCCTGTCGTCCTTCCACGGCCGTACCCTGTTCACCGTCTCGGTGGGCGGCCAGCCGAAGTACACCGAAGGCTTCGAGCCGCTGCCGCAGGAAATCAATCATATTCCGTACAACGACATCGACGCGGCGCGCGCCGCCATCCTGGATGACGTTGCCGCCGTGATCGTCGAGCCGATCCAGGGCGAAGGCGGCGTGATCCCGGGCGACCGCGCGTTCCTGAAGGCGCTGCGCGAACTGTGCGACCAGACCGGCGCGCTGCTGGTGTTCGACGAAGTGCAGTCGGGCGTCGGCCGCACCGGCGCCTTCTACGCCTACATGGACACCGGCGTAACTCCGGACATCCTGACCTCGGCCAAGGCGCTGGGCAACGGCTATCCGATCGGCGCCATGCTGACCACCGACGAGATCGGCCAGCACTTCAATGTCGGCTCGCACGGCACCACCTACGGCGGCAACCCGCTGGCGGCCACCGTCGGCCTGAAGGTGGTCGAGACCATCAGCAACCCAAGCTTCCTGGCGCGCGTCAAGGAAGCCAGCGGCAAGATCTTCGCCAACCTCGAAAAGCTGTCGGGCGAGTTCCCGCAGGTGTTCGGCAAGCCGCGCGGCCAGGGCTTGCTCATCGGCCTGCCGATGGCGGCCGACTTCAAGGGCCGCTCCAAGGACTACACCAAGCTCTGCGAAAAGCTCGGCCTGATGCTCCTGATCGCCGGTCCGGACGTAGTGCGCCTGGCGCCTGCCCTGGTCGTGTCGGACGAGCAGATCGCGGAAGCCGACCGCCTGATGCGCGAGGCCGTGCAGGCCTTCATCGCGGGCTGATTTCGCGCCTGCCACCGGCCGGCCAGCCCTCCCCGGGCATGGCCGGCCTCGCCGTTTGAATTGACCCATCTTGGGAGTACGCATGTATGTAGTTCGTCCGGTAGAACGCGCGGATATCGGCGCCCTCGAGGCGATGGCCGCGGTGTCGATCCCCGGTGTGCACACGCTGCCGCGCACGCGCGAAGCCATCGTCGCGGCGGTCGAGCGTTCGATCGCCTCGTTCGCCGCCCACGTCGATATTCCAAGCGAAGAGTCGTACCAGTTCGTGCTGGAAGACCTGCGCACGCGCGAAGTGGTCGGCACCTCGTCGATCCACGCCTCGGCCGGCTCGAACGGCACCTATTTCGCGTTCCGCAACGACGTGATCCAGCAGGTGTCGCGCGACCTGAACATCAGCCACAGCGTGCACGCGCTGACCCTGTGTTCGGAACTGACCGCCTACTCGCACCTGTCGGGCTTCTACATCCGCAACCGCGACAGCGCAGGTAGCGAAGCCGCGCTGCTGTCGCGTGCGCGTCTGCTGTACGCCGTGCTGGCGCCGCAGCGCTTCGGCGACCGCTTCTTCGTGCCGCTGGCCGGCGTCACCGATGGCGAAGGCCAGTCGCCGTTCTGGAATGCGCTGGGCCGCAAGTTCTTCAAGATGGACTTCCTCGACGCCGAGCGCGTCATCGACGGCGCCCGCAACCGCACCCTGATCGTCGAGCTGATGCCGCACTATCCGGTCTACGTGCCGCTGCTGCCGGGCGACGCCCAGGCCGCGCTCGGCCAGATCCACCCGAGCGGCCAGCTGGCCTTCAACCTGCTCACGCAGGAAGGCTTCGAGGCCGACGAGTACATCGACATCTTCGATGGCGGCCCGATCCTGCAGGCCCACAAGAATGCCCTGCGCTCCTTCTGCGCCTCGCAGTTGCGCCAGGTCGAGAACGCCGGCCGCGCGGCCGGCGCCGATGAATTCGTCACCTATGCGGTGGCCAGCAGCGAGCAGAACTTCCGCGCCGTCATCACCGCCTGCCCGCCGGCGGAATCCGGCCAGGCGATCTGCCTGTCGCGCGACGCCCAGCAGGCGCTCGGCGTGTCGCCCGGCGACAGCGTCACCTGCGTGCGCATCTGAGAGAGGAACCGATGCTCGTAATCCGTGCAGTGAAAACCGAGGACCTGGACGCGCTGATCGACATGGCGCGCCAGGCCGGCAGCGGCATGACCACGCTCAAGCCCGACCGCAAGATGCTGGGCGACCGCGTCGCCACTGCGGTGGCCTCGTTCAACGAAACCATCCCGCCCGAGCAGCGCGACTACATGTTCGTGCTCGAGCAAACCGCGCAGTCTGGTGGGCCCGGCAGCATCGCCGGCGTGTGCGCGATCAAGGGCGCGGTCGGGCTCACCGAGCCCTTCTACAACTACCGCATCGGCACCCTGGTGCACTGCAGCCGCGAGCTGAACGTGTTCACGCGGATGGAGACCCTGTACCTGTCGAACGACCTGACCGGCTCGTCCGAACTGTGCTCGTTGTTCCTGCTGCCACAGTTCCGCGCCGGCTTCAACGGCAAGTGGCTGTCGAAAAGCCGCTTCCTGTTCATCGCCCAGTTCCAGCAGCTGTTCACCGAGAAGATCATCGCCGAGATGCGCGGGTACCAGGACGAGAACGGCGTCTCGCCCTTCTACGAAGGCCTGGGCCGCCACTTCTTCAAGATGGACTTCGACCACGTCGACGGCCTCACCGCGATCGGCAAGAAGTCCTTCATCGCCGAGCTGATGCCGCGCCAGCCGCTGTACGTGGACTACCTGCCGGAATCGGCGCGCGAAGTGATCGGCAAGGTGCATACTTCGACCCTGCCGGCGAAGAAGCTGCTGGAAAACGAGGGCATGCACTACGAAGGCTACGTCGATATTTTCGACGCCGGCCCGGTGCTGCAGGGCCGCGTGTCCGAGCTGCGCGCGGTGCGCGACAGCGTGCTGGCGACCGCCGTGGAAGGGCCGCACGACGAGCTCGAGCACACCGAACACCTCCTGGTGTCGAACACGAAGCTCACCGATTTCCGCATGATCGTGACCCGCGCCGTTCCCGGCGCCACGCGTGTCGCGCTGTCCGCGCAAGAACTGTCGCAGCTGCACGTGCAGGCCGGCGATGCAGTGCGCACGCTGCCCCTCAATACAAGGAAGAACGCGAATGCCTGATCTCTCGAACTATATCGGCGGCGAGTGGCTCGCCGGCAGCGGCCCGGAACTGGCCACCATCGACCCGTCGACCGGGCGCCAGACCTGGACCAGCAAGGCCTCCACCGTTGACGACGTGGCGCGCGCCGCTGCGGCCGCCCGCAATGCCTTCGAATCCTGGGCGCTCACGCCGCTGGACGAGCGCATCGCCGTCTGCACGCGTTTCCGCGACCTGCTGAAGGAGCACAGCGAGGAGCTCGCCGCGATCATCGCCGAGGAAGTGGGCAAGCCGCTGTGGGAAGCGCGCACCGAGGTGGCGACCATGGCCAACAAGATCGACATCTCGGCGCAGTCGTATGGCGCGCGCACCGGCGAAACGGCCGCCAAGGTAGCCGACGGCAACGCCGTGCTGCGCCACCGCCCGCACGGCGTGTTTGCCGTCTACGGCCCGTATAACTTCCCCGGCCACCTGCCGAACGGCCACATCGTGCCGGCCCTGATCGCCGGGAACACCGTGGTGTTCAAGCCGAGCGAATATGCGCCGCGCGCCGCCGTGAAGACCGTGCAGCTGTGGGAACAGGCCGGCCTGCCCAAGGGCGTGCTGAACCTGGTCAACGGCGGCCGCGACACCGGCGTGGCGCTCGGCCAGCACGGGGACATCGACGGCATCCTGTTCACCGGCAGCAGCCAGACCGGCATGGCCCTGCACAAGCAGTTCGGCGGCAGGCCGGGCAAGATGCTGGCGCTGGAAATGGGCGGCAACAACCCGCTGGTGGTGTGGGACATCCCGCTTGACGCCAAGCTGCTGGACGCCGCCGTGCACCACACCGTGATGTCGGCCTTCATCTCGGCCGGCCAGCGCTGCACCTGCGCGCGCCGCCTGGTGATCCAGGACTCGCCGCAGGCCCAGGCATTCCTTGACCGTTTGGTCGAGATCGCAGCATCGCTGCAACCCGGCCCGTCGAAGGCCGATCCGCAGCCCTTCATGGGGCCTGTGGTATCGAGCGCCGTCGCCGCCCGCCTGGTGCAGGCGCAGGCCGACATGGAGGCCAAGGGCGGCAAGGTGCTGCTGCAAATGAAGCAGCTCGACCCGAACGCCGGTTTCGTCACCGCCGGCATCGTCGACACCACCGATGCGCAGGGCATCCCGGACGAAGAGTGGTTCGGCCCGCTTCTGCAGGTGATCCGCGTGAAGGATTTCGACGCGGCCCTGCGCGTCGCCAACGCCACCGAGTACGGCCTGGCCGCGGCCCTGCTGTCGCCCTCCGAGGCGCTGTGGAAGCGCTTCTCGGTGCGCGCCAGGGCCGGCATCGTCAACTGGAACCGCCCGACCACCGGCGCGGCCAGCTCGGCCCCGTTCGGCGGCGTCGGCAAATCGGGCAACCACCGCCCGAGCGCCTATTACGCCGCCGATTATTGCGCCTACCCGGTCGCCTCGATCGAGACGGCGGAACTCGACATGCCGGCGAAGCTGTCGCCGGGGCTCAGCTTCTAAGGCTTACTACACCATGCGTATCGCTCGCGAATACAACTTCGACGGCCTGGTCGGCCCATCCCATAACTACGCCGGACTCTCGTTCGGCAACGTCGCCTCGTTCAGCAATGTGAGGAGCGCCTCGAACCCGCGCCAGGCCGCCCTGCAGGGCCTGGCCAAGATGCGCGCGCTCGGCATGCGCGGCTTCGCCCAGGCCGTGATGCCGCCGCAGGCACGCCCGAACTTCCGCCTGCTGCGCCGCATCGGCTTTTCCGGCACCGACGCCGACGTGCTGGCGCGCGCCTTCCGCGATGCGCCCGTGATCCTGGCCTGCGCCTATTCGGCGGCGCCGATGTGGACTGCCAATGCGGCCACCGTCAGCCCATCGGGCGATACGCTGGACGGACGCGTGCACTTTACCCCGGCGAACCTGAACAACAAATTGCACCGCTCGGAAGAGTACGTGCAGGCCACCCGCACCCTGCGCGCGATCTTCCAGGATTCCAGCCGCTTCGTGGT
The DNA here is from genome assembly GCF_059686055.1 of Telluria sp. ZB4P34. NCBI lineage: Bacteria > Pseudomonadati > Pseudomonadota > Betaproteobacteria > Burkholderiales > Oxalobacteraceae > Telluria > Telluria sp. ZB4P34. The sequence continues at coordinate 43,935 of NZ_JCASIF010000017.1, read as the reverse complement.
GCACGACGCGCTGCCGCCGGTGCCGGCCTTCGGCGACGAAGGCGCCGCCAACCACACCCGCTTTGCCAGCGCCCACGGCGCCGCCGGCGTGGAATTCTTCGTGTATGGCCGCGCCGAGTTCGACCCGTCCGCCCCAAGCCCGAAGAAGTACCCGGCGCGCCAGACCCTGGAAGCCTCGCAGGCGGTCGCACGCCTGCACGGCCTGGACCCGGCGCGCACCGTATTCGCCTCGCAGAATCCCGACGTGATCGACCAGGGCGTGTTCCACAACGACGTGATCGCGGTCGGCAACGGCAACGTGCTGTTCTACCATGAAGAAGCGTTCGCGGACGAAGCCGTCACGCTGGACGCGCTGCGCCGCGCGCTGGCCGGCGTCGATGCCGAGCTGGCGCCGGTGCGCGTGGCCGGCGCCCAGGTGCCGGTGGCCGACGCCGTGGCCAGCTACCTGTTCAACAGCCAGCTGCTCACCAAGCCGGACGGCCGCATGGCCCTGGTGGTGCCGCACGAATGCCGCGAGAACGAGGCGGTCTCGCGCTACCTGGCCGGCATGGTCGCGAGCGGCGGCCCGATCGACGAGCTGCTCGAATTCGACCTGCGCCAGAGCATGCGCAATGGCGGCGGCCCGGCCTGCCTGCGCCTGCGGGTAGCCCTGACCGACGAGGAAGCGGCGGCCCTGCACGGCAACGTGATCATGACCGAAGCGCTGTATGCGCAGCTGGTCGCCTGGGTCGAGAAGTACTACCGCGACCGGGTCGAGCCGAAGGACCTGGCCGACCCGCAGCTGGCGATCGAATGCGCCGCGGCGCTCGAGGAACTGGAACGCATCCTCGGCCTGCCGGGCCTGTACGACCTGTCGTAAAAATGGGCGGGAAGGCCGCAGCGCACGGGTGACCGGGCCGATGCGGCATGTTCTAATAGCGGATTGGCGCGCCCCGGTTCAAGGCGCGCACGGAATTCGGACGGGACACCCCCGTCCATATAAAGCCAGGGCCGCGCACAGCCACAAGCCTCAGCGCGCCGGGCACACAAACTTTGGAGAAGCAAGATGAAAGACATGCCTCAAGATTTGCGTAACCAGACGCTCGCGCTGGTGAACGCAAACCACGCCGCCGCCGGCGCCAACGCCCAGGTGGGCGCGCTGATCAGCGCGTGGCTCGGATCGCTCGATGACGAAGACCTGGCCGGCACCGCGCCCGAGAGCCTGGCCCCGGTACTGTGGGAAGGTTTCTCGCAGCTGGCCCAGCGCACCGGCCCCGGCTGCCAGATCGCGCAGATGAAGTATTCCGACGCCCGTGGCGGCATGGCCACTGCCCTGCTGATCCTGAACGACGACATGCCTTACCTGGTCGATTCCTTCGTCATGGCCCTGCGCAAGGAGCGCCAGACCGCCGCCGGCGTGATGAACGCCGTGCTGGCCGTGCGCCGTGAAGCGGGCGGCATCGCAACCGCCGTCGGCGAAGCCGGCGCGCCGCTGGAATCGATCGTCCTGATCCTGATGAGCGACGAACTCGAATTCGGCGAACTCGATTCCCTGACCGCACGCATCCGCATGGTCGCCAACGATGCCGCCACCGTGCACCGCGACGCCGTCAAGATGGCCGACCGCATGACCGCCGTCGCCGCCGCCGCCGCAAGTAGCAACAGCGAGGCCGGCAGCGCCGAAGGCCAGGAAGTGGCCGCATTCCTCGAATGGGCCAAGAACGAGGGCTTCGAGCCCTTCGGCTACGCCTACTATGCCGTGAAGGAAGGCGTGCGCGAACTCGAACGCGACATCCCGAGCCGCATCGGCGTGCTTGCCGACACCTCGCACCCGGTCTACGGTACCTGCCTGGCCAATATCCCGGGCGACTTCGAAACCCTGTCGCGCCGCGCCGACACCCTGTCGATCGTGAAAGCCGACGTCGAGGGCACCCTGCATCGCGACCAGCCGCTCGACTTCATCGGCGTGCGCAACACCGACGCCCAGGGGCGCATCCTGGGCGAGCACTGCTTCGTGGGCCTGTTCACCCGCGCCGCCACCGCGACCCCGCTGGCGCGCCTGCCGTTCGCGCGCGGCCGCGTGGCCAAGGTGCTGTCGATCGCCGGCGTGCGCCAGGAAGGCTTCCGCGCCGAGAAGTTCGTCGAGATCCTCGAATCGCTGCCGCGCACCGAAGCGCTGGAAGCCGATCCGGAATGGCTGGCCCAGGTGTGCTCCTCGGTCGTGTCGATGTACAAGCAGCCGCGCCCGAAAGTGTTCGCGCGCCGCGACGTGTATGCGCGCCACCTGAACGTGCTGGTCTACCTGCCGCGCGAGCGCTACAGCGCCGCCGTCGCGGCCAGCCTGGCCTCGGCCCTCAAGAACAGCTCGGGTGCGGTCGATGTGCGCGTCCAGACCCTGGTGGCCGACGGCCCGCTGGCCCGCGTCTACCTGATCGCCCAGGCCGCCCGCTATCCGCTCGACCTCGAGACCGACATCCAGCAGCCGCTGCTGGCGGTGCTGGATGGCTGGCATGACCGCTTCGCCGCCGTCACCAACACCATCGGCGACGCCGGCATGCGCAGCAACCTGCGCAAGCTGGGCAGCAACCTGCCGGTCAGCTTTGTCACCAACACCGCGCCGGAAACCGCCTTCCGCGACCTGCAGGCCGTGCTGAAGAACGGCCTGCACGACCGTGTCGCCGTGCGCGTGGAGCCGGGCGACGCCGCCAATGGCATCGATGCCTCGATCCGCCTGTACTCGGGCGAGAACGTGCCCTCGCTGTCGCGCATCCTGCCGGCCCTGCAGAACGCCGGCATCGCGGTCGACCGCGAGCAGACCTGGACCTTCAAGAATCCGGATGGCGCCATCCACAACGTCACCGCGCTGGCCGTGGACGACGAAAGCGGCGCCAAGCTGGTCAAGCCGGGCATCATCCCGGTGGCCGAGGAACTGTTCACCGCGCTGTTCAACAACGAAGCCGAAGACGGCCGCATGAACGGCCTGACCATCGAAGGCGGCCTGTCGCTGCGCGAAGTGCAGCTGGTGCGCGCCTACATCAGCTACTGGCGCCAGCTCGGCTCGAAGTTCTCGGTGCGCTACATGGCCGAGACCCTGCGCACCCAGCCGGCCCTGGTGAAGGAATTCGTTACCGCCTTCCTGCTGCGCTTCGACCCGAAGCTGGGCGATTCCGAGCACGGCGCCGGCACCGCCAAGCTGTCGGCATTGAAGGCCGGCCTGTCGACCGTCAACCACGCCGACACCGAAGAGATCATGGCCGCGCTGGTCGACCTGGCCCTGGCCACCGTGCGCACCAACTACTTCCAGAACGACGGTGAGAAGATCATCTTCAAGGTCGACACCAGCAACCTGGCGCTGGCGCCGGAGCCGCGTCCGTACCGCGAGATCTATGTGTTCTCGCGCCGCTTCGAAGGCGTGCACCTGCGCGGCGGCCCGGTCGCCCGCGGCGGCCTGCGCTGGTCGGACCGCATGGAAGACTACCGCACCGAAGTACTGGGCCTGGTGAAGGCGCAGATGGTGAAGAACGCCGTCATCGTGCCGGCCGGCTCGAAGGGCGGCTTCGTGTGCAAGCAGATGCCGGCCAATGCAGCGCGTGAAGTGGTGGCGGCGGAAGGCGAAGCCTGCTACCGCGAATTCATCGCCAGCCTGCTGGAAGTGACCGACAACCGCGTGCGCGGCGCCATCGTCCCGCCGGACAACACCGTGCGCCACGACCAGGACGACCCGTACCTGGTGGTGGCCGCCGACAAGGGCACCGCGACCTTCTCGGACATCGCCAACAGCATCGCCGTCAAGCGCGGCTTCTGGCTGGGCGACGCGTTCGCCTCGGGCGGCTCGAACGGCTATGACCACAAGAAGATGGGCATCACCGCCAAAGGCGCGTTCGAAGCGGTCAAGCGCCACTTCTACGAACTGGGCCACGACATGGGCAGCACCCCGGTAACCATGGTCGGCGTGGGCGACATGTCGGGCGACGTGTTCGGCAACGGCGTGCTGCTGTCGCGCCAGCTGAAACTGCTGGCGGCGTTCGACCACCGCCACATCTTCCTGGATCCGACCCCGGACGTCGCAGTCTCGTTCAAGGAGCGCGAGCGCATGTTCGCGCTGCCACGCTCGTCCTGGGAAGACTATGACAAGAGCCTGATCTCGCAGGGCGGCGGCGTGTATCCGCGCACCTCGCGCTCGATCGAGCTGAGCCCGGAAGTGCGTGCTGCCCTGGACATCGAGGAAAGCGCGCTGTCGCCGGAAGAGCTGATGCACCGCATCCTGCTGGCGCCGGTGGACCTGTTCTACAACGGCGGCATCGGCACCTACATCAAGTGCTCGAACGAGACCCACGCCCAGGTGAAGGACCGCGCCAACGACCGCATCCGCGTCAATGGCAACGAACTGCGCTGCAAGGTAGTGGCCGAAGGCGGCAACCTGGGCGCGACCCAGGCCGGCCGTATCGAGTTCGCCCTGGCGGGCGGCCGCATCTTCACCGATGCGATCGACAACTCGGCCGGTGTGGACTGCTCCGACCACGAAGTGAATATCAAGATCTGGCTGGACACCGAAGTCAACGCCGGTGAACTGCCTGAAGCCGACCGCAACCGCATCCTGAACGAGATGACCGGCGCCGTGGAAGACCTGGTCCTGCGCGACAACACGCTGCAGACCCACCTGCTGACCCGCGAGGCGCAGGCGCAGGCCACCGCGTCGACCGTCGACGGCTATGCCGCCCTGATCACGAACCTGGAATCGGAAGGCGCCGTCAACCGCGAACTGGAACAGCTGCCGACCGATACCGAACTGCAGCGCCGCAAGGCCCTGGGCCTGGGCCTGACGGCGCCGGAACTGGCGGTGGTCGTGGCCAATGTGAAGAACCGCTTCAAGCGTACCCTGTCGGCGCTGGACCTGACGAAGGAAACCTGGGCCGAGCCGCTGCTGCGTCCGTACTTCCCGGCCCAGCTGGTCGCCACCCGCAACCCGCTGGACCACCCGCTGGCCAACGCCATCCTGGCGACCGTGCTGGCCAACGAAGCGGTCAACCGCTGCGGTCCGCTGATGCTGCGCGACCTGGCCGCCGAGCACCGTGTGGACGAAACCGAAGTGGTGAAGGCCTGGGCCCGCGCCTGGTCGGCGCTGCACCTGGCGCCGGTGTTCGACGCGCTCGACGCCGATGCCTTGACGGTGCCGCGTGACGTCTCGATGGCGGTCGACACCCGCACCCGTGCGCTGCTGCGCGCCGTGATCGAAGGCGTGCTCTCGCTGCCGGCCGGTACCGACGGCATGGCCGAGCTCTCGACCCTGTTCGGCCAGGCCGACCAGCTGCGTTCGCTGACCCCATCCCGTTCGGAAGCCGACGGCCACAGCGGCCTGCCGACTTCCTTCACCGCGGCCTGGAAGGCGGTCGAGACCATCGAGTCGCTGGCCACCTTCCTGTTCGCGGCGGTGTCGGTCCAGCGTCCGAGCGGCATGAGCCTGGCCCAGTTCCTGCAGGTCGGCATGGCCCTGCGCCAGCAGGCCGGCATCGACACGCTCGAGCGCGGCCTGAAGCTGCCGGCCCAGAGCAAGTCGCAGGAACAGCTGCGCAACTACGCGATGCAGGCCCTGCGCCGCACCCAGCAGCGCCTGCTGCTGCAGGTGATCGAGCGTGCCGGCCAGGGCGGCGACCCGCTGGCAGCCGTCCAGCAGGTCACCGAGGCGCGCGGCCTGAGCGGCTTTGCACAGCCGGTCGAGCTCGAGCAGGCCATGCTGGACGTCTGGGCGCTGTCGGAAGGTTCGAGCCCGGACCGCCTGGCTGCCTGAGCCGATGAGCAGCGCTGCTGACTCAACGCTGCCGGAAGCGGTGCGCGCCCTTGCCGAAGCGGATTTCGGCGCGGTCGCGCAGCGCTTCGCGGAGGCCGGCTTTACTGTCAGCCTGCCGGCGCCCGGCATCCTGAGCGTGAAAGGCGCTGCGCCGGATGCGCAGCGTCCTGCCGTGCTGGTGTCGGTGGGCGTGCATGGCGACGAGACCGGGCCGATCGAGATGGTGGCCTGGCTGATCGAAGCCCTGTCGCGCACCCCGCGTACGCTGGCCGTCGACCTGATGCTGTGCGTCGGAAACATCGACGCGATCGCCCAAGGCAAGCGCTTCATCGATGCGGACCTGAACCGCATGTTCCGTGCGGAGCGCGGGTCGCTGGCCGGCACCGCGGAAGCGGGGCGGGCCGATGCGCTGATCCGGGCGACCTGCGCCTTCTTCGAGGGCGCCGGGCCGCAGCGCTGGCACCTCGACCTGCACACGGCCATCCGGCCCTCGCACTATCCGATGTTCGCGATCGTGCCCGAGATCATTCCGGATGAACCGCGCCGGGCGCTGATCGACTGGCTGGGAGAGGCGGCAATCGGCGCCGTCATCATGAACCCGAAGTCGGTGGGCACCTACAGCTACTACTCGTCGGAGCATCACGGCGCCGCGGGCAGCACCGTCGAGCTGGGGCGGGTCGGGACGCTGGGGCAGAACGACCTGTCGCAGTTCGCCGATGCGTCCGAGGCGCTGGACCGCCTGCTGCGGGGCTTGCCGGCAGCCGCCGGCAAGCCGGCGCCGCACGTGTTCGCGACGGCGCGGCAGGTGATCAAGCTGTCGGACGCTTTCACGATGTCGGTGGGGCGCGAGACCTGGAACTTCGCGCCGATGAAGAAGGGCGAGGTGATCGCCACCGACGGGGATACCGTGTATCGCGTCGAGCATGACGAGGAGCTGGTGGTGTTTCCGAATCCGGACGTGCGGGTGGGCTTGCGTGCAGGGCTGATGGTCACGCGTATCGGCTGATCCAGCCAACTTGGCGGGACGACGGTTTGTCGGCCTGCGACTTCAAAACGTCATCCCGGCGAAGGCCGGGATCCAAGTTCTTCACCGACGTCGCAGCACCAGACTCCCCACCAAGCTAGACTGAAGCCTTTGCCCAAATGCGGAGGCCTCATGAGCAGCATGCTTTTCTCCCCAGTCACCCTGGGCCCCCTGCAACTCCCCAACCGTATCGCGATCGCCCCGATGTGCCAGTACTCGGCCGTCGACGGCCTGCCCACGGACTGGCATACCATCCACCTGGGCGGCCTGGCGCTGTCCGGCGCGGGCCTCCTGATCATCGAAGCCACCGCCGTCACGCCCGAGGGACGCATCTCGCCCGACGACCTGGGCCTGTGGTCCGGCGCCCACCAGGAAGCGCTGGCGCCCGTCATCCGTGCCATGCGCCGCTATTCTCCCATCAAGATCGCCGTGCAGCTGGCCCACGCCGGCCGCAAGGCGTCGACCGCCGTGCCCTGGGAAGGCGGCGCCCAGATCGCGCCAGGCGAGCCGCGCGGCTGGCAGACTGTCGGGCCGTCGCGCCTCGCGCATGCCGACGGCGACGTGCCGCCGATGGCGCTCGACGCCGCCGGGCTGGCGCGCATCAAGCAAGGTTTCGTCGATGCCGCCCGCCGCGTCCAGGCGCTGGGCCTGGACGGCATCGAACTCCACGCCGCGCACGGCTACCTGATGCACCAGTTCCTGTCACCGCTGTCGAATACCCGCGATGACGAATATGGCGGCACGCTCGAGAACCGCATGCGCTTCCCGCTCGACCTATTCGACGCCGTGCGCGCCGCAGTGCCGCGCGGGATGGCGGTGGGCGTGCGCATTTCCGCCACCGACTGGGTCGACGGCGGCTGGGAGATCGAGCAGAGCCTTGCCTTCGCCCGGGCCCTCGAGGAGCGCGGCTGCGACTTCATCCACGTGTCCAGCGGCGGCCTGTCGCCCATGCAGAAGATTCCCGTTGGACCCGGCTACCAGCTCGGGTTCGCCGAGCGCATCAAGCGCGAGACCGGCGTGCCGACCATCGGCGTGGGCCTGATCACCGAGGCCCGCCAGGCGGAAGCCATCCTGCAGCAGGGCCAGGCCGACCTCATCGGCCTGGCGCGCGCCATGCTGTACGACCCGCGCTGGCCATGGCATGCGGCGGCCGAACTGGGCGAGCAGGTGTTTGCGCCGCCGCAGTACTGGCGCTCGCAGCCGCGCGAATACAAGGCGCTGTTCGGCAGCATGCGCGCCGGCTAGGGCGGATCCCGGCGATCGCCGGCGCCGTGATGCCGCAGCTCAGGCAGCGTTTCCTGCAGCTTGTCGCACGGCGCGGGCGGCAGGGCAGGGGTGATTGTTACAGTGCTACCACTCTATAACCACCCTGAAGGATTGACCCATGCGCACGCCACGTACCCTGCTTGCCCTCGCCACCATCGCCGCCATCGCCTCGCTGGGCGGCTGCGCCATCATCGTGTCGCCGAACGACGGCGACGTGCGCATGCGGAGTGTCTTCAGCAGCGACACGGTGGAGGGCGACGGCATCGCGGCGCGCGACCAGCGCCGGGTGGCGGCGCATGGCGAGCTGGAAGTGAGCGGCTCGATGCAGGTCGACGTGCGCGTCGGCCCGGCGCCCTCGCTGCTGGTCGAAGCCGACGGCAACCTGCTGCCCTATATCCGCACCGAAGGGAGCGGCAATACCCTGAAGATCGTTAACGAGCGCCAGCTGCGCAGCAAGACGCCGGTGCGCATCGTCTACACCACGCCGCGCCTGAGCGCCGTGCGCGCGTCCGGCTCGGGCCAGGTCTTCGTACGCGACCTGGCCGGTGCGCCGCTCGAGGTGCGCAAGAGCGGCTCCGGCCAGGTACGCCTGGCAGGCAAGGTGGACAGCCTGCACGCACGCGTGAGCGGCTCGGGCGTTCTCGATGCGGGTGAATTGAGCAGCGCCAGCGCGGACCTGGGCCTGGCGGGTTCCGGCCGCATGACCATCGGCCAAATCCGCGGCGACTATGTGCGCGCCAGCGTGGCCGGTTCGGGCGCCCTGCAGGCCGGCGGCGCGGTGCGCTCGCTGAATGCGCGCGTCGCGGGCTCGGGCAGCCTCGACCTGGCGGGCCTGACGACCCAGGATGCCGACCTGGCGGCAGACGGTTCCGGCGGCATCCGCGCCACCGTGAAGCAGTCGCTGATCGCCCACGGCGGCGGTTCGGGCGGCATCCGCGTGTACGGCCACCCGGCGCAGCGCAGCGTCAGCGGCCGCAACGTGCATCTGCTGGATTGATTTTGTAGGGTGGTCGGCTCTGCCGACCGGGCGTCCAGCTCCACCCGGCTTTGTGGCAACGCATCCGTCAGTTGAACGCGCGGTCGGCGAAGCCGACCACCCTACGAGAAACGATGCATCCTAGAGCAGGTTGTCGAGCAGGTCCGGACCGAACACCTCGCGGTGCAGGCGGCTTGCCGGGGCGCCGGCCGCCAGCAGCGCATGCCACTGCGCCTGCATGAAGGGCAGCGGGCCGCACAGGTAGACGTCGGTCTCGCTGCGTGGCCACGACGGCAGGCGCTCGAGCGCCATCTTGCCCTTCAACACGCCCGCTGCCTCTTCCTCTTCATAGAAGCTCACCACCTGCAGGTGCGGCATGCGCGCCTGCGCGGCGGCGACGTCCGCCTGGTGCGCGTGGTGCGCAGCATTGCGTGCGGCGTGGGCGAAGATCACGCGGCGCTCCGGATTCACCATCGCGATGCGGTTCAGCGCCGAGATCATCGGCGTGATGCCGACGCCGGCCGACAGCAGCACGATCGGCTCGTTCGATTCGGTATCGGGCAGGAAGTCGCCGAACGGGTGGCTCACGTGCAGCACGCCGCCCACGTTCACGTTCTTGTGCAGCCAGGTCGACACCTCGCCGGCCGGATGTGCACTGCCATCTTCGCGCTTGACCGAAATGCGCAGGCTGTCCTTGCCCGGCGTGGCGACGCCCGGCGCATCCGACAGGCTGTACTGGCGTAGCTGGCGGCGGCCGTCCGCGAAGTCCACGGCCACGCTCACATACTGGCCCGCCTTGAAGGGCGGCAGGGCGCCGCCATCGAGCGGATTGAACCGGATCGAAATCACGTTGTCGCTCTCGCGCACCACCTCCGTCACGCGCATCGCGCGCGTTTCGCCCGGCTGCACCCCGGCTTCCTCGTACATCTTCGCTTCCGCATCGATCAAGAGGCGCGCCAGCGAGGTATAGGCTTCTTCCCAGGCCTTCAGCAGGGGCTCGGTGGCGGCATCGCCCAGCACCGTCTTGATCGCGCCGAGCAGGTGGTGGCCGACGATCGGGTAATGGTCGGCGCGGATGCCCACCGAGGCGTGCTTGTGCACGATGCGGTTCACCACCGGGCCGAGGGCCGCGGCATGGCCGATGTTGGCGGCGTAGGCGAACACCGCCGACGCCAGCGACTGCTGCTGCACGCCGCTGGCCTGGTTGCCCATGTTGAACAGGTTCTTCAGCTCCGGATGGGCCTCGAACATGCTGCGGTAAAAGAGGGTGGTGATGGCCAGGCCGTGCTCGCGCAGGACGGGAACCGATGCGTCGATGTAGGGGCGGGAAGCGCTCGAGATCATGCTGTTTCCTATATTGATGTATTGAGATTACATGTTTAAGGCCAAAAAATGGTCCGGACTGGATGGGGAATCAGTGCGGACGCAGCCATTCTATCAAAAGATGTTCTTTAAATGTATCTTTGCGCAAACTATTTTATTGAGACAACGCAAAACCCCTATAATCGCTGGTTTGATTGGCGGTTCATATCGCTGCCGACGTGAGACAACTGCGCGGCGACGGGCCGCGCCACCAAAGGACATGCCGTGAATTTGACCCTGGGCCAAAAGCTGATCCGTACCAAACAGGCTGAACGTCACCATGACGAAGACGGCACGGGCGGCGGCCTGCAACGGTCGCTCGGCCTGTTCCCGCTGACCATGATCGGCGTCGGCGCCACTATCGGCACCGGCATCTTCTTCACGATGGTCGAGGCGGTGCCGAAGGCCGGTCCGGCCGTGATCCTCTCCTTCCTGCTGGCCGCCGTCACCGCCGGCCTGACCGCGCTGTGCTACGCCGAATTGGCCGGCCGCGTGCCGGCCGCGGGTTCCTCGTATTCCTTCGCCTATGCCACCGTGGGCGAGTTTGCCGCCTTCATCGTCGCCGCCTGCCTGCTGCTCGAATACGGCCTGGCGGGAAGCGCCGTGGCGATCGGCTGGTCCGACTACCTGAACAACTTCCTGGTGAATGCCTTCGGCTGGGAGATCCCGGCGCACCTGCGCTCGCCAATGTTCGTATCGGATCACCACAATCTTCAAGTCAATCCCGGCAACGTCAACCTGCCGCCGATCATCCTGGTGGCGATGTGCTGCCTCCTGCTGATCCGCGGCACCAGGGAGTCGGCGACCACCAATGCCGTCATGGTGATCATCAAGCTGGCCATCCTGGTCTTCTTCGCCGCGATCGCGCTCACCGGTTTTGACAGCGCCAACTTCACCCCCTTCTTCAACCCCGATGCGGCCAGCGGCTATGTCGGCATGGCCGGCGTGACCGCCGCCGCCGGCACCGTGTTCTTCTCCTTCATCGGCCTGGACACGATTGCCACCGCCGGCGAGGAAGTCAACAACCCGCGCCGCAACGTCCCGATCGGGATCCTGGCCGCGCTCCTGATCGTCACCGTGTTCTACATGCTGGTGGCGGTGGCCGCGATGGGCGCCCAGCCTTCGCACATGTTCGCGGGCCAGGAAGCCGGCCTGTCGGTGATCCTGCAGAACGTCACCGGCCAGGCCTGGCCGGCGCTGGTGCTGTCGGCGGGCGCCGTGGTGTCGGTGTTCTCGGTGACCCTGGTGACGATCTACGGCCAGACCCGCATCCTGTACGCCATCAGCCGCGACGGCCTGATCCCGAAGACTTTCCAGAAGGTGAACAAGCGCACCCAGGCGCCGGTCAGCAATACGGTCATTGTTTGCGTCGTGGTAGGCGCGGTGGCCGGCCTGGTCGACTCTGGTTTCCTGTGGGACATGGTGAGCATGGGTACGCTGACCGCCTTCATCGTCGTGTCGATCGCGGTGCCGGTGATCCGCGCCAAGCAGGGCCGCGGCGAACCGGGCGCCTTCCGCGTGCCCTTCGGTCCCTACGTGATCCCGGGCCTGTCGATTGCGGCCTGCCTGTACATCATGAAGGACCTGTCGCCCGCCACCTTCCGCGTGTTCTTCATCTGGATTGGCGTGGCCGTGGCCACCTACTTCCTGTACAGCGTGCGTCACAGCCGCCTGAACAAGGCCCAGTAATGGAGCTGTTCGACAGGCGGCGCGACCGCTTCGCGCTGTTCGATGCGATGGACAGCGCCGCGGTGAACATCTGCTTCCCGCTCGAGCTGCCGGACTTCCGGCCCTGGTGCAAGGAACAGGGCCTGGCGCCCTTCCACGTGCTGCTGTATGCGGTGCTGCGTTCGGTGCTGAAGGTGGAGAACTTCCGCTACCGCATCCTCGACGGCGAAGTGATCCGCATCGAGCGCCTGATGCCATCCTTCACCGTGGTCAACCAGCACAATGACCTGAACTTCGCCCAGTTCGACTGGAGCGACGAGCTGCGCGAATTCGTCGCACGCGGCATCGCGGCGCGCGAGGAAGCCGGCAGCATGGCGGCGCTGAACATGGAGTACGCCGCCCGCACGCCGCTGCAGGCGAAGGAGCAGGTGTTCGTCACCTGCATTCCCTGGCTGGCGTTTACTTCGATCCAGCATCCGAGCGCCTCGATCCAGCAGCCCGACATTCCGTCCTTCGCCTGGGGCAAGTACCGTGACGCCGCCAACGGCCGTTTGGAACTGCCGTTCTCGGCGCAGGCCCACCACGGCTTCGTCGACGGTTTTCATATCCACCAGCTGGCCCGGCAGATTGCGGCCGAGCTGGAAGCGATTATTTCGCCAGCGGCCTGACCACCTCCAGCAGGCTGACCAGGGTCTTGCCCGGCTCTTCCCACGGCACCATGTGCGCAGAGCGCTCGAACCAGACGACGCGCTTGTAGGGCGCGTCGACCTTCTCCATCCAGCTGGCCGTCGGCGCCGCCGGTGTCGTGTAGTCGTGGCGGCCCAGGAGCATCACGACCGGGATCGGGAAGCGCTTCACGTTTGAAAAATCGACATCGAGGAACTCGGGCAGCACGCGGCCCAGGGTCAACACGTTGCCCCTGTCGATGTCCTTTACCTGGCTCGGGGTGTACTCGGGCGAGAGCAGCGGCCCGCGGAAGAAGTAGCCGGACTCGCTGCGGAAGGCCGACAGGCCGCCGTAGTGCTGCGGCCACTTGCGGGCGATGATGATGCGTTCGCGCGTGATCGGCTGGTCGCCGGGGTAGGGGGCGATCGAGGCCATCTCCCTGACGGCCTGGACATTGTTCTCGCGCCTGGCGCGCTCGTAGGCGTAGTCGAAGCTGATGCGTTCGTTCTCGCGCACGTTCAGCACCTGGCCGATGCCCACGTAGGCATGGAACAGGTCGGGACGCCTGAGCGCCGCCTGCATGCCGACGACGGTGCCCCAGCTGTGGCCCATCAGGATGAGCTTGCGCTTGCCGTAGCGCGCCTTCAGGTGTTCGGCCACCTCGATGGCATCCAGGACGTAGCGCTCGATGCGGATGGTCCCGGCGACTGCCGCGGGATCGGCTTCGGCGTAGCTCTTGCCGGCGCCGCGCTGGTCCCAGTTCGCCACGGTGAAATATTCCTCTATCGGACGCTGGAACTGCCACATGGTCGGCGTCACCGGCGAGGCCGGGCCGCCGTGCACGAACAGGATCATCGGGTTGCCGCGGTCCTGGCCGCGCACATTGAGCCACTGGTCGACGCCGCCGATGCGCGTCTTGTACGACTCCTGTACGCCGGTCGGGGCGCTGATGCGAGTCAGGTCTTCGATGATGGCGCGCGATGCCGCATACTGATCGGGGGCTTCCTGCGCCAGGGAGCCGGAGCATGCCAGCGCGAGCAGCGCGCCGCAGTATAAGCAGGTCTTCGTCATGCGTGTCCTTTCGCTTGCAGTCGGTCGATGAGAGCAGCATAGCGAGACAGGAACAAAAAAGCCACGCGGCCTTGCGGCGGCGTGGCTTCAGGGAGCGCCCGCAGGCGCCACACCGTGCTTATTGCACGCCCATTTCCTTCAGCAGGTTGTCGGCCTTGTCCACATGCTTCATGTTCCACAGCATGTAGCGGCTGTCGACCTGGATCGAGCGGGTCATGGCCTTGTTGAAGTCCCAGTCCGAGATGATCGAATCCAGGGTGCCGTCGAAGGCCAGGCCGATCAGCTCGCCCTTCGCGTTCAGTGCGGCCGAACCCGAGTTGCCGCCGGTGATGTCCAGCGTCGCCAGGTAGTTGACCGGCACGGTCTTCAGCTTCGGATCGACGTACTTGCCGAAGTCCTTGGCCTGGATCGCCGCCAGCTGGGCTGCCGGTGCGTTGAACTCGCCTTCGCCGGTGTGCTTGGCCACGATGCCCTTCGGGGTCGTGAACGCGGTCCAGGAACCGGTGCCGTCGGCGCCGACGTCACGACCGGCGACCTTGCCGAAGGTGACGCGCAGGGTGCCGTTGGCGTCCGGGTAGACGGCCTGGCCCTTGCTGTTCATGTAGGCGATCTTGGCGCGCATGTAGTTGCCGTAGGCTTGCTGGATCTTGCCTGCCAGTTCCTCTTCCTTGGCTTCATCGCGCATCGACGCGTCGTACATGGCGACGGCGGCCTTGATGAAGCTGTCGTTCGAGGCCTGGAATTCGGCCGGCGACTTCTTCAGCCAGGCGGCGCGCTCTTCCTTGTTTGCCAGCCTGGAACCGGCGTAGATGCGGTCCAGCGCGGCCTTCAGCTCGGCCTCGCTCATGCCGTGACGGATGCCCAGCGCGGCGTCGAAGGCGGCGTCATGCTCGGCAGCCGGCTGCGCGTTGTACTTGGTGAGGAAGTTCAGCACCAGCGCCTTGTCGACCTTTTCGTCGTAGGTGCGGTCCTGGCCGGCGATGACCGAATTCCAGCGCGGCATGTCGCGTTCCTGGAAGCCGGTCTTGCGCTCGGCGTTCGGCTTGGTGCGCTCGTTGGCCAGGCGGTACAGCGAGCGGGCCGAAGACAGGAAGCGCGGCTGGGCGTAGTTCAGGTAGAAGCCCTTCTTGGCGTTGGCGTCGCGCTCGGCGATCAGCTGTTCGGCCGCTTCGATGTCGGCGGCGTACTGCGCCTTGCGGGCCGGGTTGGCGTTCACCCAGGCCTTCAGGGCCTTGTGCTCGGCCGTCTTGCGCTGCAGGAAATCGCTGCTCGCGTACGAGGTCAGCATGCCCTTGCGGTTCTTGTAGTAGTTGTTGACGCTGGCGATCTGGCCGGCGTACTTCAGCTTGGCGGCCGGGTCGTTCTTGGTCTCGCGCTCGATGATCGCCAGGGTCTCGCCCGATGCCGCAACGAAGGCCGGGTAGTTCCAGTCGAAGGTCGAGGCGACTTCCGACGGCAGGCGGTGGCGGTTGGTGCGGCCCGGGTAACCCAGCACCATGACGAAGTCGCCTTCCTTGGCGCTGGCGCTCGGGTCCGCGATCTTCAGCACATGCTTCGGCTGGTAAGGCACGTTGTCCTTCGAGAACTCGGCGGCCTTGCCGTCCTTGCTCACGTAGGCCCGGTAGAAGCCGTAGTCGCCGGTGTGGCGCGGCCACATCCAGTTGTCGGTGTCGCCGCCGAACTTGCCGACGCCGGCCGCCGGCGCGTGCACCAGGCGCACGTCGCGGATCTCGAGCTGCTTCAGGCGGTAGAACTCCAGGCCGCCGTAGTAGCTGGCCACGGTGCAGCGGTAGCCGGCTGCCTGTTCGCATTCGGCCACCAGCTTCTTCTGGTTCTTCTCGATGGCGTCGATGCGCGCCTTGCCGCTCAGCTTGGCGACTTCAGGGGTGATGATCTGGTTGGTGACGTTTGCCACTTCCTCGGTCACGTAGACGCGGCTGCCTGGGGCGGCCGGCAGTTCTTCTGCGAAGCTCTTGGCCAGGAAGCCATTGGCCAGCAGGTCGCGTTCCGGGGTCGAGTTGACGGCGATGCTGTTGTAGATGCAGTGGTGGTTGGTGACGACCAGGCCCTGCGGCGAAACGAACGAGGCCGAGCAGCCGCCCAGGCTCACGATCGCGCCCATCGGGAATTCGGTCAGCTTGGTCAGGGTTGCCGGGTCGAGCTTGAGGCCGGCGGCTTTCAGTTGCTTGGCTACTTGTGGCAGCTGCTGCGGCATCCACATGCCTTCGTCCGCGTGTGCGGCGAAGCTGGTGAGGATGGCCAGCGAGAGGAGGGTCTTTTTCATTCGCGTCTGTCTTTATGGGAGATGGGAACACTCTTGGGCTCCGCGGAGCATCCGTGAGTATCCGTAATCCCCATGTGCATCGTCAACCACTATTTCGTACGGACAAACACACTGTTTTCCAATGGAAACTCGTCCTACAACTGTGCGCTGAACACGGAGGCCAGGCCCGTCGTCAGGCGCTTCCACCAGGACCGTTCGCGGAATTCGACTGTGGTCACCGGGTTCGAGCGCCGCCAGTCGTCCTCGAAGATGGCGGTCTGTTCGCGCGCGAAGCCCTCGTGCAGGACGTTGAGGTTGGCCTCGTCGTTGATGCTGAAGGAACGGTTGTCGAAGTTGGTCGAGCCGACCGACACCAGCAGGTTGTCGACGATCAGGGCCTTCACGTGATACATCGTGGGCTGGTATTCGGCCAGCTTGACGCCCGCAGCCAGCAGGTCGCCCCAGCGCTCGCGCGAGGCGGCCTTGACCAGGTCCGAATCGATGATCTCGCCGGGCATCAGGATGCGCACCCGCACGCCGCGCCGCGCCGCGTCGATCAGGGTGCGGATGGTGAGGTCGTCGGGCACGAAGTAGGCCGCCGACAGGTCGATGGTCTTGCGCGCCGAGGTGATCGCCATCAGGTACATCAGGTGCATCGACTCGGCGCCGCCGGTAGGCGAGCTGGAAAACATCTGGGCCGGCATGTCGCCCATGTGCTGCAGGGCCGGGAAGTAATCGGCGCCGTCGAGCACGGTGCCCGTGGCCTTGGTCCAGTTGTCGTTGAAGACGGCCTGCACCTGGCCGACCACCGGCCCCTGGATACGGAAATGCGTGTCGCGCCAGTGATCCTTGTCCTGGGCATTGCCGCGCCACTGGTCGGCGATGCCGACTCCGCCCGTGAAGCCGACCTTGCCGTCGACGACAAGCAGCTTGCGGTGGGTGCGGTTGTTCATGCGCGCCAGCTTCCACCAAACCGGCTTGTGGTAGCGCTGCACCTGCACGCCGGCCTGTTTCATGGCGTCGATCTGGGCCAGGTCCAGCTTGATGCTGCCCATGAAATCGAGCATGACGTGCACCTTGACGCCGGCGCGGGCCCGTTCGATCAGGGCCTCGGTGAATTCGCGTCCGATCGTGCCTGACCAGTAGATATAGGTTTCGAAGGTAATGGTTTTTTCTGCCGAGCGGATCGCTTCCAGCATGGCCGGGAAGATCTGGTCGCCATTGAGCAGGACCTCGACCTTGTTCCCTTCGAGGATGGGCGGACCGAGCAGGACGCCAAGCGAGCGGCGGAACTGCGGGTCATTGGTGTCGTACTGCCGGGTCAGGCGGGTCTCGATTTGCGTTTCGCTCGGCATGAAATTGAGCGCGAGCACGCCAACGACCAGCGTGAGCGCGGCCGTGACGAGGATGGTCCAGAATCTTTTGGGTGACAGTAGGGACATACGGGATTGCAGGCGTAAAAAAACCAACGCATGAAGCGTTGGTTTTTAGAAAGAGCTAATCACTTGCTGATTAACGAACGCGGCCGCGACGCAGCAGGTTCACGATAGCCAGCAGGATGACAGCACCCAGGAACGAAACGAGCAGCGACGAAACGCTGAAGTCGTCGGAGTTGATGGTACCGGTGCCGAACAGCGGCGACAGGAGCCAGCCACCCAGGAAGGCGCCGATGATACCAACCACAACGTTGAGAATCATGCCTTGTTCTGCATCGGTTTTCATGACCATGCTGGCGAGCCAGCCCAGAATGCCACCGACAACGATCCAAATGATGAATAACATGGTGTACCTCCTTCAAGTGTAAGAAAACATACCCCCAGGCCGATTGAATTGCCGTGGCCATGGAGAAAAGTCTAGAGACCAGTCCCCTTCAGGTCGGTGCGGCAACGAACGTTAGACGGCGAATCTGCAAGCCTGTTCAGGCGCCACGAACTGTTGAGCAAAAAGAATCGGGTAGGGTGCGTCAGCGAACAGAAGAGGTGCGTTGCGGCGCATAAGGTTTCAACACTTGCAAGTCCAATTTCCGTTTGCAGGACCCAGCACCTGAACCTTCTGAAAGGATTCGCCATGAGCAACTACGATTCGAATAACAACCAGAATTCCCGCATGGTTACCGGCCTGTTCCCTGACCGTGCCAGCGCAGAACGCGCCTACAGCTCGATCTCGACCCGCGGCTACAGCAAGGACGACGTCAACCTGATGATGTCGGACGATGCACGCAAGACCCATTTCGCCGACACCGACACTGAGCTGGGCAGCAAGGCCGCCGAAGGCGCCGGCATTGGCGCCGGCATTGGCGGCACCATTGGCGCCGTGCTCGCAGGCATCGCCGCCGTCGGCACCACCCTGGTGCTGCCGGGCGTCGGCCTGGTGGTGGCCGGCCCGCTGGCAGCGGCCCTGGCCGGCGCCGGCGCCGGCGGTATCACCGGCGGCCTGATCGGTGCACTGATCGGCGCCGGCATTCCGGAAGACCGTGCTGCCCACTATGAAGAAGGCATCAAGCGCGGCGGCATCGTGATGGGCGTGAATGCCCGTTCGGACGAAGATGCACGCCACATCGAGCAATCGTTCACCGACAATGGCGGTAGCCATGTGATCGGCGCCGGCATCGGCGCCCTGGGCGGCGCAGCAGCGGGCGCCGCGATCGGCTCGGCAGCCGGCCCGATCGGCACCGTGGCCGGCGCCGCCATCGGCGCGGTCACCGGCGGCATGGCCGGCAAGGGCGTGGGTGAAGTCGTCAATCCGAAGTCGGGCGACGACCTGTCGCAACACTACCTGGCCAAGGGCACCGGCGCCGGCACCGGCGCGGCAGTCGGCGCCATGGCAGGCGCAGCGGCGGGTCCGATCGGCATGGCGGCCGGTGCGGTGGTCGGCGGCCTGGCGGGCGGCGCAGCCGGCCGCGGCGCGGGCGAAGTGGTGAACCCGAAGGCAAGCGACGACCTGAACGACCATAACCTGGCGCAGGGCGTGGGTGCGGGTGGCGGCGCCGCCGCCGGCGCCGCGGTCGGCTCGGTGGCTGGTCCGATCGGCACCGCTGCGGGCGCGGTGATCGGCGGCCTGGCAGGGGGCGCTGCCGGCCGGGGGACGGGCGAAGTCGTCAACCCGAAGCCGGGCGACGAACTGCGTGACCACCACCTGGCGACCGGCGCCACTGCGGGCGCAGGCGCCGTCGTGGGCGGCACGGTGATCGGCGGCGCCGTCGGCGGCCCGCTGGGTGCGGTGGCCGGCGCCGGCATCGGCGCAGCGATCGGCGGCATGGCCGGCAAGGGGGTGGCCAAGATGGTCAACCCGGCCGAGGAAGATGCCCACTGGCGCGGCCAGTACCAAACCCAGCCGTACTACACCCCGGGCTACACCTACGACGACTACCAGCCGGCCTATGCGCTGGGCTATAACTCGGCGGGCCGGTATCCGGGCAACTACGACATGCACGAGCAGGAACTGTCGACCGAGTGGGAACGCAGCAAGGGCAATTCGCGCCTGAGCTGGGACCAGGCCAAGCACGCTTCGCGCGCTGCATGGCACAAGGTCGAGCGCGCCGTCCCGGGTGACGCCGACCGCGACGGCCGTTAAGCAGTCATTGCGCCGCCCGCATCCGGTGGCGCAGGAATGAAAAAAGCCTCGGGGCCTTGCGGCGCCGAGGCTTTTTCCATGGAAAAGCGATTACTGCTTGACCGCTTCCACCTGGATCGCCAGCTTCACTTCCGGCGAGAAGGCCGGCAGGCCGAAGGTGATGCCGTAGTCGCCGCGATTGAAGGTAGCGCTGGCGTCCGCGCCGCACACTTCACGCTTCAGGCGCGGGTGCATGACGCACTTGAATTTGTTGATGGTCAGGGTCAGCGGCTTGGTCACGCCGTGCAGGGTCAGCTCGCCCGCTGCCGAGGTGGGCACGTCGCCGGTGAAGGTAATCGACTTGGCCTTGAAGGTCGCGGTCGGGAATTTCTCGACATCGAAAATGTCCGCCTTTTTGGCGTGCGCGTTCATGCCGTCATGGCCAAAGTCGATGCTGGTAGTGTCGATGACGATGTCGATGCTGCCGGTCTTGGCGGCGCGGTCCAGGGTCACGGTGCCGTCGGTCTTGTTGAACTTGCCGCGCCAGACCGAGATGCCCATGTGGTCGGCCTCGAAGCTCGGGTAGGTGTGGTTCGGGTCGATCTTGTAGGTGTCGGCGGCAAAGGCGAAGCCGGCGCCGAGGGTGCTCGAAGCGGCCAGGGCGGCGATCAGGTGCTTGATTTTCATAAGACTATTCCTTGCTGAAGTGTTGAGGTGAGTTGCTGTTACTGGGCTGCGACGCGGAACTTGATGACAACCTCATCGGCGACCATGCTCGTGTCCTTCCACTCGTCCTCGCCGATGTTGAAGGCCAGTCGCTTGATCGGCAGCTGTCCTTCGAATACCTGTTTTCCCGCTTCCGTCTTCACGCTCAGGGGGAAGTTTACGTTGGCGCTGCGGCCCTTGATGGTCAGCTTGCCGGCCACGTTGAGCTTGCCTGCGCCGGCCGGCGTGATCGCGGTCGACACGAAGCTCGCCTTCGGGAATTGCGCGGTATTGAACCATTCCTTCTTGGTGACTTCCTTGTTGTAGTCCGGGTCGCCCAGGTCGAGGCTGGCCGTCTGAATCTCGACCGCCGCCTTCGATGCGGCCGGCTTGGCGGCGTCGTAGTCGATCTGCGCGGTGAACTGCTTGAACTTGGCCTCGACCGGCACCCCCATCTGCTTGAAGGTGGCCGTCACGCTGCTTTTCGCAGGATCGGTCTTCAGCGGCGCGGCGCCGACGAGGGCGCTGGCAAACAGGGAAGCCAGCAGCAGGCTCTTGATTGGTTTCATCGACACTCCTAACGGGAAGAAAAAGGCAGCATGCGCGCCATCACCCCGTCGCGATGGACGAGCAGGTGCTTGAACGCGGCCGCCACGTGCAGGCCGACGAGCAGGGCCAGCAGCATGTTGAGCCAGTAGTGGACATCCTTCAATGCAAGTTTCAGGGCCGGGTCCGGCTGGATGAGCACCGGCAGCTCGAGCACGCCGAACCAGACGATCGGATAGCCGCTAGCCAGGCTGTAGAAGTAGCCGGACAGGGGCACCGCGAACATCAGGATGTACAGCAGCCAGTGCAGGCCGTGGGCCGCACCGCGCTGCCAGGCCGGCATCTCGTCGGCGTAGGCGGGCGGGTGGCGCAGCAGCCGCCACAGCAGGCGCAGCGCAGCCAGCCCGAGTACGGTGACGCCGGCCCATTTGTGCCAGTTGAAGTATTTGAGCTTGGTGGGCGTGATGCCGGGGATATCGGTCATCACCAGTCCGAGCGTGAACGTCCCAATGATCAGCAGCGCGATCAGCCAGTGCAGGACGATGGCCGTAGTGGTGTAGCGATGCATAAAGATTTGTTTTTGGAAAGTTGTACGCGTTAGAACTAACTATACCAGTCTTTACCATATGCCGCTGCCAGGTGCTTTTTCCGCTCAGAACACTAGCACGGATTGAAAAACTGCACAGGCATGGCTGGCGGAATGTAAAATCCGGGCAATATTCATTTATTAGACATTACTGGCGTCATGATTCGGTGCCAGAAAACAATATGCTTACCCATCCAAGCACGCCTTGTTCGCCATCCCTCGCGCTGAAACGTATTGCCGTCGCCTGCCTCGCTATGCTGGCGCTTCCCGCGCTTGCCGACAATCTCGACAACCGGCCCGAGAACCTGGCCGACCTGACGATCGAAGAGCTGGCCAATATTCCGGTGATGTCGGTGTCGAAGCGGCCGGAGCGCCTGCAGGATGCAGCCGCGGCCGTGTTCGTCATCACGGGCGACGACATCCGCCGCTCGGGCGCCGCCACGCTTCCCGAAGCACTGCGCCTGGCGCCGAACCTGCATGTCGCGCGCATCAACGGCTACGCCTATTCGATCAGTGCGCGCGGCATGAACACGAGCGGCAACAGCTACTCCAACAAGCTGCTGGTGCTGATCGACGGCCGCTCGGTTTACACGCCGCTGTTTTCCGGGGTGTTCTGGGACGCGCAGGAAGTGCTGCTGGAGGACGTCGAGCGCATCGAGGTCATCAGCGGACCGGGCGGGGTGCTGTGGGGCCTGAACGCCGTCAACGGCGTCATCAACATCACTACTCGCTCCGCGCGTGACACCCAGGGCAGCCTGGCGGTGCTGCAGGCCGCGACCGACGGCGTCACGGCGAGCTTCCGCCACGGCGGCGCCACCGCCGGCGGCATCGCCTGGCGCGCCTTCGGCAAGACCACGCGGCGCGAAGACAGCGATCTGGCCAGCGGCAGGCCGGTCGACGACGCCTACCGCCGCACCCTGGTGGGCGCACGCGCCGACTGGGAGCGGGGGCCGGACCGTTTCAGCCTGATCGGCAACGCCTACCGCGGCCGCTTCGACCAGCCGGCCCCCGGCGAGATCAATGCCCCCGGCGTGCCAATCACCCTGGGCAAGGTGCGTTCCGACGGCGTCAACCTGACCGCGCGCTGGGAGCATGCGCTGGACGACGGCGGCAGCCTGATGACGCAGGCCTACTTCGACCACACGCTGCGCCGCGCCGCGCCGCTGTTCGGCGAGCGCCTGTACACGACCGACCTGCAGTTCCAGCACACGCTGGCGCCGGCGGGCCGCCACCGGATCGTATGGGGCGCGAACTACCGCCACAGCCGCGACCGGGTCGACAACACCGCCGTCGTCGCCTTCCTGCCGGCGCGCACCACGCAGCAGTGGGCCAGCCTGTTCGCGCAGGATGAGATCGCGCTGCGCGATGACTGGTACCTGACCCTGGGCAGCCGCCTGGAATACAACGAGTACACCGGCGTCGAATGGCTGCCGAGCGCGCGCCTGTCGTGGCGCCTGTCGCCCCAGCACGCGCTGTGGGCGGCGGCCTCGCGCACCGTGCGCGCGCCGTCGCGGCTCGACGTCGACGCCTACCTGCCGGGACGCGCGCCGTTCCTGCTGCGCGGCGGGCCGCACGTACGCGGCGAGGTGGCGCAGGTGTTCGAGCTGGGCTACCGCGGCAATCCGGTGGCGCCGCTCGCGTATTCGGTGACGCTGTTCCACCACGATTACGACTACCTGCGCACCACCGAAAGCGATCCGCGCGGCTTCATCGTCTTCGACAGCCTGATGGAAGGGCGCTCCAGCGGCATCGAGGCCTGGGGCAGTTGGCAGGCGGCGCCGCGCTGGCGCCTGTCGGCCGGCTGGACGGCGATGAAACAGAAGCTGCACCTGAAGCCCGGCAGCCGCGACCTTGGCGCCACGCGCGTGGCGGACCGCGATCCGGCGCACACCTTCCAGCTGCGCTCCGTCTACGGCATCGACGACCGGCGCGACGTCGAGTTCACCCTGCGCAAGGTGGCGGGCAAGTCCTTCCCCGAAGTGCCGGCCTACACGGCCCTGGACGCGCGCTTCGGCTGGCGCATCCGTCCGGGACTGGAAGTGGCCGTGACCGGCGAGAACCTCACCGGCGGGCATGGGGAATACGGGACGATCGTGTACCGTGCCGAGATCGAGCGGCGGCTCGGCGTGAAAGTGATGTGGGAGTATTGAAGGTTTCGTAGGGTGGTCGGCTCTGCCGACCGCGCGTTCAACCAGTGGGAGAACAGCCGCGCGGGCAGCATTCCCGTGACTTGAACGCGCGGACGGCGAAGCCGTCCACCCTACGTTTAGATGGCCGCCGCCAGCTCGGCCGCCAGGCCGGTATAGTTCGCCGGCGTCATCGCCAGCAGCAGGTCCCTGGCGTCCTGCGGAATCGCCAGCTTGCCGATGAACTCCTGCAGCGCGTCGCGGGTGATGCCCTTGCCGCGGGTGAGTTCCTTCAACTGCTCGTACGGGTTCTCGATGCCGTAGCGGCGCATCACGGTCTGCACCGGCTCGGCCAGCACTTCCCAGCTCGCGTCCAGGTCCGCTTCCAGGCGGGCCGCATTCACTTCCAGCTTGTTCAGGCCGCGCAGGCAGCTGTCGTAGGCCAGCAAGGCGTAGCCGAAGCCGACGCCGATGTTGCGCAACACGGTCGAATCGGTCAGGTCGCGCTGCATGCGCGAGACCGGCAGCTTCTCGGCCATGTGGCGCAGCACCGCGTTGGCCAGGCCCAGGTTGCCCTCCGAGTTTTCGAAGTCGATCGGGTTGACCTTGTGCGGCATGGTCGACGAGCCGATTTCGCCGGCTTTCAGTTTCTGCTTGAAGTAACCCAGCGAGACGTAGGTCCAGATGTCGCGGTTCAGGTCGAGCAGGATGGTGTTGGCGCGCGCGATGGCGTCGAACATCTCGGCCATGTAGTCGTGCGGCTCGATCTGGATGGTGTACGGATTGAACACGAGTCCCAGGCGGTTCTCGATCACGTCCTTCGAAAACGCCGGCCAGTCGAAGCCCGGGTAGGCCGACAGGTGCGCATTGTAGTTGCCGACCGCGCCGTTCATCTTGCCGAGGATCTCGACGTCGGCGATGCGCCTGGCGGCGCGCTGCAGTCGCGCGACCACGTTGGCGAATTCCTTGCCCAGGGTGGTCGGGCTGGCGGTCTGGCCGTGGGTGCGCGACAGCATCGGCAGCGCGGCGTTGGTGTGCGCGATCTCGGTCAGCCTGGCGATGATGTTCTGGAGCGCCGGCAGCAGCACGCCGTCGCGCGCGCTTTTCAGCATCATGCCGTGCGAGGTGTTGTTGATGTCTTCCGAGGTGCAGCCGAAGTGGATGAATTCGCTCGCCGCCACCAGTTCCGGCACGTCCTTCACCTGCTCCTTGAGCCAGTACTCCACCGCCTTGACGTCATGGTTGGTGACCGCCTCGATCTCCTTGATGCGCGCGGCTTCGGCTTCGCCGAAGTGTGCGGCCATGCGCTCGAGGTGAGCGTTCGCTTCCGGCGAAAATGGCTTGATCTCCGGGAAGCCAGCCTGCGACAATGCCTGCAGCCAGGCGATTTCGACCTTCACGCGGTGGTGCATGAAGCCCGCTTCCGACAGGATCGGGCGCAGCTTGTCGGTTTTCGAGGCGTAGCGGCCGTCCAGCGGAGACAGGGCCGACAAGGTAGCCGACGGGGCAGATGAGGATACGGTAGAGGTCATGGCGGGCGGTCCGTGCAAAAACGCGGATTTTACCACCGGGAAGGGCGCGCGGCCTTGTGCGCGCCCTTCCCCGGGGCCCGGATGGGGCCGCCTGGCGCAGACGGACGCCGGATCGCCGGTGCTATACTGGCACCCAATCTTCTTACCCGGGCATGTATGAAACTCATCGGTTCCTTCACCAGTCCCTTTGTGCGAAAAGTCCGCGTCGTGATGGCGGAAAAAAAGCTCGATTTCAGCTTTGAACAGGAAAACGTCTGGGTTCCGGAGACCATGATCCAGCAGGTCAACCCCTTGGGCAAGATTCCCTGTCTCGTCATGGAAGACGGCAGCACGCTGTACGACTCGCGCGTGATCGCCGAGTACCTCGACACCATCTCCCCCGTGTGCAAGCTGTTGCCGCCGAACGGCCGTGACCGTACCGAAGTCAAGGTATGGGAAGCGCTGGCCGACGGCGTGCTCGATGCCGCCATCCTCGTCTTCCTCGAGCGGCGCGAACGCGCGCCTGAGCAGCAAAGCGCCAAGTGGATCGAGCGCCAGATGAGCAAGGTGCATGCGGGCCTGCGCGAGATGTCCACCAGGCTGGGCGACGCCACCTACTGCATGGGTGTCCACTACACGCTGGCCGACGTCGCGGCCGGCTGCGCGCTGGGCTGGCTTGCCTTCCGCTTCCCCGACATCGACTGGCGCACCGACTACCCGAACCTGGCGCGCCTGGCCGACAAACTCGCCGAGCGCGCGTCGTTCCGCGATACCGTGCCCTTCGTCGCGTGAGCGCCCAGGCATCATCCATCGCCACCACCGTCGTATTCGGCGAAGCGCTGGTCGACGACTTCACGACCGAACAGGTGGTCGGCGGCGCGCCCTTCAACGTCGCCCGCCACCTGGCCGCCTTCATGGCGCCGCAGCTGATGCTGACCCGGATCGGCAACGACAAGGCAGGGCAGGCGGTGCGCGCCGAGTTCGAACGCTTCGCGATGAGCGAAGCCGGGCTGCAGCTCGACGCCATCGAGGAAACCGGCCGCGTGCTGGTGGAGCGCAGCGCGCGCGGCCACCGCTTCACGATCCTGCCGAACCAGGCCTACGATTTCATCGACCGCGCCGAGGCCAGGGCGGCGCTGGCAGGGACGCAGCCGGGCATCTTCTATTTCGGCACGCTGGCCCAGCGCAACGAGCGCTCGCGCGCCACATTGACGTCGCTGATCGACGCCACGCCGGCCCTGCGCTACCTCGACCTGAACCTGCGCGACGGCCAGGTCGACGAGCGCGTGGTGACGCGCTCGCTCCAGGCAGCCAACATCGCCAAGGTCAACGAAGAAGAACTGCAGGCGATGTTCGGGTGGTACTTCCAGATGAAGCCGAACGATCCGCCGCTGGCGGCCGACGAGGTGCACGCCTCCTGCCAGGCGCTGCTGCAGATGTTCTCGCTCGATGCGCTGATCGTCACGCTGGGGCACCGCGGCTCGGTGTACTTCGGCGCGGACGGCCAGGTGCTGATGCACCGTGACAATCCGGCGCCGCCCTTCGTGATCGACACGGTCGGGGCGGGCGACGCCTTCTCGGCGATTTTCCTGCTGGGGAAGATGCGGGACTGGCCGCTCGACGCCAGCCTGGCGCGGGCCAACGAATTCGCGGGGGCGATCTGCGCGATTCCCGGGGCGGTGCCGCGGGACCTGGGGTTCTACGACCAGTGGATGAGGAAGTGGCGCTGAAAAAACGAAACCCCGCACCGGCGGGGTTTTTCTTTAGCAGCAGCGCAAGAACGCTTATTCGCTGATCTGGCTCTGCAGGTAGTTCTGGATGCCGACCTTCACGATCAGGTCCAGCTGGGTCTCCAGCCACTCGATGTGCTCTTCGGTATCCTCGAGGATCATCAGGAACAGGTCGCGGGTCACGTAGTCAGCAGCCGCTTCCGCCGCCGCGATGCCTTCCTTGACCGTCACCTGGGCCGCGCGCTCGAGCTTGAGGTCGCATTCCAGCATTTCCTGGGTCGATTCGCCGATCAGCAGCTTGTGCAGCGCCTGCAGGTTCGGCAGGCCGTCGAGCATCAGGATGCGGTCGATCAGCTTGTCCGCGTGCTTCATCTCGCCGATCGATTCGTCGTATTCCTTCTTGGCGAGCTTGCCGAAACCCCAGTGGCGGTACATGCGCGCGTGCAGGAAGTACTGGTTGATCGCGGTGAGTTCGTTGGTCAGCTGTGCGTTCAGCAAACGGAGAACGTTCTGGTCGCCTTTCATGTGATGCCCTTGATGATTTTGAATGGGCTCCATGATAGCAAACAAGCAGTCGAATTCCGGTCGAAATGCCGCGAAAAAGCCGAAAAATCCCCCTGAAATGCGCGAAAAATCGTGAATGTCGAGCGGAATAAAAACCGTTCTCAGTCCACTCTGAAAACGCTTCTCAGTACCGCGCCAAACAGGGAAAACAAGGGCGAAAAAAAGCCCCGCTGGAGGCGGGGCCGTGAGAGATGATTGGGTTGGCCGGCGCTGCAGCGGGCGCAATCAGGCGGCCTGCGGGACGCGCCGCACTTCGGTCACCGTGGTCTTGCTGTCGAGGTGTTCGTGCAGAACTTCGCGTGCATAGCTGACGCACTTGCCGCACATGGTGCCGACGCCCAGTTCCTTGTGCAGTTCGGCCACCGAGGTGATGCCCAGGTCGACGGCCTGGCGGATTTCACGGTCGGAGATGTTGTTGCAGACACAGACGATCATGTGGTGGTCACCCTTGCTGATTTTGCTACAAAACGCGAATCATTCTCATTTGCGTTGCCATTTTCTGTAAACTCGACGGCGAACGCAAGTGGTTTTTACGTATCGTGCGCACTTTTTTGCGCTTGACGGCCCATCCATGTCAGGCTGCAAATAGAAATAATTCGCATTTAGGTTTATCATGGCAGTATCGTTCCAGGCGCTGTCTCATCGGCGCCACAACCTTTGGAAGCTGCCATGACCCTAGCCCCCGCCCTGACCACCCTCGACTCGCTGAAAGCGGGCCAGAGCGCTACCGTCGTCCACCTGGCGCCGCATGCCCCGCAGGGCGGCTTCGACGTCCAGCGCCGCCTGATGGAACTGGGCTTCGTGCCGGGTGAGCGCATCCGCGTGCTCAAGCGCGTGCTGGGCGGTCCGCTGGCGGTCAAGGTCGGCGAGTCGACCTTCGCACTGCGCCGCTTCGAAGCGGCGCTCGTCTCGATCAAGCCGGAATAAGCATGGGCGTGATGGAACAGCAGGTGGCGTCGCGCACGCCGCTGGTCGCCTTGCTCGGCAATCCGAATTGCGGCAAGACCGCGCTCTTCAACCGTCTCACCGGTGCGCGCCAGAAAGTCGCGAACTATGCCGGCGTGACCATCGAGCGCAAGGAAGGCAGCTTCACCTCGCCGCAGGGCCGCGCCTTCCGCGTCCTCGACCTGCCGGGCGCCTACAGCCTCAGTGCGCAGACGCCGGACGAAGCCATCACGCGCGACGTGGTGGCCGGCCTGCGCGCCGGCGAGGCCGCGCCCGACGCCATCCTGTGCGTGGTCAACGCCACCAACCTGCGCCTGAACCTGCGCCTCGTACTGGAACTCCAGCGTCTCGGACTGCCGATGGTGCTGGTCCTGAACATGGTCGACGTGGCGAAAAAGCGCGGCATTGCCATCGATACCGCCAAACTCTCCGCGGAACTCGGCATGCCGGTGGTCGAAACCGTCGCCATCCAGTCGGGCGGGGAGCAGGCCCTGCTGGCCGCGCTGGACCGCATGCGCTTCGATGCGCCGGTCAAGCCGCAACCGCTCTCGGCCATCGACGCGGTGCCGGTCGAGCAGACCCAGCGTGAAGTGCGCCGCATCCTGGACCTGGCCGTCTCGGCCAGCGGCGACCGCGGCAACCTGACCGAAAAGATCGACAACGTGGTGCTGCACCCGGTCGCAGGCCCGGTCATCCTGGCCGCGCTGATGTTCCTGATCTTCCAGGCCGTGTTCAGCTGGGCCGGCACGCCGATGGACCTGATCGAGGCAGGGGTGGGGCTACTGGGCGAACAGGTCGGCCTGCTGCTGGGCGAAGGCGTGCTGCACAGCCTGATCGTGGACGGCATCATCGCCGGCGTCGGCAGCGTGCTGGTGTTCCTGCCGCAGATCCTGATCCTGTTCTTCTTCATCCTGCTGCTGGAAGACGTGGGCTACCTGCCGCGCGCCGCCTTCCTGCTCGACCGCATCATGGGCAGCGTGGGCCTGTCCGGCCGCGCCTTCCTGCCGCTACTGTCCTCGTTTGCCTGCGCGATTCCCGGCATCATGGCCGCCCGCACCATCCAGAATCCGCGCGACCGCCTGGTGACGATCATGATCGCGCCCCTGATGACCTGCTCGGCGCGACTACCCGTATATGCGCTCCTGATCGCCGCCTTCATCCCGGACCGCATCGTCGCCGGCGGCCTCAACCTGCAGGGCCTGGTGCTGTTCGCGCTGTACATGGCCGGCATCCTGAGCGCGATGGCGGTGGCCTGGTTCATGAAGCGCCGCAGCGAGTACAAGCAGCAGGCCCTGATGCTCGAACTGCCGGCCTACCACTGGCCGCAGCCTGGCGCGCTGGCCTCGGGCCTGTGGGAACGCGCCAAGATCTTCCTGAAGCGCGTCGGCACCCTGATCCTCACCATGATGATCCTGCTGTGGGTGCTGTCGAGCTTCCCGGGCGCGCCGGAAGGCGCCACCCACCCGCCGATCTACTACAGCGTGGCCGGCATGATCGGCCGTGCCCTGGAAGTCATCCTGGCGCCGATCGGCTTCGGCTGGGAGATCGGGATCGCCCTGGTGCCGGGCATGGCCGCCCGCGAAGTGGCGGTCGGCGCGCTGGCACAGGTTTACGCCCTGTCGGGCGGCGACGAAGCCGCCAGCGCGCTGGCGCCACTGGTCGCGCAATCGTGGTCGCTGGCCACCGGCCTGTCGCTCCTTACCTGGTACGTCTACGCGCCACACTGCCTGCCGACGCTGGCTACCGTGGCGCGCGAGACAGGCAATCGCCGCTATGCCTGGATCATGGCTGGCTACATGTTCGGCCTGGCCTACGTGGCGGCCTTCATCGTCTACCGCGTGACGCTGTTCGTCACGGGAAGCTGAGGGGCGCCCGGGTATGTGGCAGGAGTTGATCGCCGGGATCATCGTCGCGCTGGCCGTGCTGTACGTCGGCGCGAAGTACCTGCCGGACAGCTGGCGCCGCGCGATCGTGCACCGCCTGTCGCAAGGCGGGCGGCAATCGGGGCTGGTGAAGTGGCTGGATACGTCGGCCAGCTGCGGCAGCGGCTGCAAGAGCTGCAATACCTGCGGCCCGACCGAGCCGGCGCCGCCTGCCGCCGGTAAAGGCAAGGTCATCAAGATCCACGAGCGGCGCTAGGGCGTTCAGGGCTCCGCCACGCGGACGACGTGCCAGACGCCACCCACGCTATCGCCGGTCCTGTCTCCCGCATTCTTGTCCTTCACGAAGGTGTACAGCGGCTTGCCGCCGTGCGCCAGCTGCTTGCTGCCGTCCGCGCGCGTGAGCACGGAGTAGGGCGGGCGCGGGCTGCCCGCGGCGATGACGGGCGGCCAGTGTTTCGCACAGGTGGCGACGCAACTGCTCTTGCCGCTGCCGGCCTCATCCTTGTCATACGTGTAGACCGTCATGCCGGCGGCATTGACGAGCACACCGTTTGCGATTTTCAAGGGTGCGCTCTCGGCAGCGAGCAGGGCGGCAGGCAACAACAGGGCTGTGGCAAGGGTACTTACTCGAAGCAAGATCATGATGTTCTCCCGGGCGGTGTACGCCTGGGATAGACAGCAGTTTCACCCGGCCGTTCCATGCAAGTCTTCCACGGCCTTGATCAGCCTCAGCGCGTCGTAGGGCGCGTGCACCTTGATGTCATTGTCGAAGTAGCAGTAGACGTCGCGCGCTCGCGCAGCCGGGGGCGGCGTGCGGGAGACGAGCCGCGCACCGGCCGGTTGCCGGCCCTGGCGCCAGGCATGGATGCGCGCGGCCCAGGCGGCGATCGACGCGTCTTCGTAGCCGCTCGCATATAACTCCTTGTCGCCATGCAGGCGGATGTAGACGAAATCCGCGGTCACGTCCTCGCACAGGGGCCAGCGGCCGGCCGTGTCGGCCACCACCAGCGCCACGTTGTAGCGGCGCAGCATCGCAATGAAGGCCGGGTCCATGAAGCTTTCGTGGCGGATCTCCACCGCATGGCGCATCGGGCGCTTTGGCCCGGCCTCGAGCGCCACCCGGCCTTCCATGCGCGGCTGGTACTGCAGGGCCAGCTCCAGGGCGCTGTCGGTGTCCTGGGGCAGCAGCGACAGGAAGCGCTCGAAGCGTTGTGGCTCGAATTTTACGATGGGGGGAAATTGCCACAGGAAGGGACCGAGCTTCTCGCGCAGTGCGAATACGCCCGAGGCCAGCACATTGGCCAGCGGGCCTTCGATGTCCTTCAGCTTGAGCATGTGGGTGATGAAGCGGTTGCCCTTCACCGCGAACACGAAGCCGGGTGGCGTGGCCGCATGCCAGGCGGCATAGCTCTCGGGCCGCTGCAAGGAATAAAAGGAACCGTTGATCTCGATGGTGGGCAGCCGGCTGGCCGCGTATGCGAGCTCGCGGTGCTGGACCAGTCCCTTCGGATAGAACACGCCGCGCCACGGCGCGTAGCGCCAGCCGGAGATGCCGATGTGGACCGATCCGCTCATGGACACAGCATACGATGCCCCGCCCGCCGCATCTGTTAAGGCGCGCACGGCATGCTAAGCTGGCGGCCTGTCGAATTCCCCGGGGAAAGCCCATGATCGTCGTCCACCATCTGAACAACTCGCGCTCGCAGCGCATCCTGTGGCTGCTCGAGGAGCTCGGACTCGACTACGAGATCAAGAAATACCAGCGCGACCCGAAGACCATGCTGGCGCCGCCGGAACTCAGGGCCGTGCATCCGCTCGGCAAGTCGCCGGTGATCACCGACGACGGCCCGGGCGAGTACATTGTTGTGGCGGAGTCCGGCGCCATCGTCGAATACCTCACCAGGCGCTACGGCAACGGACGCCTGGTGCCGGCCGAAGGTACGCCCGAGCGCCTGCGCTACACCTACTATCTGCACTTCGCTGAGGGCTCGGCGATGCCGCCCTTGCTCATGAAGCTGGTCTTCGACAAGGTCGAGAACGGCCCGCTGCCGTTTTTTGCGAAACCGATCGCGCGCGCCATTGCACGCAAGGTCAAGGAAAGCTTCATCAACCCGAATATCCGCAACCAGCTCGATTTCCTGGAAAGCGAACTGGGCAAGTCCGAATGGTTCGCCGGCGAGGAATTCAGCGCCGCCGACATCCAGATGAGCTTTGCGCTGGAAGCGGCCGCCTCGCGCGGTGGACTGGGCAGCCAGTATCCAAAGCTGTCGGCTTTTCTGCAGCGGATCCATGCGCGCCCGGCCTATGGGCGCGCCCTGGAGCGAGGCGGAAAGTACGACTATGCGAAGTGAGTAGGTTTTTAACCACAAGTGTGAAAATTATTAAATCTTGGTAGGTGTTTGTGAATTCTAGCGTGCAATAATCTCAGCAATATCCTTGCTGGAGTTCACATGCCCACCTTCTTGCGCCCGTCCCGCTCGCGGGCATGGCTGATTCCTGTCGTCCTGGCGCTTGCCGCCGGATGCAACCGCGACGCCGGCCAGCCGGCTCCCCAGTTCAGCGCTTCGGCCGGCCAGGTCAAGGCGGTGGCAAGCACCCCGGTGACCCGTTATGCGGCGGCACGCTTCGCCGACCAGGTCAGCTTCGGCGCCACGCCGGCGCTCGTGGCGGACATCCAGGCCAAGGGCTTCGAGCGCTGGATCGACGAGCAATTTGCGCTGCCGGTGTCGCTGATCGACCCTAGCCCGATCGCAAGATACGACAGCCAGATATTTGAACAGGCGAACAACGCCTACATTTTCATGAACGCGCAGTTGTATGGGTCGTTCATCAATGCACCGGACCAGCTGCGTCGGCGTGTCAGCTGGTCGCTGTCGCAATTCATCGTCACGTCGGTCAACAAAGTCAGCCCCTACGGTGGCCTGGCCTACTCGAATTTCCTGCAGAAGCACGCATTTGGCAATTACGGCGAGCTGATCCGTGCAGTGACGATAAACCCATCCATGGGTGTGTTCCTGGACAACCTCGAGAATCGTCCGACCAGCGACGAATGCCGCTGGTGCGCGCCGAACGAGAACTATGCGCGCGAGCTGCTGCAGCTATTCACCTTGGGCGTCGTCAAGCTTAACCTCGACGGCAGCATCCAGCGCGACCAGGCCGGCAAACCGATCGAGACCTATAGCCAGAAGGACGTGGAAGAGCTGGCGCGTGCCCTGACCGGCTGGCGCCGGAATGGCGACTTCGAGGGTACTGATTTTCGCAGCTATGACGGCGAGCTGATTCCCGATACCTGGCGCGCGGCACATGACCGCGGCGCCAAGGTGGTTCTGGGACGCGCCTTTCCCGCCGGCGTAGAGGCGCGACAGGAACTCGATACCATCGTTTCGCTCCTGATGGCGCACCAGAACATCGCGCCTTTCGTCAGCCTGCGCCTGATCCAGCACCTGGTCACGAGCGATCCAAGCCCTGCTTATATCGCGCGCGTTGCTACGGTATTCCGCAGTAGCGGCGGCGACATGAAAGCACTGATCAAGGCGGTCCTGCTCGACGCCGAGGCACGTCGGGGAGACCAGATCGGCGCCGATACCGCGGAATTTGGCAAGATGCGCGAACCTCTCTTGTGGTACACAGGCCTGCTGCGCGGACTCGGCTGCACCCGCAGGTTGAACTGGCGTGATGGCGGCGCTATCCAGCCGTCCCAGAATCCTTTCGATCCAGCTAGCGTGTTCAGCTTCTACGCGCCGACCGATCGCGCACCGGGCAGCAACCTGCTCGCGCCCGAGCAGCGGCTGCTGAATGCAAGCGAGCTCTCTTTCCGCCTCACTACCGGCCTGGCGGATGGCGGCCAGCAGGCGAGCGCTTTCTGCGATGTGGATGCATTCGGCCGTGCGTACAGCAATTCGCCCCAAGCTTTTGCCGATCTCGTCAGCGAACGTTTCTTCCGTGGCGCCATGCCCGCCACGCTTCGCCAGAACCTGATCGAACTCGCCCCTACCACCTGGGGAGCCAGCCCTAACCAAAAAGCGATCAGCCTGCTCCAATTCGCACTGGCGACGCCCTACTATGGAGTGATCCACTAATGGACCGCCGCCACTTTCTCCGTTTCGCCGGCACGGCGCCGGTCGTCAGCCTGCTCGGCGCATCGAGCCTGCTTGAATCCGGTCCGGCCCTGGCGGCTGGCGACGATTACCGCGCCCTGGTCGTCGTCTTCCTCACCGGCGGCAACGATGGCCTGAACAGCCTGGTGCCTACCGACGGCGCCTACAACGACTATGCCGCCGCGCGTCCCGAACTGGCACTCAACAAGAGCGTGCTGGCATCCATGTCGGGCAGCAGTGGCGGACATACCTACGGCATGCATCCGGCCCTGGCGCCGCTGGCGCAGCTCTACAACAGCGGCCGCCTCGCCTGGATTGCCAATGCCGGCCCGCTGGTGGCGCCGGCGACGGCGCGCCAGGTGATTGAACGTACCGTCTCGGTGCCTTCCTTTCTGCTGTCGCACAGCGACCAGGTGATGTGGCAACAGGGCTGGCTGGGCGACAGCGATCTCAGCGGCTGGGCCGGGCGCGGACTCGAGCTACTGCCGACCTCGCTGCGCAATCAGGCAAATGCAGTAACGATGAACAACGACCGGACCCTGGTCCTCGGCCGCAATTCGCCGGTGTCCTTCCTCAGCGCCTGGGACTCGCGCTATTGGGGACAGGCCGACCTGGCCCAGCCGCAGGCGCCGGCGGCCCAGGCGCTGAACCGGATGGCGCGTTGGCAGTTCGCCAACAAGTATCAGGCAGAGTATGCGCGCACCTTTGGCGGCGCCGTCACCGAATCGACGCTGTTCACCCAGGTCAGTCTTCTGGCCAAGGCGCCATCCGGCAATTTCGGCAGCGATGAACTATCGCGCTCGCTGCGCAAGCTGGCGTCCCTGCTGCCCGTGTTCAAGCAGCGCGGTTTCAAGCGCCAGGTGTTCCTGGTCCAGTGGGGTTCCTTCGACACCCATGCGGCCCAGCGCGGGACCGCCCCGGTCAGCCAGGACGCCCAGTTGGCTACCCTGGCGAAAGCACTGCAGGCGTTCGACCAGTCGAACATCGCGGCCGGCATGGACCAGAACGTGATCTCGTTGATGATGACCGATTTTGGACGCACCCTGCGCCAGGCCTCCGGCGGCGGCAGCGATCACGCCTGGGGCAATCACTGGTTCGCCATGGGCGGCCCGGTGCGCGGCAGCCAGGTGGTCGGCACCTTGCCGAGCTTGACGCTGAAAGGCCCCGACGATTCCGACCCGAACGGCGGAGGACGCTTCGTCCCGACTATTTCGACCGATCAGGTCGGCGCCACGCTGATGCAGTGGCTCGGCGTGCCGTCGTCGGACTTCGACAAGGTCTTCCCTAATCTGGCCAACTTCAGCCAGAAGACCATCAACCTCCTGCATGCCTAGACCTCATGGAAATCAAGCTCACGGACGGCGATGACCAGTTCACGCACACCAAGGTCGAGGACCAGTGGGACGACATCTGGGGCCAGGGCGGCAACGATGTCATCCGGGTCTATTTGGGAAACATCATCGGCGGCGCTGGCAATGACCGTATCGAACAGCTGCCGAGCAGCGACTGGTGGCGCTCTCTGATCGCCGCCTACTGGGACAGTCCCGGCGCTGTCGTCGTCGACCTCGAAGCCGGATGGGCGCAGGACGGCTGGGGAACCCGCGATACGCTGGTCGACGTGCGCCGTGTCGGCGGCAATTGGAACGACAGCACCTTTTATGGCAGCCGCCTGGACAACGAGTTCTACGTCGGGGGTGGCAAGACCATCGTGGATGGCCGAGATGGTGACGACCTGATCAACATGCCGGATTTCATCGGTGAAAATGGCGGAGTTCCAGTTAAATTTTCCGATTTACAGATCTCGGTGTCGGTCGACGGCCGCAGCGGTACCATCACCTTTGCCGGCAGGAAAGAATTCCAGATTACGTTCAGCAACGTGGAGCGGCTGCGCATCGACAGGTCAGATCTCATCGTCACAGTTGCCGACTTCATCCAGCCCGAACAAATGGCGCGCGAGGGCCTCACTGGTCTGGACAGCCAGCGCTGGAACGTCGCAACCGGGCTAGGCACATCTGTCGAACTCACTTTCGCCTTCGCCACTGCCGCGCCGGAAGGCGGCCCCGGCGCCACCGGTTTCGCCGCCTTCACCGAAGCGCAGAAGGCCGCCGTGCGCGCCATTCTCGACAGCGTATCGAAGCTCACCGGCCTGAGCTTCCGCGAAGTAGCGCCGGGCGCTTCCAAGCTGCTGTTCGGCGCCAGTGCCCAGGCCAATACCAAAGGCGTGGCTGCCATGCCGGGCATGGCCAACGCCGGGCAGGTCTGGATGGACATCGATTCGCTGCGCGACCTGACGCCCGGGAGCGAAGGCTACGCGGCGCTGCTGCACGAAATCGGCCATGCGCTCGGCCTGCGCCACCCGCGCAACGTCGATGCGGGCGACCTGTGGAGCGCGCAGTGGCGCGAGCAGGACGACGTCACCAGCTACTCGGTAATGGCCCACGGCGCCAGCAGCGATGGCCTGTTTCCCTCGACCTGGGGCGCACTCGACATTGCGGCCTTGCGCTATCTGTACGGTACGCGCGCCGTGGACACTACCGACACGGTCTACAAGCTTGACGCCGCGCGCTTCAACGGCCAGACCAGCATCACCGATGACGGCGGCAACGACACTATCGACGCGTCAGGCTCGATGATCGGCGTGTCGATCGACCTGACCCCGGGCGCGCTGTCGAGCGTGGGCGTCACGAAAGCCGGCGCAGTGGCGGTCGATAACCTGGCCATCACCCCGGGCAGCTGGATCGAAACCGTCACCGGCTCGCAATACGACGACGTCCTCACCGGCAACGCCCGCGACAACAGCCTGCGTGGCGGCCTGGGCAACGACTGGATCGACGGTGGTGCCGGCACCGACATCGCCGTGTTCGAAGGGCAGCGCACCGACTATCTGCTCAGCACCGGGTTCGGCAAGGTCTTCGTCACTGCACGCGACGGCAGCGCCGGCTTCGATACCCTGGTGAACATCGAGAAGCTGCAGTTCGCCGATGGCAGCATCGGCTTTAACGCGGCCGGTCTCGCAGCCGATGCCAGCATCGCGGTCGACCAGAATGCGGCGACGTCGGGCAAGCTCCCGGATGCGAGCAATGGTGCCTCGGTCAGCTACCTGCTCAAGACCGCACCGCTCTACGGCAGCCTGACCCTGACGCCGGCCGGCGATTATGTCTATACGCCACAGCGTGGCTATGCGGGCGAAGACCACTTCGTCTTTACCGTTACCGATGCCAAAGGCAGCAACGACTACATCGGCTTCGTCGCCGTGCGCCAGATATCGGGCAGCGTGAGCGGCGGCAACGGCAACGATAATCTGGCCGGCTCGGCAGGAGACGATACCATTTTCGCGGGCGCCGGCAGCGACCGCATCGCTGGAAGCAGCGGATCCGACCAGATCGATGGCGGCGCCGGCGTCGACTTCGTGACGTATGAAGGGGCGCGCACGGGAGTCAGCTTTGCGCGCAACCAGGACGGCAGCATCCGCGCGACCAAGGCCGGCGGTGTCGACCACCTGATCGGCGTCGAGCGCGTGCTGTTCGGCGACAAGAGCGCGGTGGCTTTCGACATCGACGGCGCCGCTGGGATGACCTACCGTATCTACCAGGCCGCCTTCGACCGTCCCGCCGACGCCGGAGGGCTGGGCTTCTGGATGTTCAATCTCGACCACGGCACGAGCGTGGTGTCGGTGGCAGAAGGTTTCCTTTCCTCGGCAGAAGCAATCGCGAAGTTCGGGGCCAACCCGACTGCCGAGGAATACGTCGGGAAGCTGTACAACAACGTGCTGCACCGTGCGCCGGAGCAGGCGGGCTTCGACTTCTGGGTCAAGGCCATCAAGGCCGGCTTCTCGCGCGCCGACCTGCTGGCGCAGTTCGCCGAGAGCGCCGAGAACCGGGCCCAGGTCATCGCCGCGATCGAGGGTGGTATCGAGTACAACCCGTACAGCCCATGATGCCGGCCCGTTCCCTGCGCACCGTCGCGGCGCTGGCCGGCACTGCCGCGCTGCTGGCCGGCTGCGGCGGCAATGCCGTGGACGACGCCGCGCCGGCGGCGCGCACCGCCAGCGCCACCGGCATCGCGCTGGACGAGACCGACCACATGCGCATCGCCCAGCGGCTCTACCTGGCCTACCTCGGCCGCGCCGCCGACCCGGAGGGCCTGGCCTTCTTCAAGGGCGCCAGCCGCGCCGCCGGCCTGTCGACGGACATGCGGGCCATGAGCGCGCGCTACGCCGGCGACCCCGGCCTGCGCCAGGTGCTCGACAGTCTCGCCGGCAGTCCGGAAGCCGCGGCCCTGTATGCGGGCAGCGATGCGGCGGCGGTGGCTGCCATGTACCGCAACCTGTTCAACCGCGACGCCGACTCTGGCGGGCTGGCCTTCTGGGCCGGCCTGCTCTCCAGCGGGACACTCACGCGCGGCCAGGTGCCGGTGGCGCTGCTGGCCGGCGCGCACGCCGGCGATC
The DNA here is from genome assembly GCF_059686055.1 of Telluria sp. ZB4P34. Classification (NCBI taxonomy): domain Bacteria; kingdom Pseudomonadati; phylum Pseudomonadota; class Betaproteobacteria; order Burkholderiales; family Oxalobacteraceae; genus Telluria; species Telluria sp. ZB4P34. Next base: position 5,180 of record NZ_JCASIF010000017.1, on the reverse strand, counting down.
TTGCCGTGTTCGAGCGCAAGGTGGACGTGGCGGCAGCCTTCACCGCCGCACTCGACACGCCGGAGCGCGCCGCCATCTACCACGGCGATGCCGCCGGCGCGGCGCTGCGCCAGGTGCTGGCCCGCGTGACGGCCGCCACCAGCGAGGCCGAAGGCGCCGCATTGGTGAACGAAGCCCTGCTCATGGTCGCCGCATCGCCGGCCTTCCCGAAAGTCGCAGCGATCGTGCGTGCGCGCTGCGTGGCCTGCCATTCAGTGACTCCGACGATGCGCGGCTTCCACAGCGCCCCACGCGGCATCCGCTTCGACACCCAGGACCAGATCCGGGCCGACGCCTACCGCATCTACGTGAACGTGGTCCAGACCCAGTTCATGCCTTACGGGAACCAGACCAATATGACGCAGGCCGAGCGCGCCGTCGTGCGCGCGTGGTACGAACAGGAAGTGCAGGGCGCGGCGCAATGACGCGCTGCTAGGCGGCGCGCGCTGCCCGGTTTATCATGGCGGCGCCGCAACCACCCCGACACCGTACCACCATGGACAAACAGGGAAAGCTGCTCGCGATCGACGGCCTGAACATCGTGCGCCGCGTGTATGAAGCCAGCCCCGAACCGGATTCCGACCTGAAGGCCAGCATCGCGCTGCGCCATGCGTTCTCGTCCTTCCGCACGGTGCTGGAAACGCATGCGCCGACCCACGTGCTGGCGGCCTTCGACTACGGCGGGCCGAACTGGCGCCACGCCCTGTACCCGCGCTACCGCGAGGGACGTGCGCCCATGCCCGCGCCGCTGCGCGAGGCCCTGCCCGGATTCCACGAGCGCCTGCGCCAGGCCGGCCTGCACGTGCTGGCGCTGCCCGAGGTCGAGGCCGACGACGTGATCGCCACCGGCGTCATGCGCTGGCTGCAGGAAGGGCGGGGCGAGGCCATCGTCGCCACCACCGACAAGGACCTGCACATCCTGATCGCGCAGGGTGCGCTGGTGTGGGACCATTTCAGGAACGAATGGCACGACGATGCCTGGGTACGCCAGCGCTTCGGCGTGGCGCCCGAGCTGCTGCACGACCTGCTGGCGCTGATGGGCGACCCGACCGACGGCGTGCCGGGCGTGTCGAAGATCGGCATGAAGACGGCGGCGCGCCTGCTCAATGCCTACGGCGGCCTGGACGCCGTGATGGCCGGCGCCGGCATCCTCAAGACGCCCCTGGGCGAAAGGCTGCGCGCCGAGCGTGAGATACTCGCCCTGTCGCGCCGGCTGGTCGAGCTCAAGCTGGACGTGCGGCTGGGGGTCACCTGGAACATGCTCGCGTATGAATTGCACTGAGGTGGAAATGGAAGGGATGAGACGATGCTCAAGGCATTGATCGTGGACGGCAGCGCCATCGCGCGCGGCCTGCTTAACACCGTGCTGACGGACGGCGGCTACGAGGTGGTCGCCCAGGGGCACACCGGCGCGGCCGGCCTGCTGATGGCGATGAAGCACCGCCCGCAGATCGTCTGCATCGCCCGCGAACAGGTCGAGGACGGCAGCCGCATCGTCGAGGAACTGCGCGTGCAGCTGCCGAAGGCGATGATCTTCATCGTGTCCGGCACGCTCGACGCCGGCGCCATCCAGGATGCGCTCGGGCGCGGCGTGCATGGCTTCATCGTCAAGCCGTTCAAGGCCGACGCCGTGCTCAAGACCATCCGCAATACCGTGATTGCTTTCGTCCGCAAGCAGCAGGCGGCTGCTTCGCCGGACTAGTAGCGGGTCTCGGCCGCGGGAAGTTTGATGAAAGGCTGCGGCTTGTCGCCGCGCGTCCACCCGGCCAGGTCGATCCCCGCGGACGGCGGCGCCAGTTCGCCGGCACGGTATTCTCCCTTCACCAGCAGCTTGCCCCGTTCGCTGATGGTGTAGCGGATCGTACCGCCAATATCGCGCGCGGCGCTGACGCCGATGCGTTCGCGGCCAAGTTCGAGCAGCTTCGCCGTCTCCGTTTCCGGCACCGTATCCGGGCCTTCAGGAAAGGCCAGGCCCAGCAGGTGGATGCCCATGATCGCCCCTTCGGGCAGGTGAAGGAAGGGATTGCGGCCGGGCGGCTGGTCTGGCGGTACGCCCTGGAACCACACGCCGCCGGGCGTGACCAGCATGCGCTGGGTTTCCGACGGCCGTGTGACTTCGACCAGGGTCGTGTCGTCGTCATGGAAACGCAGGCTGATCGTGTCGGTCGGGGTGACGATCGTGAGCACGCCGACGCATTCCCACTTGAGTACGCGGCCGCTGCATGCGCCGGGGACAAGACCAGCGGCCGCGGGAAGGGCGCCCAACAGCGCGGCGGAAAGCAGGAGCGAGAAAAGGAAGGGCGGACGCATGGCATCTCCGGGAGAGCTGACCGCGGGAGGCGGCCACGCCATGCTAGCACGCCATCGGGTATCAGCCGCGCCGCTTGATTTCTTCCGACGCGATCGCGGCCAGCTCGCGCAGCGCGCGCAGTTCGCGCTCGCGCAGCCGGCGCGGTTCGCGGTCGAGCACGCACAGGGTGCCGAAGCGCTGTCCCTGTGCATCTTCCAGCGGCACCCCGGCGTAGAAGCGCACGTGCGGCGCCGCGGTCACCAGCGGATTGGCGGCAAAGCGCGTGTCCTTGGCCGCATCGCCCACCACGAATGGCTGTCCGCTCGCCAGCGCCCCATTGCAGAACGCCCACTCGCGCGGCGTTTCCAGCAGGTCGACGCCGAAGCGGGCCTTGAACCATTGGCGCTCCGGGGTCAGCACCGTCAACAGCGCCATCGGACAGTCCGTCACCTGCGCGGCCAGGCGCGCCAGGCGGTCGAAGACTTCTTCGGGCGGCGTATCGAGCAGGACCTGGCTCGACGGCGTCTCGTAAGCGGGCAGGGGGCCTGGGACAGGTGCCGCTGCAGCTGCGCCATCCGGCTGTACCGGGACGCCGCCGCCATCACGCTGCTGCGCCTGCAGCTGGCGCACCGCGCTCAGGCGCACGCGCCGGTGTCCGCCGGGCGTCTTCCATGCCGGCAGCGCCCCGCTCTCCATCCAGATCTGGGCAGTGCTGACGGCCACCCCCAGCAGCCGGGCCGCTTCGCGCGTCGTCAGGATGGGGTCGTCCTCGATCATGGTCTTGTTAATTTGTAGTAGGTGCACGCATTCTACCCGAAACGCGACAATATTTGACGAATATGCTTGTTAGAATCGAAAATCTATTGACTTCGTGCACTATTAAGCCCAAGAATAGGGCTCGAAATCGTCAATTCCGATAAATACGTGCTCCTTTTGGGGTGCTAGCGCCAAGGCCCCATGAATACACTGTACGATCCGTTTTTGCAGGAAGCCGGCAGGCTCGATGTCCTGCGCCAGCTGGAACTGCTCGATACCGCGCCGAGCGAGGCCTTCGACCGCATCACGCGCATGGCCGCTCAGCTGTTCCAGCTGCCGATCGCCGCGGTGTCGCTGACCGACGCCGACCGGCAGTGGTTCAAGTCGAAGGTCGGCATCGGGCACAATACCATTCCGCGCCTGCGCGCGCCCTGCGCAACGGTGGCCGAGAGCGGCCAGGTGCGGGCGCTGCCCGACCTGCTCGAGGACGCCAACTTCCGCCACAGCCCGCTGGCGGAAAGCGGCATCCGCTTCTACCTGGGCGCGCCCCTGGTAACAAAGACCGGCCATTGCCTCGGCGCGATGTGCGTGCTCGGACTGGAACCGCGTTCGGTGAGCGAGGCCGACAGGGCGGCCCTGCAGGACCTGGCGGCCATGGTGATGTCGCAGATCGAACTGCAGCATGCGCTGGGCCGGATCGACCCGATCAGCGGCCTGCCCAACCGTAATCAATTCCTCGGCGACGTGGGCGACCTCGGCCTGGACGCGGAGCGCGGCAGCGCCCAACTGGCGGCCCTGGTCAGCCTGGCCAGCCCCGAGCAGTTGAGCGACGCCATGCGCGTGATGGGCAGCGCCCACCTGGACGAGATCGTGCGTTCGGCGGTGCCGGCGCTGCGCCAGCTCGCCGGCGGCGGCAAGGTCTACCACGTGGGCACGGCACAGTTCGCATTCATGGCGCCGCCGGAGTCATCGATGGTGCGCTTCAGCGGAACGCTGCTTGCCTGGCTGGGCGAACGCGCGCCTGCAAGCGGCACCCGCTTCCTGACCAGCACCACGGTGGGCCTGGTGCGCATCGCGGTCGGCGAGGACGCGCCGCTGGACGTGCTGCGCAACCTGCACAGCGCCGCCCACGATGCGCTCGCAGCCGAATCCGGCCTGCGCGTGTTCTCGCCTGAACAGGACGCCGCGTACCAGCGCCGCTTCTGGCTGATCGGCGAACTCGGGCGCGCGCTGGGGGAGCCGGGCGAGCTGCACCTGGCCTTCCAGCCGAAGGTCGACCTGGACAGCGGCGCCTGCCGCAGCGTCGAAGCGCTGCTGCGCTGGAACCACCCGTCCGAGGGAGCGCTGTCGCCGGGTGAATTCATTCCGATCGTCGAAAGCACCTCGCTGGCGCGCGCCACCACCGAGTGGGTGCTGGAAGCGGCCATGCGCCAGCTTGCCGACTGGCGCGACCTGGGCGTGGCGCTGCAGGTGGCGGTCAACGTCTCGGCCGTCAACCTCGAGGAACCGGATTTCTGCGACCGCGTGCTGGACGGCCTGGCGCGCCATGGCCTGCCGTCCGGCAGCCTGTCGCTGGAGCTCACCGAAAGCGCCCTGATGCGCAAGCCCAAGGCGGCCCAATACACCATGGAGCGGCTGGTGCGGGGCGGCGTGCAGATCGCCATCGACGACTTCGGCACCGGCTACAGCAGCCTGGCCTACCTGCAGGAGATGCCGGCCGACGTGGTCAAGATCGACCAGTCTTTCGTGCGCGGCATCGAGGGCGACGAGCGCACCCGCGCCCTGGTGACGACCATGATCAAGCTGTCGCACGACCTCGGCCACCGGGTGGTGGCGGAAGGCGTGGAGACGGAGGAAGTGGCGCAGCTGCTGCGCGCGGCGGGCTGCGACGAGGCGCAGGGTTACTACTATGGACGTCCGATGGAGCCGGCGGCGCTGGTGGCGTGGCTGGCGGGGCGTTGACGGCGGGCTGTTGTAAGGTGGTCGGCTTTGAACTGACCCCAGAAAGTTGGACACTAACTTTCTGGGGTTTTATGGGGAAGTACACACCTGCCTTCAAGCTGATTGTCGTGCAACGGTATCTTGAAGGCTCGAT
>NZ_JCASIF010000016.1:0-89786 GCF_059686055.1 Telluria sp. ZB4P34 | reverse complement strand
AGGTATTACAATAACGACCGCATCAAACTTAAACTAAAAGGCCAAAGCCCTGTACAGTACAGGACCCAGGCCATGGGCGCTTAACGACTTAACGTCCAACAATTTGGGGTCAGTTCAAAGCCGACCACCCTACGGAAAATCATCTTCCGCGCCTGGCTCGATTGAGTGAAAATGACCCTAGCTGCCCCGGTAGGTCGAGTAAGACCAGGGCGTCATCACCAGCGGCACGTGATAGTTCTGCCCGCTGTCGGCGATGCCGAAGGCGATCGTGACGCGGTCGAGGAAGCGGGGCGAGGGCAGGTCCACCCCTTGGGCGGCGAAGTAGTCGCCGGCGTGGAATACCAGTTCGTACCGGCCGGGCCGGAGTGCGTCGCCTTCCAGCAGGGGCGCGCCGCAGCGGCCGTCGGTATTGGTGAGCTCCGTCTTGAGCAGGCTGCGCCCGTCGCCATCGAGGGCGTAGAGCTCGACCCGGACGCCCGCTGCGGGGCGGCCATGGGCGGTATCGAGAACGTGGGTGGAAAGTTTGCCCATGCGGCTCCCATATCGGTGGCTTGGCTTGAAGTATGCGGCGAATCATATACCGTTGTGCTTCCTGCAATATATGATCGATGATATATCGTACATTCGCTCCCACTTCTCCAAAGCCGGTCATGCCCATGGACACCTACTCATACTATCCGCGCGACCTCGCCGGCTACGGCCGCAACCCGCCGCGTCCGCGCTGGCCCGGCGGGGCCCGCGTGGCCCTGCAGTTCGTCCTGAACTACGAGGAGGGCGGCGAGAACTGCGTGCTGCACGGCGACCCGGCCTCGGAAACCTTCCTGTCCGAGATCATCGGCGCCCAGGCCTTCCCGATGCGCCACATGAGCATGGAGTCGCTCTACGAGTACGGTTCGCGCGCCGGGCTGTGGCGGGTGCTGCGCCTGTTCGAGGAACGCGGCTTGCCGCTCACGGTATTCGGCGTGGCGATGGCGCTCAAGCGCAACCCGGAAGCGGTGGCGGCCTTTCGCGAGCTGGGCCACGAGATCGCCTGCCACGGCCTGCGCTGGATCTCGTACCAGAACGTGGACGAGGCCACCGAACGGGCCCACATGCAGGAAGCGGTGCAGATCGTGCGCGAACTCAGCGGCGCTGCGCCGCTCGGCTGGTACACGGGGCGCGACTCGCCCAACACGCGCCGCCTGGTGGTCGAGCACGGCGGCTTCGCCTACGACGCCGACCATTACGGCGACGACCTGCCGTTCTGGCAGCAGGTGGAAAGGAGTGACGGACAGCGCGTCCCGCACCTGGTGGTGCCCTACACGCTCGACACCAACGACATGCGCTTTGCCGCCATGCAGGGATTTAACTCCGGCACCCAGTTCTTCGACTACCTGAAGGATGCCTTCGACGTGCTGTACCGCGAGGGCGACCCGGACGGCCTCGACCAGCCGAAGATGCTGTCGATCGGCCTGCACTGCCGGCTGGTCGGCCGTCCTGCGCGGGCGGCGGCGCTGGCGCGCTTCCTCGATTACGTCACGGAGCACGAGCGGGTCTGGATCACGCGCCGCATCGATATCGCGCAACACTGGAAAACAGTGCATCCTTTCCTGAAATGACAGGGGCAGGCGATGCATAAGATATGCTCATGAATTGATAAGTAATATATGAATTAACATATAATATGAAGTCCGCCGGGTGGTAGCCTTCCGCCCTTGCCTAGCAATGCACCACCAGACGAGACCGCCCATGTCAGAACCGATCCGATTCCACTACCGCGGGGCCGTCCACGAAGTCCGCGATGCGGCGCCCACCCAGACCATCCTGCAGCACCTGCGGGAGGACCTGCATTGCACCGGCGCCAAGGAAGGCTGCGCGGAAGGCGACTGCGGCGCCTGCACGGTGGTGATCGGCTCGCTGGAAAACGGCCGATTGGAACTCAAGGCGGTCAATTCCTGCATCCAGTTCACCCCGACGCTGGACGGCAAGGCCTTGTTCACGGTGGAAGACCTGCAGGGCCAGGATGGCAGCCTGCATCCGGTGCAGCAGGCCCTGGTCGAGTGCCACGGCTCGCAGTGCGGTTTCTGCACGCCCGGGTTCGCGATGTCCTTGTGGGGCATGTACCTGAAGCAGGAAAGCCAGGGGCTTTCCGGGCGCCAGCCCTCGCGCTGCCAGATCGACGACACGCTGTCGGGCAACCTGTGCCGCTGCACCGGCTACCGTCCCATCATCGACGCCGCCCGCCGCATGGTGGAACTGCCGCCCGCCAGTTTTGATCGCGCCGCACTGGCCGAACGCCTGCGCGCACTGCAGCGCAGCCACGGCTTCAGCTACGAGGCGCACGGCGGCTGCTTCCATACGCCGCGCACGCTCGAGGAACTGGTACATCTGCGTACCAGCTTCCCGGACGCACTGCTGCTGTCCGGTTCGACCGACGTCGGCCTGTGGGTCACCAAGCACCTGCGCGAACTGAAGGACATCATCTATCTCGGCCAGGTGGACGAACTGAAGACGCTCGTCGAATCCGATGGAACGCTGGAGATCGGCGCCGGCGTGACGCTCGACGCCGCCTACGCCGCCGCGTGCCTCCACTATCCGGACGAACTGACGCAGATGTGGCAGCGCTTCGCCTCGCTCCCGATCCGCAATGCGGGCACGCTGGGCGGCAACGTCGCCAACGGCTCGCCGATCGGCGACTCGATGCCCTGGCTGATCGCGCTGGGCAGCAGCGTGGTGCTGCGAGGACCGCAAGGGGAGCGGGTGCTGGCGCTGGAAGATTTTTACCTGGGCTACCAGCAGAAAGACCTGGGTCCGGACGAATTCGTGCGAGCGCTGCGCATTCCCTTGCCCCGGCCCGGCCTGCGCTTCCGCACCTACAAGCTGGCCAAGCGCTTCGACCAGGACATCTCGGCCGTGTGCGCGGCCTTCGCCATCACCCTCGACGGCGAGTCCGTGGCGGCTGTCCGCATTGCCTTCGGCGGCATGGCGGCCACGCCGAAAGGCGCCGCCGCCGCCGAAGCGGCCCTGCTCGGCAAGCCGTGGAACGAGGCCGCGCTGCGCAGCGCGATGGCCGCGCTGGCCCAGGATTACGCGCCGCTGAGCGACATGCGCGCCTCCAGCGGCTACCGGCTGGCGGCGGCGCAAAACCTGCTGCGCCGTTTCTGGCTGGAGACCCGCACGGACGATCCGCTGCCGGCCGCCGCCGTCAATGCCTTCGCGCACCAGGCTTGAGGAGAGAACGGACATGAACGATGCAGGCACCCGCATCCTCGATGCCTCCCGATGGACCGAAGTCGGCCGCGCGCGTCCGCACGAATCCGCCGTGCTGCACGTGCTCGGCCAGGCCACCTACACCGATGACATCCCGGAAACGGCCGGCACGCTGCACGGCGCGCTCGGCCTCTCTGGCCGCGCCCATGCGCGCATCCTCGCGATCGACCTCGCACAGGTCGCCGCGAGCCGCGGCGTGGTGGCGGTGCTGACGGCGAAGGATATTCCCGGCCTGAACGACTGCGGCCCGATCATCCACGACGATCCGATCCTGGCCGACGGCCTGGTCCAGTACGTGGGGCAGCCGGTCTTCATCGTGGTGGCCGACAGCCACGACAACGCGCGCCGCGCCGCCAGGCTGGCCAGGATCGACTATGAAGACCTGCCGGCCATCCTCACGCCGCAGGAAGCGCGCGCCGCCCAGTCCTGGGTGCTGCCGCCGATGCGCCTGGCGCGCGGCGACGCCGAGCGCGCCTTCGGGCAGGCGCCCTACCGCGTCAAGGGCGAGCTGTACGTCGGCGGCCAGGAGCAGTTCTACCTCGAGGGCCAGATCGCGTACGCGCTTCCCGGAGAAGACCGCGGCATGCACGTGGTCTGCTCGACCCAGCACCCGAGCGAGATGCAGCACGTGGTGGCGCATGCGCTGGGCCTGCATTCGCACCACGTGACGGTGGAATGCCGCCGCATGGGCGGGGGCTTCGGCGGCAAGGAGTCGCAGTCGGCATTATGGGCGTCGGCCGCAGCCATCGCCGCCGCGCGCATCCGTCGTCCTGTGAAGCTGCGCGCCGACCGCGACGACGACATGCTGGTCACGGGCAAGCGCCACTGCTTCCACTACGAGTACGAAGTCGGCTACGACCGCGAAGGCCGCATCGTGGCGGCGAAGGTCGACATGGTCACGCGCGCGGGCTATTCGGCCGACCTGTCGGGCCCCGTGGCGACGCGCGCCGTCTGCCACTTCGACAACACCTATTACCTGTCCGACGTCGAGATCCGCGCCGCCTGCGGCAAGACGAATACCCAGTCGAACACGGCTTTCCGCGGCTTCGGCGGACCGCAGGGCGCGATCGCCATCGAATACGTGATCGACGAGATCGCGCGCAATCTCGGCCGCGACCCGCTCGACATCCGGCGCCTGAACTTCTACGGCAAGCAGGATCGCAACCTCACGCCCTACGGCCAGGCGATCGTCGACAATGTCATCCACGAGCTGGTGGCCGAGCTGGAAGCGAGCAGCGACTACCGGGCCCGGCGCGCGGCGATCAACGAGTTCAACCGCACCAGCCCGGTGCTGAGAAAAGGGCTGGCGCTCACCCCCGTGAAGTTCGGGATCGCCTTCAACGTCACCCACCTGAACCAGGCGGGCGCGCTGGTGCACATCTACGTGGACGGCTCGATCCTGGTGAACCACGGCGGCACCGAGATGGGGCAGGGCATCAATACCAAGGTGATGCAGGTCGTGGCCCACGAACTGGGCGTGGACCTGGCGCGCGTGCGCGCCACCGCCACCAATACCAGCAAGGTGTCGAACACCTCGGCCACCGCTGCGTCCACCGGCGCGGACCTGAACGGCAAGGCCGCGCAGGATGCCGCCCGCAAGATCCGCGACCGCCTGAGCGCCTTTGTGGCCGCGCAGTTCGGCGGGGAGCCGTCGGAAGTGCGTTTCGCCGATGACACCGTGTTCGTGGCCGGCCAGGCGCTGCGCTTCGGCGAGGTGGTGGCCAAGGCCTACCTGGCGCGCGTGCAGCTGTGGTCCGACGGCTTCTACGCCACCCCCGGCCTGCACTGGGACCCGAAGACCATGAACGGCAACCCGTTCTCCTACTTCGCCTATGGCGCGGCAGTCTCGGAAGTGGTGGTGGACACCCTCACGGGCGAATGGAAGCTGCTGCGCGCCGATGCGCTGTACGACGCCGGCAACTCGCTGAACCCGGCCATCGACATCGGTCAGGTCGAAGGCGCTTTTATCCAGGGCATGGGCTGGCTCACGACGGAAGAACTGTGGTGGAACCCGGCCGGCAAGCTCATGACGCACGCGCCGTCCACCTACAAGATTCCCGGCGTCTCCGACTGCCCGGAAGACTTCCGCGTGCGCCTGTTCAAGAATCGCAACGTGGAAGACAGCATCCACCGCTCCAAGGCAGTGGGCGAGCCGCCGCTGCTGCTGCCGTTCTCGGTGTTCTTCGCGATCCGCCACGCGATCTCGAGCGTGGGCGGGCACCGGGTGCACCCGCCGCTCAATGCCCCGGCCACCTGCGAAGAGATCCTGCGGGCGGTCGCGTTCGTCGAAGCGGCGAGCGCCTGATGAACGATTGGCTGCCAGGCGAGCTGCACGCGCCGGCCGTGCTGGTAACCGTTGCCCGCGTCGAGGGCTCGGCGCCGCGCGAGCCGGGAGCGCGCATGCTGGTGGATGGGCAGGGATTTCGCGGCACCATCGGCGGCGGTCATCTCGAGCAGCGCGCGCTGGACATCGCGCGGGCGATGCTGGAGCAGGGTGGGGAGGCGCACATCGAGCGCTTTCCGCTCGGGCCGAAGCTGGGGCAGTGCTGCGGCGGGATCGCCTGGCTGGCGTTTGAATTCGCGGATGCAGGGCAGCTGGCGATACTCGACACGCGGCGTAACGAAGATACCTGGCGTTTGGTGTTCGTAGGGTGGTCGGCTTCGCCGACCGCGCGTTCAACTCACGGTAGCGCAGTCGAGGCATCATCGTCAGCTGAACGCGCGGTCGGCAGAGCCGACCACCCTACGTCCCTACTTGATGCAAGCTGGCGACTGCTAGTCGGCCAAGCAGCTCCGGCATTCGATCGCGCCGCCGGTACCCATATCTTCCAGGACGGCGTCGGCCGCCTCTGGCTGGCCGACGCCGTCCTCGCCCCGCGCGCCCACCTGATGCTGTTCGGCGCCGGCCACGTGGGCGCCGCCATCGTCCGGGCCCTGACCGAGCTGCCCTGCCGCATCACCTGGGTCGACGAACGCGAAGACCTGTTCCCGCCCTCGATCCCGGCCAACGTAACAGTCGAAGCCACCGACACCCCCGAGGCGCTTGTTGAAAACGCACCACAGGGCACCACCTTCCTGGTCATGACCCACAGCCATGCACTTGACCTGCAGCTGTCGCACGCGATACTGTCCCGCCCCGGCCTCCATGATTGGTTCGGTTTGATCGGCTCCGATACCAAACGCCGCCAGTTCGAGCATCGCCTGCGCGAACGCGGCGTCATGGATGCGCGCCTGGCCGCGATGGTCTGCCCGGTCGGCATCGCCGGCATCGAGGGCAAGGCCCCGGCCGTGATCGCAGCCTCCGTGGCGGCCCAGTTGCTCACCGTGTGGGAAGCAGCCGCCCGCCAACCCGACGTTTCAACGGAATTTCACTGATGTCCACCGCACCCGCTCATTGCGCACCTGTCGTGCAAGCCTACCGTGCGAGCTTGCTGCACTTCCACGCCGACCCGGCATTCGATGGCGACGCCCATGCCTGGCATGAAGACGGCCTGCTGGTCGTCGAGGACGGCCGCATCAAGGCCGCTGGCGACTACGCCGCGCTCGGCGCGACGCTGCCGCCAGGGGTGACCCCGCACGACTACCGCGGCCAGCTCATCACACCGGGCTTCATCGACACCCACCTGCATTACCCGCAGACCGACATGATCGCCTCGCCCAGCCCGGGCCTGCTGCCGTGGCTGGAGACCTATACCTTCCCGACCGAGCGCTGCTTCGAGGACCCGGCGCACGCGCGCGCCACCGCCGAGTTCTTCCTGGACGAGCTGCTGCGCTGCGGCACCACCACCGCCGTCGTGTACTGCACCGTGCACCCGCAATCGGTCGACGCCTTCTTCGAGGCCAGCGAAGCGCGCAACTTGCGCATGGTGGCCGGCAAGGTGCTGATGGACCGCCACTGCCCGGACTTCCTGCGCGACTGCGAAGGCGGCGTCGGCACGAGCGCGGACCTGATCGAGAAGTGGCACAAGCGCGGCCGCCAGCTGTATGCGATCACGCCGCGCTTCGCCCCCACCTCGACCGACGCCCAGCTGCGCGCCACCGCCGAGTTGGCGCAGGCCTATCCGGATACCTTCATCCAGACCCACGTCTCGGAAAACAAGGACGAGTGCACCTGGGTGGGCGAGCTGCATCCGCAGGCGCGCAGCTACCTGGACGTGTACGAGCGCTTCGGCCTGATGCGCCCGCGCGCGCTGTTCGGGCACTGCATCTGGCTCGATGACGAAGATTTCGCGCGCATGGCGGCCACGGGTTCCGCAGTGGCAGTGTGCCCGACCTCCAACCTGTTCCTCGGCAGCGGCCTGTTCGACTTCGAGCGGGCCGACGGCGCCGGAGCGCTGCTCTCGCTCGGCACCGACGTCGGGGCCGGCACCTCGTTTTCGATCCTGCAGACCATGAACGAAGCCTACAAGGTGGCGCGCCTGAAGGGCAGCTACCTGCCGGCGCTGCGCATGTTCTACCTGGCTACGCTGGGTGCGGCCCGCGCCATGAACCTGGAAGGAACGATCGGCAGCTTCGCGCCGGGTGCGGAAGCGGACTTCGTCGTGCTCGACCCGAAGGCCACGCCGCTGCTGGCGCGCCGCACGGCGCAGCTGGAATCGCTGGAGGAGCTGCTGTTCGCGCTGGCCCTGCTGGGCGACGACCGCACCGTCAAGGCGACCTACTCGGCCGGTCGCCGGGTGCACGCGCGCGCTTAGCTGCGACGAAGGCTGGCCAGCGTTTATTCCGCCGGCGGACGCGACGGCTGGACGCGGATGGATTCGGCCGGCGTCGCCATGTCGTCGACGTGTAGGGCCCTCTCATCGCTTTGCCTGACCGTGCCGTCACTGCGCACCGACAGGTGGCCGGTGAAGCCCTTTGGCGGTCCGAGATCGACCAGCTTGATGCCAGTGATGAAGACGTTCAGGGCGTCCATCGGGCAGTTGAATCCGACCCGCACCAGCACATCCTTGTCCAGCAACCGCGCGCCGAGGGCCGTCGCGCTCAGGTCGACGTCGGGCCGGCCGCCGGTGGACAGGATGACGGTCTTCGCCCTTGGCGCCACGCTCAGGCGGTAGTCGGTGCTGCCGCAGCTGGCCTTGTGCACGGTCGACACGCCGACCGGCTGGGGCAGGTGCGAACCCATGATGAGCACAACCCGCTCCAGCTTTTCCGAGGATGGGTCTGCGGGCATGCCGGGTTGCGCGAGGCTGGGGCTGGAGGCGAGAAGCAGGGACAGGGCAATGATGCGCATGGGATGAGGGAAAGTAGGCCTGGTCCGATTGTATGCGTGCCCCTTGGGCCGGTCGAGCCCGCACGCTGGCTTGCCTTGATTCTATGCGCAGGACATGACAATGTTGCAAACGATCATTGAAGCAGTTAGAGTTGCGCGATCATTCCGGGCCCGGCGCCCGCATCTTCAAGCGTGAGAAAGTCACTCCATGTACACGAAACTTACCGGCGGCGTCCTGCTCGCCCTGGCCATCGCAGGCGCCCCGCAGGCCCAGGCCAAGGGCCCGGCCTCGAAGGCCAACGAAGCCGCCACCGCCCGCCACTACGCCAGCCTGATCGCCGGCGAGCCGAAGCTGTCCGAGCTGACCCTGTTCTTCACCCAGATGCCCAAGGGCGGCGACCTGCACCACCATTACTCCGGTTCGGTCTATGCCGAGTCGTACGTCGACTTCCTCGACAAGCAGGGCTATTGCGTCAACAAGCACAGCTACCGGATCGAAACGAAGAAGGAAGTGGTCGCCTCCGAGCGCCTCAAGCCGCTTGAAGAGCGCAACTGCCTGACGACTGCCGACGTCTATGCGGACGACCACACCTATCGCGAACTGCTGCAGCGCTGGTCCACCAAGGACTTCTACAACCATGGCGCAATGCAGCCGCCGCCGGACCGCGCATTCTTCCAGACCTTCGGCTTCTTCGGTCCGGTGTCGAACGCGAACTTCCGGGAAGGCCTGCAGGAGCTCAAGAAGCGCGCGATCCTGGAGAACGTCAGCTATATCGAAACCATGTTCAAGATGTCGCCGTTTGTGGTGAACAAGGAATTCGACGCCCAGGCCTGGCGCAATGCCGACGACGACAAGGCCTTCGACGCCCAGATGGGCGCCTGGCTGGCGGTGCTGGAACAGGACGCCGGCTTCCGTAAATCGACCGAAGACTTCGTCAACAAGATCCATGAGGCGGCCGAAGGCATCGACGACGAGCGCTTCACCATGCGCTACCAGACTTATGTGCTGCGCCTGCTGAACCCGTCGCAGGTGTTCTCGTCGATGGTCTCCGGCTTCAAGGCGGCCGCCATGAGCGACAAGATCGTGGGCGTCAACATCGTCGGGCAGGAAAGCACCATGGTGTCGATGCGCGACTACGCGCTGCACATGAAGATGTTCCGCTTCCTGAAGTCGCGCTACCCGGAGGTGAAGATCGCGATGCACGCTGGCGAGCTGGCCATGGGCGACGTGCCGCCGGAAGGCCTGAAGTTCCACATCGACCAGGCCCTGGTCGTGGCCAACGCCAACCGCATCGGCCATGGCCTTGACCTGGCCCATGAAACCAACGCACCGGCCATCATGGCCAGGATGCGCAAGGACGACATCCCGGTCGAGATCAACCTGACCTCGAACGCCTTCATCAGCGGCATCAAGGGGGGCAACCACCCGATCACCCTGTACCGCAAGTACGGTGTGCCCTATGTGATCTCGACCGATGATGCCGGCGTGACCCGCCATACGCTGTCGCACGAATATGTGCTGTTCGCCAGCCGCTACAAGCCGGAGTACGCGGAAATGAAGCGCACCTCATATAACAGCATCCGCTATGCCTTCCTGCCGGTGGCAGAAAAACAACGCTTGACCCGCCAGTTGGACGAGCGCTTCGCCGATTTCGAGGCAAAGTTTGCTCGACTTGCAAAACTGCAGGCAGGTGTGAAGTAAGCATTACAGGAAGCGCTCCGCAGCGGTTGCGGAGCGCCTTCAGGTCATCCTGTTCAAGTGACTCTTTGACAGTTCCTTGTCAGGATTTTATCTTTTGTGGCCTTCCTGCTACAAAAAATCCTCTTCCATCCACGGTAAGGCGAAATTCTCTTCAAAAAAATTTCGCCTAGGAACGCCGCCTTTATAATCCCGCCTTGTCATTTTGCTGCAACTTAAGCCCAGGGTGTAGGGCGTTAACAAGGTATTCAAGCGTATTTATACGACAAACGTATGAATATCGAAGCCAAAACGAATTTGTCGAGTCGTCGGCGCTCATGCATATTTGGAATTGATTTCCAAAAGGTATTCCCCGTTTGACAGGCGCTAGCCAGTGTAACTTCGTTGAAACACTTGCACGTTAGACTGGCCGCCGCTGGCCGGCTTGACCGCCAAGATACCACGCAGCGATTTAAGGTTTGCAGTACTTGTAGAGAGGGCAACCGTCGGCTGCCCGTTATAACTAAATAGTTCTTTTTGGGGTTATCAATGATCACTCAACAACAGATCCGGCTCACGAAACTGGCGCTGGCTTTGTCGGTTGCATTGGCTGCTGCGCCGGCCTTTGCACAGAACACCACCTCGGCTATCGGTGGCCGTATCTCGGCCGCTGACGGCAAGCCGGCAGTCGGCGCCCAGGTGCAGATTGTTCACACCGAGTCCGGTTCTGTCAGCAATGTCACCACCGACGCGGAAGGCCGCTACGTCGCGCGCGGCCTGCGCGTAGGCGGTCCGTACACGATCATCATTACCAAGGACGGCGTCACCGAGCGCCGCGAAGGCGTGTTCACCGACCTGGCCGAAACCGCCGCTGTGGATGCAACCCTGGGCCAGGCCATGCAGACCGTCACCGTGACCGGCTCGGCGGCCCGCTCGGAAATCTTCTCGAACCAGTCGATGGGTTCGGTCACCGCGATCAGCCGCGCCGACCTCGAAACCCAGGCATCGATCAACCGCAACCTGCAAGACTTCGCGCGTCTCGATCCGCGCGTCTCGCAGACCGACAAGGACCGCGGCGAAATGTCGGTGGCCGGCCAGAACTCGCGCTACAACTCGATGACCATCGACGGCGTGGCCGTGAACGACACCTTCGGCCTGGAAGCCAACGGCAGCCCGACCGCCCGCCAGCCGATCTCGATGGAAGCCATCGCCTCGGTGCAGGTGAACGTCGCTAACTACGACGTGACCCAGCGCGGCTACACCGGCGCCAACGTCAACGCCGTCACCAAGTCGGGTACCAACGTGTACCACGGCGGCGCCTACTACGTGACCCGCGACGACCGCCTGGTCGGCGAGCGCTACAACCAGACCACCGGCGAATACTTCGACGCGCCGGAATTCAAGGACAACACCAAGGGCCTGTGGGTCAGCGGCCCGCTGATCAAGGACAAGCTGTTCTTCTTCGCCCTGGCTGAAAACTACGAAAGCACCCGCAGTGGTCCGCAGTACGGCGCCATTGGCACCAATGCCGGCACCACCATCGGCATCAGCCCGGCCCAGATCGGAAATCTGAGGGATATCGCCAAGAACAAGTACGGCATCGATCTCGGTGGAACCGAAGTGCCGGCCGGTACCAAGATGAAATCGGAAGAGCGTATGTTCAAGCTCGACTGGAACATCAACGACGACCACCGAGCCAGCCTGCGCTACTCGAAGACCGCACAGAACGAGCCGATCTTCCCGGGCTTCTTCGACGATGCCGTGTCGCTGAGCTCGTACTTCTACAACCAGGACAAGACGATCGAAACCCTGGTCGGCCAGGTCTTCTCCGACTGGACGCAGAACCTGTCGACCGAGTTCAAGATCTCGCAGCGCGACTATGACTCGGTGCCGATCAACAATAGCAAGCTGCCGAGAATGGCGTTCTCGTTCTCTGGTCCGCTGCCATCGGATGCGCCGGCAGGCACCCGTACCGGGAACCGTTCGCTGAACACCGGTACCGAGAACAGCCGCCAGAACAACGTGCTGGGCACCAAGACCCTGGACATCTATGCGGGCGCTAACTACCTGTGGGGCGACCATGAATTCAAGGTCGGCGCCGACTACACCCAGAACAAGGTGTACAACGCCTTCCTGCAGAACGTGTTCGGCAACTACACCTTCCAGTGCGATAACAACTTCAGCTACACCTTCGGTTCGATCAACTGCGCCACCGCGAACGCGGCCCAGATCAACGCCGCGATCTACGAGAACTTCTCGCGCGGCCGTCCGTCGTCGTACACGGTGCAGCTGCCGGTGGCTGGCGGATCGCTGAGCAACGCGATCGCCCAGTTCACCATGAAGAGCACCGGCGTGTTCCTGCAGGATAACTGGACCGTCAATAACAACCTGACCGTCAGTGCCGGCGTGCGCCTCGACGTGACCGGCGTCGACCGCACTCCGCTGCGCAACACCGCCGTCGCCCAGGCGGCCATCGCCGGCAATGCCGCCACCTTCGCACGCCAGACCGGCGGCTTCGGTGTCGACAATACCCAGACCTTCGACGGCAACAAGCTGTGGCAACCGCGCGTCGGCTTCAACTACAAGATCGACGCGGCACGTCCTACCCAGCTGCGCGGCGGTGTCGGCCTGTTCCAGGGCGCGGCGGCGACCGTGTGGATGTCGAACCCGTTCTCGAACCCTGGCGTGGCCACCCGTACCATCACCTGCTCGGGCAACGGCGCGACCCGCTGCCCGTCGACCGACGGCCTGTTCACGCCTGATGTGAACGCCCAGAAGACCGTTACCGGCTCGACTCCGTCGGCCAACGTCGACATCCTGTCGTCGGACCTGCGCCAGCCGTCGATCTGGAAAGCCAACCTTGCATTCGAGCATGAGCTGCCGTTCGCAGGCCTGGTGTTCGGCGCCGAACTGCTGGCGACCCAGAACAAGGATGCGATCTTCTACCAGAACCTGAACCTGGGCGCGCCCACCCGCATCGGCAAGGATGGCCGCGAGCTGTACTACAACGCCAATGGTCTGTCGGCAAGCTGCTATACCTTCACCAACAACTCGGCGGGCAATGCAACCGGCTGCCAGAACACCAACAAGGCGCTGTCGAACCTGAGCTATGGCAACGTGCTGCTGGCCAAGGCCACTGACAAGGGCGACGCCCAGGTCGTGACCCTCTCGCTGACGAGCCCGACCCGCAAGGGCTTCGGCTGGTCGGTGGCCTACTCGCACTCCAACGCGACGGAAGTCTCGCCGCTGACTTCGTCGACCTCGGGTTCGAACTTCTCGGGCCGCTCGGTGTTCAACCCGAACGAGGAAGTCGCTGCCAACTCGTCGTACCTGGTGAAAGAGCGTATCAATGCCCGCCTGTCGTGGGAAAAGCGCTTCTTCGGCAACTACCGCACCCGACTCGGCGTGTTCTATGAAGGCCGCGAGGGCAAGCCGTACAGCTGGACCATCAACAACGACCTGAACGGCGACGGCCTGGCCGGCAACGACCTGATGTACATCCCGTCGGCTGAAGGTTCGGGCGAAGTCGTGTTCTTCGGCGACACCGCGACCAGCAAGACCAACGAGTCGCGCTTCTGGGCCGTGGTCAACGCCAACGAAGTCCTGCGCAATTCGAAGGGCGGCGTGGTTGGCCGTAACACCGACTTCTCGCCGTGGACCAACAGCTTCGACGTGAAGATCACCCAGGAACTGCCAGGCTTCTTCAAGACCCACAAGGCCAGCTTCGCACTCGACATCCTCAACTTCGGCAACCTGCTGAACAAGAAGTGGGGCCGTATCGAGGAAGTGGCCTTCCAGGGGAACGGCGCCCAGGCGCGCAGCTTCGTCGACTACGTCGGCCTGGATGCTCAGGGCCGCTATGTCTACGGCGTGCGCAACAACGTCGAAGACCTGGTCGTTCGCCAGAACAAGGGCGAATCGCAGTGGGCCATCCAGGCAACCTTCAAGTACGAGTTCTAATCTCGGCCTGATGGCAAGCCTGTGATGTCAGCACGGCCGGTGGCGACACCGGCCGTTTTTTATTGGTTGAAGGCGCTCGCTCGAGGTCCATGGTATTGGCAGACGAGCGGGACCACATGTGATAATTCGGAGGGCCTCGTTTGCCTCCCTTCTTGATCGAGAACATTCCATGACCGTTTTCCTGCGTGCCCCGGCACCTCTCGTGCGCGCCGCGATGGCCGTCGCCGTCACCGTGTCCCTGGCAGGCTGCGCCACGACTGCCAGCCGTGAACCTGTGACCATCAACCTGGTCGCCATGAACGACTTTCATGGGAACCTGGAACCGAGCCGCTATACGCCAGTCAACCCGGACGGCAGCAAGGCCGCGCCGATCCGCGCCGGCGGCGCCGAAGCGGTGGCCGCCGCGCTGCAGGCCTGGCGCAAGGAAGACAAGGACCTGCTGTTCGTCTCGGCGGGCGACCTGGTGGGCGCGAGCCCGGCGATGTCCTCGCTGTGGGCCGACGAACCGACCATCGAAGCGATGAACATGCTGGACCTGCGCGCAAGCGCGGTCGGCAACCACGAGTTCGATGCCGGCCGCCAGGAACTGCTGCGCCAGCAGCACGGCGGCTGCGACTCGCCGCGTCCTGCCAAGGCCTGCCAGATGGCCAGGGATTATCGCGGCGCGAAGTTCACCTACCTGGCCGGCAATGTGGTCGACAAGGCCACCGGCAAGCCCTTCATTCCGGCCTTCAGGATCGAGGACGTCAAGGGTGTCAAGGTGGGCCTGGTCGGCGTGGTGCTGCAAGACCTTGCGTCCTACGTGATGGCGTCGGGCATCGCCGGCCTGGAAGTCGGCAGCGAAGCCGAAGCGATCAACCGCGCCATCCCCGAGATGCGGCACCAGGGCGCCGACGTGATCGTGGCGCTGGTGCACGAGGGCGGCCGGACGCCGGAAAATCCCATGACGCCCGGCTGCAGCCAGCTGAACGGGCCGGTCGTCGACATCGTCAGGAAGCTCGACCCGGCGGTTCGCTTGGTCATCACCGGCCATACCCACGAAGGCTACCTGTGCAAGGTCGACGGCCGCACAGTGACCCAGGCCTCGTCCTACGGCCACCTCCTGACCCGCATCGCGATGAAGGTGGAGAAGGGCGTGGGCATCGTCGGCGACATCAAGGTGGAGAACGTCCTGATGAAGGCGGGCGACTACCCGGCCGACGAAAAGATGGCCGCCTTCATCGCCGGGGTCAAGGACAGCAGCCGCGCCGCCCTGACCCGTCCGGTCGCGCGCCTGGCGTCGGCGCCGGTGCTGCGCAAGCAGAACGAGGCCGGCGAAGCGCCGCTCGGCAACCTGATCGCCGACGCCGTGCTGGCGGCTACCCGCAATGTCGGCGCCGTGATCGGCTTCATGAACGAAGGCGGCATCCGCAAGGACCTGGAGGCCGGCCCGGACAATGTGGCTGCCTTCGGCCAGGCCCAGGCCGTACTCCCGTTCGGGAACACCCTGGTCGTGATGGACCTGACCGGCGGCGAAATCCGCTCGCTGCTCGAAGGCCAGTGGCGCAAGGACGCCAGCGATGGCGAGATGCTGCAAGTCTCGAACGGCTTCAGCTATGCCTGGGACGCGAAACGTCCGGTCGGCAGCCGCGTCCTCGGCATTACCCTGGACGGCAAGCCGCTCGACGATGGCGAAACCTACCGCGTGGTCGCGAATAACTTCCTGGCCGAAGGCGGCGACAACTTCCCGGAATTCGGCAAGGGACGCAGGCGTCTCGAGACCGGCCTCCTCGACCTCGATGCCTTCACCGAACACCTGAGCGACATCGAAGGGAAGGGTGCGGCTCTATTCGGCGCAGGCCCGCGCATTATCAAAGCCAAGTAAGTCTTGCTTTACCAAGGATGATCATGAAAAAACTAGCCTTCGTACTGGCGCTGACCAGCGCCTTCGTTTCCTACGACGCCGCGGCCTGGGGCCGCGACGGCCACCGCGCCATCGGCGCCATCGCCGACAAGCTGCTCAAGGGCACCCGGGCGCACGGGGAAATCCACAAGCTGCTCAAGCCGGGCGAGTCGCTCGAACTGGTGGCCAACTGGGCCGACTGCGTCAAGGGCAGCTTCTGCGGACCGCAGACCCCGGAGATGATCGAGTACGTCAACGCCAACCCCTTGCATGACAAGTACCACTACACGAACGTCCCGTTCCAGCACGACCACTACGACGACCACGGCCCGGGCCGCACCGGCGTCGACATCGTGCAGACCCTGCGCCAGTGCATCGCGGTCCTGCAGGGCAAGACCGATCCGGAGCTGAATCCGCACAAGTTCACCAAGCGCCAGGCGCTGATCCTGCTTGCGCACTTCGCCGGCGACATCCACCAGCCCCTGCACGTGGGCGCGGCCTATGTCGACAAGGACGGCAAGTTCGTGGCGCCAAGAACGCAGGAGGAAGTGAATGAATCGGCCATTTTCGACACCCGCGGCAGTAACAACCTGTTGCTGGACAATGCCAGGCTGGCCGAGCTGGTGGCAGGCGTGATTCCTGCAGGCGAATCCGCGCCGGCCTGGCCCGGTGCGGCCGAGCAGAAGACCAAGCCCTTCCATTCGTACTGGGACAGCACCACGGTGGACTATGCCTTCCGCCGCCTGCAGACCAGGACGCCCGAACAGTTCGCGGACAAGGCGATTGGCAGCAAGCCGCAGTTCCCGCTGATCGAAGGCGATCCGATCACGGCGCCTTACGCGTGGGCCAACCACTCGCTGTTCGTGGCCAAGCAGGCCTTCGAAGGCGTCAAGCCAGGCAAGCTGACCCAGCAGATCAGCAAGAAGGGCGAGACCTACTTCACCTTTGCCCTGGAAATGCCGGCGAACTATCCGGTGCCGAGTTCGGAGATCGCCAAGCAGCAGTTGATCAGGGGCGGTTACAACCTGGCGGCGCTGCTGCAGGCGATTTATCCGGAAAAAGGGTAATCCTCCCCTGTAGAGCAATACCGGCAGATCATGCATGGGCGTCAAGGCGCCCGTGCTGTTTTCACGCGCGCCCGCTCGCCGCCGCCCCGGTCTTGGCATAGAATCCGTTCACCCGAACCTGATCGAACTGTCATGACCAATCTCACCAAGGCGGCCTGCGCCGCCTGCCTCGTCCTGCCCCTGGCCGCCTACGCCCAAGCCACTCCCACGTCCACTCTCCCGGTCTGGGAAATCGGCTTCGGCGGCGCAGCCCTGTCTACGCCTTCCTACCCCGGCTCCGACGAGCGCGAAACGCGGGTGCTGGCTTTTCCGAACATCGTCTACCGCGGCGAGATCCTGCGCGCCGACCGTTCCGGCATCAATGCGCGGCTGTTCAGCTCCGAGCGGGCCGAACTCGACGTCGGCTTCGCCGGCGCCCTGCCTTCCGACTCGGACGACGTCGACGAGCGCGCCGGCATGCCCGACCTGGGCCCGCTGGTGGAATTCGGCCCGCGCCTGAAAGTGCGGCTGGCCGACCTGGACGGCAACCGCCGCCTGCGCCTCGAGCTGCCGCTGCGCGCCGTGATCGAGGCGCGCAGCGGGCTGCACGCCCGCGGCTATACCTTCGAGCCGCGCCTCGCCTACGAGATGGCCGGGGAGCGCAGAGTCTGGACGCTGGAGACGAACCTGTCGGTGGTGCTGGGCGACCGCCGCATCAACCGGCATTTCTACGAGGTGGCGCCGCAGTATGCGACGGCCGCGCGGCCGGCCTATGCAGCCGATTCCGGCCTGCTCCTGACGCGCCTGGGCCTGTTCGGCTCGCGCCGGATCAATGAAGACCTGCGGGTGTTCGGCTACCTGCGCTACGAAAGCTACCAGGGCGCGGCGAATCGCGCGAGCCCGCTGCATGTGAAGGACAGCGGCGTGTCGGGCGGGGTGGGGGTGATGTGGACCTTCAAGCGTTCCGAAGCGCGGGCGCGTGGCGCTGAAACGGTGGATCCGAGCCTGCAATAGAAAATGCCGTGCGGGGCCGCACGGCATCGGAGAACACCCGGGAGGCGCCAAGGCCTGCCCAGGGTTGCCGCATTACTTCGATGCGTCCTTGCTGTCCTTCTTGGCCTGCTTGGCGTCTTTCTTAGCCTGCGTGGCGTCAGCCTTTTCGGTCTTGTCGGCTGCGGATGCCGGCGTGGCCGGAGTTGCAGGCGTCGCCGGGGTGGCCGGCGAAGCCGCGGTGGCCGCAGTGGTGCCGGTGCCGCCGGCGGTGGCTGCCGAATCAGTAGTGGCCGCGGTCTCGGTGGCCGGGGTAGTGGGCATTGCCGGGGTAGCGGCGGTTGCCGGGGTCGCCGGAGTGGCCGGGGTGGTGGTCTGGGCGTAGGCCGAGGTAGCGGACAGAGCGACGATCAGGCTAGCAATGGCTTTCTTCATTGGTGATTCCTTTCTGGTTCGGGTTCTGGCGTACGGAAGTGTCACTAAGTCGTGTCACCTGGGCATCTAACGGGCCCCGGATGCGCCCTGTTGACCGGCTTTACAAAGCCTTACGGTAGTCACATTTGCTAACAAACTGTGCAACTAAGCGTGGTGAGCGGCAAAAAAAATGGCCTGCGGTAATGCAGGCCATTTTTCGGTGCGGGTGCGCTCAGCGCGACTTGACGAAAGGCTTGCCCAGCGCCTTTGGCGCCACCGACTTGGCCATCAGGCCGGCCAGCACCACCACCGTCAGCACGTAGGGAATCATCTGGATCAGCGAGCCCGGGATGCGGCCCACCACCGGCAGGTCGACGCCTTCGATCTGGATCTGCACCGCGCCGAAGAAGCCGAACATCAGGCAGCCCAGCACCGTATGCAGCGGACGCCAGTTACCGAACACCATGGCCGTCAGCGCCAGGTAGCCGGCGCCGGCCGACATGTCGCGCAGGAAGAAGCCGCTCTGGACGATCGACAGGTAGGCGCCCGAGAAGGAGCACAGCACGCCGGCGATCAGCATGGCGGTGTAGCGGGTGCGCTGCACCGAAATGCCGGCCGCATCGGCCGCATGGGGGTTTTCGCCGCAGGCGCGCAGGCGCAGGCCGAAGCGGCTATGGTACAGGGTCCAGTGCACCACCGGCAGCAGCAGGAAGGCCAGGTAGACCAGGGCCGAGTGGCCGCCGATCACGCTGCCATACAACCAGCCGAGGAAGGGGATGTCGGCCACGGCCGTGGCGCCGGGCAGGATCACTTCGCCCAGGCGCGCTTCGCCCAGGTCCGGCGTGCGGCCGCCCTGCTGGAAGAAGTACTGGGCCACCACGAAAGTCAGGCCGCTCATGGCGATGTTGATCGCCATGCCCGCGACCAGCTGGTTGCCCTTCTGGGTGATCGACACGAAGGCCTGCACCAGCGCGAGGACGCTGGATGCCAGGATGCCGGCGGCGATGCCGAGCCAGGGGTCCTGGTACGCGTAGGCGACGCCGGCCGACACGAAGGCCGAGGCGAGGATCTTGCCCTCGAGGCCGAGGTCGATCACGCCGCTGCGCTCGGCGAACAGGCCGGCCATGGCCGCGAAAATCAGGACCGGCGCATTGCGGATCGTCGAGACGACGATGCTGGCGAGTTGGAAGTCTTCCATGGCTGCTTATCCCTTGCGTGCGCCGCTGCGTGCGCTATTGATCAGTTTGAGGACGGCCGGCGCGTACAGGTTCTCCATCGCGCCGCAGAACAGGATGATCAATCCCTGGATGAAAATGAAGGTCTCCTGCGGGATGTTCGGCTTTTCCAGCGACAGGTCGAAACCGCCCTGGATCAGCGCGCCGAACAGGACCGAGGACAGGAAGATGCCCACCGGGTGCTGGCGGCCCATCAGGGCGATGGCGATGCCCACGAAGCCGGCGCCGGCCGGGAAGTTCAGGCTCAGGTAGTGGGTCGAGCCGAGGATCGAGTTCACCGCGGCCAGGCCCGCCAGGGCGCCTGAGATCAGCATCGCCACGATGATCATGCGGCTGATGCGCACGCCGGCGTAGTGGGCCGCGTGCTGGTTCAGGCCGGTGGCCTGCAGCTTGTAGCCCCAGCTCGAACGCGACATCACGACGCCGTAGACCGCCAGTGCGACGATCGCCAGGATGAAGGAGATGTTCAGCGGGGTGTCGCCCAGGGCCGGGAACCAGTCATACAAACGCGGCATCCACGAGGCTTCGCTGAAGACACGGCTGGCCGGGTTCTGGTCGCCCTCGGGGATGAGGTACTTCACGATGATGAAGTTCATCAGGCTGGCGGCGATGAAGTTGAACATGATGGTCGTGACCACCACGTGGCTGCCGCGCTTGGCCTGCAGGTAGCCGGGCAGGAAGGCCCAGCCGGCGCCGAACACGGCGCTGGCGATCATCGCCAGCGGAATCAGGAGCCACGGCGACAGCGAGGCGTCGAAAGCTAGCATGGCCAGGGTCAGCCCCAGGCCACCCAGGTACATCTGGCCTTCGGCACCGATGTTGAACAGCCCCGCCTTCATCGCCACCGAAACCGCCAGGCCGGTGAAGACAAAGGTGGAGGCGTAGAACAGGGTGTAGCTCAGGCCTTCCGGATTGATGACGGCGCTGTTGATCAGGATCTGCAGCGACTCGACCGGGCTTTCGCCCAGCAGGTGGATGACGAGGGCCGCCACCAGCAGCGCCGACAGCAGGTTCAGGACCGGCAGGACGAAACCGGATGCCCAGCGTGGAAGTTCAGTCGTTTTCATTGGCTTGTTCAGCTCTTAATGCTTGTGCATTCCGCCCATCAGCAGGCCGATGCGGGTGGTGTCGAATTCGTCGATGTTCAGCTCACCGGTGACGCGTCCGCCGGAGACGACCACGATGCGGTCGGCCAGCGCGCGCACTTCTTCCAGCTCGGTCGACACCAGCAGGATCGCCACGCCTTCGTCGCGCAGGCGCAGCAGCTGGGTGTGGATGCTTTCGATGGTGCCGATGTCGACGCCGCGGGTCGGCTGGCCGACCAGCATCAGCTTCGGGGCGGCCGACACTTCGCGCGCGATCACGACCTTCTGCTGGTTGCCGCCCGAGAGCAGCCCGATGCGCAGGTCCGGGTTCTTGGGACGCACGTCGAAAGCTTCCAGCAGGTGCGCGCAGCGCTTGGCGATGGCCTCGAAGTCGAACAGGCCCAGCTTGTTCTTGACGCGGTCCTGGTAGCCGAACACGGTGTTCTGCATTACCGAGAAATCCTTGACGACGCCGTCGCGCAGGCGGTCTTCCGGCACATGGCCGATGCCCAGCTCGCGGAACGTGGCCGGCAGGCCGTCGGCATGCGAGCGGCCGGCGTAGGGCAGTTCCTTGCCGAGGAAGGCGACCCGGCCGCCGGTTGGCAGGCGCATGCCCGACAGGATTTCCATCAGTTCGCTCTGGCCGTTGCCCGACACGCCGGCAATGGCGACGATCTCGCCGGCGCGCACCGTGAGGTCGATGTCCGACAGCAGCCTGACCTTGTTCCTGTCTTCCAGCTGCAGGCCGCTGACCTGCAGCACCGGCGCGCCCGGATTGAAGGGCTTGCGCGGCAGGTTGCCCTCGATGGGGCGGCCGACCATCATGTTGGCCAGCTGTTCCTTCGAGCTGTCGCGGGTGGAAACGGCGCCGGCCACGCGGCCCGCGCGCATCACCGTCACCTGGTCGGTGATCTCCATGATCTCGCCCAGCTTGTGGGTGATCAGGATGATGGTCTTGCCCTGTTCCTTGAACAGCCGCAGGATCTCGAACAGCGAGGCGGTTTCCTGGGCGGTGAGGACGGCTGTGGGCTCGTCCAGGATCAGGATCTCGGCGCTGCGGTAGATCTGCTTGAGGATCTCGACGCGTTGCTGCGCGCCCACCGACAGGTCGTGGATAGTGGCGAGCGGGTCGACATCGAGGCGGTAGCGGGCGCAGATCTCTCGCAGCCTGCTTTCCGTTTCCTTGCGCTTGGCGGCCAGCTTGAATCCGCCCTCGGTGCCCAGCATGACGTTGTCGAGCACGGTCATGTTCTCGACCAGCATGAAGTGCTGGTGCACCATGCCGATGCCCAGGTCGATCGCCTCGAGGGACGAACGGATCTGGCGCTCCTGGCCGTTGATCACGAGCTGGCCGCTGTCGGCATGGTAGTAGCCATACAGGATGCTCATGAGGGTGGACTTGCCCGCGCCATTTTCGCCGATCACGCCGTGGATCGAGCCTTTGGCGATCGAGAAGCTGACGTCAGCGTTCGCCTGCACGGCCCCGAAGGCCTTGCTGATGTTGCGAAATTCTACGGCTGGCTGCATTGCGATCAGTAGTAAAGGGTGATGAAACCGGGGAGCCTCTTTCATTCAAAAGCGCGCCGGGCCGGGATCACCGGCGCGGCGCGCTTTTCTCGGGAAGAGGGGTGAATCAGACCGGGCAGCTGCCTGCGGCGCGGTAGTCGATGACCTTGATCTTGCCGTTGATGATGTCGGTGCGCACGGCGTTCACGCGCTTTTCGATCTCCGGCGAGACGACCTTGCGGTTGTCCTTGTCCAGGACCCAGTCCACGCCGCCTTCCTTCAGGCCCTTGTGGGTGACGCCGGCCTTCCAGGTGCCGTTCTTCTGCGCCATGAAGGATTCGTAGACGGCGTTGTCCACGCGCTTGACCATCGAGGTCAGCATGGTGCCCGGGTGCAGGTAGTTCTGGTTCGAATCGACGCCGATCGCCAGCTTGCCCTTGGTCTTGGCCATCTGCAGCGCGCCCATGCCGCTGCCGCCGGCCACCGCGAACACCACGTCGGCGCCGCGGTCGAACTGCGCACGCGCCAGCTCGCCGCCCTTGGCCGGGTCGTTCCAGGCCGCGGCGGTGGTGCCGACCATGTTCTGCATGATCTCGACTTTCGGGAACTGCGCTTTCGCACCCTGGGTGTAGCCGCAGGCGAAGGCGCGGATCAGCGGGATGTCCATGCCGCCGACGAAGCCCAGCTTCTTGGACTTGGAGGCCATGGCGGCGGCGACGCCGACCAGGTAGGAACCTTCCTGCTCCTTGAACATCACCGAGCTGATGTTGCTGCCCTGCGCGACGCTGTCGACCAGCACGAAGCGCACATTCGGGAATTCCTTGGCGACCTTCTGGACGGCCTGGGTCTGCGAGAAGCCGATCGCGGCGATCAGGTCGACCTTCTTGCGCGCGAGGCCGCGCATCACCTGCTCGGCCTGGGTGTCGCTGTTGGCCTGCACTTCGAGGACCTTGATGCCGGTCTCCTTCGAGAAGCGCTGCAGGCCTTCGAAGGCCGACTGGTTGAACGATTTGTCGAACTTGCCGCCTGCATCGTAGACCATGCCCAGCTTCGGCGCGGCCGGTGCCGCAGTTGCGATGCCTGCGCTGCCGGCGACGCACAGCGCCGCAATGGTCATGGTGAGTTGCTTGAGTTTCATGAATGAGGCTCCTGGGAATTTCGATATTGTACCCGGCCCGGCAGTCGCTCAGGAACGGGGTGCGCAAGCTGCATCGCCAAGGGCGCCAATGCGCTGACAATGCGAAGCGCATTGTGTCAGCCGCGGGTCGCGCCTGTGGTTACGATTTGTATCGCAGAGACGTTTCTCTCGACAGAAGCTGCTACATGTAGCTTGAGTGCAACAGCCCCGGAGCCGAAACGACCGCGACGCCGCGCTTTCTCGGGAATTCCGGATGGCCGCAGCTCAGCCTGTCAAATATGCATCAAGCGACATATTGATGACAAATACGATTTTACTTGGCAATTTATTCCAAGGAAATATAACTGCTGACAATTTTGGCCAACTATTTTGCGATGGCGCTCAGCGTATCGACGGCCGCGAGCGTCAAGGGCGTCCTGGCGTCCGGCTTGGGACCGACTTCCTTGCCGACTTCGACCAGCGCCGGAACGGCCTCAGGCAGGCCAGGCTCGGCGGCGGGAAGCTGGGGCGGGGCGGCCGGCTTGGCGAACTGGCGCGTCAGGAAGCTGGCGATCAGCGCCTGTGTCGCTTCCAGGTAGGGGATGCTCATGTGGTCCGAGCCGGGCACGGTATCGTCGCCTACCAGGGTGGCCAGCTTGCCCGCCAGCTGGTCGGTGTGCGAGTGCGGCACCACGTCGTCCTCGAAGGCGCGCAGCACGTAGGTAGGCGCCTTGAGCGAGGGCGCATACTTGATCGACTCGAAGCGGTGGCGCAGCATGTACTCGATCGGCATCACGCGGAAGCGCCGCTTGGCGATGGCCAGGATGGAGTCGTAGGGCGTGATCAGGACCACCGAATGGACCGGGCGTTCCTTCGCCACCTGCACCGCGACGCCCGAACCGAGGCTGCGGCCGACCACGGCGATGCGCGCGGCATCGACCTGGCCAAGCTCGGCGAGCCAGTCGAACAGGGTGCAGCCGTCGTCGATCATGTGGATTTCGGCCGGTACGCCATGCGACTGGCCGTAGCCGCGGTAGTTCATCGCCAGCACGGTCATGCCGGGAAACAGCTTGCCGGCGTCGCGCGCGACCCAGGACACTTCCTCGGAGCGGCCGCCGAAATACATCACCGCGGGACGCGGGCCGGGAACGAGGGGGGTGAGCAGCCAGCCGCACAGGCGGGTGCCGTCCTTGGCACGCAGCACGACAGGTCGCGTGCGGTGCCCGGTGCTGCGCGGGCTCTCGCATTCCGGCGTGATGCAGGGGTTGAACACCAGGCGGCGCTGGTTGGCCGCCACGGCGGCGGTCACGGTCAGCCACAGGAAGCTGGCAAATCCCGTGATCCCCGCCGCCATTTTCTTTGAGGTGTCCATGCTGCCAGTCTACCCCTGACTCAGCAATTTGTTCTGTGCGGCACTTCGCTAAGTCGACCGTATGATGGATGAGTGGCAGAAAAGTTGGGTTATTACAACAGCAGGGCGCGCAAAGCAGGGGCCTGCGGCCCCCGGCTTCATTCGGGCGCGTGGCGGCCGGAGGGGCCGGCCGCGACGTATTGTTCGACGTCGGTCGCCGTGTGGTCGATGCGCACGTCTTGCTGGTTGGCGTGGTCGCCCGCTTCGGCGTGCCGGCCGGAGCCGGCCTGCTCGCCACCCATGCGCTTGCCCAGGTATTCCGAGGCCAGCACGCCGGCGGCCGACAGCGCTGTCAAGGCCAGCGAGCCGCCCCTGGCATGGGCGCCCTGCCTACGCAGCACCAGGTTGGCGGCGCCCACGAGCAGGGCGGCGCCGGTGAGGGCGGCATGCAGCTGGCCTTCGCGCCTGGCTTCGCCCTGCGGCTTGTCGGCCACGTAGTCGGCCACGCCGGCGGCGCCGGCCGCCAGCCCGCCGACGATGCCAGCCCCCATGCTCAGGTAGGAGGCCTTGGCATAGTCTTCGTCGCCGGTGGCGCTGTGCATGGCGTCGAGGATGAAACCGAAGGGGATGAGGATGGCCGGCGCCGCGCTCAGGATCGAGTGCAAGGGTTGGCCGGCAATGGTGATCTTGTTCATGGCATGCTCCTGGCGGTGGTTGCTGTCCCGTCAAGTGTGGCATAGGGCGGGGGAGGGGCACGCACGCTTGGGCTGGAACGGCTCGGCTGCACGCCCCGCTTCACACGTGGTAGATTGTCCATTCCAGCCCTGCGCCACCAGACATCGGAGACCCCGTGCACTACCTGCTCATGTATGACCTCGCCCCCGACTACCTCGAACGCCGCGGCGAGTTCCGCGATGCCCACCTGAAGCTGGCCTGGGACGCGCAACAGCGTGGCGAACTGGTGATCGCCGGCGCGCTGGCCAACCCGGCCGACCGCGCGGTGCTGATGTTCAGCTGCGACAGCCCGGAACCGGTGCAGATGTTCGCCGCCAGGGACCCCTACGTCATCCACGGACTGGTGCGCGCCTTCCACGTGCGCCAATGGAATACGGTGGTCGGCGACGACGCGTTCGCTCCCGTCCGCCCGGACTGAGCTTCTTGACGGCACTGCACTGAACATCATGTAAGATTGCCCGGCTTGTCAACCCAGCCGGAGCGTTCATGCAAACTGCCGTCAACCTGTGGCCGCTGCTCGGCGTCGCCGTCATCGTCGCCGGGTTCCTGCTGCGCGCACATCCCGTGCTGGTGGTGGTGGCCGCCTGCGGCGTCACCGGCGTCGCCGCCACGATGCCGGTGGAAAGCATCCTCGCCTCGCTCGGCACGGCCTTCGTCAAGACGCGCAACCTGCCGCTGATCCTGCTGCTGCCGCTGGCCGCCATCGGCCTGCTGGAACGCTTCGGCCTGCGCGAGCGCGCCCAGGCGGCGATCGCGAAGGTGCGCTCGGCCACGGCAGGGCGCCTCTTGATCGTCTACCTGTTCGCACGCGAAACCTCGGCCGCCGCCGGCCTGACCAGCCTGGGCGGCCATCCCACCATGGTGCGGCCGCTGGTCGCGCCGATAGCCGAAGCCGCAACCGAAGCACAGTACGGCAAGCTGCCCGAGCCGCTGCGCCACCGGATCCGCGCCATGGCCGCCGCCACCGACAACGTCGGCCTGTTCTTCGGCGAAGACATTTTCGTGGCCTTCGGCGCCATCGTGCTGATGCAGACCATCCTGAACGCCGAGGGCATCGCGGTGGATCCGCTGCACATCGCCTTGTGGGGCATCCCGACCGCCGTCACCGCCTTCGTCATCCACGCCTGGAACCTGGGCCGGCTGGACGCGCGCATCCGGCGCGAGCTGGGGGCGCCGAAGGCATGATCACGCTCGACCATTTCTACGTCCTGGTCGGCCTGCTGTTCGTGGCCGTCGCCGTGATGAACCTGCGTGACCGCAGCAACCCGCGGCGCTTCACGACCGCGCTGTTCTGGGGCCTGTACGCCTGCCTCTACCTGGCGGGCGAACGGCTGCCGCCGGCCCTGGTCGGCGCCCTCATGATCCTGATGGCGCTGGTAGCGGGTTTCAAGGGCGTCGCCGCGGGCAGGCCGGAAGTGCCGTCGGAAGCGCAGCGCCGCGCCACTAGCGGGCGGCTCGGCAACCGCCTGTTCATTCCGGCGCTGATCCTGCCGCTGGTGACGATGCTGGGCGCCACGCTGTTCTCGGACGTGCAGGTCGGCGGCGCGCCGCTGCTCGACCAGAAGCACCTGACCCTGGTGAGCCTCGGCGTCGCCGCACTGGCGGCGCTGGCGGCCGCCTGCTGGCTGACGCGCTCTACGCCGCTGCAGGGCGTGCGCGAGGCGCGCCGCCTGGTCGATGCAATGGGTTGGGCCGTCGTGCTGCCGCACATGCTGGCGGTGCTCGGCCTGCTGTTCACCGAGGCGGGCGTGGGCAAGGCCGTCGCGCACGTGACCACTTCCTATATCGGCATGGATTCACGCTTCATCGCCGTGGCCGTGTTCTGCATCGGCATGGCCCTGTTCACCATCGTGATGGGCAACGGCTTCGCGGCCTTCCCCGTGATGGCGGGCGGCGTCGGCATTCCGGTGCTGGTAGGCGTCTACGGCGCCAATCCCGCCGTGATGGCGGCGATCGGCATGTTCAGCGCCTATTGCGGTACCTTGATGACGCCGATGGCGGCAAACTTCAACATCGTGCCGGCCGCGCTGCTCGATTTGCCCGACAAGAATGCCGTGATCCGGGCCCAGATCCCGACCGCGCTGCCGCTGCTGGTGGCGAACATCTTCCTGTTGTACTTCCTGATGAACCAATGATCAAGACTGTCCTGCTTACCGGCTTCGAACCGTTCAACAAGGCGATCGTTAACCCTGCGTGGGAGTCTGTGCGGGCGCTGGAAGGGTGGGGCGGCGCGGGCTTTCGCGTCGAAGTGCGCCAGCTGCCCTGCGTATTCGGCGCGGCCAATGCGGCACTGGCGGCGCTGGTGGACGAACTGCATCCGGATATCGTGATCGCCGTCGGCCAGGCCGGCGGGCGGGCCGAGATCTCGGTGGAACGGGTGGCGATCAATGTCGACGACGCCTCCATCCTCGACAATGCCGGCCGGCAGCCGGTCGACAGTCCGATCGTCGAGGGCGGACCAGCGGCCTATTTCACCACCCTGCCGATCAAGGCGATGGTGGCCGCGATGCGCGCCAAGGGCTTGAACGCCGGGGTGTCGCAGACCGCGGGCACCTTCGTGTGCAACCACGTCTTCTATGGCTTGATGCACCACACGGCCGGCAAGCCGGTCAAGGCGGGCTTCGTCCACGTGCCGTTCCTGCCGGAGCAGGCCGAACAGCGGCCGGACGATCCGCCCTCGATGGCACTACGCGACATCGTCCTCGGCATCATGACGGCGGTCGAAACGGCCGTGCACGTGGAGCGCGACGAGGCGCACGTGGGCGGGGCGACCCACTGAGCCGCCCGCCAACGTGCGCCATCGTCCGACCCGGGGCGGGCCCCGCGACGGATCAGGCTCGGCAGATTAACGCTTTTCCTGCAGCTTCTCGCCAGCGCGCTCCAGGGCGGCGCCGGTCTTGTCGCCCACCTTGTCCGAAGCAGCCTTGACTTCGGCAGCGGCTTCCCTGGTTTCCTGCCTCACTTCGGCGCCGGCTTCGCGCACGTTCTCGCCGGCGTTCTCGGCTGCCTGCTCGATGTTCTCGCCGGCACGGTCGGCGGCGGCGTCGACGCGTGCGGCTGCGTTTTCGGTCGCGTTCTCGACGTTCTGTGCAGCTTCCTTGGTTTCCTCCGCAGCGTTGGCCGCAGTCGCGTCGATCGCCGCGCCGGCTTCCTGTGCAGGACCGGTGTTCGGGTTGTCGTCCTTCTTGCAGCCGGTGGCCATCACGGCGACAGCCAGCATCAGGGCGGAAAGGGTAGCGGTGGTTTTCATGGTGTGCTCCTTGTAAAAGGGTTCAGGTTATTCATCTTTTGATAAGAGTTTGCACCACTCGGCAGTTGAGAACGGTGCGCGAAGTAACGCAGAATAGAGAAAATATTGCTTCTTCAACAAAATTAATGGAGACGGGTGTTGTAATCGGTTTTATCGAATACCGATTGCCTTGGAGTGTGTAGGACGCGGATGTTAGGATGAATCAATGGACAGACGAAATGATTACAAGACAGCACTTCTGATCGATGCCGCCATCCACGAGGCGGCAAGCGAAGGCCGTCCGCGCGCGGCGACCGAACTGGCCAAGCTGGGTGTGCCGCTCGAGGTCACGATGCGCGTGCTCACCCGGCCGGTGGAACGTCGCCACCAGATCGCCTCCCTCAGCACGGTCGCCGTGGCGCTCAAGCGGCAGTAAGCATGGCGCAGGCCGGACGGGACCGGCACTGCGCGAGAACCGTCAGGATGCCTGGTCTTCCGGGAACAGGATGTTCAGGAAAGCCCGCACCACCGGCGCGTCGCCCTCCACCGGATAAGTGATGTAGAGGTTGGCCGAGGGCGGGTTGTGCCTGATCGGCAGGAAGCGCACGCCTGGCCAGCCGATACGGC
Organism: Telluria sp. ZB4P34; assembly: GCF_059686055.1. Classification (NCBI taxonomy): domain Bacteria; kingdom Pseudomonadati; phylum Pseudomonadota; class Betaproteobacteria; order Burkholderiales; family Oxalobacteraceae; genus Telluria; species Telluria sp. ZB4P34. Next base: position 60,473 of record NZ_JCASIF010000016.1, on the reverse strand, counting down.
TGGTGGTCTGCGGCAGCAGGGCCACGCCCAGGCCCGCGCCGACCATGGCCAGCAGGGTCTGCGGCTCGGCCGCTTCCTGGAAGATGGTCGGCTGGAAGCCTGCGTTGACGCAGCACTGGATCAGGTAGCGCGGCTCGGCCGACTGGTCCAGGTGCAGGGTCAGCATCGGTTCGCCCGCGATATCGGGCAGCTCGATCGCATCCTGCTGCGCCAGCGGATGCTTCGCGTTGATCGCCACGCACACGTTCTCCCGGAAGCACAGGTCCTGGCGCAGGCCCGCCCCCTTCAGCACGTCCGCCTCGATGCGCGGCTCGCGCCAGAAACCGACATCGATCTGTTTCGCGCGCAGCGCTTCCCATTGGTCGTTCGGCCCCGATTCGTGGATGGTCCAGGTCACGCGCGGATACTGGCTCTGGAACTGCTCCAGCAGGGCGGGGATGGGGCCCCACATGGCCGAGCCGACGATGCCGACCCGCAGGCGGCCGACTTCGCCGCGGTCGATCTGGCGGATGGTGTCGATCGTCATGCGCATCTTGGCCAGCAGTTCGGCCGCTTCTCCCATCAGGGCCTTGCCGGCCACCGTCAGCTCGAAGCTGCGCGTGGTACGCGTGAACAGGCGCACCCCGAGTTCCGCTTCCAGCTTCATGATCTGCTGGCTCAGCGGCGGCTGCGAGATGTGCAGGCGTTCGGCCGCCCGCGAGAAGCTTTTTTCTTCGGCCACCGCGAGGAAGTAGCGCAGCTGTTTCAGGTCGATCGACATGGCGCGCCCCCCGGGGTCAGGCTGTGGTGGCGGCCAGCGCCACGGCCAGGCGTGCGCCCACCAGCGCATTGTGCTTGACCAGGGCGATGTTGGTGGCCAGGCTCCGTCCCTGCGTCAGTTCCTTGATGCGCGCCAGCAGGAAAGGCGTGACGGCCTTGCCTTTCACGCCCTGGGCGTCCGCTTCGCCGAGGGCCTGGGCGATGATGGCGCCGATTTCCGCGGCCGGCATCGCTGCTTCGCTTGGGACCGGGTTGCTCACCACCACGCCGCCCGCCAGGCCGAGCGCCCACTTGGTGCGGATGAAGCTTGCCTGGGCTGAAGGCGTGTCCAGCTGGAAGTCGGCCTCGAAGCCGCTCTCGCGGGTGAAGAAGGCCGGGAAGCCGGGCTGGCCGACGCTCAGCACCGGCACGCCGTGGGTCTCCAGGTATTCGAGGGTGAGTCCGATGTCGAGGATCGACTTCACGCCGGCGCAGACCACGGCCACGCTGGTCTGTGCCAGCTCCTGCAGGTCGGCCGAGATGTCGAAGCTGGTCTCGGCGCCGCGGTGCACGCCGCCGATGCCGCCGGTGACGAAGACCTCGATGCCGGCCAGCTGCGCGCAGATCATGGTCGCGGCCACCGTGGTCGCGCCCAGGCGCCTTTGCGCCAGCACGTAGGCCAGGTCGCGGCGGCTGACCTTCATCGCGTCGGGCGAAGAACCCAGCAGCTCCAGTTGTTCTTCGGACAGGCCGACGCAGATCTTCCCGTCGATGATGGCGATGGTGGCCGGCACCGCGCCGGCGTCGCGGATGATCCCCTCGACTTCGCGTGCGGTCTGCACGTTCTGCGGATAGGGCATGCCGTGCGAGATGATGGTCGATTCGAGCGCCACGACGGGCTTGCCGGCGGCGCGCGCGCTTGCCACTTCGGGCGAGAACAGGAGGAAGGATTGCATGTCAGTCCAGGTCGGATGCGTTGAGGAGGACAACCGGAGGGGTGTCGAGGTGGCCGGGTTCGAGCGCCGGGCAGACGGTCTGCCCGCACGCGATGGTCAGGGCGGCGAGCTGCAGGCCGCGGCGGCAGGCCAGGGCGAGATCGGCGCCATCGCCGGCGCCATGCAGCGACCAGCACACGGCGGCGGCGAAGGCGTCGCCGCCGCCGGTGACGTCGACGACCTCGCCCGCGGGCGCAGGCAGGCGCATCACGCCGGCCGGGGAGGTATGCGAGACCCCGCGCGCGCCGCAGGTGACGATCACGTCCTGCGCACCCTGGCGCTGCAGCTCGGCGCAGGCAGCCTTGACGCCGGCATCGCTGTCCAGCGGGTAGCCGGCCCGCGCCGCCAGCTCGCCTTCGTTCAGGATCAGGAGACGCAGGCCGGGCAGCATCGACGGCAGGTGCGCCATCTTCGGCGCCGAGACGGCCACCAGCACCAGCGGCACGCCGTCGCGCGCGGCGTCGTCCAGCAGGGCGGCGATGGACTCGATCGGCAGGTTCAGGTCGGCCACCACCAGGGCGGCGCCGGCGCGCTGCTGCTGGCGGGTGGCGAGAAAGCCTGGGGTGAGGGCATCGTTGACGGCCATGTCGGCCAGCGCGACCACCATCTCGCCGTCCCCGTCCAGCACGGCCGTGTAGGTGCCGCTGCCGGCGCCATCGACGCGCAGCGCGCCGCGGGTATCGATGCCTGCGTCTTCGGCATGGGCGAGCAGGGCCTTGCCGGAGGCGTCGTTGCCGACCGCCGTGACCAGGGCCACCGGAGCGCCCAGGCGCGCCAGGTTCTCGGCGATGTTGCGGGCCACGCCGCCGAAGGATTCGTCCTGGGTGGCGGGATTGGAGGTGCCGAAGGCCAGCTTTCCGCTGCTGCGCAGCTTGCGGTCGAGGTTCGCGGCGCCGATGCAGACGATCGGACGCCGGTCCGGCAGTACATAGGCGCGCCCCAGGATGCGGCGTTCGCGCACCAGGGTGGCGATGTAGTTGGCCACGGCCGAGCGTGACAGCTTCAGCTGGCTGGCAAGCTCCTGCTGCGAAATGAAGGGATTCGCGCGGATCAGCTCATACAACTGTTCTTTTTTGGGCAGCTCGTTCACGGTGGCAGGCCTGGGGTGATCTAAACAAATGTTCGTCGATACTAGATAAATGTTTGAAGCATGTCAAAGCAAACGTGGCTGTCGCTATTGCCCTGTACCAGGAGGTCAACAATACACCCGCTGATTTATTTTTTAAACCAATAAATCGACAAGAAAAATGGTATTTGCCCACCATATCGCCCCTCATGCATAGTTATAATATTCCGGCTGATATGTGTCTCCTCGCTACTGTCTGGTAGCCATTACCCTTAGCAGCATCCATACCAGCCCCTCCCCACGCCTCCCGAATTCGCACACAAGGACGACCATGTTCAGCAACACCCCTTTTGAAGCAGCAGAAGTCATCAAGGCCCGCAAGCCGGGCTTCGCACCGCGCGCCGCGCTGATCCTGGGCTCGGGCCTGGGTGTGCTGGCCGAGCAGATGACGGACGTGGTCTCGATCAGCTATGCCGACCTGCCGGGTTTCCCGATCAGCACCGTGCATGGCCATGCGGGCGAGCTGGTGCTGGGCCTGCTTTCCGGCGTGCCGGTGGTGTGCATGAAGGGCCGCGGCCACTTCTACGAAGGCTATGGCGCCAACGTGATGACGTCCGCCGTGCGTACCTTCAAGCTGATCGGCTGCGAGATGCTGCTGGTGACGAACGCCGCCGGTTCCCTGCGTCCCGAAGTGGATGCGGGCAGCGTCGTGGTCCTGAGCGACCACATCAACCTGCTGCCGGGCAGCCCGATGGCCGGCCCGAACGACGAACGCTTCGGTCCGCGCTTCTTCAGCATGGCCAACGCCTACGACGCCGAGCTGCGCGCCCTGATCAAGGAAACCGCGGCCGCCAGGAACATCACCCTGCACGAAGGCGTGTACCTGGCCTGCCCGGGCCCGAACTTCGAGACGGCTGCCGAAATCCGCGCCTTCAAGACGCTCGGCGCCGACGTGGTCGGCATGTCCGTGGTGCCGGAAGTGATCTCCGCGCGCCACTGCGGCCTGAAGGTCGCCGGCATCTCGGCGATTACCAACCTGGCCGAGGGATTGACCCCGTTCCCGCTGTCGCACGAGCAGACCCTGAAGTACGCCGCGATCGCGGCCAAGGACCTGGTCACCCTGATCCATTCCTTCATCGAGCGCCTGGGCGCGACTCCCGCTTCTTCCAACTAAGCGAAGCCAACTCATTCCATAAGCGAGCGATCCCATGTCACGCGCATTCATCCTCCTGCTTGACTCGTTCGGCCTGGGCGCCTTGCCCGACGCCGACAAGTACGGCGATCAAGGGGCCAACACCTTCGGTCATATCGCAGCCTGGGCGGCGCAAGAGGGCAAGCCGATGGCGCTGCCGAACCTCGAGCGCCTCGGCCTGGCCGCCGCCGCCCACAAGGCCAGCGGCGAATGGGCCGCCGGCTTCGGCCAGCGCGACGGCTTCACGGGCGCCTGGGGCGCCGCGCGCGAGCAGTCGACCGGCAAGGACACGCAGAGCGGCCACTGGGAGATCGCCGGCGTGCCGGTGCTGTTCGACTGGGGCTACTTCCCGAAGACCGTGCCGTCCTTCCCGGCCGAGCTGACCGACAAGCTGCAGGCGCTGACGGGCGTGCCGGGCTGGCTGGGCAACTGCCACGCCTCGGGCACCACCATCATCGACCAGCTGGGCGACGAGCACGTCGCTACTGGCCGTCCAATCCTGTACACCTCGGCCGACTCGGTGCTGCAGATCGCCGCGCACGAAGAGCACTTCGGCCTGGAGCGCCTGTACCAGGTCTGCGAAGCGGCCTATGAACTGGTCAAGCCCTACAACATCGGCCGCGTGATCGCGCGTCCCTTCCTGGGCGAGAACGGCAAGTACAAGCGCACCAGCAACCGCCACGACTACGCCGTGCCGCCGACCGCACCGACGCTGCTCGACCACGTCAAGAACGAGGGCGGGGAAGTCATCGCGCTGGGCAAGATCAGCGACATCTTCGCGGCCCAGGGCGTGACCCAGCTGATCAAGGGCGTCGACAACATGGCGCTGTTCGACCGCCTGGTGGAAGTCGCCGACAGCGCGCCTGAAAAATCGCTCACGTTTGTCAACTTCGTCGACTTCGACATGCACTTCGGCCACCGTCGCGACGTCGCCGGCTATGCGAACGCCCTGCACGAGCTGGACGCGCGCCTGCCGGAATTCATGGCGAAACTCAAGGATGGCGACCTGGTCGTCATCACCGCCGACCACGGCTGCGACCCGACCGCGCCGGGCTCGGACCACACCCGCGAACATATCCCGATGATCTTTTTCGGCCCGAAGGTCGCCCCGCAGGAACTGCCGATCGCCTCGACTTTCTCGGATATCGGCGCAACGCTTGCCAAGCACCTTGGCGTCAAACCACTCTCGAACGGAACCGCACTGCTATGACCCAGCCCCTGGACTTCAAACGTAATACCGCCGTCGGCCTGGACCTCGGGCTGGTCAGGCACGTCAAGGTGAACCGCAACGCGGCCGACCGCCGCGCCGCGAGCCTGGCGAACCGCCGTACCGTCAAGAAGGAATACCAGGCCGCCTGGCTGGTGCGCGCCGTCGAGTGCATGGACCTGACCACCCTGGGCGGCGACGACACCCCGGGCCGGGTCGAGCGCCTGTGCATGAAGGCGATGCGCCCGCTGCGCGCGGACCTGATGGCGGCACTGGGACTCGAGAAGTTGACCACCGGCGCAGTCTGCGTGTACCACGAGATGATCGGGCCGGCCGTGAAGGTCCTGCAGGGCCGCCTTCCGATTGCCGCGGTGTCGACCGCCTTCCCGGCCGGCCTGTCGAGCCTGGAGACCAAGCTGCGCGAGATCGAATTGAGCGTGGCGGCCGGCGCGACTGAAATCGACATCGTGATCACCCGCCAGCACGTCTTGCTGGGTAACTGGCAGGCGCTGTACGACGAGATGCTGGCCTACCGCCAGGCCTGCGGCGACGCGCACGTGAAAGCGATCCTCGCCACCGGCGACATCGTCACCCTGGACAACGTGGCCAAGGCCTCGATGGTCTGCATGATGGCCGGCGCCGACTTCATCAAGACCTCGACCGGCAAGGAAGGCGTCAACGCCACCATCCCGGTGTCCCTGGTGATGACGCGCGCGATCCGCGACTACTACGAGCAGACCGGTTTCCAGGTCGGCTACAAGCCGGCCGGCGGCGTGAGCACGGCCAAGGCCGCGCTGCAATACCTGACCGTGATGAAGGAAGAACTCGGCAACGACTGGCTGCAGCCGCACCTGTTCCGCATTGGCGCCTCGAGCCTGATGACCGACATCGAACGCCAGCTCGAACACTACGTGACCGGCAACTACTCGGCCGCCCACCGCCACGCGCAACCATAAACAGCTACGGATTCGTCATGCCCACTATTAAAGAGATTCTTCAGACTATGGATTACGGCCCCGCACCAGAAAGCACCAAGGAAGCAAATGCGTGGCTGGACCAGCATGGACGCCGTTTTGGCCTGTTCATCGACGGCGCGTGGACCGATGCAGCGGAGACCTTCGCCACCAGCAATCCGGCCGACGCCAGCGAACTGGCGCAGGTAACGCAAGCGACCAGCGACGACGTCGAACGCGCCGTGCAGGCCGCGCGCCGCGCCCAGCCGGGCTGGGTGGCGCTGGGCGGCCATGGACGCGCGCGCGTCATGTATTCGCTGGCCCGCCTGCTGCAGAAGCATGCGCGCCTGTTCGCCGTGCTCGAGACCCTGGACAACGGCAAGACCATCCGCGAAACCCGCGATGCCGACCTGCCGCTGGCAGCACGCCACTTCTACCACCATGCAGGCTGGGCTGCGCTGCAGTCGGAAGAATTTGCGGACTACCGCGCCGTGGGCGTGGTCGGCCAGATCGTGCCGTGGAACTTCCCGCTGCTCATGCTGGCATGGAAGATCGCCCCGGCCCTGGCCGCCGGTAACACCATCGTGTTCAAGCCGGCCGAGTTCACTCCCTTGAGCGCCTTGCTGTTCGCCGAGATCTGCCAGCAGGCCGGCGTGCCGGCCGGTGTGGTCAATATCGTCACCGGCGACGGCGCCGTGGGCGAAGCCATCGTGAACCACCCGGGCATCGACAAGCTGGCCTTCACCGGCTCGACCGAAGTGGGGCGCATCATCCGCAAGGCCACCGCCGGCACCGGCAAGAAGCTGTCGCTGGAACTGGGCGGCAAGTCGCCCTTCATCGTGTTCGACGATGCCGACCTGGACGCAGCCGTCGAAGGCCTGGTCGACTCGATCTGGTTCAACCAGGGGCAGGTCTGCTGCGCAGGCTCGCGCCTGCTGGTGCAGGAATCGGTGTACGAGCGCTTCATCGCCAAGGTGAAGGCGCGCATGCAGAACCTGCGCGTCGGCTCGCCGCTCGATAAATCGAACGACATCGGCGCGCTGGTGGACCCGATCCAGCAGCAGCGCATCCACGCGCTGGTGGAATCGGCACGCAGCGAGGGTTGCGAAGTCTGGCAGCCGGCCTGCGAAGCGCCGGCTGCCGGCTCGTGGTACCTGCCGACCCTGATCACCGGCGCCTCGACCTCGGCCGCCGTGGCGCAAGCCGAAATCTTCGGCCCGGTGCTGGTGGCGATGAGCTTCCGCACTCCGTCGGAGGCGGTGCAGCTGGCGAACAACACCGTGTACGGCCTGGCCGCCTGCGTGTGGTCGGAATCGATCTCGCTGGCGCTGGACGTGGCGCCGCAGATCAAGGCCGGCGTGGTGTGGATCAACACCGCCAATCAGTTCGACGCCGCCTGCGGCTTCGGCGGCTACAAGGAATCCGGCTTCGGCCGCGAAGGCGGCAAGGAGGGCATGTACGAGTACCTGACCCCGCTGTCGGAAGATGCACGTCCTGCCGCGCCGGTGGTACCTGAAAAAGCTCGCGTGAAAGCGTCGGACGAGGGCAGCCCCTTCGCCGTTGACCGCACCGCCAAGCTCTACATCGGCGGCAAGCAGGCACGTCCGGATGGCGCCTACAGCCGCGCCATCAACGGCGCCAACGGCGCCTTCCTGGCCGACGTCGGCGAAGGCAACCGCAAGGACATCCGCAATGCCGTCGAAGCCGCGCACAAGGCATCCGGCTGGGCCAAGGCCACCGCGCACAACCGCGCCCAGGTGCTGTACTACATCGCCGAGAATCTGGCCATCCGCGCCGACGAATTCGCCGAGCGCATTGCTGCGCAGACCGGCTCAAAAGAAGCCGCACGCGAGGTGCAGGCGTCGATCGAGCGCCTGTTCTACTGGGCCGCGTGGTGCGACAAGTACGACGGCGCGGCCCACCAGCCGCCGATGCACGGCATTACCGTGGCGCTGAACGAGCCGGTCGGCGTGATCGGCATCATCTGCCCGAACGAGAACCCGCTGCTGGGCTTCATCTCGCTGGTCGCTCCGGCCCTGGCGCTGGGCAACCGCGTGGTGGCGGTGCCGTCGGAAACGGCGCCGCTCTCGGCGACCGACCTGTACCAGGTGCTGGATACCTCGGACCTGCCGGGCGGTGCGCTCAACATCGTCACCGGATCGAGCGCGGAGCTGGCGCGTACGCTGGCCTCGCACTCTGACGTGGATGCGGTGTGGCGCCATGACGGTTCTGCCGAGGGCTGCGCGGAAGTGGAGCGCTTATCAAGCGATTCGCTCAAGCGCACCTGGGTCGGCGGCGCGAAGGGGCGTGACTGGTTCGATGCGAAGCAGGCGTGCGGGCGTACGGTGCTGCAGCATGCGAGCCAGGTCAAGAACGTCTGGATTCCGTACGGCGTCTGATTGAATTATTGGCGCCTGCGGGCGTCGTAGGGTGGGCGGGTCTCCCGCCCGCGCGTTCAAATCATGTATCCCGGCCCGCTCGGTGGCTGATCATGGGACGCTTGAACGCGCGGGGTGAATCGGGCCGGGGGCCCGATTCACGAGCCGCCCACCCTACGTTATAGAAAAGGATTGATATGTTCCTCCCCCAAGAAATCGTCCGCAAAAAACGCGACGGCGGCGTCCTGAGCGCCGAAGAGATCGGGTTCTTCGTGCGCGGCATCCCGGACGGCAGTACCACCGAAGGCCAGATCGCCGCGCTGGCGATGGCGGTCTACTTCAATGACATGAACATGGACGAACGCGTCGCCTTCACGCTGGCGATGCGCGATTCCGGCCTGGTGATGGAATGGACATCGCTGGACCTGCCGGGCCCGGTGGTCGACAAGCACTCGACCGGCGGCGTCGGCGACGTGGTCTCGCTCATGCTGGGCCCGATGATCGCGGCCTGCGGCGGCTACGTGCCGATGATCTCGGGCCGCGGCCTCGGCCACACCGGCGGCACCCTCGACAAATTCGATTCGATCCCCGGCTACAGTACTGTCCCTGACCCGGACACCTTCCGCCGGGTGGTGAAGGACGTGGGCGTGGCCATCATCGGCCAGACCGCCCAGCTGGCGCCGGCCGACAAGCGCTTCTACAGCATCCGCGACACCACGGCGACCGTGGAGTCGGTGGCCATGATCACCGGTTCGATCCTGTCGAAGAAGCTGGCGGCCGGCCTGGACGCGCTGGTCATGGACGTGAAGGTGGGCAGCGGCGCCTTCATGCCGAGCTACGCCAAATCGGTAGAGCTGGCCGAGAGCATCGTCCACGTCGGCAACGGCGCCGGCACGCGCACCTCGGCGATCCTGACCGGCATGAACGAGTCGCTGTGCCACGCCGCCGGCAATGCCGTCGAAGTGCGCGTCGCGATCGACTACCTGACCGGCAGGTCGCGCCCGGCGCGCCTGCACGAAGTGACGATGGCGCTGTGCGCCGAGATGCTGGTCATCTCGGGCCTCGCCGCCAATGAAACCGAGGCCCGCGCCAGGCTGCAGGCGGCGCTGGATTCCGGCGAAGCCGCCGAGCGTTTCGCGCGCATGGTGACCGCCCTGGGCGGTCCTGCCGACCTGATGGACAAGCCCGACGCGCACCTGGAGACGGCGCCGGTCATCGTACCGGCGCCCAGCCTGCAGGCCGGCTTTGCCGGCGCGGTCGATACCCGCGGCCTGGGCCTGGCCGTGGTGGCGCTGGGCGGTGGACGCGTGCGTCCGCAGGATACGATCGACTTCGCCGTCGGCCTGACCGGCCTGGCGGAACTGGGCGACGGCATCGCGGTCGGCCAGCCGCTGGCCATGGTCCACGCCCGCACCCGGGACGCTGCCGAGCGGGCGGTGCGCCAGGTGCAGGCCGCCTACCAGATCGGCCCTGACAAACCGGCTGCCGAGCCGATGATCTACCGCACCATCCGCCCTGAATGAGCCTGGATATGAAATACGCAAAACTCATCGACGAAGCGCGCGCCGCGCGTGAACTGGCCTACACCCCCTACTCGAAGTTCCAGGTCGGGGCCGCGCTGGAATGCAGGGATGGGCGCATCTTCCGCGGCTGTAACGTGGAAAACGCGTCCTACGGCCTGTGCAACTGTGCCGAGCGCACCGCCTTCTTCAGCGCCATCGCTGCCGGCTACAAGCCGGGCGATTTCACGGCGCTGGCCGTCATCGGCCAGACCGACGGCCCGATCGCTCCTTGCGGCGCCTGCCGCCAGGTGATCCTGGAGCTGGGCGGCAATACGCTGCCGGTGGTATTGACCAACCTGAACGGCGACGTATTCGAGACCACGGCGGCGGCCCAGCTGCCGAACGCGTTCGGCGGCCGCGACTTGAATCAGTAAGCTTCTGCATGCGCGAGGGCAGCGCCCTCGCATCCCCTGCGGGCCATCCCCCGGCCCGACCCAGCCTGTCCAGGCGATGTCAATGCCACCGCATACCAATGTTGATTTTTTGCGACATCGGCAACAGCACGGTTTACACCATCGAGTCCTAATACCACTTCAGATGTGGTCTGTCTCTCTTACCTAATAGCAAGGCGAACCCAACTTCGCATTCGCCTGATACCAGTTGCGTGTTTCATCCCTGTCAACGCATAGGCCTATACCAAAATCTCATGGTCAACTCAAAATTGGTAGTGCTTTGGTATTAAAAGGAGGGTATATTGGTCACAAACTGGTTTAGTAGAGGGTGTAACAGCTTAGTTCGATAATCAGGCGGTGCAATGCACGGCTATTCCATGAGGGGACACACATGCAGCGTGAATCAAAACCATTCAATCTCACTCCATTTGCCGCCGCGGCGGCAATGTTGGTAGTGAGCCTGAACGCGAATGCTCAGCAGGAGAACACGGATGCGGCGGCCACCGTCGTCGTGACCGGTATCCGGGCATCGATGCAGGAGTCGATCAACCAGCGCCGCAATGCCGACTCCTACGTGGAAGTGATCACGGCCGAAGACGTGGGCAAGCTGGCCGACAAGAACGTGGCCGACTCGCTGCAGCGCCTGTCGGGCGTGAACGTGGCGGCGGCCGGCGGTTCCGAGGGCAGCTTCGGTGAAAACGACCGCGTCTCGCTGCGCGGCACCCCATCGTCCCTCACGCTGACCACCCTGAATGGCCACTCGGTCTCGAGCGGCGACTGGTTCGCCGACAACATCATCGCCGGTGGCCGCAGCGTCAGCTTCACCCTGTTCCCGTCCGAACTGATCGGCCGCGTGACCGTCTACAAAGGCTCCCAGGCCAGCCTGATCGACGGCGGCGCCATGGGCCTGATCGACATCGAGACCCGCAAGCCGCTGGACCTGCTGCGCAAGCAGACTTTCACCGGCCAGGCCAGCGTCGGCGCGATGCACTCCGAATACGCCAAGAAGACCGATCCGCAACTGAGCGGCATGGTCGCCTGGCGCAACGATGCGGCGACGGTCGGTGTGCTGGTCCAGGGCTTCCACCAGAAGCGCCACCTGAGCCGCGTTGCTCAGGAGAACTCGATCTGGTACGACAAGGTCGAAGCCGGCTCGCCGATCGCGAACGCGATTCCCGGCTCGGTCGGCGCCATCGTCAACTACCTGGGCGGCACCGCCTGGTTCGAGCAGGAGCGTACCCGCACCGGCGGCCTGATCGACCTGCAGATCCGCCCGAACCGCGACCTGAACCTCGACCTGACGGTCTTCCATTCGAAGATGGATGCGCCGAACGTCAACCACAACTTCATGCAGACCATGGGCCGCTTCCTGGGTAACTCCTGGGCCGCGCCATCCTTCCCTGCAGCGAACGTCAAGGGCACGGTCAGCAACGGCGTCATCACCTCGGTCTCGGCCACCGTGCCGGCCAACTGCACGGTGTGCGCCGACATGTCCGGTTCGATCCAGGAAATCTTCGCCCGTCCGGTCGCCGAGAGCCAGTCGCAGTTCGTCAACCTGGACGGCAAGTACCGCATCAACGAGCTGTGGACCGTGAGCGGCAAGATCGGCACCACCAAGGGCCGCGGCAATACCGAAAGCGGCGCGCTGAGCAACCCGATTCCCTTCGGCCCGATCAGCTATACGCTGAACGGCAGCGACAAGCCGATCACCTACGTGACCGCCGGCAGCGACAAGCACGCCATCGGCGGCGGCTACGGCGGCGTGCCGGGCACCTTCGGCTCCCACGTCACCTCGAAGGACCAGGAAAGCTACGGCCAGCTCGACCTCGAGCGCAGCATCGACGATTCCTTCTTCCGCGCCGTCAAGTTCGGCGTGCGCACCGCCCGCCACAAGCGCAGCCTGTCGGTGATCGACAATGGCCCGCTGCCGGGACTGACCGATCCGAAGAACCTGCCGCTGGCCAGCCTGACGACCTTCCCCGAACACCTGTCGGACGTGGCCGGCGTGGGCTCGAACTACTGGACCTTCAGCCAGCAGGGCGTGATCGACTGGGTGCGCAAGTACACCGCCTTCCTGGTGCGCCGCAGCCAGGCCGAGTTCGACATCAAGGAGCCGACCACCTCGGCCTATGTGCAGGGTGATTTCGGCAACGACACTGGCCTGTCCGGCAACGTCGGCGTGCGCTTCGCCCGCACCAAGGAAAACGTGCTCAAGTACGAGATGGGCCCGTCGGGCAACTTCGAGCCGCGCCGCTACGAGAACACCTACAAGGACGTGCTGCCGAGCCTGAACATCCGCTACGAGCTGGCGCGCGACCTGATCGTGCGTTCCGGCCTGAGCCGCACGCTGGCGCGTCCGGAACTCGGCGCCATGGCCGGCATCGACCTGCGCGACCAGCAGCGCACCGGCACCACCGGCAACCCGAACCTGGCGCCGATCACCTCGGACAACTTCGACATCGGCGTCGACTGGTACTTCGCACCGCGCTCGCTGCTGGCCGCCAATGTGTTCTACGCCGACATCGACGGCTACGTGTCGTATGGCGCCAGCTCGGGCACCTACTGGAACCAGCAGGCCCAGGCGAACACCCTGTACACCACCAGCTCGCCGATCAACTCGACGGCCAAGGTCAAGGGCCTGGAGCTGAACTGGATCCAGTCGCTGCCGATGGGCTTCGGCGTCAACGCCAACTACACCTACACCGATGCGGAAGAAACCGGCCGCAAGCCTGGATCGGCCTGCGGCGCCGTGCAGTTCGCGGACTGCACCATGATCGGCGCGTCGAAGAACGCCTACAATGCCGGCGCCTTCTTCGAGAACGACCGCTTCAGCGCCCGCGTCAACTACAGCTGGCGCTCGGGCTTCCTGAACGGCTTCAGCCGCAACACCGCGCAGTACCAGGATGCCGTCGGCACGGCTTCCGTCACCTTCTCGTACCGCATCAACGAGAACCTGAGCCTGTCGCTGGACGGCAAGGACCTGAACAACCCGACCCACCGTTCGATCGTCAAGAATCCGGGCGCGCAAGACCTGCCGGGCTCGATCTACCGCAACGGCCGCCAGTGGTTCCTGTCCCTGAACGGCAAGCTGTAATCTAGCTTACGCCAACCCGGCGGGGGCCAAGGCCTCCGCCTTTTGTCATGAGGAGTGCGACATGAAAAGCGCTTCGGAAATCAAGCAGATCGTGATCGTTGGCGGGGGCACGGCGGGCTGGATGAGCGCCCTGATCCTGGTCGACACGCTGGCGCAGTCCGACACCATGCGGGGAGCGACCATCACCCTGCTGGAGTCGCCCGTGGTCGGGACCATCGGCGTCGGCGAAGGCTCGACCCACGCCCTCAAGCGCTTCTTCGATTCGCTGGAGATCAGCGAAACCGAATGGATGCCGGCCTGCCATGCCACCTACAAGTGCGGCATCACGTTCGAAGGCTGGTCGACCCGTCCCGGCTTCACCAGCTACTTCCACCAGTTCTCGACGATGGTGGACAACCTCACCCAGCCGATCTTCATGGCCAACGTGCAGGCGCGCCTGCGCGGCGTGGATGCGCCGGCCTGGCCGAACGATTACTTCCTGTCCGCCCAGCTGGTCAAGAACAGGCTGGCGCCGGTCAATCCCGAACACTTTCCCTTCACCGCCAGCTACGGCTACCATTTCGACGCCGCCCTGCTGGCCCGTTTCATGCGCAAGAAGGCGCTGGAGCGGGGCGTGCGCCATCGCCAGTGCCACATCGTCGCCTCGACATTGAGCGCGTCGGGCGACATCGCCTCGGTGCGGTCGGAAGAGGGCGAGGAGTTCGCGGCCGACCTGTTCGTGGATTGTTCCGGCTTCGCCGGCCTGCTGATCGACAAGGCCCTGAACACGCCCTACCACAGCTACGCCAGGGACCTGGCCAACGACGCCGCGGTGGCCCTGCCGACACCGCACGAAGGCAAGGTGGCCCCGCACACGCTGTCCACTGCCCTGAAGCACGGCTGGGCGTGGCAGATCCCCCTGACCAGCCGCTTCGGCAACGGCTATGTCTACAGCAGGCAACACTGCAGCGCCGACGAGGCGGAATGCGAGCTGCGCGAACGTCTCGGCCTGCTGGACGCGGACGTGCCGGCTCGCCACCTGGCGATGAAGGTCGGCCGCGTGGAGCAGCACTGGAACCGCAACTGCGTCGCCATCGGGCTGTCGCAGGGTTTCCTGGAGCCGCTGGAAGCGACCGCGCTGTTCCTGACCCAGACGGCGGCGGCGATCTTCGCGGACTTCCTCACCGCCGGCGACTACGGCGAGCGCGCGCGCCAGGCCTACAACCGCGAAGTCAATGGCTACTTCGACGGGCACCGCGACTACATCGTGGCCCACTACAAGACCAACAGCCGCCTTGATACCGCCTATTGGCGCGAACGTGCGCAGAACCTGGGTTCGGTCTCGGACTCGCTGCGCATGGTCTTCGAAACCTGGCTCGGCGGGCGCGACCTGGCCGCGGAGATCACCCGCCAGGGGCTCGACAAGTATTACCCGATCGGCTCATGGTATGCGCTGCTGGCCGGCATGGGGATCTTTCCGCCATCGGTGCCGGCGCCGCCCAATCCGGCCTATGCGCAGCAGACGCGCGACATGGGCGAATTCCTGCGCCGCTGCACGCTCAACTTCCGCGACCACATGGAGGTGCTGCGCGAGTACGAACAGCCCGCTGCACAGCAGGCCCGGGTCGCGTGAAGCCGCGGCAAACCTCAGCCCGCGTTGAGCTCGGCGACGAAGTCGTACATGTCGCCGCGGAAGAACGAGCGGCAGAACTCGACGGCGCGCCCGTCGGCAAGAAAACCGAGCCGTTCCACGCACAGGCCCGCCGCGCCCGGTTTGGACTGAAGCAGTTCGGCCTGCTCTTCGTTCAGGGTGATGGCCGACAGGCGCTGCAGCGCGCGCACCGGACGGTGGCCGGTCTTGCCGAGCGCCTCGTACATCGAGGCGCCAACCTCGTCGATGCCGCCCAGTGCGCTGCCGGTCAGGGTTGCGTACTCGATGCACATCGGAATGCCGTCGGCGCAGCGGATGCGGTTGAAGCGGTACACCGGTGCTCCCGGCGACAGCCGGAAGCGCATGGCCTCTTCCGGCGTCACGGTGCCTTGCTGGCGCTTGAGCCAGCGGCTGCTGGGGACCTGGCCGCGCGCCCGGATGTCTTCCGAGAACGAGGTCAGCTTGGCAAAGTTCTTTTCCACCCGCGGCTGGACGTTGATGTAGGTGCCGGAACCGGGATTGCGCGCCAGGATGCCGTCCGCCACCAGACCGTCGATGGCCTTGCGCACGGTGATCCGCGATATGCCGAGCTCGGTAGCCAGCTGGCGCTCGGCCGGCAGGGCCCGGTTCGGGCCGAATACCCCCTGCTCGATGGCCTGGCGCAACGCAATATCGAGCTGCTGGTACAGCGGCAGGTTTCCGCTCGCCGCAACGGTGTGCATGATCGCCAAAAGCGCACTCATCAGAATGTTTCCTTAAGTAAATTCTTGCTCGGGCAGCCAGGCATGATAACAAAAAACGCATGCAGGCCGCATTAGCCAGGAACAGCAGTTTCCCCTTCGACGCCTGCAAAGGCCAACCCTCCGGCGGGCTGCCATGCGGCGGCGCCGGTCTTGCACAAGGAATGACGATGAAGCTGAAAGTTGTTTGCATTTTGCTCGCCCTGTCGACAGGCGTCCAGGCGGCGCCGCTGATGCGCGGGCCCTACAAGCACGTGCCCCAGCACCTGGGCGAGGACCTGGTGATCGCGGCGGCGCCGGGCGGCGTGCGGGCGCCCTACGTCGACGCAGGGAAGGCAATGTACGGCAATGCAACCGTGTCCCTGGCCTTCGCCACCGGCGAGTGCGGCAAGGAGACCTGGGGCGAGCCGGATGCGGATGCGCTCATGAAGGCCAACGTCCCGGCCTTCGTGCGGGCCGGGGTGCCCTATGTGATCTCGACCGGCGGCGCCGAAGGCATGTTCACCTGCAGCTCGAAGGCCGGCATGGACCGCTTCGTGCAGCGCTACATGTCGCCGATGCTGGCCGGCTTCGACTTCGACATCGAAACCGGGCAGACCGAGAAGCAGGTGGCCAGCCTCGTCAAGCAGGTGCGCTATGCCCAGCAAAAATATCCGAAGCTGCGCTACAGCTTCACGATCGCCAGCATCGCGGCGTCTGACGGCAGCCGCAACAGCCTCAACGAAACCGCCCGGATGGTGCTCAGGCAGGTGCGCAAGGGTGGCATCCGCAACCCGGTCTTCAACCTGATGGTGATGAACCATGGCGAGGCCACCCCGGCCAATTGCGTGCCGCTGGCGAACGGCAAGTGCGACATGGGCCGATCGGCGATCCAGGCGGTGCGCAACGTGCACGAGCGCTATCAGGTGCCGCTGTCGCAGATCGCCATCACGGCCATGATCGGCCGGAACGACCGGCCGAACAACGAGACCACGATCGAGGATGCGCGGATGATGACGGAAGCGGCCGAGAAGATGGGACTGGCGGGCCTGCACTACTGGTCGCTCGACCGCGACACGCCCTGCGTCGAAAAAGTCACCGAAGCCAGTCCGGTGTGCAGCGGCCTCGATGTGCCGGCAGGCGACTACGCACGGGCTTTCGGCCTGAAGTAATCCGGTATACGCCCCCCGTCCGGCCCGGCCGGCGGACGGGGAGGGCGCCGTGTTCAGGCGCGCTGCGCCTCGTGGTCGAAGCCGGGCACCGGGATGGACCCCGTGGCCTCGAGGCTGCCAGCCAGCCAGTCCCTGACCGCCACCAGGGCAGGTTCCGCGAACCCGTAGGTCATCAGGGCGGGCGCGTCGATGTCGAGCGCATGATAGGGATTCCACAGCGCCAGGTGCAGGTCCGGTTTCCAGCTGCGCCGCGCATGCTCGCCGTAGCGCAGGCGCGAGGTGGAGGCCAGGATGGTGTAGCTGCCGTCGTCGGGCAGCGTGCTCCAGTCGAAGTCCTCGGCGTCGGCGAATGTCACCAGCTCGAGTTCGCCCAGCCGGCCCAGGCAGGCCGCGATCTCCTCGGCCGGCACGCCGGCTTCCGACACGCCATCGCTCACCACGTCGCGGCGCGCGACCAGGCGCAAGCGGACGCCAGGCGCCGGGCGGCGCGGCGCGCCGTAGGCGCTCAGGCCGCGGCGCCAGCCCTCGTCCATGCAGCGCCGGTCGGCTTCCTCCTCATGATAGTGGGCCTGCACGCTGGGGTAGCGCCCGGCCAGGGCCGCCAGCCTGGCCCCGCGCTGCGCGGCCTCGGCGAGCGGCAGCGCACCGCAGGCCAGGGCCTGTGCGATCGCGTCCAGCGTTTCTTCCTGGGTTTCCCGGGTGCCGAGCGCCATCACCATGTCGGCGCCCGCTTCGAGCGCGCGCACCGCCGCCTGGCCGGCGCCATAGCGCCCGGCGATGGCATGCATGTCCATGCCGTCGGTGATGATCACGCCGCGGTAGTGCCACGCCTCGCGCAGCAGGCCGGTGAGGATCGGCCTGGACATGGTGGCGGGGTACTCGGCGTCGAGGCAGGGATAGACGATGTGGGCGCTCATGATGGCTGGCGCATAGTGCGCCGCCAGCCGGAACGGCTTGAACTCGAAGTCCTGCAGTGCCTGCAGGGGTTTGTCGACCACGGGCAGGTCGCGGTGCGAATCGACCACCGTGTCGCCGTGTCCCGGGAAATGCTTGACGCAGCAGGCCACGCCCTGCGACAGGCTGCCTTCCATCCACGCCAGCGCCAGTTCCGTGGCGCGTCCGGGCTCGGCGCCGAAGGAGCGCTCCGCGATCACGGGATTGTCCGGATTGTTGTTCAGGTCCAGCACCGGCGCGAAGTTCCAGTTGAAGCCGAGCGACCTGACGGCGCGCGCGACGGCAGCGCCGGTGCGGCGCGCCAGGTCGAGGTCGTCGGCCGCGCCCAGGCCCATCGCCGCCGGCGGCGGCGGCAGCCAGGTCGAGCGCACCACCGCGCCGCCTTCCTGGTCGACGCCGATCAGCGCGGCGGGGCCCATGGCTTCGCGCAGGTCGGCGGTGAGTTTGCGCAGTTGTTCAGGGTCGCGCATATTGCCCCGGAACAGGCACACGCCGCCGATGTCGTTGTCCCGGATGAATGCTGCCGTCGAGGCGTCGAGTTCGGTGCCGGGAAAGCGGATCATCATCAACTGTCCGGCTGTCTTCCTGTACTGCTGGTCCTGCCTCGTCTGGCTCATCTGGGCTCCGTGCTGGTAGGGATGGTGTGGATGGTGTGCGGACACGCGGCCGGCGGCATGGTCGGGCGGGGGCCGCCTCAGCGATGGGTTTCGGTGACATAACCGTAGTAGTCGCTGCGAAAATACGAATGGGTCAGCTCGACGGCCGCGCCGGAAGCGAGGTAGCTCACCCGGGTGATGTGCAGCATCGCGGCGTTGGCCGGCAGCGAGGTCAGGCGCGCCTGCGCGGCGCTGGCGTTCACTGCGCGGATGTGCTGCAGGGCGCGCACCGGATGGATGCCGCGCCCGTCGAAATAGTCGTAGAGCGAATCGCCGACCGCCTCCGGGTCCGGGATGTGGATGGCCGGGATGGTGGAGGTCTCGATCGCCATGACGATCTCGTCCGCCGTGCGCAGGCGCTTGAGCCGGACCACCGGCATGTTCGGCGACAGCCCCAGGGACAGCATTTCGAGCGGCGTGGCGGCGCCGGTCTCGCGCGCCAGCCAGATCGAGCCGGCCTTGGCGCCGCGCAGGCTGAGTTCCTCGGAAAAACTGGACAGCCGCGACAAGGGCTGCTCGAGCTTGGGCGTGATGTAGGTGCCCGAGCCACGGACCCGGGTCAGCACGCCCCGTTCGCACAGCAGGTCGGTTGCCTTGCGCGCGGTGACGCGGGAAATGTTGAGCATGCTGGACAGCATGCGTTCCGAGGGCAGGGCTTCGTTGGGGCGCCAGCGCCCGGTGCCGATCGCATTTGCCAGCTTGTTCGCCAGCTGGATGTACAGGGGCGTCACATCCGTCGGATCGGGTCGGAAGGCCTGCAATTCCTCGTCCATGCTACTGCCGGCCCAGGTGGTCGAGCGCCGGGGGCAGGGGCGCTCGCCAGGTGGGGGCAAGGACCGTGACCCTGGGCGCTGGCGTGTCGTCGCCACCGCCCTTCATGCCAACGAGGGATCCAATCATCATGAACTTTCTGCAATGAGGTAGAGAAACTATAGGGTGGACAGTACCGACTAGTCAATCGGTATTTAACTGGTATTGTAGATGTTTGTTGAGGATGGGATACGTTCCGTCAGCCGGCCGGCATCCATGCAACAAGGCGCCGGTCTCTAGGGGAGAGTGGCCTGTGGGGCGGATTTGGCCGATGCGGATGGTGGGAAGCTATCGGAGCAAGGGGCAGTCGATGGAGCTGGATTGCGCGACCAAATGACATCCCGATGTGAGTCCAAATACCCCTAGACGCGAATTTTCGTAAATTGGTAATAACCAGTGGCTTATATATTTATGTTTTGGTACCATAACTTCGCCGGTGCCTGATCCTTGGTGTTCGCGGCGTGCAAGCCTGCGCCGCCGGCGATTCCGTTTGAATGCTCACGGTGTCTCCCCTGTGAGTTCCCTCGTGGCGCTTCGCGGCGCCATGGGGGCTTTTTACGCATCCGGCAGGCGCCCCTGGATAGGGTTGCGGCATGCCGTATCTATTTTCCATGAGGGTAGCCATGAAGCGAGACGGAGCAGGTTCGGCAAGCGGTTCGACAAAGGAAGTGGTGGTGGCCATGCTGTTCGTCGGCATGCTGTTCTTCATCCTCGGGTTTGTCACCTGGCTCAACGGTTCCCTGATTCCCTATCTCAAGATCGTCTGCGACCTCAGCAATTTCCAGGCCCTGTTCGTTACCTTTGCCTTCTACATCGCCTATACCGTGATGGCCCTGCCTTCGGCCGCGGTGCTGGACCGGGTCGGCTACAAGCACGGCATGACGCTGGGCCTGGGCATCATGGCGCTCGGCGCCTTGCTGTTCATCCCGGCTGCCCGCAGCGCCGCCTATCCCTTGTTCCTGCTGGCCCTGTTTACACTGGCCTCCGGCGCCACGCTGATGCAGACCGCGGTCAACCCTTACCTCGTGTGCATCGGCTCGCGCGAGAGCGCAGCCATGCGCATCAGCATCATGGGACTGTTCAACAAGGGCGCCGGCATCGTCGTGCCGCTCGTGTTCGCTTCGCTGATGCTGTCCGGTGTCGGCGATGTGTCGGACACCGCGCTCGAGAGCATGAGCCTGGCGCAGAAGGACGCCCTGCGGGCCGAACTGGCAACGCGCCTGGTGCTTCCCTACCTGGCCATGGCGGCCGGCCTGCTGGCCATCATGGTGATCGTCCACTTCTCGACGCTGCGCGAGATCGCGCCCGAAAAGGATGCGGACGAGGTCACGGTGCGCCGCTTCGGTGTGCTGCAGTTCCCCCAGCTCGTGCTGGGCGCCCTTGCCCTGTTCGCCTACGTCGGCGTGGAAGTGATCGCAGGCGACACCATCGGCCTCTACGGCCAGCACCTGAACGTGAAGGAGTTCGGCGTGCTGACGTCCTACACCATGGGCTTCATGGCGCTCGGTTACCTGGTCGGGATCGTGGCGATTCCGCGCCTGCTGGCGCAAAAGACGGCCCTGATGCTGTCGGCCCTGCTCGGCTTGCTGTTTACCGGCGGCGTCCTGTTCGGCTCACCGAGCGATACGGCGCTTGCGCGCATCCTGCTGGGATGGGCCGGCGTGCCGCCGGTGCCGGAGTCCGTGATGTACCTGGCCTTGCTCGGCCTGGCCAATGCGCTGGTGTGGCCGGCGATCTGGCCCCTGGCCCTGGAGGGGCTGGGAAAATACACGGCGGCCGGATCGGCCCTGCTCGTGATGGGCGTGGCCGGAGGCGCCTTGCTGCCCATCGCCTACGGCCATTTTTCGGATGCGCTGGATCCGCAATCCGCCTATCTGGTCATGCTGCCGTGCTATGCCCTGATCCTGTTTTACGCGAGCAAGGGCCACACGTTGCGGAGCTGGACGCGGACGGCTGCTCCGGTGCGGCCCGGCTCATCGACCGTGGAGTAGCAATTCAACCCGGCAGTCAAGGTGCTCATCTCACTGCTGGGCATCTGCTGGGCTCCTCGTGGATGTCTACTGATGTGGTCTTGAAAACGTCCGGGTATGCACAACATGCAGAAGTGATCACGTTTTCGATGAGGAGCACCAGCATGAGCCCATCCGACACCCAGAAACTGCATGATTTCCTCGCCCAGCTCATCCAGGCCCGCGGCATCCAGAAAGACCCCGAGGCCGACGCGCTCATCCAGCGCGCGGTTGCCCAGCAACCCGATGCGGCCTACCTGCTCGTGCAGCGCGTGCTCCTGATGGAGCAGGCCCTCGACAGCGCTCGGGCCCAGATCGCCACGCTGGAAAGCCAGCTGCTCCCGCAACAACACGACAAGCGCGGCGGATTCCTCGATCCCTATTCCTGGAGCAACCGCAGGCAGGTCAGCCACCCGCACTCCCACCACATGCACTACCAGCACGCCATGCCGGGTTCGATGGGCTTCGGACGTGGCATGGGCGGCTTGCTGCGTGGCGGAGGAGGGGGCGGATTGCTCGGCTCGATCGCGGCCACTGCTGCCGGCGTGGCGGCGGGCAGCTTCCTGTTCCACGGCCTCGACAATATGTTCCATGACCACGACGGCCACGGCGGCGCCCACTTGCTGGGCGGTGAAAACCTGACGGGAAGCGCTGAGCTGTCGGGCAGTGCGCTGGCCGACCAGGCCGGCCTGGGCGACATCGGCAGCGGCGACAGCCTGCTGGGGGAGGAGAGTGGCCTGGACGGCAACGGCGGCTTCTTCGACGGCGACGGTTCGGACGACGGCCTGTTCGGCTGATTCTCTACCGGGAAAGCATCACATCTGCTGGAACAGGTGCCCGTGGTTGCGGCTCACTTCCAGCTCGCCAGGGAAGTTGCGCAGCTTGATCATCTGCCGGCCGCGCATGTCGCGGAAGACTTCGGCGATCGTATCCACCCGCACCAAGGTCGAGCGGTGGATGCGCCAGAACTCGTCCGGGTCCAGCTCGTCCGCCAGTTCCTTGAGCGTCTTGCGGATCAGGAGCTGGGCGGTGGCGGTCTGCACGCAGGTGTACTTGTCGTCCGCCTGGAAGAACAGCACCTCGCGGGTGCTGACCATGCGCAGGCTGCCGCCGACCTGGGCCTGGATCCAGCGCAGGTAGTTCGGCTTCGGGGCGGCGCCGCCCTTGAGCAGGGCGCCCAGCTCGGCGAGCTGCGCGCCGATGTCCTGCGGCGCGCGTGTCAGGCGCGCGCGCAGGCGTTCGCAGCTCGTCTGCAGCCGCGCCGGCGTCACCGGCTTGAGCAGGTAGTCGATCGCGCCCTGTTCGAAGGCGTCGAGCGCGTACTGGTCGTAGGCGGTGGCGAACACGATGTGGCAGCGGTCGTAGAGCTGGCGCGCCGCGTCGATGCCGCCCATGCCGGGCATGCGGATGTCGAGGAAGGCGATGTCGGGCTTGTGCAGCGCGGCCAGCTCCAGCGCCTCGGCGCCGTTGGCGGCTTCGGCCACGATGCGCAGCTCGGGCCAGGCCTCCGCCAGGCGCATGCGCAACTGGTCGCGCATCGGCGCCTCGTCGTCGGCGATCAGGGCGGTCGGCATACCTTGACTCATCAGTCGAACTCCGTCATCCGGTAAGGCAGGCGGATCGATGCGCACGCCCCGCCGCTTGCAGGCATTTCGATCACCAGTTCGGCATCCTTCCCGTACAGCAGGGCCAGGCGCTCGCGGATGTTGGCCAGGCCCACGCCTTCGTCGGCATGGACGTCGATGCCGACGCCGTCGTCGCACACGTCCACGTGCAGCGTGGCGACGTCGACGTGGGCGCGCACGGTGATGGTGCCGCCGCTGACCTTCGGCTCCAGCCCATGCTTGATCGAATTCTCGATCAGGGTCTGCAGCATCATCGGCGGGAAGGGCGCGCTGCCGAGGAAGTCGGGCACCTCGAAGCGTACCGCAAGGCGCTCCTTCATGCGCGCCTGCATGATGGCCAGGTAGGCGCGCGACAGTTCGACCTGCTTGCCGAGCGTGCCGCCGCCGCCCGACCGCATCTGCGGCAGCGAGGAGCGCAGGTATTCGATCAGGTGCGCATGCACGCGCGCCGCTTCCTTCGGGTCGGTTTCGATCAGCTGGCCGATCAGGGCCAGCGTGTTGAACAGGAAGTGCGGCTCCACCTGGGCCTGCAGCGTGGCCATCTGCGCTTCCATCAGGCGGCGCTCGAGGGTGGCCACGTTGGCCTTGTCGGCCGCTTCGTGGGCGGTGAGTTCGGCGCGCCGCTTGCCGCCGGCCAGCACCTTGACGCCGAACGAGATCAGGATGAACCACACGGCCGGTTCGGTGAGCTGGAACGAGATGCCGAAGATGAAGACCAGGAACCAGGTCACGTACAGCTTGCGCCACTCGACCAGGGCCAGCCAGTCGAAGAAGCTCCACCACAGGGTGCTCGCTTCGCTGACTGCTTCGCGCACGAAGTCGAGTGCACGGTTGATCGGAGCGGCGGTCATGGCTTACTCCACGATCTGGGCAGGGCGGCGGCCGAACAGGGCCGCGGCGGCGAGTTTCAGGAGCAGGAAAGCGACGAACAGGGTAAGCGCGAGCGGTACGATGCTCAGCACCAGGGCCAGGCCGATCGAGACCGCCAGCAGCGAGGGCCACGACAGGGATGCCAGGGTGCGCGCGCCCGAGCGCAGGGCACGGTTGGCCTGGCGGGCGATGTCTTTCATGTCGGTCATGAACGAATCAAAGCGGGAGGGTTTCATGTGTCGTCCTTCGGTTGAGTTGATGGCGCTACTGTAGGCCCTGGATGGGCAGCGCGCCATGCCGATCCGACGAACGGTCGAATTCCCGGGTTTGGCGGCAGCGAGGACGGATAAGCGGGCAGCCAGCTATCCCCCTAGGGAGAGCTGGCGCGCCTTCGATGCCCTCAGGCCCGGCCGCGCGCGTCCCAGTAGCTGCGCAGCAGCCCGTAGTTGATCGTGTCGGCCATCTCGCCATGCACGAACCAGCGTTCGGGCATGTAGCCTTCCTTGCGAAAGCCCAGCCGTTCCAGCACCGCGCCCGATGCTGCATTGCGCGGGTCGATGTCGGCCTCGACCCGGTTCAGGCGCAGCTCGTGGAAGCCGTAGTCGAGGGCCGCCTCCAGCGCTTCGGTCGCATAGCCCTTGCCCCAGTGGACACTGCCGAGCGCATAGCCCAGTTCGCAGCGGCGGTTCTGCGGGAAGAAGTGGTGCAGGTTGACGGTGCCGATCATGGCGCCGGTCTCGGCCAGCTCGATCCCGAAGCGCACTTCCGATTGCGCGCGGTAGGCATCGAGCGCACGCGCGATGGCGCTTTCCGCGAAGGCGAGCGAGGTCCACGGCTCCGCGCTCCAGTAGCGCACCACGGCAGGGTCGGAGAAAACGTCGAACAGGTCCGGCGCATCCGCCATCGTCAAGGGACGCAAGGTGAGGCGGTTGGTCGTGAGGATGGGCGTGGGATAGCTGGACATGGCGCAAATGATAACACCGCCGGCGCCCTGGCCGCCTACCTCAGCCGGCAGAGGCCAGCGCCCGCACAACCAGGTCGCCGATCAGGCGTTCGGCATCCTCGAAGTCGCCCGCGCCCAGTTCAGGCTTGTCCAGCACCAGTGTCATCTGGGCGGCGAAGTCGGCGTACGACTGCGTCATGGCCCACAGCGCGAACAACAGGTGGGTGGCGTCGACACGGGCGATGCGGCCGTCCGCCATCCAGCGCTCGAACACCGCGATATCGCGGCGCAGCAGGGGCACCACGCGCGCGCGGATCTGCTCGCCGTAGAACTTGGCGCCGCCGATGACTTCCATCGCATACACGCGCGAGGCCCAGGGCTGCTCGCGCGAGAAACGCAGCTTGGCGGCGACGTAGGCGCGCAGTACGTCGGCCGGCTCGCCCTGTGCCTCGGCCAGGTGGGCCATGCGTTCGAGCCAGTCGTCGAGGACCTCGTCGAGCACGCGTTCGTACAGGCTGGGCTTGGTGGGAAAGTAGTAGAGCAGGTTCTGCTTCGAGATGCCGGCCCGTTCGGCGACGGCGGCGATGCTCGTGCCTTCGAAGCCGCATTCGGCGAACAGGCGGGTCGCGGCGGCGAGGATCGCGCCTTCCACCCTGTCGCGCCGTCTGGCGCTCGCGGAAGCGTTGTCGGTGACATGGATGTCCATAGGGTCCTCAGCGCCGGTTGGGCAAAAAAGTGCGCAGGAAGTCGAGCAGTTGCGGATTGGCCGCGTAGGCGGCATTGAAGCGGAACCAGATGCTGCCAGGTGCGCGCTGCGTGAAGAATTCGGCCGGCGCCAGCAGGATGCCGGCCTTGAGGGCGGCGTCGGCAATGCTGCGGCTATTGCGCGCCGCCGTGGGCCGCAGCTGCTCGGCCGTCCAGCCGGCGCTGACGAACATGCCGCCGCGCGGATGCGCCAGCGGGCGCATCCCCACTTCGCGCAACGCATCCAGGGTGCGCTCGCGCGCATCGCCCAGCTGGGCGGCCAGGCGCTCGACCATGCGGCGGTAGCCGCGCGTGCCGGTCGCATGGAATACGGCGCGCTCGTTGATCTCCGAGGTGGTGAGGCCGGCCACCATCTTCACGCGCAGCAGTTCCGGCGCCAGCGAGCGCGAGGCGCACAGCGAGCCGACCCGCAGCACCGGCGACAGGGTCTTGGAAAAGCTGCCGACCCGGATCACGCGGCGCAGGCCGTCCATGGCCGCCAGGGAGGCGTCGCCGGGCTGCGCCAGTTCGCGGTAGATATCGTCTTCCACCAGCCAGAAATCGAACTGCTCGGCCAGCCCCAGCAGGCGGTGCGCCTGGGCTTGCGACAGCGAGGTGCCGAGGGGATTCTGCAGCACCGTGTTGACGAACATGAGCTTGGGACGCAGCAGCGCCGCCTGGCGCGCCAGCTCTTCCATGTCCAGCCCGGCTTCAAGGCGCGCGATGCCCACCGGGATGCAGCCGTGGTGGCGCACCAGCGCCAGCAGGTTGCTGTAGCCGGGGTCTTCGACCAGCACCACGTCGCCGGG
Source organism: Telluria sp. ZB4P34 (assembly GCF_059686055.1). NCBI lineage: Bacteria > Pseudomonadati > Pseudomonadota > Betaproteobacteria > Burkholderiales > Oxalobacteraceae > Telluria > Telluria sp. ZB4P34. The sequence continues at coordinate 33,955 of NZ_JCASIF010000016.1, read as the reverse complement.
CCGGGTGAGGGTGCGCAGCACCAGGTCGAAGGCGTGGGTGGCGCCGTTGGTGAGCAGCACCTGGTCGGGTTCGACGGCAAACAGTTCGCTCGACAGGGTGCTGGCGAGGTGCTGCCGCAAGGCCGGAAAGCCAAGCGGATGACCGTAGCCGCGCAGGCGGCCGGCCGGGATCTTCATCGCATGGCGTACGGCATCGAGGATGGTGCTTTCGCCATACCACTCGGGCGGCAGCCAGCCGGCGCCGACCGGCAGGGCTTCGCCCTGGCCGCTGTACAAATCGGGAGCGAGGGCGTCGATCTCGGATTGCAGGCCGGGAGGTGGCGCTTCGGGCGCGCACTGCGTCTGGGGCAAGCTGCGCGTCACGTAAAAACCGGCGCCGCGCCGCGAAGACAGCAGCCCCAGCTGGTGCAGGCGCTCGTAGGCTTCCACCACGGTGAATGTGCTGACGCCATTGCACTTTGCGAATTGTCTAACCGATGGCATTTTCGTACCGGCAGCGAGCTGGCGCTCGTTTACCATCGCCGAGATAGTCCCGACGATCTGGTCGACCAGGCTGCCGCGCCGGTTCCGATCGATGGCGAGCAGGGGCCAGGCCGCAGCTGCTGCCATACTGGTCGCCGACCGCAAGCTTTCACAAGGAATGACTTCTGTTAACACAGCTTCTTCCATTGTCACCACTCCACGCACGGGGTTGAACACTGTACAGGTCAGCTGGCCTGTACGGTTGGCCGGTTTTGCCCTCGGTGTATCTGTGCCGGTGTTGCCTTGCTGACTATTATTGATCAATATTTTGCCAAATGGTAAAAATTTCGCCTTTAAGGCGGGGAGAGACGCATGAACGAGTCCAGGCCCAAGTCGATGTCGTCGTTTTGGATGCCCTTCACGAATAACCGCGACTTCAAGGCCAGTCCACGCCTGCTGGTCTCAGCCGAAGGGATGTATTACAAGGATGTCGACGGCAAGCGCGTGCTCGACGGCGCCGCCGGCCTCTGGTGCGTGCCCTGCGGCCATGCCCAGCCGCGCATCACGCAGGCGGTCAGCGAGATGGTCGGCCAGCTCGACTTCGCACCTACCTTCCAGATGGGGCACCCGGCCGCCTTCGACCTGGCCGAAGAACTGATGGAATACACGGGCCACAAGTTCGGCCACGTGTTCTACACCAACTCGGGCTCCGAGGCGGTGGACACCGCCCTGAAGATCGCGCTGGCCTACCACAAGGCGCGCGGCGAGGGCGGGCGCACGCGCCTGATCGGCCGCGAGCGCGGCTACCACGGTGTCGGTTTCGGCGGCCTGTCGGTGGGCGGCATCGGCAACAACCGCAAGAGCTTCGGTCCGCTGCTGCCGGGCGTGGACCACCTGCCGCACACGCACAACCTGCTCAAGAATGCTTTCTCGCGCGGCGAACCGGACTTCGGCGCGGAACTGGCCGACGAGCTGGAACGCCTGGTGACGCTGCACGATGCCTCCACCATCGCGGCCGTCATCATCGAGCCGGTGTCCGGTTCCACCGGCGTGCTGGTGCCGCCCAAGGGCTACCTGAAGCGCCTGCGCGAGATTTGCGACAGGCACGGCATCCTCCTGATCTTCGACGAGGTCATCACCGGTTTCGGCCGCCTGTGCACGCCCTTTGCCAGTGACTATTTCGGCGTCGAACCGGACATGATGACCACGGCCAAGGGCCTGACCAATGGCGTGGTGCCGATGGGCGCCGTGTTCTCGAAGCGCTTCATCCACGACACCTTCATGGAAGCGCCGGCCGGCATCGAGCTGTTCCACGGCTACACCTACTCGGGCCACCCGCTGGCCTGCGCCGCCGCACTGGCCACGCTCGCCGTATTCCGCGAACAGGGCGTCATCGAGAATGCGGCCTCGGTCCAGCCTTATTTCGAGGACGCGCTGCATGCGCTGCGCGGCCTGCCGCACGTGATCGACCTGCGCTCGATCGGCCTGGTGGCCGGCATCGAGCTCGAACCCATTCCAGGTGCGCCAGGCGCACGCGCCTACAGCGTCTTCAAGAAAGCCTTTGCGGACGGCATCCTGATCCGCGTGACGGGCGACATCATTGCGCTGTCGCCGCCGCTGGTGTTGAACAAGCAGCACATCGACGAGCTGTTCGGCAAGCTGGCCAACATTCTCAAGAACCTGGACTAAGGATGGAAACCGAGTCATGACCATCATTTCGCACTTCATCAACGGCCGGGAAACGCACGCGGAAGGCATGCGCCAGGGCGACGTCTACAACCCGGCGCGCGGCGAGCCCTGCGCGCGGGTCGCGCTGGCCGAGCCGCGCGATGTGGACGCGGCGGTGTGCGCCGCCCTTGGCGCCTTCCCGGCCTGGGCCGCCACGCCGCCGCTGGCGCGCGCGCGCGTCCTGTTCAGGTACCTGCAGCTGTGCCAGCAGCATCTGGATGACTTCGCCGCCATGGTGGTGCGCGAACACGGCAAGACCTTCGCCGATGCACAAGGCGAAGTCGCGCGCGGCATCGAGGTAGTGGAATTCGCGGTCGGCATTCCACACATGCTCAAGGGCGAGTTCACCGACCAGATCGCCCGCGGCATCGATGCCTGGTCGATGCGCCAGCCGCTCGGCGTGGTGGCCGGCATCACGCCCTTCAATTTCCCGGTGATGGTGCCGATGTGGATGTTCCCGGTCGCGATCGCGTGCGGCAATACCTTCGTGCTGAAGCCATCCGAACGCGATCCGTCGCCGTCGCTGCTGCATGCCCGGCTGCTGAAGGAAGCCGGCCTGCCGGACGGCGTGTTCAACGTGGTCCAGGGCGACAAGGTGGCGGTCGATGCCCTGCTTGACCACCCCGACGTGCAGGCCATCAGTTTCGTGGGCTCGACCCCGATCGCCGAATACATCTACGCCCGCGGCGCGAGCAAGGGAAAGCGCGTGCAGGCCCTGGGCGGCGCCAAGAACCACATGGTGGTGATGCCGGACGCCGACATGGACATGGCGGTCGATGCGCTCATCGGCGCGGCCTATGGCTCGGCGGGCGAACGCTGCATGGCGATCTCGGTGGCGGTGGCGATCGGCGACGCGGGCGACCGGCTGGTGGCCGCACTGGCCGAACGTACCAGGCAACTGAAGGTCGGCGACGGCATGGCCGAGGGCGCCGAGATGGGTCCGGTCGTCAGCGCGGCCGCCAAGGAACGCATCGAAGGCCTGATCGGCCAGGGCGTGGAGCAGGGCGCGACCCTCGTGGTCGACGGCCGCGGCTACCGCGTGGACGGCTGCCCGAACGGCTTTTTTGTCGGCGGCACCCTGTTCGACCACGTCACGCCCGACATGACGATCTACCGGGAAGAGATCTTCGGCCCGGTGCTGTGCGTGGTGCGCCTGCCCGACGTGGGGCGCGCGGTGGAACTCATCAACGCCAACGAGTACGGCAACGGCGTGGCCATCTTTACCCGCGACGGCGGCGTGGCGCGCGAGTTCGTGCGCCAGATCGAGGCCGGCATGGTCGGCGTGAACGTGCCGCTGCCGGTGCCGATGGCCTTCAACAGCTTCGGCGGCTGGAAGCGCAGCCTGTTCGGCGACCACCATGCCTATGGTCCGGAAGGCGTGCGCTTCTACACCCGCCACAAGGCGGTGATGGAGCGCTGGCCCAGCGCCGCCAGCGGCGGGCCGGAATTCGCTTTCCCGCAGATGAAGTAGCAATAGCACCTCGATGCGTAGGGTGGTCGGCTTTGCCGACCGCGCGTTCAGGAGGCTGCCGATCTGCCGCTACGCTGTTCAGCAAAGAGTTGAACGCGCGGTCGGCAAGCCGGCTGCGCGCCCCCGACCGCCCTAAAAAAATGCATTTCTCTACGCCGGGCATTGTCGACTACAAGAAGAAGGGATGCACATGATCGAGTCACTCCAGCACCTGCCGCCCGCGGCGGGGTCGAGCGGCGAACTGGCCGCGCAGTTCACCGACCTGGCGCCGCCGCTCACGGCGCGCCAGGCCGCCGTCGAGGCGGCGCGCTGCCTTTACTGCTACGACGCTCCCTGCATGAACGCCTGCCCGACCGGCATCGACGTCGCCAGCTTCATCAAGAACATCCACGACGGGAACATCGATGGCGCGGCGCACGGCATCCTGCAGGCCAACATTTTCGGCGGCAGCTGCGCCCGCGTGTGTCCCACCGAGATCCTGTGCGAGCACGCCTGCGTGCGCAACAACCCGCTTGAACGCGAGCCGGTGCGCATCGGCCTGCTGCAGCGCTATGCGATCGACAATGCGCGCTTCACTGGCCATCCGTTCCGGCGCGCTCCCTCCACCGGCAAGGTGATCGCCGTGGTGGGCGCCGGGCCGGCCGGGCTGTCCTGCGCCCACCGCCTCGCCATGCTGGGCAACGACGTGGTCGTGTTCGAGGCCCGTCCGAAAGCGGGCGGGCTGAACGAATATGGCATCGCCAGGTACAAGCTGCCGGGCGACTTCGCACAGCAGGAGGTGGACTTCCTGATGTCGATCGGCGGCATCCACATCGAGTACGGCCGCAGGCTGGGCGAGAACCTCAGCCTGGCCGAGCTGCACACGCGCTACGACGCGGTCTTCCTCGGCATCGGCCTGCAGGCCAGTCGCGCGCTCGGCCTCACGGGCGAGGATGCGCCCGGCCTGATGGCGGCCATCGACTATATCGCCGCCTTGCGCCAGGCGGACGACCTGTCCAGCTTGCCGGTGCCGCGCCGCGCGGTGGTGATCGGCGCCGGCAATACGGCCATCGACATGGCGGTGCAGATCAAGCGCCTAGGCGCCGAAGACGTGACCCTGGTCTACCGCCGCGGCCTGGAATCGATGAGCGCGACCGGCCACGAGATCGCGATCGCCAAGGCGAACTTCGTGCGCATCCGCACCTGGGCGGCGCCGCTCGAAGTGCTGCTCGATGAAAGCGGCCTGGTGGCCGGCATGCGCTTCGAGCAGACCCGCATGGAAGAGGGCCGGCTGGTGCGTACCGGCGGCTTCATCGAGATCGCCGCCGAGGCCGTGTTCAAGGCCATTGGGCAGAGCATGGGCGAAGAGGGTTTGCAGGAGCCGCTGGCGCGCGAACTCGCGCGAGACGGCGACCGCATCCGGATCGACGATCGCTTCCGCACCGCTTTGCCGGGCATCTACGCGGGGGGCGACTGCGTCGCGCCGGGACAGGACCTCACCGTGCAGGCCGTCCAGCACGGCAAGCTGGCCGCCCTGGCGATCCACGAAGACATCCAGGCACGCACTGGAACCATTACGGAGGCAGCATGGCCGACCTGAGCATCGATTTCTGCGGCATCAAGAGCCCGAACCCGTTCTGGCTGGCCTCGGCGCCGCCCACCGACAAGGCCTATAACGTGGTGCGCGCCTTCGAGGCAGGCTGGGGCGGCGTGGTGTGGAAGACCCTGGGCGAAGACCCGCCAGCCGTCAACGTGTCCTCGCGCTACTCGGCCCACTACGGCAAGAACCGCGAGGTCATCGGCTTCAACAACATCGAGCTGATCACCGACCGCAGCCTGGAAATCAACCTGCGCGAGATCACCCAGGTCAAGAAGGACTGGCCGGACCGCGCCCTGATCGTCTCGCTGATGCTGCCCTGCGAGGAAGCGCCGTGGGCGGCGATCCTGCCGCTGGTGGAAGCCACCGGCGCCGACGGCATCGAACTGAATTTCGGCTGCCCGCACGGCATGCCCGAGCGCGGCATGGGCGCGGCGGTGGGCCAGGTGCCGGACTACGTGCAGATGGTGACAAGCTGGTGCAAGAAGCACACGCGCCTGCCGGTGATCGTCAAGCTGACCCCGAACATCACCGACGTGCGCCACCCGGCGCGCGCGGCGCTGGCCGGTGGTGCGGACGCCGTCTCGCTGATCAATACGGTCAACTCGATCACCCACCTCGACCTCGACCGCATGGTGGCCTACCCCATCGTGGGCGGGGCCAGCACCCACGGCGGCTATTGCGGCTCGGCGGTCAAGCCGATCGCGCTGAACATGGTGGCCGAGATCGCGCGCGACCCTGCTACGCGCAAGCTGCCGATCTCGGGCATCGGCGGCATCGGCAACTGGCGCGACGCGGCCGAGTTTATCGCGCTGGGCGCCGGCAGCGTGCAGGTGTGCACGGCCGCGATGCTGCACGGCTTCCGCATCGTCGAGGAGATGAAGGACGGCCTGTCGCGCTGGATGGACAGCAAGGGCTACGCCGACATCGCCGCGTTCTCGCGCAAGGCGGTGCCGAACACCACCGACTGGAAGTACCTGGACATGAACTACCAGGTGATCGCCCGGATCGACCAGGACAAGTGCATCGGCTGCGGCAAGTGCTACGTGGCCTGCGAGGACACCTCGCACCAGGCGATCGCGCGCGCGGTGGATGACGCCGGCAAGCGCCGCTACGAGGTGATCGAGGCAGAGTGCGTGGGCTGCAACCTGTGCGAAATCACCTGTCCAGTGGAGGCCTGCATCGCCATGGTGCCGCAGGAGACGGGCAAGCCTTACATGAACTGGACGCAGGATCCGCGTAATCCGCGGGCCGAAGTTGTTACGTAGGGTGGCCGGCTTCGCCGGCCGCGCGTTCAACGGGTGCCCGCGTGACGGCATATGTCATTTGAACGCGCGGTCGGCATAGCCGACCACCCTACGAAATACAAGCGTATTGACGTTTGCGCTACACTCGGCTGCACCAGCTGCAACCGACGAGGAGAGTCCCACCGTGACCACGCACCACGACGCGCCCGCCGGCGCCAGCTCCGAACTCTGGAACCACGACCTGGCTCCGACCACGGCCGCGCAGCGCACCTGGCGCTGGTACCACTTCGCCGCGCTATGGGTCGGCATGGTGATGTGCATTCCCGCCTATACGCTCTCGAGCAGCCTGATCGAATCCGGCATGTCGGCCTGGCAGGCCGTGTGGACGGTCTTCCTCGCCAACGCCATCGTGCTGGTGCCGATGCTCCTGATCGGCCACGCCGGCACCAAGTACGGCATTCCCTACGCCGTGCTGGCGCGCACCTCCTTCGGCACCCGCGGCGCCAAGCTGCCGGCCCTGATGCGCGCCATCGTGGCCTGCGGCTGGTACGGCATCCAGACCTGGTTCGGCGGCAGCATGATCTACACGCTGCTGGGCGTGCTGAACGGTGCACCGATCGGCGGCGCGCCGATCGCGGGCCTGGGCATCAACCTGGCGCAGCTGCTGTGCTTCCTGGCCTTCTGGGCGATCCAGCTCTACTTCATCGTGCACGGGATCGAATCGATCCGCAAGCTCGAAACCTGGACCGCGCCTCTGAAGATCGCGATCTGCTTCGTGTTGCTATGGTGGGTGTACGAGCGCGCCGGCGGGTTCGGCCCACTGCTCGACCGTCCATCGGCCTTCGTGGAGGGTGGGCCGAAGGCAGGGCAGTTCTGGCAGGTGTTCTGGCCTTCGCTGACAGCCATGATCGGCTTCTGGGCCACGCTGGCGCTCAACATCCCGGACTTCACGCGCTTCGCCAGGACCCAGCGCGACCAGATAGTCGGCCAGACCGTCGGCCTGCCCGTCCCGATGGGCTTGTTGGCCGCCCTGGCGGTGATCGTCACCTCGGCCACCGTGGTCCTGTACGGCAAGGCCTTGTGGGACCCGGTGGACCTGGCCAGCCGCATGGAAGGGGTGGCCGTGCTGGTGGCCCTGATCGTGCTGCTGATCGACACCGTGAGCGTCAACCTGGCCGCCAACCTGGTCGGCCCGGCCTATGACTTCTCGGCGCTGGCGCCGCGCGCCATCAGCTATCGGCTGGGCGGCTACATCACGGCCGGCCTGGCCCTGGTGATGATGCCCTGGAAGATCCTGGAGACGACCCAGAACTACATCTTCACCTGGCTGGTCGGTTATTCCGCGCTGCTCGGGCCCATCGCCGGCATCCTGATCGTCGACTACTACCTGGTGCGCAGGACCCGCCTCGACGTCGGCCAGATGTACCGCGACGACGGCATCTACTCGTACGGGAACGGCTGGAACACGGCGGCCATCGTCGCCTTCGTGCTGGGCGTGCTGCCGAATATTCCCGGCTTCCTGCATGCCGCCTTCCCGAACGCCTTCCCGGACGTCGGCGAGGCGTTCAAGACCATCTATACCTATGCATGGTTCGTCGGCGTCGCCATCGCTGCCGTCGTCTACGGCGCCATGATGAAAAGCCATCGCGTCCCGGCCCTCGCGGCACACCAATCCTAGACAAGGGGAGAAAGCATGACAACGATGATCCGTGGCGGCACCGTGGTGAACGCCGACCGTGCCTTTCGCGCCGACGTGCTCTGTGTCGGCGACAAGGTGGTGGCGGTGGGGGAGAAGCTAGAAGCGCCGGCCAAGGCCACGATCGTGGACGCCGGCGGCCAGTTCGTGATGCCGGGCGGGATCGACACCCACACCCACATGCAGCTGCCCTTCATGGGCACCGTCACGGCCGACGACTTTTTCACCGGCACCGCCGCTGGCCTGGCGGGCGGCACCACCACCATCATGGACTTCGTAATTCCCGACCCGAAACAGTCGCTGCTGGAAGCTTTTCACACCTGGCGCGGCTGGGCCGAAAAGTCGGCCGGCGACTATACCTTCCATGTGGCCGTGACCTGGTGGGACGCGTCGGTGCACGAGGAAATGGGCGTGCTGGTGCGTGAGCACGGCGTGAACAGCTTCAAGCACTTCATGGCCTACAAGAACGCGATCATGGCCGACGACGAAACCCTGGTGAGGAGTTTCCGCCGCGCGCTGGAACTGGGCGCGATCCCGACCGTCCACGCCGAGAACGGCGAGCTGGTCTACCAGCTGCAGCAGGAGCTGCTGGCGAAGGGCATCCGCGGCGCCGAAGCGCACCCGCTGTCGCGCCCGCCCGAGGTGGAAGCGGAAGCCGCCAACCGGGCAATCGCCATCGCGGGCGTGCTCGGCACCCCGGTCTACATCGTGCACGTGTCCTGCGCCGAGTCGCTCGAGGCGATCACCCGGGCGCGCGCCCGGGGGCAGCGCGTGTACGGTGAAGCGCTGGCGGGCCACCTCGTCATCGACGACAGCGTGTACCGCCACCCGGACCCGGACTTCGCGCGCGGCCACGTCATGAGCCCGCCGTTTCGCAGCCGCCATCACCAGCAGGCGCTGTGGCAGGGGCTGCAGGGCGGGAACCTGCACACCACCGCCACCGACCACTGCACTTTCTGCGCCGAGCAGAAGGCGGCCGGCAAGGACGATTTCACCAGGATTCCGAACGGCTGCGGCGGCGTCGAGGAACGCATGGCCGTGGTCTGGGACGCCGGCGTGAACACGGGCCTGCTGACCCCCTCGGAGTTCGTGCGCGTCACGTCGACCAACGCTGCCCAGATCTTCAACATGTATCCTCGCAAGGGCGTCATCGCAGTGGGGGCGGATGCCGACATCGTGGTCTGGGACCCGAGCGGCAGCCGCACGATCTCCGCCCAGACCCAGCACGCCAAGGGTGGCTTCAATGTGTTCGAGGGCCGCACCGTGCGCGGCGTGCCGACCCATACGGTGGCGGCCGGCAAGCTGGTGTTCGAGTGCGGTGCGCTGCGCGCCGAAGCCGGGGCCGGGCGCTACATCGAGCGTCCCGCTTTCACTGCAACCGTTGCCTGAGCGAGGAAACCGGCATGGACGAACTGCGTATCAATGGAGAGCGCATGTGGCAGTCGCTGATGGACCTGGCCGCGATCGGCGCCACCGCGAAGGGCGGGGTCAAGCGCCTGGCCCTGACGGACCTGGACCGCCAGGGCCGCGACCTGGTCGTGCAGTGGGGACGCGAGGCCGGGCTCGAAGTCACGGTCGACCGGATTGGCAACGTCTTCATGCGGCGCGAAGGACGCAATCCCTCGCTGTTCCCGATCGTCACCGGCAGCCACGTGGACACCCAGCCCACCGGCGGCAAGTTCGACGGCAACTACGGCGTGCTGGCCGGGCTGGAAGTGGTGCGCACCCTGAACGACCGGGGCATCCAGACCGAGGCGCCGATCGAAGTCGCTTTCTGGACCAACGAAGAAGGCTCGCGCTTCGTGCCGGTGATGATGGGTTCGGGCGTCTTCTGCGGTGCATTCAGCCTGGAGACGGCCTACGCGGCCAGGGACGTCGACGGCAAGAGCGTACGCGAGGAGCTGGAACGCATCGGCTACCTGGGCGACGAAGTGCCGGGCAAACACCCCATCGGCGCCTATTTCGAGACCCACATCGAACAGGGACCGGTGCTGGAGGACGCCGGCAAGGTGATCGGCGTGGTGCCGGCCGTGATGGGCCTGTCGTGGTACGACTGCACGGTGACGGGCATGGAAGCGCACGCTGGTCCCACGCCGATGGGACTGCGGCGCGACGCGCTGCAGGTGGCCACCACGATCATGCAGGAAGTCGTCCGCATCGCGAACCGCTACCCGCCCTACGGACGCGGGACGGTGGGCATGGTGCAGGTGTTCCCGAACAGCCGCAACGTGATTCCCGGACAGGTGAAGTTCAGCGTCGACCTGCGCAACGTGAACGACGAATTGCTGAACACCATGCACGAGGAGATGCTGGCCTTCGTCGCGCAGGCGCGCAAGGACAGCGGCCTCACCGTTGAGCTCGAGCGGGTGTCCTATTACCCGCCTTGCCCCTTCCACCCGGACTGCGTGAACGCCGTGCGCGCGGCGACGGAAAAGCTGGGCTATTCGACCATGGACGTGGTCTCGGGCGCCGGTCACGACGCGATCTACGCGGCGCGCGTGGCGCCGTCCGGCATGATCTTCGTGCCCTGCAAGGATGGGATCAGCCATAACGAAATCGAAGATGCCCAGCCGGCGCACCTCGAGGCCGGCTGCAACGTGCTGCTGCATGCGATGCTGGACAGGGCAGGCATTGCCAAGTAAGACCACCCCTTGCCGATCAGCGTGGCGCTGCTGTTCTTGTTTGAATGGCATGATCTCCACGTGATTCTGGAGGAGCGGCATGGATTGGATCGAACGGAGCTGGCTGACAATACAGCAGGAATTTTCGGATTTGGGCAATGTGGAGGACATCACCCGCATCGTCGTGCGCCTGCTGGTGGCGGTTGTCCTCGGCGGTTTGCTCGGCTACGAGCGCGAGTCCGTCGGGGCCTCGGCCGGCCTGCGGACGCACATGCTGGTGTCGCTGGGGGCTGCACTGTTCGTCCTGATTCCCTTGCAGGCGGGGATGAACGTCGGCGACCTGTCGCGCGTCCTGCAGGGCGTCACGGCGGGCATCGGCTTCATTGGCGCGGGCGCCATCCTCAAGCATACGAAACATGACGATATCAAAGGCGTCACGACGGCCGCCAGCGTATGGCTGACCGCCGCCGTCGGCATCGCGGCCGGCATGGGACGTGAAGCCACGGCCGTGCTGAGCGCGCTGTTTGCCCTCGCGATCCTGGCGATCCTGCGCCTGACGCCAAGGAAGGAACTGCTCCCGACGAAGGAGGAGCGGCAGGCTGCTGACGGGCGTTCCACCAAGGCCACGGAAGAAGCCGAGTAACGCCTCGCCGGCCATCGCGGTGATGTCCGTCAGCTCAGATCAGGCTCAGTTCGATGCCGCGTAATACCGCGCGCACCCGATCGCGCACGCCCAGCTTCGACAGGATGCTGGAAACGTGGTTCTTCACGGTGCCTTCGCTGGCGCCCAGGTGGGCAGCGATTTCGCCGTTGCTCAGGCCCGCAGCCACCAGGGCCAGTACTTCGGTTTCGCGCTGCGTGAGCACGTGGACAGGGGCGGCAGCTCCATCGGCCGCATCGCTGCGCGTAAAAGAGGAACGGATGCGCTCCGTCAACGCCGGCCGGAACAGCGTACCCCCTCGCGCCACCGTCCGGATGCCGTCGGCCAGGCGCTCGAGTGAGATATCCTTGAGCACGAAGCCGCGCGCGCCCAGGCGCATGGCGTCGAACAGGGCGTCGTCGTCGTCGAAGGTGGTCAGCATGATCGCCGGCGGCAGGGCGCTGCCGTGAAGGCGCAGCAGGTCGACACCGCCGCAGCCGGGCATGCGCACGTCGAGCAGCAGGACGTCGACCGGCGTGCGCTCCAGCACCTGCCTGGCCTCGACGCCATCCGCCGCTTCGGCCACCACGCGGATGTCATCGGTCAGGTCGAGCAGGCCGCGGATGCCGCTGCGCACCAGGGTCTGGTCGTCGGCCAGCGCCACGCGGATCATGCCGTCACCGCTTCGCGCGGCAGGCGCAGTTCGAGCGCGAAGCCGCCGCCGACCCGTGGGCCGTAGCGCAGCTCGCCGTCCAGGTCCGCCAGCCGTTCACGGATGCCGCGTAGCCCATTGCCCTCGACCAGGCCCGGCTTGCCGCAGCCATCGTCGAGCACCTGCGCCACCGTCGCGCCGTCTTCCTCGCGCAGTACGATATCCAGCCGGCGCGCATGGGCATGGCGCAGGGCATTGGTTACCCCTTCCTGGATACAGCGGAACAGGGCATGCGCTACCGGCGCGGGATAGCAACCCGCCGCCGCGTCGACGCGCACGCTGATTGCCATGCCCGGAATCCCGTCACCCAGCAGGCGAATGGCCTGCGCCAGGTCGATGGACTGGTCCTGGCGGCTGCTCGAGACCACGTTGCGTACTTGGGCGAGCAGCGTGCCGCTGGCGTCGCGCGCCGTATGCAGGGCAGGCGGCGCAGCGTCGCGGGCTTGGCGCAGCGCCAGGTCCAGGTGCAGGTTCAGGGCCGTCAAGTGGTGGCCGACGGCATCGTGCAGGTCGCGTGCGATGCGCAGGCGTTCCGCACCGCGCACGGTTTCCGCGAGCAGCGACTGGGTGGCGAGCACCTGCGCATGCGCCGCCGCGAGCGACTGCCGCATCCGGTGCTCGCGCAGGACCAGGCGCGCGACGATGAAACCCGCCACCGTGATGGCGCGCTCCGCCGTCACGTAGGCAAGCAGCGACCAGCGCGGCGGCTCGTTCAGGCGCGTGACCAGGTCCAGTATCAGCAGGGTGTCCACGGCGACGCCCGCCAGGTATTGCGCCAGCAGCATCCAGGTGCCGCGGCGTAGAGGAAGCAGCATGCCGAAGTGCGCCGCGACCAGCATGTGCAGCGGCAGCGAATCCAGCAGCACTGCGCACGCGCCCAGTAGCCCCAGCAGGACCATGCGGCGCCGGATCGTCCTGGCAACGCAGGCCATGCCAGAGAGCAGCGCGAACAGCAGGCATCCTGCCGCCTTTAATGCCGCGAACAATTCGACCGCCAGCGGTACAGCGCGCGGATTCAGGCTGCCGCGCCAGTCGCCGGTCATGGCGGCCGACCACAGGCCCAGCGGATTGTGCAGCGAGATGCGCCAGTTGAGCGCTGCCCAGGCGTCCAGCCCGCCGAACAGGAGTGCGACAGCGACAGCCATCATCCAGGTTGGGATGCGGGAAAGCTTGCTGGCGGTCGGCTCGGGCGTCATGTCGTCGCTGGGGATGGAAGGTGCTGCATTCTAGCGGAAGGCCGGGCGCTGCCCGGCCGGTGCCTGTCAGAAGCCGAACTTCAGGCCGGCCTGCAGCTTCCGCTGGCTCAGCTTGCTCTTGTGCTCGCGGACCGTGCCATAGTGCTCGAACTCCAGCGTGGCCGCCATGTTTTCCGTGAGCTTGTAGGCGGCGCCAATGCCGAGCATCGGCTTGGTGCCGCTGAACTTGCGGTCGTTCGTGCCCGCATCCGTCAAGGTGAAGCGACTGTGCGCCACCCCCAGCTTGGCGTGCAGGTCGACTCTGTCGCTCACCGCCACCGTCCCTTTCATGGCCACGTAGAACGCATGCGACGCCAGCTGCGGTTCGGTGGGACTGCCATACAGGCGGCGGTCGAATTCGTATTTGCCGGTCGCGCCCGAAAAGCCGGCTTCCAGCGCCAGGGTGTCGTTCAGCTTGACGCCGCCATAGGCCTTGACGGGCAGGGGATGATTCTTGCTGCTGAAGCGTTCGCCGGCGCTGTTCTCCAAGGTCGATTTCCCTTGGCCAGTCGCCAGGCCGGCGTAGAAGCTGGGGGTGTCGCTCGCCTGGTAAGCGTGCGCGGGCAAACTGGTGAAAAGAGCGAGGGCTGCTGCAAATGCGAGTTTGTTCATGTGGCTTCCGATTCAGGTAGTCCGCTGCGTCACCGAGATGCAGCGTGTACACCTATTGTCGGGATGCGGCACGCGGGCCGCATGTGCCATTCGTCATGCGTATGTGTCAGACGGTGTCCTGGCGGGCCGAACGTTCGCGCGAATCACTTCATGGAAGCGAGTGCGCGTTTGTCCTGGATTGCCCTGGAACGTCCCGATGACATGAGCCGCTGACACGGCCGTCCATGTCCGAACTCGACCGCTTCAAGCACATGCTCCACGCGCAGCTCCCAGAATGTGGCCTGCACCACCTGGTCTGCTGCCGATTCCTGCATCAGGCGCCGGACCGCCTTGAGGTTGAAGATGGTCTGCCACGAATGTTCCAATTCCGCACGCAAGTCCGGATCGCCGCAGGGAACCCCGGAATACAAAGGGAACCCAGCTGCCTTGCATCGCCGTTCAAAGACGTCGCTGGCTTTCTGTGGGCCAAGGTACCAGTGATTCAACGCATAGTGCCAGGCTTCGTAATCGTGCAGCAGGACCTGGTCGGCTGGAACCTCCAGCGTCAGCAAAACTTCGCGCCCACCTGCACACCAGTGTCTGACTGTCCGAAGGTCGGGTTTTGGATTTCGCACTCCGCGGAACTGCTGCCATGCCCAGACAGGGTAGGCCACGGGGTCGGGCCGGGCAAGGCCACGCGCTTGCATCTCGCCGCACAGCCATTCATAAGCGGCTCGCCCATGAGGCGTATCTGCTTGCTCCCATTCATCACCCGCGTCCATTGGGCGCGGCAGGAACCGACCATCCCTACACAAGGCGTCGTAGATGAAGCGGGGCTGAACCGAATAGAGGCGCACCTTCGTTCCGCTCACGGGAGGGTCATGCCGGGCCGGCACGGTGCAGATGCATCAGGAAGTCCAGGAGCACCTCTCCCGCCACTTCGGCATCGTCCGCCGTCATGGTCTCGAGCGGATTGTGGCTGATGCCGCCATTCCCGCAGCGCGTGAACAGCATGGCGACCTCCGTAATCCTGGCCATCTCCATGGCGTCGTGCCCGGCGCCGGACAGCAGGTCGAAGCGCGGCAGGCCGGCGGCCTCGATGGCCGCGCCCAGCCGGTCCATGAGGCGGCGTGCGCAGGGCGCCGCATCCGCTTCCACCAACTTCGACAGCGTCTGTTCGATACCGCGCCGCCGGCAGATCGCAGCGATGCCGGCCAGGATGTCGTCCACCGCCGCCAAGCGTTCTTCATCGCTGGCCGCGCGGATGTCGAGCGACAGCCGGCACCTGCCGGGGATCACGTTGACCGAGCCGCCTGGTACTTCGAGCTGGCCCACCGTCCCGACCAGCGAGCCGCGTCCGCTGCAGCGCGCTTCCACCAGCAGCACGATCTCGGCCGCGGCGGCGGCGGCATCCCGGCGCATGCCCATCGGGGTGGTGCCCGCATGGCTGGCCACGCCCGCGAGTTCGACCAGGTAGCGCGAGCTGCCGGCAATCGCCGTCACCACGCCCACCGGCAGAGCCCGTTCGAGCAGCACCGGTCCCTGCTCGATGTGGACTTCGACGAAGCCCAATAGCGACGCCGGGTCGCGTGCGATCGTCTCGACGTCCGCCGGGTCGTGGCCGGCGGCGCGCAGGGCCTCTCGCATCGTGAGGCCTTCGCCGTCCCGCTGGTCGAGCAGGCTTGGGGCGAAGCGGCCCGTGACGGCGCTGCTGCCCAGGAAGGTGCTGCGAAAGCGCACGCCTTCCTCTTCCGCGAAGCCGATCACCTCGAGGTGGAAGGGCAGGCGCTCGCCGCATTCGTTCAGGTGGCGCACCAGGGCGATCGGCAGCAGGACGCCCAGGCGTCCATCGTACTTGCCGCCGTTGCGCACGGTGTCGTAGTGCGAGCCGGTCATCAGGGTCTTCGCATCCGGCTGCGCGGCCGCGTAGCGCCCGACCACGTTGCCGACCGCATCGATGCGGGCTTCCATGCCGGCTTCGATCATCCAGTCGCGCAGCTGGCTTGCCGTACGCTGGTGGCCGGGGCTCATGTAGGCGCAAGTGAGGCCGTCGACGCTGTCGCTGATCGCGCCGAGCGTCTCGGCCCAATCCATCACCTGCGGCCCGAACAGGTGCCGCACGCCCAGCAGCTCGTTCAGGCGGATTTCGGCGATGCGGTGCACCTGGCGCAGGCACTCCGCCATTTCATCGGCGCGCGTGTTGTTCAGGCGGCGCGCGAAGCTGGCGATGATGGCGGCACGCGTCAGGCCGCGTCCCGTCGGGCCTTTCACCGCCAGGATGAAGGGAAAACCGAACTTCTCCCTGTACTGCGCATTCAGTGCGTGCAGCTGCGCGTATTCTTCCGGGCTGCAGCGGTCCAGGCCGGAAGCGGCCTGCTCGCCGCTGGATTCCGCCGTCAGTTCCCCTGCGATGGCGGCCTTGCCGGCCAGCTCGGGGTGGGCGCGCAGCAGCGACAATTGCTCGTCTTCGCTGGCCCCGGACACTGCCGCCTGCAAGGCCTGCTTGAGGGCGGCCACGCTGGCGAACGGGCGCAGGCCCGCCGTGCGTTCGGCGATCCAGGGGGAGTGTTCGTAGATGCCGCGCAACGCGTCGACGAAGGCGCCGGCATCGCAGGTGTTCAGGTCCGACAGGGTGGTCATGGTGTGCATCGCCTCGGTGGAGTCAATGATGATAAATCCTGGGAGCTCTCCCGCTCATACGCCTGGCCAGATAAAGGGTATTGCGCGGCCCCGGACTATTTTGCCAGCAGCGACCGTGCCGCCGCGCTGACCTGGTCGCGCAGCCATTTGTGCTCCGACGACTGGTGCACGCGCTGGTGCCACAGCTGGTAGAAGCGCATCGGCGGGAACTTGACCGGCACGTCGAAGCTCTTGAGCGGCAGGGTGCGCTCGTAGAAGCGGATGAACTGGCGTCCGGTGGTGAGCACCAGGTCGCTCTGGGTCAGCATATAGGGAATCACGCCAAAGTAGGGCGACTCGACCGCCACCTTGCGCCGCATGCCGAGGCGGTCGAGGTGGGCGTCGATCACGCCGTGGTAGCCCGGCAGCATCTGCGAAGGCGCTACGTGCGGCAGCGCCAGGTAATCCTCGACGGTCATCGCGTCCGCCGCAGTGCGGCGCGCATACGGACTGTCGGCCCGCATGGTGCAGATGATCGGGTCCTCGAACAGCTTCGACATGTGGAGGTGCGCGGGCGGTCCGTCCCAGTTGGCGATCACCAGGTCCATCTCGCCGTCGGACAGCATGCGCAGGTAGTCCATGCCTGGGCCCAGGCTATGGATCACCACCTTGCTGTTGGGCGAGCCGCGCCGCAGTCCCGCCACCACGCTGGGCAGGAACTGGATGTCGAGGTAGTCCGGCGCGGCGATGTGGAAGGTGCGCGCCGCTTCCTCCGGCACGAAGGGCGACTTCTTGACGAACAGGCTCTCGGCTTCGTCCAGGATGCGCTTGGCCGGCTTGAGCAAACTCTCGCCGTGCTGGGTCGGCACCATGCCGCGCGCGCCGCGCACCAGCAGCGGGTCGCCGGTGAGCTCGCGGAGTTTACGCAGCGAGGCCGAGATCGAGGGCTGCGGCTGGTTCAGCTTGAGCGCGACGCGCGAGACGTTCTTTTCCAGCAGGAGCAGGTAGAGGATGCGGATCAGGTGCAGGTCGAGGTGCTGGGGCAGGCTGGACATGGCGCGCGTTCTCGTTGATCGTGTCGTGTGTATATCAATCTGGCTATGTCGAATATACGCTATATTTCATGTTGCAGAAATTGAAATCACGCTATCGTCGAGGGATACTCAACAAGGATGCCCCTATGGATGGTTTTGGATACCTGGGCCCGTACGCCCTCGAGTGGTTCAACATGCTGGTGCGCTGGCTGCACATCATTACCGGCATCGCCTGGATCGGCGCTTCCTTCTACTTCGTCTGGCTCGACAACAGCATCCGCCCGCCGGCGGCGGGCTCGGAGCTGGCAAAGAAGGGCGTGGCCGGCGAGCTGTGGGCAGTGCACGGAGGCGGCTTCTACAACCCGCAGAAATACCTGGTGGCGCCCGCCGAGCTGCCCAGGGAACTCCACTGGTTCAAGTGGGAAGCCTATTCCACCTGGCTGTCCGGCTTCGCGCTGCTGGTCATCGTCTACTACCTGAACGCGCAGGCCATGATGGTCGACCGCAGCGTGGCGGACCTCACGAGCTGGCAGGCGGTCGGCATCGGCCTGGGCAGTCTGGTGGTCGGCTGGATCGTCTACGACCTGCTGTGCCGTTCGCCCCTCGGCAGGCACGACCTGGCCTTCGGCCTGGTCATCTTCGCCTTCCTGGTCGCCAGCAGCTACGTGCTCACCCAGTTGCTGAGCGGCCGCGCCGCTTACCTGCACGTGGGCGC
Source organism: Telluria sp. ZB4P34 (assembly GCF_059686055.1). NCBI lineage: Bacteria > Pseudomonadati > Pseudomonadota > Betaproteobacteria > Burkholderiales > Oxalobacteraceae > Telluria > Telluria sp. ZB4P34. The sequence continues at coordinate 15,608 of NZ_JCASIF010000016.1, read as the reverse complement.
GATGATCGGCACCATGATGGTGGCGAACGTGGCCATGCTGATCATCCCGGGCCAGCGCAAGATGGTCAACGCCATGCTGGCTGGCAGGCAGCCGGACCCGGTCCACGGCATCAAGGCCAAGCAGCGCAGCGTCCACAACAACTACTTCACGCTGCCGGTGCTGTTCATCATGATCAGCAACCACTACGCGATGACCTACCGCCATGCATATTCCTGGGCGGTGCTGGGCGTGATCATGGCGGCGGGCGTCCTGATCCGCCACTTCTTCAACCTGCGCCACAAGGGGCGGGTCGAGTGGAAGTACCCGGCGGCCGGCGTCGCGCTGCTCTCGATCCTGGCCTTCGCGATCGCGCCCACGGCGCCGGTGCGGCAACCGGCGGCAGCCGGCGCCGACGATGCCGCGCGCTTCGCCCAGGTGCGCACCATCATCGACCAGCGCTGCGTGTCCTGCCACGCGCAGCAGCCGACCCAGCCGGGTTTCGCCACCGCACCGTCCGGCGTCATGCTGCACACCCCTGAACTCGTGAGCCAGAACGCGCAGCGCATCTACCAGCAGACCGTGCAGATGAAAGCCATGCCGCTGGCGAACCTCACCAACATGACCGATGCCGAACGGGCGCAGGTCGGCGCCTGGTTCGAAGCCGGCGCAAGAACAGGACACCGAGCAGGAGCCTACTAATGGACCAGCAAAACCGCGAACGCCTGATTGCGTGGATCGACGCGCATTTCGACGAGCAGATCGGCTTCCTGCAGCAGGTCGTCCGCATCCCGACCGACACGCCGCCGGGGAACAATGCGCCGCACGCCGAGGCGGTGGCGGACATGCTCGCCCAGTACGGCTGGACTGCCGAGCGGCATGCCGTGCCGGAGCAGGAGGTGCGCGACTATGGCATGGAAAGCATCACCAACCTGATCGTGCGCCGCCCCTACGGCGCTGGCGGTCCCACGCTGGCCTTGAACGCGCATGGCGACGTGGTGCCGCCGGGAGACGGCTGGACCAGGCCGCCCTACGGCGCCGAGATCCATGACGGGGCGATCTATGGGCGCGCCGCGGCGGTATCGAAAAGCGACTTCGCCACCTACGTATTCGCCGTACGCGCCCTGGAAGCGCTGGGCCTGCCGCTCAAGGGGGCGCTGGAGCTGCACTTCACCTACGACGAGGAATTCGGCGGACTGCTCGGGCCGGGCTGGCTGCTGGAGAAGGAGCTGACCCGTCCCGACTATGTGATTGCGGCCGGCTTCAGCTACAACATCGTCACCGCCCACAACGCCTGCCTGCAGCTGGAGATCACGGTGCACGGCAAGGCCGGCCATGGCGCCATGCCTTCGATGGCGGTGGACGCGCTGCAGGCCGCCACCCGCATCCTGAACGCCATCTACGGCCAGTTGCCGGAGCTGGAGAAGATCAAGTCGCAAGTGCCTGGCATCGATTCGCCCACGATGCTGGTCGGCCGCATCGACGGCGGCACCAACACCAATGTGGTGCCGGGCAAGGTGGTCATGAAGATGGACCGCCGCATGATTCCGGAAGAAGACCCGGTGGCGGTGGAAGCACAGGTGCGTGCGCTGGTCGAGGAAGCGGTGGCCGGCATGCCCGGCATCCGGCTGGAGATCCGGCGCCTGCTGCTGTCGCATGCGCTGCGTCCCTTGCCTGGTTCCGAGAAACTGGTGGCGAGCCTGCAGCGCCACGGCCGCGCCATCCTGGGCGAGGAGGTCACGGCCCAGGGCACGCCGCTGTACGCGGATGCGCGCCTGTACGGCGAGCGCGGCATCCCGGCGGTGCTGTATGGCGCCGGCCCGCGCACGGTGCAGGAGTCGAACGCCAAGAAGGCCGACGAGCACGTGCGGCTGGACGACCTGCGCAAGGCGACCAAGGTGGTGGCGCTCACGCTGCTGGATTTTTTAGCCGCGTAATTCAGTAGGGTGGTCGGCTATGCCGACCGCGCGTTCAAACTACGCTTATGCTGCCCGATCGGTGTTTCACCTGCTGGCTGAACGCGCGGTCGGCGGAGCCGACCACCCTACGAAACAGCAACAGCCAGTGATCAACGAAAAAGGCGCCCGCAGGCGCCTTCGTCGGGATTTTCCGACGATTTACTGCTTGAGCGTCCGCTCGAACAGCTGGTAGATGCGGCGGTACTGGTCGTACCAGGCTTCCGGCTGGACGTAGGCGTGGCGCTCCAGCGGGTAGCTGGCCAGTTCCCAGTTGTCCTTCTTCAGCTCGATCAGGCGCTGGGCCATGCGCACCGAGTCCTGGTAGAACACGTTATCGTCGATCATGCCGTGCGCGATCAAGAGGTGGCCCTGCAGCTTGTCGGCGTACTCGATCGGCGACGAGATCTTGTAGGCCTGCGGGTCGATGTCCGGCGTGTTCAGGATGTTGGCGGTGTACTCGTGGTTATACGTCACCCAGTCGGTCACCGGACGCAGTGCGGCGCCCGACTTGAAGGTTTCCGGCGCGCGCATCAGGGCCATGAAGGTCATGAAGCCGCCGTAGCTGCCGCCGTACACGCCGACGTTCTTCGCATCGCCCTGGTGCTTGGCCACCATGTAGTTCACGCCGTCGATGTAGTCCACCAGTTCCGGATGGCCCATCTGGCGGTAGATCGCGGTGCGCCACTTGCTGCCGTAGCCCTTGGAGGCGCGGTAGTCCATGTCGAGCACGATGTAGCCCTTCTGGACCAGCAGGTTATGGAACATCTGCTCGCGGAAGTAGTTCGGGTAGCGCTTGCTGACGTTCTGCAGGTAGCCGGCGCCGTGCACGAACATCACCACCGGATACTTCTTGTTCGGATCCAGCTGGGCCGGACGATACAGCTTGGCCCAGACCGGGTCGCCGCCGGCGCTCGAGGGCACCGCCACGTATTGCGGCTCGACCCACTGGCGCGCCTTGAAGTCGGCAGTGCGGGTGTCGGTCAGCTTGACGGCCGCGCCGCCGCCGGCCGGCACGGTGGCCAGCTGCACCGGGGTGTAGCTGCTCGACCAGTGCACCAGCAGCTTCTTCTGGTCCGGCGACAGGCGGAAGCGTTCGACGCCGTCCATGTTCGTGACTTCGCGGACCGCGCCGTTCTTCGCGTCGACGGCGCACACTTCATAATCGCCGGGGGTGGCGCGGTTGCACATCACCCAGGCAAGGCTGCCGTCGTGCGACCAGCGCACGTCCGAGGCTTCCCACTTGCCGGAGGTGAGGGCGCGTGCGGCCCCGCCGCTTGCGGGCTGGGTGTACAAGTGCGAGTAGCCGCTTTCTTCCGACAGGTACCACAGCGTGCGGTTGTCCGGCAGCCAGCCGAATTCGTTGTTGTCGTAGTTGACCCAGGCGCCGTCCGTCAGGCGGTGCAGCGGCTTCAGCTTGGCCGCCTGCAGGTCGACGGTGGCGATCCAGCGGTCCTTGTTGTCCACCGAGCGCAGCATCACGGCGACGTTGGCGCCATTGGCCGACCATTCGATCGCATCGGCGCCATCGATCACGCGCACCGGGCGCTTGCCCTTCAGCGGCTCTTTCTTGGCGGCGGCGCGCAGCTCGGCCAGCGGGTCGACGTCCACCCCCGGCAGCACGTCGAAGGAGAGGTCCTGCACCGCGTTGGTGCGCAGGTCGACCAGTTTCAGGGCATGGGGCGCCGGCATGTTGCGGCCGACGCGGGTGCGCTGGTCGTCGAATTCCTCGTAGCCCGACTCGGTCACGTAGCGCGGCATCTTGCCGACGCGGCCCTTGTCGCCGCCTTTCGGTGCGGTGACGACCAGCAGCCAGCGGCCGTCAGGGGACAGCACGCTGCTCTCGATGTCGACCTTGTCGCCCAGGTAGATCGGGGCAGGGGGCAGGGTTGGGTCGAGGCGGCGCTGCTCGTTCATGCGCTCGCGCAGCGCGTCGCGCTCGTCCTTCTGGCGCTTGAGCGTGGCGATCAGGCGCAACTGCTGCGCGCGCAGCGGATCGTCCTCGGCGGCTGCCGGATCCTTGGCGGCGCGCGGCAGCGCGACCGGGCCCACCACCTTGGTAGCGCGGTCCCAGCTGTACCAGTCGGTGCCGATGCGGTAGTGGACGCTGCGGCCGTCGCTCGCATACTGCGGCGCCTCGAGTCGGCTGGCGCCACGCGTGATCTGCACCAGCGCGCCGCTCTTCAGGTCGCGCTCGAACAGGTCGCCGTTGCGCAGCATCAGCACGCGGGTGTGGTCCGCGTTATACACCTCGTCGGCGCCGTCGATCTTCGCCAGTTCCGCGTCGGCCACCAGCTTCGGCTGGCCGCCCGGCGCGACCTGCCAGGTGTCGCGCACCGGCGAGCCGGTGCGCTTCTGCTTGTAGAACACCTGCTTGCCGTCCCAGCTCCACCAGGCGGCTTCCACCGGGGTGCCGATCCAGTCGGGGTGGGCCATGGCTTGGTCGAGGGTGATGGGCGTGGATGCCGCCGCCGGCAGCGGCAGGAGGGCTGCGAAGATCGTGAGTGCTGGTGTACGCATCGTGTCGTAAGGAGCTGAAGTAGAAAGGAGAATGGCTTTCTTGCCAGAAAATGCGACTTGCATTCTAGCTCAGCATTTCACGTTGCGGGCGATATGGAGAACGCACCTGCTAGAAAAGACAGGGCCGGGGTACGTATGTACGTACACCGGCCCCGGCCGTCAAATCAGCTGTTGCGTCGCAGCGTTCAGGCTTCCTTGCGTGGTCGCTTGGCCGGACGCAGGGTCAGGGCCAGGCGCACCAGCAGCGCCGCCGGGACGAAAATGCTCAGGACGGTATCGGGGATGCTCATGCTCAGCCTCGGATTGCCGGCGCGGAGCCGCCATGTGCGGCATAGAGTTCGATCGAGAAGCTGCGCACTGCGGCGCGGGCATTGGCGAAGAAGCGGCGGGCGACGGTCATGGTGGATCCCCTGTAAAGAGTGCGATGTTGCGTTGCAGTATAAGGAGGAAGTCGCCATAAATAAACTTTAGATTCGTGATTCCTTTCATGCGTTTGGTGAATAATTGCTGAAATGCGTCGGCTGCAGATATGCATCCGGCGAATGTCTCCTTGTTGCAACCGTGAATGACAAGGGCAGCGTAAGCGCATACCGGTTGAGCTGGATCGCTTCTTGCATGTCAACCCGGCATGAAAGCAACCGGCTGTACACCACCTTACCTGCGGATCCTTGTCGTCAATCCTGCCACGCCGCCCGGCGCGCAGCGCGATGCGGCGCTTGCCGAACAGGCGCGCCGCAGCGCCGCGCTGCGCATCGGCCTGCTCGAATCGGGCTACGACCTGGTCGCCTCGCTGCCGGCCGACGTGTTCCTGCCCGAACGGATCGCCCAGCTGCAGCCCGACATGATCATCGTCGACAGCGAGTCGGACGCGCGCGACGTCCTCGAGCACATCGTGATCGCCACCCGCGATGCGCCGCGCCCGATCGTGCTGTTCACCGAAGACGATGCGCCCGCCAGCATGGACGCCGCGCTGGAAGCGGGCGTGTCGGCCTATATCGTGGCGGGCCTGCAGGCCGAGCGCGTCAAGCCGGTGCTGGACGTGGCGCTGGCGCGCTTCCGGCGCGAGCAGAAGCTGCTCGACGAGCTGCAGGGCACGCGGCAAAAGCTGGCCGAACGCAAGCTGGTCGAGCGCGCCAAGGGCCTCCTGATGACGCGCTACCGGCTCACCGAGGACCAGGCCTACCAGCGCCTGCGCAGCATGGCGATGAACAAGAACATGAAGCTGGCCGAGATCGCGCAGCGGCTGATCGATGTGGAAGACCTGCTCGGCTGATGCCGGCAACAGGAAGGACGGGAACACGATGGAAAGCATTACCAGCAAGGGCGCATGGATCGCCGGCTCCGACCGGCCGGAACGGACGACGGTGCGGATCGGCTTCATGCCGCTGGCCGACTGCGCGCCGGTGGTCATGGCCTCCGTGCTCGGCTTCGACGAGGAGTTCGGCATCCGGTTCGAACTCAGCCGCGAGCTGTCCTGGACCGGCATGCGCGACCGCCTGACGGCCGGCGACATCGATGCGGCCCATGTCCTGTACGGCCTGCTGTATGGCCTGCAGATGGGCATCGGCACGCGCGCGCGCCAGATGGCGGTGCTGATGAACCTGAACCGCAACGGCCAGGGCATCACGCTGTCGCATGCACTGGCGGCGCGAGCGCCAGGGGAAAGCGCGGGCGCGGCGCTGGCGCGGCTGCTGCGCACCCGCGGCCTGCGCCCGACCTTCGGGCACACCTTCCCGACCGGGAACCATGCGATGTTCCTGTATTACTGGCTGGCGGCCGCCGGCATCGATCCTTTCGAGGACTGCAAGCTGGTGACCGTGCCGCCGGTGCAGATGGCGGCCAGCCTCGCCGCCGGCCACATGGACGGCTTCTGCGCGGGAGAGCCGTGGGGCCGGCGCGCGGTGCGCGAGGGCGCGGGGGCGCTGGCGGTATCGAGCGAGGAAATCTGGCCGGACCATCCGGGCAAGGTGCTGGGCGTCAGCGCCGACTTCGCCGCTGCCCATCCGAACACCTGCCGCGCCATGGTCGCCGCGCTGCTGGCGTCGGCGCGCTGGCTCGACGCCTCGCGCGCCAACCGCGAGGCCGCGGCCGAGGTCCTCGCCAGTCCCGCCTATGTGAATGCGGACAGGGAGATGCTGCAGGCCTGCCTGGCGGGCCGTAGCAGCACCCAGGCCGGCCGCGACGGCTGGCGCGGCCACAACGGCCTGCACTTCTTCGCCGGCGGCGAGGCCAGCTTCCCCTGGCTGTCGGACGGGATGTGGTTCCTCACCCAGCTGCGCCGCTGGGGACTGCTGCGCGCCGATCCGGCCTACGCGGCGATCGCGCGCGAGGTGAACCGGATCGACTTGTACCGCGACGGCGCGGAAATGGCTGGGGTGGCCGTGCCGGACGGCGTGATGCGCCCGTCAACCTTGCTGGATGGCCGCGTGTGGGACGGCAGCGACCCGGCCGCGTATGCCGCTTCATTCGTCGCCTAGTTCGCCGCTTCGTTCAGGCGCACGGCCTGAATCGGTGCGCAGCGCTGCATCATTTGCGCGCATGTCGCACTGCAATGTGGCGCATCGAGCGGCAGCGCTGCCGCACCTCCCTCTGGGCATCGGGTGGCACGCCTCTTGCTCATACATCGATACGGGATCAATGGCGATCCTCTTCTGTTAGATCTTTACATTCGGCCGGTCCAACGCGGGATCGGCAACCAGGACAACGGCGTCCGCAGCTTCTGCTCCACGAGCAGGCGTGCGGACGCCGTTTTGTTTTCTAAAGGAAGAAACATGGCCAGACCATTGGATAGCAAGGCAGACAGCATCAAGCTCTTCTCGTTCGACACGGCGCCGATGCGCGCCTTCCACCTGACCTGGGTGGCCTTCTTCATCTGCTTCTTCGCCTGGTTCGCCTGCGCACCGCTGATGCCGGTGATCAAGGGCGAATTCGGCCTGTCGATGGAGCAGATCGCCAACATCAACATCGCGGCCGTCGCCATCACGATTTTCGTGCGGCTGCTGGTCGGCCCGCTGTGCGACCGCTTCGGCCCGCGCAAGACCTACACCGGCCTGCTGCTGCTCGGATCGATCCCGGTGCTCGGCGTCGCCATGGCGCAAAGCTACGAAAGCTTCCTGCTGTTCCGTCTCGGCATCGGCGCGGTCGGCGCCAGCTTCGTCATCACCCAGTACCACACGTCGGTGATGTTCGGCCCGAAGGTGGTCGGCACCGCCAACGCGGCGGCGGCAGGCTGGGGCAACAGCGGCGGCGGCGCGGCCCAGGCCCTGATGCCGCTGCTGCTGGTCGCCGTCACCATGCTGGGCGTCTCGCAGGCCCTGAGCTGGCGCGTGGCCCTGGTGGTGCCGGGCCTGATGATGATCGCGATGGCCTTCTTCTACTGGCGCTACACCCAGGACTGCCCGGCCGGTAACTACGACGAGATGCGCGCCCGGGGCGAAGCCCTCCCCGGCGGCAAGGGCGGCTGGGCCAGCTTCGCAGAGGGCTGCCGCAACTACCGCGCCTGGCTGCTGTTCGTCACCTACGGCGCCTGCTTCGGCATCGAGATCTTCATCCACAACATCGCCGCCGTGTACTACGTCGAGCACTTCGGGCTGTCCCTGGGTGCGGCCGGACTGGCGGCCGGCAGCTTCGGCCTGCTGGCCCTGTTCGCCCGCGCACTGGGCGGCTGGCTGTCGGACCGCAGCGCGCGCAAGGGAAGCCTGAACAGCCGCGTCACCGTGCTGTTCGTGCTGATGATCGGCGAGGGCCTGGGCTTGCTGTGGTTCGCGCAGGCGGACGGCGTCGTCTATGCCGTGATCGCCATGCTGTGCTTCGGCCTGTTCACCCACATGGCCTGCGGCGCCACTTATGCGCTGGTGCCCTTCGTCGCGCCGAAGGCGCTGGGCGGCGTGGCCGGCATCGTCGGCGCCGGTGGCAACGTCGGCGCGGTGGCGGCCGGCTTCCTCATGAAGGGCACCGGCGACATCGCCCAGACCCTGAGCATCCTGAGCGTGCTGGTGCTGGCCTCGAGCCTGTGCGCCATTGCCGCCCGCTTCACCATGACAGCCAGCGAGGCCAAGCCGGCCGCGCCGGCAGCTTCCGCAGCATAAGGAGTAGCAGAATGCATATCGTCGTCGTCGGCCACGGCATGGTGGGCCATAAATTCGTCGAGACCCTGGTAGCAGCGGGAGATCCGGACCTGCGCGTGACCATTCTTGGCGAAGAGCCGCGTCCCGCCTATGACCGGGTCCACCTATCCGAATTCTTCGCCGGGAAAAGCGCGCAGGACCTGTCGCTGGTGGCGCCTGGCTTCTTCGACAACCAGCAACTGTGCCTACGCCTAGGTACCCGCGTGGTCGGCATCGACCGCGAAGCGCGTCAGGTGCAGCTGGCGGAAGGCGCACCGGTGGCCTACGACAAGCTGGTGCTGGCCACGGGTTCCTATCCCTTCGTGCCGCCGGTGCCCGGTTCAGACCGCAAGGACTGTTTCGTCTACCGCACTATCGAAGACCTGGAGGCGATGAGCGAGTGCGCCGTCCGCGGAGGCGGCCCGCGTTCCCGTACCGGCGTGGTGGTCGGCGGCGGCCTGCTCGGCCTGGAATGTGCGAAGGCGCTGCGCGACCTCGGCCTGCAGACCCACGTCGTCGAGTTCGCACCGCGCCTGATGGCGGTGCAGGTCGACGATCCCGGCGCCCGCGTGCTGCGCAACAGGATCGAAGAGCTGGGGGTGCAGGTCCATACCCAGAAGAACACGCTCGCCATCGTCGATGGAGAAGAGGCGACCCACCGCATGCAGTTCGCCGATGGCAGCCATCTGGACGCCGACATGATCGTGTTCTCGGCCGGCATCCGTCCGCGCGACGAACTGGCCCGCTTCAGCGGCCTGGCGCTGGGCCAGCGCGGCGGCATCGTCATCGACGAGCGCTGCCTCACCTCCGACCCGCACATCTACGCCATCGGCGAGTGCGCCCTGTGGAATGGCCAGCTGTTCGGCCTGGTGGCGCCGGGCTACGACATGGCGCGCACGGCGGCGAAACACATCCTCGGCCTGGACGCGGCCTTCAGCGGCGCCGACATGAGCACCAAGCTCAAACTGATGGGCGTGGACGTGGCCAGCATCGGCGACGCCCATGGCGCCAGCGCCGGCTGCCGCAGCTACCAGTTCCTGGACGAGCGCAAGCAGGTCTACCGCAAGATCGTCACCTCCGATTGCGGCAAGTACCTGCTCGGGGCCGTGCTGGTAGGCGACGCCGCCCCCTACGGCGAGCTGCTGCAGATGATGCTGAACAAGATGGAGCTGCCAGCCTCGCCCGAGGTACTGATCCTGCCGCAGCTGGACGGCGCGGCGCGGCCCGCCCTGGGCGTGGCGGCGCTGCCGGCCGGCGCCCAGATCTGCTCGTGCAACGACGTCTCCAAGGGCGCGCTGTGCGAGGCGGTGGCGGGCGGTGCGACGACCGTCGGCGCGCTGAAGAGCTGTACCAAGGCCGGTACCGCCTGCGGCGGCTGCGTGCCCCTGATGACCCAGGTGATGAACGCCGAGCTGGCGCGCCTGGGCGTGGAAGTGAAGGACCACCTGTGCGAGCATTTCGCCTGCTCGCGCCAGGAGCTCTACCACCTCGTGCGCGTGGAAGGCATCCGCAGCTTCGGCGAGCTGATCGCACGCCACGGCAAGGGCCTGGGCTGCGACATCTGCAAGCCGGTGGTGGCCAACATTCTCGCATCGAGCTGGAACGACTTCGTGCTCAAGCCGGAGCATGCCAGCCTGCAGGATTCGAACGACTACTTCCTGGGCAACATCCAGAAAGATGGGACCTATTCGGTGGTGCCGCGCATGCCGGGCGGCGAGGTGACCGCCGACGGACTGATCGCGGTGGGGCAGGTGGCCAAGAAGTATGGCCTGTACACCAAGATCACCGGCGGCCAGCGGGTCGACCTGTTCGGTGCGCGCGTGGAGCAGCTGCCGCACATCTGGGAAGAGCTGATCGCGGCCGGCTTCGAGTCGGGCCATGCCTACGGCAAGTCGCTGCGCACCGTGAAGTCCTGCGTCGGCTCGACCTGGTGCCGCTACGGCGTCGGCGACAGCCTGGCCTTCGCCATCGCGCTGGAGAACCGCTACAAGGGGCTGCGCGCCCCGCACAAGATCAAGTTCGGCGTGTCCGGCTGCACCCGCGAGTGCGCCGAGGCCCAGGGCAAGGACGTCGGCCTGATCGCCACCGAGAAGGGCTGGAACCTCTACGTGTGCGGCAACGGCGGCATGAAGCCGCGCCATGCGGAACTGATTGCCTCCGGCATCGACGACGAGACCGTGGTGAAGCTGGTCGACCGCTTCCTGATGTTCTACGTGCGCACTGCGGGCCGGCTGCAGCGCACCAGCGTGTGGCGCGACAACCTGGAGGGGGGCCTGGACTACCTGAAGCAGGTGGTGGTCGAGGACAAGCTGGGCATCGCCGCCGAACTCGAGGCGCAGATGCAGCACGTGGTCGACACCTATGCCTGCGAATGGAAGGAAGCCGTCACCAATCCGGAAGTGCGGCGCCGCTTCCGCCACTTCGTCAACAGCGAAGCCGGCGACAGCAACGTCGTGTTCGTGCCGGAGCGCGGCCAGATCCGCCCGGCCAATCTTGACGAGCGGGGCGGCCGCGTCATCCCGATTGCCGCCAGCGCGGCCTGACCCGTATTGAGGAGAGAGAGCCATGCACCGAGACTTGCAACTTCAGAACTGGACCGCCGTCTGCGACATCGACGAGATCGTGCCGGACACCGGCGTCTGCGCACTGCTGGGTGGCCGCCAGGTGGCCGTGTTCCGCGTGGGGCGCGAGGAAGCGCGCGTGTTCGCGATCGATAATTTCGACCCGAATGCGCAGGCCGCCGTGCTGTCGCGCGGCCTGGTCGGCAGCATCGGCGAGCGCATCGTCGTCGCCTCACCCATCTACAAGCAGCACTTCGACCTCCACAGCGGCGAGTGCCTGGAAGCGCCCGAGCACTCCGTGGCGAGCTATCCGGCCCGGGTGGAAGGAGGCAAGGTATGGATCGCACCGTAAGCAAGGCAACCAGGCAAAGGCTGGTAGTCGTCGGCAACGGCATGGCCGGCATGCGCACCGTCGAGGAATTGCTGAAGCTCGACGCGGGCATGTACGACATCACCGTGTTCGGCGCCGAGCCGCGCGTCAACTACAACCGCATCATGCTCTCCCCCGTGCTGGCGGGCGAGAAGAAGGCGGAAGACATCGTCCTGCATACGCGCGAATGGTACGTGGAGAACGGCATCGTGCTGCACGCCGGCGACCCGGTGGTGGCGATCGACCGTTCGCGCCGCATCGTGCGCGCCCGCTCCGGCCTGGAAGTGGCCTACGACCGCCTGCTGTTGGCCACCGGCTCCAGCCCCTTCATCGTGCCGGTGCCCGGCGCACAGCTGGCGGGCGTGGTGGGTTTTCGCGACCTGGACGACGTCGACCTGATGCTGGCCGCCGCCCGGCGCGGCGGCAATGCGGTCGTGATCGGCGGCGGCCTGCTCGGCCTGGAAGCGGCCAACGGCCTGCTGCGCCAGGGCATGGCGGTCACCGTCGTGCACCTGACGGGCAGCCTGATGAACCAGCAGCTCGATCCTGCCGCGGCGCTGCTGCTGAAGAGCGCACTCGAGGGGCGCGGCCTGCGCGTCCTGCTCGGCGCCCAGACCGAGGCGATCCTGGGCGAGGGCAGGGTAGAAGCGGTGCGCTTCGCCGACGGCCTGGAAGTACCCGCCGACCTGGTGGTGATGGCAGCCGGCGTGCGCCCCAACGTGGCCCTGGCTCGCGAAGCAGGCCTGCACGTCGAACGCGCCATCGTGGTCGACGACACCCTGCAGACCTACGACCCGCGCGTGTACGCGGTGGGCGAATGCGTCCAGCACCGCAAGGCCATTTTCGGACTGGTGGCGCCGATCTGGGACCAGGCGCGCGTCTGCGCCGCCCACCTGGCCGGGCTCGGGCACCGCCGCTATGTGCAGCAGGCCCTAGCTGTCAAGCTGAAGGTGACCGGCATCGACCTGTATTCGGCCGGCGACATCGTGGGCCTGGAGGGCAGCGAAGACCTGGTGCTGCGCGACCGCCATGCCGGCGTCTATAAACGCCTGGTACTGGCGGGCAGCCGCGTGACCGGCGCGGTGCTGTACGGCGACGTGGCGGACGGCCCCTGGTATTTCGACCTGATCCAGCGCGGCGCCGACATCTCGGCTTTCCGCGACCGGCTCCTGTTCGGCCCCGGCATGTGCGAGGCCGCCTGATGGGTGGGCCGATGATCCCGATCGCCGCAGCGGTCCGCACCACTTGTCCCTACTGCGGCGTCGGCTGCGGCATCAAGGCCACCCCCATGGCGGACGGCGCCCTGATCGAGGGCGACCCGGAGCACATGGCGAGCCGCGGCCGCCTGTGCGTGAAAGGCTCGGCGCTGGGCGAGACGCTCGGCCTGGACGGGCGCCTGCTGGCTCCCGCCATCCGCGAGGACGGCAGGCTGCGCAGCGCCGGTTGGGGCGAGGCGCTCGATAAAGTCGCCTCGGGCTTCGCATCCATCATCGCCGAGCACGGCCCGGATGCAGTGGCGATGTACGTGTCGGGCCAGCTGCTCACCGAGGATTACTACGTCGCCAACAAGTTCATGAAGGGCTTCGTCGGCAGCGCCAACATCGACACCAACTCGCGCCTGTGCATGTCGTCCAGCGTCGCGGGACACAAGCGCGCCTTCGGCGAAGACCTGGTGCCCGGCTGCTACGAGGACTTCGAACTGGCCGACCTGGTCGTGCTGGTCGGTTCCAACACGGCCTGGTGCCATCCCACGCTGTTCCAGCGCATCGTGAAAGCGAAGGAAGCGCGGCCCGGCCTGCGCATCGTCGCCATCGACCCGCGCCGCACGGCTACCTGCGAGCTGGCCGACCTGCACCTGCCGGTCAAGGCGGGCACCGATGTATGGCTGTTCAACGGCCTGCTCAGCTACCTGGCGCGCAGCGGCGCGGCCGACGATGTTTTTGTGGCTGCCCATACCGCCGGGCTCGACGCCGCCCTGGCCGAGGCCGACGCCTGCGCCGACATCGACTTCGTTGCCCGCAGCTGCGGTGTCGATCCGCGCCGGCTGGCCGAGTTCTATGCCATGTTCGCCGCGACCGGCAAGGTCGTCACCGCCTTTTCTCAGGGCGTCAACCAGTCCTCGCGCGGCACCGACAAGGTCAACGCCATCATCAACTGCCACCTGCTCACGGGCCGCATCGGCAAGCCGGGCATGGGACCGTTCTCCTTGACCGGCCAGCCGAACGCCATGGGCGGCCGCGAAGTGGGCGGCCTTGCGAACATGCTCGCCAGCCACCTCGAGCTGGACAAGCCGGCGCACCGCGAGGCCGTGCGCAGCTTCTGGGATGCGCCGCGCATCGCCGGCAAGCCCGGCCTGAAGGCGGTCGACCTGTTCCGCGCCATCGAAGCGGGGCAGGTCAAGGCCGTGTGGATCATGGCGACCAATCCGGTGGTCAGCCTGCCGGACGCCGACCAGGTAAAGCGCGCCCTGCAGCGCTGCGAGCTGGTGGTGGTCTCGGACATGAGCCCGGACACGGACACGGCCAGGCTGGGCGACGTGTTGCTGCCCGCGCTGGGCTGGGGCGAGAAGGATGGCACCGTCACCAACTCCGAACGCTGCATCTCGCGCCAGCGCAGCTTCCTCCCAAGGCCGGGCGAGGCGCGCAGCGACTGGCAGGCGATCTGCCAGGTGGCCCGGCGCATGGGTTTCCACGGTTTCGATTACGCGGGCGTGCACGAGATTTTCGACGAGCATGCCCGGCTGTCCGCCTGGCGCCAGGAGGACGCGGGCCTGGCGCGGGTGTTCCAGATCGACGGCTTGGCCGGGATGGACCGCGCCGCCTACGATGCGCTGGAGCCGCTGCAATGGCCGGTGCTGCGCGGCCGCGAGGGCACGGCGCGCCTGCTGGGCGACGGCCGCTTCGCCCATCCCGACGGCAGGGCGCGCTTCATCGCCACCACTCCGCGCGCCCCCGTGCATGCGCCGGACGCCGAGTTCCCGCTGGCGCTGAACACCGGCCGCCTGCGCGACCAGTGGCACACCATGACCCGCACCGGCAAGTCGCCGCGCCTGGCCGGCCACGCGCCGGAACCCTTCGTCGACCTGCATCCGCACGACGCCCTGACCTGTGGCGTGCGCGAGGGCGAGCTGGCGCGGGTGAGCAGCCGTTGGGGCACGATGGTGGCGCGGGTGGTGCACGGCGGCGGCATCGCGCGCGGCGCCGCCTTCGTGCCGATCCACTGGAACGGCCAGACGGCGTCCGACGCCCGGGTCGGCGCCGTTGTCAACCCGGAGGTCGACCCGGTATCGGGCGAACCGGAGTTCAAGCACACGCCGGTGCGCGTGGAACCCTTCGGCGTGTCCTGGCACGGCTTTATCCTCAGCCGCCAAGAACTCGACCTGGCAAGAGTCGCCAACTGGACACGGGTATGCGGCGCCGGCTTCGTGCGCTACGAGCTGGGTGGCCGCGAACCGGTCTCGCCAGGCTGGGCGCGTGCCCTGCTGGGGGCGGGCGATGAGTCGGACTGGATCGACTACGAGGACAAGGCCGAGGGCATGCTGCGCTGCGCCCTGCTGGTCGACGGACGCCTGCAGGCCTGCCTGTTCGTGTCGCGCCGACCGGACCTGCCGGCACGCAGCTGGCTGGGTGGGCTGTTCGCACAGGAAGCGCTGTCGGCCAAGGAACGCGCCACGCTGCTGGCCGGGCGGGCGCCGCAGCAAGGCCCCGATCCCGGCCCGACGGTGTGCGCATGCTTCGGCGTTGGCCGCAACACCATCTGCCGGGCAATCGCCGAGCGCGGCCTGAAGGACGCCGGCGAGGTCACCGCCTGCCTGCGCGCGGGCGGTAACTGCGGTTCCTGCCTGCCCGAGATCCGGCAGCTGCTGGCGCAGCCTTCCTAGCGCGGCACCCGGGCGAAGAAGGCGCCGGGGCGGCTGCGCCTGCTGGTCGATGGTAGAGCAGGGGGCGGTACGGATGAAAAAACAGCGAGCCCGAGCGCTGATGCCGGTCAGTTAGCCGGAATTGTAGATACCGTCTTGCCCGTCAAGCCCTACATCGCGTATTTTGGATCATAGGGCTTGCCGGAGTGGACGACACCAAAGCACAGATGTGCCAGTTTGCGCATGGCAGCACCAATAGC
>NZ_JCASIF010000015.1:0-95444 GCF_059686055.1 Telluria sp. ZB4P34 | reverse complement strand
CTTCGGACACCGTCACGACTTCGATGGTTTGGTTGTTCCTAGTCATACTCACAGTCATATTCCCATCCGTTAGGATACAGCATCGACTGTGTCTGGTGAATCAAGGGGCTATCTCACAGGTAGAAATATGCAGCTTCGGATTTCTGTTCGCATTCAAAACGCTAGGGCACTCCTTCCATGAAAAACGCCATCCGGCTAGGCGACGCCACGTCGCACGGAGGCAAGGTGATCAGCGCCAGCGCCACCCACTTCACGGTTCAAGGAATTCCTGTGGCCTGCGTAGGGGACACATGCAGTTGTCCCATCCCTGGTCACGCGGGCTGTACGATCACAACCGGCTCTCCCCATCACAAGGTCAGCGGCAAGAGCATCGCTTTCGATGGTGACAGCCTCAGCTGTGGGGCAAAGCTTATCTCGAGCTTTAAACACTTCAGTACGAATATGTAGCCCCAGCCAGGCTCAACCATGCCCATGAGAATGTACCATTGGTGTTACCATCAACCAGTAGCGGCACGCTGTGACGCATTTGTGACATGAATTCTGCCATCTAACCGGTTGTGCCCTTGGGTGAGAACGACTGTCGAGCTCGGCAAGCGCTGCAAGTCATTGATTAATAAAGAATGCCCATTCCGACCCGGCGACTTTTAATCCATTGGCCGCAGGTTCGAATCCCGCACGGCCTACCACGAATTTGCAGGACTCCCACGAATTTCGGTTCGTGGGCTTTTTGCGTTCCGGTCTACCTCCCGACGATCGGGGAAACCTTTACTGCAATCGAACGGCTGCGCATCAAGCCGACGGCGAGAGGAGTGGCAACACGCTGCACATTACCGGCCGAACAGTCCCCGGCTCAACACATCGACCACGCCCTTGGTCACGGCTTCCGTCACCGTGCTTTTAGCTGGAGCGGGCGTCTTGTTCTCTTCCGGCGTCCTCTCCTGCTCCACCGCGGCGGCCTGCATCATCGCACCCATGCCCGGCGCCAGCGAGGCCACCGACTTCAGCCGCAGCTTGACGTTCCACTGCGGCTCCCAGGTTACTTTCGGATCCTTCGGCCGCGGCGGATACGCCATGTTCAGTTCGTTGCCGTAGGCGATGACGCGCGACATCGCCATTGTGCCGACCGCTTCTTTCGGCGCCAGACATTCACTGGCCCCGGCCGGCAGCAGCACCTTTTCCTTTTGCCACTTGCTGATCGATCCGTTTGGCTGGTAGTTCACCAGGCCCATGCCCATGTCCGGCAACTCGCTGGAGGTCCAGTACACCATTTCCATGTCCTTGCCGTCACCCTGGCCCGGGTCGCGCATGCCCATCGACTGCACGAACCAGCCGCTGGCCTGCTGCATCGGCTTCCACTTGAACAGCACACCCTTGTCTTCGTCAATGCGGGTCGCTTCGACGGCAGGCATCAGGTCGTGCTGCGCGTCGATGTTGAACTTGAAGCCGTCCACCACGCCGTCACCGGCAAAGGCGTGCTCACCCACCATCGACGCACCATCCGGCAAGCGGCGGGCGTCGTTCCTGTTCGGCCAGCCGGGACGGCCTGGGGCCGGATGCGGCACGCGCGCGGTAGCGCTGCGGTTCTGGAAGAATTTGTTGAATTGCGAAGGATCCATCTTGGCCAGGTCGAGCACCATCGGCTGTCCTTTGCGCACTTCCGCGCCGCAGCCCCAATACAGGTACATTTTCCCTTTCGGCATCTCGAGTTTCGGCTGTACGGTATCCGTCTCTTCCGGGATGCTCATGTCGACTGGCCCCTGCTCCGGCGCCAGCAGGTTCAGCACGGATCCCAGTTTGGCGCCGGCCGGCACGCTTTGCGTCGCCGTCGTCAATTTGCCGTTGTTGCGGGTCAGGAGGGTGACGTCCATCCAGCGGCCCGGGCTCTGGGCCTGGGTCATGCCGAAGCTGTTGTCGCTGCCCTTGGCGCCGAACAAGGCGCTCATCACGCCGCTGCCGCCGCCAGGTATCGGCATGCCACCGGAAAACGTGGCGAGGTCGATGTAGGCCTGGCTGACAGGAGGCTTGACCTTCTGCACCGGCTGCGCGGCGAGGACGGAAGGCAGGACGAACAGGGCCGAGACGGCCAACGCGAGGCGTTTTGGCGAAAACATGGGGCTTCCTACGGTAGGGTTCCAAAAGCGGACAGTGTGCGGGCATGACGCTGTCGAGCCCATCCCCTCGCGAGGGGGAAGTTGACGTGAAGCGTGGCAGAATGCGGCCGGCACGGACTAGTGATACGAGGCACTTGGATATTCGCGCAAATGCCGTTATAATCTCGGCTTCTTCGGGTCGTTAGCTCAGCTGGTAGAGCAGCGGACTTTTAATCCGTTGGTCGCAGGTTCGAATCCCGCACGGCCTACCAAAGATTCAGCAAGGAAGGCGTCATGAGAAATCGTGACGCCTTTTTTGTTTTTCCCGCGTCATCTTGTTGTCATCCCCGCCTCCTATGCTGTCGGTTTTTCAACTCAGGAAACCCGACAATGACGCTTTTCGATCTCGCCGCTCCACCGAAACCCCTGCGCGTCCTCGGCGCCGCCATGCTGGCTGCCGGCATCCTCACCGGCTGCGGCAGCAGCGACGATGACGAAGACCTGACGCCGAAGACGCTGACGATGGAAAAGATCGGCAGCTACAACGGCGGCAAGGCCGGTGCGGCCGAGATCACCGCCTTCGACGCCGCCAGCAAGCGCCTGTTCGTCGTCAATGGCGCCAACGGCACCGTCGATGTCCTCGACCTCGGGACCCCCTCCGCGCCCAAGCTGGTCGGTACGATCAGCGTCAGCGCCTTTGGCGCCGGTGTCAACAGCGTCGCCATCCACGACGGCCTGGTCGCGCTGGCCATCGAATCCGCGCCCAAGACGAGTCCCGGCACGGTCGCCTTCTACAATGCGGCCGACCTGAAACTGGTCAACAGCGTCAAGGTCGGCGCCCAGCCCGACATGCTCACCTTCACGCCGGACGGCCGTACCGTGCTGGTCGCCAATGAAGGCGAACCGAACAGCTACGGCCAGGCCGGTTCGATCGATCCGGAGGGCTCGGTCAGCGTCATCACGGTGAACCGCGGCGGCACGCCGACGGTCGCCACCGCCGACTTCCGCGCCTTCAACGGCCAGGAAGCCGCGCTGCGCACGCAGGGCGTCCGCATCTACGGCCCGGGCGCGAGCGCGGCCCAGGACTTCGAGCCGGAATACATCGCCACCAGCGACGACGGCCGCACCGCCTACGTGACCCTGCAGGAAAACAATGCCGTCGCCATCGTCGACGTTGCCACCGCCAAGGTCAGCGCGGTCAAGCCGCTCGGCACCAAGAACCACAATGTGGCGGGCATGGGCATGGACGCGTCCGACGAAGACGGCGGCACCAACACCAACAGCGGCACGCCGGCCGTCAAGATCGCCCCGCAGCCGGTGAAAGGCATGTACCTGCCGGATGCGATCGCCCGCTTCACGGTGGACGGCACGACTTACCTGATCACGGCCAACGAAGGCGATGCGCGCGCCGACTGGCCGGGCTTCAACGAAGAAACGCGAGTACGCGCTCACTGCACCGCAGGGCTCGACCCGGCCGTGTTCGGCAATGCCGCCAACCTGATCCTGGACTCGAACCTCGGCCGCCTGCGCGTCACCACCACCCC
The DNA here is from genome assembly GCF_059686055.1 of Telluria sp. ZB4P34. Taxonomy (NCBI): domain Bacteria; kingdom Pseudomonadati; phylum Pseudomonadota; class Betaproteobacteria; order Burkholderiales; family Oxalobacteraceae; genus Telluria; species Telluria sp. ZB4P34. The sequence goes on along the minus strand of NZ_JCASIF010000015.1, from coordinate 91,810 downwards.
GAACGGCGGCAGCACCGGCAAGAATGCAGCCGGCCAGTGCACCGAGCTGTACACTTTCGGCGCCCGCTCGTTCTCGATCTGGGATACCAACCTGACGCGCGTGTACGACTCGGGCGACGAGTTCGAACAGAAGACCGTGTCGCTGCCGAACGCGCGTTTCAACGCCAGCAACGACAACAACGAGCTGGACGGCCGCAGCGCGTCCAAGGGGCCGGAGCCGGAAGGTGTCGTCGTCGGCCGCTTCGGGACCAAGACCTATGCCTTCATCGGGCTCGAGCGCATCGGCGGCGTGATGGTCTACGATGTCAGCAAGCCGTCGGCGGCGAGCTTCGTTACCTACCTCAACACCCGCACGAACGACACGGGGGACCTGGGACCGGAGGGCCTGGCCTTCATCCCGGCGGACAAATCGCCGAACAACAAGCCCTTGCTGGTGGTCGGCAACGAAGTAAGCGGCACGACCGCCATCCTCCAGATCAACCTGAGCTATTGAGTCTGGAAACGGGAAATGCCGACCGTGACGGTTGGCATTTCCTGCCGCGCCGCCGATAATCGGCGCCATGCCCTACTCCATCGCCGCCCCCGTCCACGCCGAACTCGTCATCAAGAAGAGCCGCTTCCTCGCCTGCGTCCAGCCGATGCCCGACCGCGCCGGCGCCCAGCAGGTCGTGGCAGCTCTGCGCGCCGAACACCCCGGTGCGGCCCATGTGTGCTGGGCCCTGCTGGCCGGCGGCCAGTCGGCGGCCGTCGACGACGGCGAGCCCAGCGGTACGGCGGGGCGCCCCATGCTCGACGTGCTGCGCCACCAGGACCTGGAAGGCGTGCTGGCCACCGTGGTGCGCTACTTCGGCGGCGTCAAGCTGGGCGCGGGCGGCCTGGTGCGCGCCTATACGGACAGCGTGGCCCAGGCCCTGCTGCACGCGCAGAAGACACCCCTCATCAAGCTGCAGGAAATGCGCTGTACGGCGCCGTATGCCCTCGAAGGCATGGTGCGCCGCGAACTCGATGCCGCCGGCGCCCGCCTGCTCGAGGTGGCGCACGGCGACGCGGTGCTGTTCGATTTCAGCCTGCCCGTACAGGACGTTCCTGCGCTGCGCACCCGCCTCGACAATGCGGGCCACGGACGCATTGCCTGGCCGGACATGGATGCGTAGCGCACATATCCTCTCGCTATACCTGACATCACGACACGAAAGCGGACTGTGCGCGCGTCACGCGCTATAGTGGCCGGTCCACTTCGCCACGACCGCACGTTTTGATCAAGAAAAGCCTCTTTCCCCTCGCCCTCGGCGGTTTCGGCATCGGCATGACCGAATTCGTCATGATGGGCATCCTGCCCGACGTGGCCGGCGGTCTGCAGATCAGCATCCCGCAAGCCGGCCATCTCATCACTGCCTACGCCCTCGGCGTCGTGGTCGGCGCGCCCACGCTCGTCAGCCTGCTGGCGCACCGGCCGCCGCGCAGCGTCCTGATGTGGTTCATGGCGATGTTCACGCTGTTCAATGCGATGTCGGCCTTCTCTCCGAACTACGAGATGATGATGCTGTCGCGCTTCATGGCCGGCCTGCCGCACGGCGCCTTCTTCGGCGTCGGCGCGGTCGTCGCCAGCCGCCTGGCCGACGAAGGCAAGGTCGCGGCCGCGCTGGCCACCATGTTTACCGGGCTGACACTGGCCAACGTCCTCGGCGTACCGGCCGGCACCTGGCTCGGCCACAACGTGAGCTGGCGCGCCGTGTTCCTGGTGGTGGCGGCGATCGGCCTGCTCACCGTGCTGGCGCTGCGCCGGCTGGTGCCGCACATCGAGGCGAATGCGCGCACCAGCCTGCTGCAGGACCTGCGCATCTTCCGCAGCCGCGCCCTGTGGCTGGCGCTTGGCATCACCTCGATCGGCACCGGCGGCTTCTTCGCCTTCTTCAGCTATATCGCACCGCTGCTCACCGAAGTGACGCATTTCAGGCCGTCGACCATTCCGATGGTGATGACGGTGGTGGGCGTCGGCATGACGGTGGGCGTGCACCTGGGCGGCAAGCTGGCGGACCGCGTGCCGCCGCTGCAGGCGATCCTGGTCCTGCTGGCGATCATGACCGCCCTGCTCCTGTGCAACGGCCTGTTCGCGGGCTCGCAGCCGGCGATGCTGGCGCTGGCCTTCGCCACCGGCGCCAATGCGCTGGCGCTGGGCCCGCCGATCCAGATGCTGCTGATCGAACACTCGCGCGAGGCGGAAATGCTGGGCTCCTCGCTCGGGCAGTCGGGCTTCAACATCGGTAACGCGCTGGGCGCCTTCCTGGGCGGCATTCCCCTCACGCTGGGCTACTCGTATGCCTCGCCGCAGTGGGTGGCGGCCGGGCTGGCCCTGGCGGGCGTCATGCTCGCCCTCATGATGCTGGCGCAGGGGCGCGCCCAGGCGGCGGGGGCTGCCGCGTGAGCATGCCCACGGCCGCCAGCACTTCGCTCGACCACACCACGGTGGCGAATTCGCCATGCAGGCTTGCCAGCGCCGTGTCGTGCATCTGCTCGGCCGTGTAGTAGCGGCCGTCGGGGCCCGTGCGCCCGAAGGTGGCGGTGGCGTCCGCCACGAAATAGGTCTCGAAACCCAGGTTGCCGGCCATGCGGGTGGTCGTGGACACGCAGTGGTCGGTGGTCAGCCCCATGATTACCAGCACCTGGATGCCGGCCGCGCGCAGGCGCGCTTCCAGGTCGGTGCCGATGAAGGAACTATTGACACTCTTGGCGATGACCGGTTCGCCCGGCAGCGGCTGTCCCTCCGGCTTGTGCGCATGGCCCGGCGTGCCGGGGCGGAACAGGCCGGCCGGCGATGCCGAGTGGTGCTGCACGTGGAACACCGGCCGCCCGCTTGCGCGCCAGGCCGCCAGCAGCGCGGCGATCTTCGCTTCCGCGCCCGGGTTGTTGCGCTGGCCCCAGCCGGGGTCGTTGAATGCCTGTTGTACGTCGATGCTGACCAGGGCGGCGTTCGATGGCAGTGCATGCATGTGGCTCTTTCAATGGATGATCGGGACCGCCATGCTGCGCCGGCCGCCACGCCGCCACAACCGAAATGGCGGATAATGGCCGGCCTGACATGAAGGATTTCGATGGCATGAAGCTGAGCCAACTGAAGATGCTGGTTGCCGTGGCCGACCACGGCAGCTTCGGCGCCGCCGCCGCGGAACTGGGCTGCACGCAGTCGCGCATCAGCCATGCCATTGCCGAACTCGAAGGCGAACTGGGCATCACCCTGCTGGCGCGCGGCCGCGCCGGGTCGGCGCCGACCGAGGCCGGACAACGGGTGCTGCGCAAGGCGCGCCAGATGCTGCGCCTGGAACACGCCTTGCGCGAAGCGGCCGTGGCGGACGACGCGCTGGCCGGCACCGTGCGCATCGCCTGCTTTCGCAGCATCGGCACCCATGTGCTGCCCCACGTGGTGCAAGCGCTGGCCCAGGCCCATCCGCAATTGCATGTCGAGATCGACGACAGCTGTGAGGGGCGCGCCGACGTCACCGCCGCGCTGCAGGACGGCGTGGCCGAGATCGGCATTGCCCAGCTGCCGCTGGCCGCGGCACTGGCTTCGCATCCTTACCTGCACGACGACTATGTGCTGGTGACCCCGGCTTCGCTGGCGCTGCCGCATGACGGGGGAGCGGCCTGGCCGCCGCTCGGCGATCTGCCCTTCATCGCCCTTGGCTGCACCGGCGCTGCCGAGGTCCTGGCGCGCTGCCGCGCCGCCGGCATCGCCCTCGAACCCGGCCGCACGCTGGCCAACGACACCAGCATCGCCGCCATGGTCGGGCGCGGCATGGGCTATTCGATCCTGCCGCGCCTGGCCACCTTCCCCGAGCCGCCCGACGTGAAGATCCTGCCGCTGCCGATCCCGGCGCGGCGCCAGTTCGCGATCGCGGCGCTGCCGGACGTGATGCGCCAACCGGCCGTACGCGCCGTGGTGCGCGCATTGCGCGACCGCAGGCTGGCAGCCGACACGGAGGCAGGCCGGGCCGGCATCATCGGGTGGGACTAGGCGCGTTGGACAAACCGTTCGACCTAGCTAGCAGGCAAGTGAAAGGAAGGCCGGATAGTTGAAAAACGGTGTCGCCAACCGAGCTACGCTCAACGAGCCCAGGCCATCGCCCGCCCCTTCATGTAGCCCGCAGCTTGACCGCCGAGTGGCGACGCCGGGCAGTCCATACGACAAGCAACATCGCGACATACACAGCAGTGTTAGCGGCCAGGGCACCCAAGCGCACCGTGTCCTCCCCAAAGGCAAGCTGCCGTTCCCTGGAAACGCCGGGCGCATCGTAAAGGTACGGGACGGGGAAGCCTCCCTTCAATGCAGGCTTGTAGCACAACTCATCGCCGCTTGCCCCACATAGGTTCCCATACGCAACTATGTCGGGACCCACACGTTCCACATGGGACGACATGAGCGTCAGCGTTATTGCTAAGTACCCGACGAGAAATAAATGTGAGTTTTGGCAAACAGAACCGGATGCGGGGCAAGGCGGCGAGTGCGCCGCAGTGCGAGCACTGCAAGCAGGAGCCAACGCAGCAACGCACCGGTTATGGCAGCCAAAAACACATTTATTTATGGGCGGGTACTTAACGTAAGGAGCAGGGCAAGCGTAGCGAGTTTTTGGAGAAAATTTCTCATCGTGGTTTGCCGTTGGCTGCGCTTGATAGAAGTTTAGCGCCGCCACGGCACTAGCCGCACACCGACTTCGCCTTCGTTCGGAAGGCCTTATCGTACTCCAACGGAAATCCCTGCAGATCCAATACCAATGGCGAAAACTTGCTTCGCTGCTTGACGGAGCCTTGTACGGTAAAAATCTCGTCTCCCGTGACCAGATTGGCGTCCTGCGAATACCAACCAGCACGCCTATTCGTTTTATCCGACTGGCGATAGGTAGCGCCAATCATGCGCCACTGACCACGCTTCAGCCGGAACTGCGCGCGACTTGCTGTCGCACAGTGCTGGGAGTGAGACATAAGCGACACATAAAATGTGGCTTTCTTGATCTCAATGTTCAAATCGACGGCATCACTGCCTGAATCCGGCGAAAAGAAGCGGCTTGAGCTGGCTGCAAGTTCGTAATTGCCCGGCGATCTCTGAAGCAGGACCATGATCCTGTTCATCGATGAATCCACACCCGACATCGGCCGGACCGCGCCGACCCAATCTTCGAGTCCATCGCCATTCAAGTCTCCTTGCGCTGACTGGGAAACTGCGTGCTGGAGCGACTGTACGAAAGCCTCGGGCGAAGGAAACCTCGTTGCGGCCTCTGCTTGTACAGTTACGCTCCCAAGAAACATCGTGCCGGCAATTAAAAATTTTGTCATTTTCCCGCCCGGTGCGTATCTTGATTTGGCCGATCCTGGTAGCCAATATATAACAACACCCGCCTTGAAGCGGACAGAGCGACGTACCCGTGCCACGCCGAGTCCAGGGCGCGGTCAATGAAGCTTGGTCTGCTTCAAGGTCCGCAATGGCTGATAGCTCAGATCAGCAAGGCTCAATCTACCTGACCGCTGCCGCCGGAACAATGAACGAGTTTTTCCGGGCGCGCTATGTCGGCTCAGACAAGCGCGGCGTCGCCCAGCGCAGTGGCTGTTTCCGCGGCCTCCGCGCGCACGGTCTGAAGCGTTGCGGCATCGATGGGATTGACGTGATTTTCGGTTTCGGGCGCGCCAGCCGGGAGGCCCAGCGGAGAGGCCACCATGGCGTAGCGGTTCGCCAGCAGCAGGGTGTCGAGCAGGGTATGCGGCTGCGCATCCAGCACGCCGTCGCGCAGGGCGCCGATGGCTTGGGACACGTCCGCCGGGATCGCCAGCTTGCGCATCACTTCCAGGCTGACCACCTCCTCGACCAGTGCGCCCCAGTTCTCGGCATCGTCCTCGAGCAGGCCGGGAAACTCGTCGGCGCGCGACAGCAGGTAGAAGCCGCCGACCTCGTGCACGATGCCGGCGAACAGGGCGGTGTCGGGATTGGTTTTCGTGACATGGCGCGCCAGCGCAGACGCCAGGGCCGCCACCTGGGCGCTGTGGGTCCACAGCTGTTCGGCCTTGGCGCGCAGGACCGGATCGGTGATGCGGTGGCCGAACTGGCGCACCATCAGCGCGCCCACCAGGCCGCGCAGGCGGTGGTAGCCGATGCGCAGCACCGCGGCGCGCACATTGGTCACCTGGGCGCCGCCGGCGCTGAAGGCGGCCGTATTGGCCAGCGCCACCGTGCGCGCCGCCAGCTGGGGTTCCGACAGCACCAGCCGGATCGCCTCGTCCACGTGGCAGTCCGGGTCGTCCAGGGCCATCTGCAGGCGCAGCACGGCATTCACGCTGGTGGGAAAGCTGATTTCTCCACGCGCGGCCTGTGCGGCAATGTATCCGAAGGCTTCAAGTTTGTTCACGGGGGAATTATACCCCCGGCGTTCCACGCGCCCGGCACGACGGCACGGCGGGGTTGCCAAACGAAAAAAGCCCGCACGGAATGCGTGCGGGCGATGCGACGGGCGGCCGTGTCGCCGCCTGCCTGTCTGCTTACTTGCTTTCTTTCACTTTGATCGCGCTCTTCACGCGGCTCACGCCCTCGACACCCTTGGCGACCTTCTCGGCGCGCTCGGCTTCGGCCTTCGAGTCGACGAAACCGCTCAGCATGACGACACCCTTTTCGGTCTCGACCTTGACGGCCAGTGCGCTGGTGTCTTTCTCGGCGGCCAGGCCGGCCTTGACCTTGGCGGTGATCGCCGTATCCGACAGGTTGGACGCGGTGCGCGAGCCGGCGCGTTCGGCGGCATTCTCGGTCTTGTCGGCAGTGGTCGAGGCGGTATCGCGGGTCTTGTCGCCGACGTTCTCGGCGGCGCGTTCGGTGCCGGCCACGGCGGCGCCGGTCACTTCCCTGGTCTTGTCGGCAACGGCACGGCCGGCGTCCCTGGTCTTGTCGACTGCGCCCGCAAGCACATTGCGGGTCTTCTCGCCGGCGCGCTCCAGGGCCGTATCGGGCTGGCCCTTATTCTCGACCAGGCAGGCAGTCTTGTTGCCTTTCTCGTCGCACTTCTCGACGGCAGCCGCCTTCACCGGGTCCCTGGTATCGGTGGAGGCGACCAGGCCGGCGCTGCCGGCAGCGGCAGCGCCCGCAGTGGCGGCCGTGCCGCCGCTGCCGCCGGTGGTGGCGCCGGTGGACTTGCTGTCGCCGCCGGCCTTGACATCAGCCAGCGCGGCGGTGCGCACCGATTTGGCGTTGTTCTCGCAGCTGTCCTTGGCGTTGCCCTTCAAAGCGTCGCACTTCTCTTCGGCCAGCTCGTATTCCGCGTCGGCCAGCTTGCGGCGCGCCGCATCGCGGTTGGCCTGGGTATTGTCGTGCTTCTGCACGGCCGCCAGCTCGGCGCGGGCGCGGGCGACGTCGGCCTGCTCTTCGCAGATGTCTTCGTCCTTCAGGGCATCGCACTTCTGCTTGGCGGCCTTGTGGTCTGCCTCGATCTTGTCGATGGCCTTGCGGTAGCCGGCGGTATCGGACTGGGCAAAGGCGGGAGCGGCGGCAATGGTAGCGCCGGCAGCGGTGGCCAGCAGGGCGGCGAGGAGTCGGTTCATGATGTGTCCCTTGGATTCGGTTGTTGTGATGACATCATTAGACGCCCCAAGCCCGACACTATCTGTGCGACACCGAACACTTGTTACAGAAACAGCTTTCGCTGTTGCCAGCTCACCCTTTATTCAGTCGCCAGCAAGCCTTCGCGCCACAGTTCGCCGACATTGTCGAAGGGCGCCTCGGCCTTGCCGAATGCGGCGCCGTCCCCTGCCAGGCGCACCCACACCCGCGTGTCGTGGCCGCTGCGCGGCACCGCCACCTTGGCGCGCACGCCGCTCAGCCAGCGGTACACGCGCGCATACTCGTCCGGGTTGTTGCGCCGGGTCCAGGCCAGCGCCACCAGGTCGGCATAGCCTTCCTCGCGGCGCGTCTCGCGCATCGCCTTCGAGGCCGCCAGCAGCGAGGCGTCCGCCGCATACTCTTCGCCCACTTCCACGAAGCCGGCCGGGAGCGCATGCCAGGCGCCTTGCGAATAGCGCCAGCAATGGGCGATTTCGTGCGCCGCCATCGCCTCGATCAGCACGCCCTGCTGCGCTTCCGGAATGCCGGCCAGCACGGTTTCCGCATCCGGGTTGTTACGCAGCGACATGACCAGCTTGCAGCGGCCCTTGTCGAAGCCCATCGCCAGCGGCACGTCGCCCGGACGCGGCTGGGGCTGCACGGTGATGTCGAGCGGCAGCTTCAGTTGCTGGGAATAGGCCAGTACCGGTCCCGCGGCGCTGAGCCAGCGCTTTTCCAGGGCAGTGAGTTCGGCGGCATAGAGCGCCGGCGCCACGGTGGCGGCGAGGACGGCGGCGAGCTGGAGAGGCTTGAACATGGCGGATTCTTTCGGGGACACTAAAATGCCTAACGGCAATTCTAGACCGAGATGAAGCCCGCCTTTCGGGAAAATATTTCTCTGTTTTTAGAACGGCAAACTTGTCATTGTTGACTTGCCGGCGCCGCGTCTCCGGCATGCCTGGCCGGGGCGACAATGGACGCAAGGCGCTGCGCTTCGGCCTCCATGGCCGCGGCGGCGGTGGACGCCTGCAGCAGGGCCGTGGTGCGCAGCGAGGATTCGCTCGAGGATTCCGGCTGGCCGTCCTCGAGGCTGATCGACGAGGTCACCGCCGTCACCCTCGCAACCGCGTTGGCGATCGCCTGCAGTGCGCCGGCGTCTTCCATGTGCGCGACCGGGCTGCCGACCAGGTCGCGGATGTCCTTCACCACGGCGGTGGAGCGCAGCGCCAGCGCCTGCAGTTCCTGGACGACAGCGCTGCGGCCCTCCTCGTGCCCTTCGGTGCGCAGCGCCTGCACCGCGGCGTCGAGGGCCAGGATGTTGGCGCGGAAGGCCAGGCCGTCGATGGCGCCGACGATATCGTCGACGCGCTTCGGGTTGGCCGCAGGCGCGGCGGGCGGCGCGGCATCGTCGGCCCCGGGGGCCTGCGGACGCTGCAGTTCGCGTAGGACGTACCAGGCGCCCAGCACGGCCGCCGCCACTGCGCCGGTGCACAGCAGCAGCATCCATTGCGCGAATCCGGACGCCAGTTCGCGCGCGGCCACCATGTCGTCGGCCGCCAGTTTCTGTTCGAGTTCGATGAAGCGCGTGGTGCTGGCGAGCCAGTCCACGAAGGCCGGAGAAGCCTGCTGCGACAGCAGCGCAGCCGCCTCCTGGGCCTGCCCCGCCGCGTGCAGGGCGATCACGCGCTCCACCAGCGGGCGGGTGCGGCGTTCCTGTTCCTTGATCGCGGCAAGCAGCTCGCGCTCCGCCGTCTGGATGCCGGGCAGTTCGTGGAATAGCGCGTTCAGCGGCGAAGCTGCACGCGAATAGGCGTCGTCCAGGGTCTTGATGCGGCCGATCGGCGCGGCGGCGGCGGCGGCATCGGGAGCGAGTACCACGTCGCGTAGTGCGATGGCGCGGTCGCGTACGCTGGAGCGCAGTTCGAGGGCGTAGCGCTGCTTGATGCCGCTGATCTCGTCGATGCGGAACAGCAGTGCGTCGATCTGCCCCGCGCGTACTGAGGCCAGCACGGCCAGGGCGATCATCAGGAGAATCACGGCGCCGTAGCCGATGGCCAGCCGCGCGCCGGTGGAAAAGGGCTTGGAGCTCATGTTCTTGTCGTTGGAAAGCGCGGGGACGGCGCCGGGTAGGCGCCAACAATTTCCCGTAAGCAATGCCGCGACTATAACATGGCGCCTGGCTGGATTGACGAGGCTTTCAGTTCAAGTTAAGAAAACTGGGCGGCACTGTTGCGCCGATGCCAATCGCGCCGCCAGTCTCCTGTTCTGCCGCTTACTTCGTCAGCGCCGCCGCTGTGGTGAACGCCGGGCGGATATCGTTCGGCACGCTCTGCTTCAGCCTGTCGAGCGCCTTCTGCACTTCCGGACGGATCACCACATACTTTGCCATCATGGCCTTGGCGGCCTCGTAGTCGCCGGTGGCTTCGATGGTCAGGAAGTCGCGGTCGAGGTCGGCAACTGCGCCCTTGATCTTCTTGAAGTCCACCGAGAACGTGCCGTCGCCATGGGCGACAAACGCGCCCCTGTCGAGCAGGTAGTTCATCTGGATCGCCATGCCGCGCGCGTGCGAGGAGGTCAGGCCGAAGTGCAGGGTACGGAAGGCGGAGGCCAGGAAGGTGTTGTACAGCTTGCGCTCGGCCACGCTACCCTGCCCCAGCGTGTCCTTCAGCAGGCCCTTGTCCATCATGTAGCCCAGCGCCCACAGGCCGGTGATGTCGGCCTTGGCTTCCTCGATGGTCGAGTAGGTGTCTTTCAGGTCCTGGCGCGGGGTCGATTCCTTGCCGTTCTTCTTCGTCGTGTGCGGACCGAGGCCGTGCATGATCTCGTGGGCCAGGATGTGGGTGAAGAAGGAATCGAAGTCGAGATCCTTCTGGTCTTGCGGGCGCAGTACCAGCTTCGAGATCGGCTTCAGGGTCGATTCGAATTTCGCTTCCTGCACGTTCTTGAGCATCACGCGCTTGGAGCCGCGCTCGCGGACCACGCGCTCGTCGTTCGGCAGGTTGTAGGCGGCGGTCTGCACGCCCATGTTGCCGTCGCCGGCGCCGTAGACCTCGTTCACCACCACCATCGGCGCGATCGCGCCGACCTTCGGGTTGCGGTACTGCTTGGCCAGCGGCAGGTTGTCTTCGAGTTCCTGCAGGTGCTTGCCGAAGAAGGCCAGCTTCTGCGTCTCTTTCTGGTCGCGGATGCTGATGTAGGCTTCGAAGGCGGCCTTGTAGCCGAACAGCTCGTCGTTATAGGTCTCGTACGGACCGATGGTGACATCGACCGGCGAATCCAGGTCCATCCAGGCGAAGTCCGAGGCCAGGTAGTCGTTGGACAGGAAGGCGTCGGCGCGCAAGCTGAGGAATTTCTTGAGCGAGGCGTTGTCGGTGGAGGCGGCCGCTTCACGCAGCAGCCTGGCCAGCTTCTCGAGCTCCGGGCGGTATTCGTCCGAATACTTCACGGTGCGGAACTTGCCGTCCGGGCCGGTGCGGATCACGGTGAAGAACCATTGCGCATCGGCCTTCTGCGCGGCGGGCAGGCCGTTCATCCAGCCTTCCAGCGCTTCCTTGCCCGCGCTCTCCGGATAGAAGTTGGCGCCCAAGGGCTTCTTGGCCGGAATCTTGATGCCGGCATACTCGGGCGGCATGAAGGACGTATTGTCGTCGAGGCTGGACCACGGGCCCTTGTTCAGCCAGAACGCCGCCTGGCGCGCGCGGCCCAGTTCCGAGTTGTCTTTCTGCAGGGCGGCCCACAGGGCTTCGTTGCCGGCCCAGCGCTGGCGCAGCTGCAGGGTATCGATGATCTTCGCCGCTTCGATCAGCTTGACCATCGCGGCGCGGTCGCCTTTCGAGAGCTGCGAAGTGTCGGCCTTCAGCTCGGCCGGCGCGAAGCGCTTGCCCATGGCGGTGAGCTGGGCTGCAGTAGCGGGTTCGGCCGCATGGGCCATATTGGCAAAGGCGGCGCCGATGGCCGCCGCGAGTACGAGCGGTGCGAGGATGTTTTTCATGGTATCTCCAGTCAGTTTTTTATGGTGCGGCGATTGTAATGCCTTCCCTCAGCGGGCTTTCCCGTTCAGCGCAGGCCCGGTGTACTTCATCAGCAAGCCTTTCGGCCCCACCGCCCAGCCTTGCGTCGGGCTGGCAAAGCCGACCGTGTTCATCGGCGTCTTGTCGAGTTCGCTCCAGCTGCGGCCGGCGTCGAGCGAATACCCGGATCCCGCCAGCCCGCCGGCCACCAGGGCGCGCTGAGCGCCCGGCACCGCCACCACCACCGACATGTAGCCCGCCGGCGCCATCTCTACTTTCGTCCAGGTGGCGCCGCCGTCGCCGGTGTAGGCGCCATTGGTGCCGGCCATGCGGGTTTCCTTGTAGTCGCCGCCGGCGGCAAAGCCTTCCTTCGGGTTCAGGAAAGCGACCGAGAACACGCCGCGCGCCGCTGCGCCGGCAGGAATCGGGGTCGAGGATGCGCGCCAGGTCTTGCCGCGATCGGAAGAATGGAAGACGCGCGACGTGGCGCCACCGCCGGTGGCGATCCAGGCTTCCTTCGTCCCGGCCACCGTCAGGCAGGTGCCGCTGGCGGCAAACGCGCCCTCGTTCGGCATCGCCTCGATGCCCTTGGCCGCGACTTCCTGCCAGGTCTTGCCGCCGTCGTCCGTGGTGTAGACCTGGAAGCTGCCCTTGACCGGATCGCCGAACAGGATGCCGTTGTCCTTGTCCCAGAAGGCCATCGCGTCCCAGAAGCCTTCGGCCACCCCGTTGGTGACCACCAGCTGCCAGCTGGCGCCACCGTCCTCGGTGCGGTAGATGCGCGAGGCCGCGCCGGGGCCCGCCCCCATCACCACGGCCGTCTTCGCATCGAAGGCCTGGATGTCGCGGAAGTCGATCTTGTCGGCGTCCGGCACCTGCATCGCCTGCCAGGTGCTGCCGTCGACGGTGCGCAGCACGGTGCCCTTGGCCCCGCTGGCCCAGGCGATCCTGTCGCTGACGACGGACAGGCCGCGCAGTTCGGCGCCTGTTACGCCGGGGAGCGCTTGCCAGGCCTGGGAAGGCGATGAGGCGGAAGCAGCGCTGGACACCAGGAGCGCGGCCAGGAAAGACACGGTATGCAAGGCACGTGCAGGCAGGGACATGGGGCGGATCCTTGTAGAGTTGCGTGATCGCCATTGTAGCCTGCCGCAACTGGAAGATAGCCTGTCGGCTGCCGGCTGGCGGAGCACAGGTTTGTTGCAGAGGGTCTAGAGTTGTTTAATCGAAGCATTTTTGACCATACGGTCAAAAAAGGGTCTGTGCGTCATCGCACCGACCCGGAGCACCGATTTGTGACAATCTGGCATCCTCATCAAGGAGGATGTCATGAACAATAAAACGACAGCGGCCGTTCGCCGCGAGGAGGGAGCATGAGCAAGTCTTCCCGTTACGAATGGCGCGACCAGCAGGCCGCCCTGCAGGAATGCATGAAGGGTTTCTTGCAGAATCCTAACAACGAACAACTTGACGCAGTCGTTGCAGAAATGCGTGCCTACGCGGCAGCGGCGAAGGCCGGGACCATCGATATCCCGGAACGCTTCATCGCATTCACCTGACACACTGGCCTGCATGGGCCGAGCAGAGCCGCCCCGCGCAAGCCGGGCGGCTTTTTCATGTCCAGCGGCCTGGACGGCAGGGTCAGGCCATGGCGGGCGCCCCGGTGGTTTCATAGTCGAACAGCCGCGACAGGCAATACACCTTGCGCGGGGCGCGGTGGCGTTCGTGGATTTCGCGGGTCATAACTTCGACCCGGCGTGGCTGCAGCGCCAGCTGGCGCGGATCGATGTGGTCGGGCGCGCCCTCGAGAAAGCGCGCTGCGAGCTGCTGGGAAATGGTGCCGTGGACCAGGTGCGGCTGGCCCTGGACGGTGGTCCGGAGCTCGAAGCAGCGCGTTTCGGGCAGCACGAAAACCGTGCCGACGTATTCATTGCCGTGTTCGTACATAGCAGTCTCCCCTGTAGCTTGACACGCGACCGGCGGCAAGTGGCTTGCCGCCACACCTTCGCATCATAGCAAGTCAATACAGCGGGGAACGCTGTCACGATTGAAATTTCGATGGAAATGTTTTCCAGCGGCGGCGCCTGCGCCTCGCGCCCTTGGAATGCAGCTGGCGACCGCCACGCGCCCTTTCATCGCAGGCACAGGCAGGGCACTGGCGGGCTCGCCAGAATGGCTCCACCAACCAACCTGGAGACCGATATGAAGCCCATCCCTACCCTTGCCGCCCTGCTCGCCCTGTTCGCCGCATGCTGTGCATCCGCCAGCGCGGCCGAGCTCACTGTCCGCGTCCAGGACGTCAAGTCCGCCGAAGGCAACATCATGGTGGCCGTCTACGATTCCAGCGACAGCTTCCTCAAGCGCCCGATCAAGGCTGCCCGGGTCGCCGCCGTGGCCGGCACGATGGACGTGCTCATCAAGGACTTGCCGGCCGGCGAATACGGCCTGGCCCTGTTCCACGACGCCAACGGCAATGGCCGGATGGACAGCAATCCCATGGGCATTCCCACCGAGGACCACGCGTTCAGCAACAATGCGCGCGGCACCATGGGCCCGCCGACATTCGAGCAGGTGAAGTTCAGCGTGCCGGATGCCGGCGCCACCGCCACCGTCAGCCTGCGCTGAGGGAAGCATGGACCGCCGCCGCTTCCTCGACGCCGGGCTCGGCCTGGCTGCGCTCGGCCTGGCCGGGACCGCGCGCGCCGACGCCGAGACCCGGCGCCGCTTCCACGCCGCCATGGCGCAGGATCCGTCCCTGCGCGTGTACGCCGACACCGTCGGCAGCCAGCAAGGCCAGGCCGTCGTGAGCGGCCGCCTGCCCGCCGACCTGCAAGGCAGCTTCTACCGCAACGGCCCGGGCCGCTTTGAACTGGGCGGCGAGCGCTACCACCATTGGTTCGACGGCGACGGCTTCGCCCAGCGCTGGCGCATCGCCGGCGGCAGGGTCGCCCACCAGGGCCGCTTCGTCGAGACCCGCCGCTTCGCCGACGAGTCGCAGGCCGGCCAGTTCCTCTACCCCTCCTTCGGCACCTATGTGGCGCGCCGCGGGTTTCGCGACAACGACACCCTGAACGCCGCCAACACCAACCTGCTGCCCTTCAATGGGCGCGTGTACGCGCTGTGGGAAGGCGGTTCGGCGGTCGAGCTGGATCCGGACACCCTGGCCACGGTCGGCGCCAAGACCTGGCGCGAGGACCTGCGCGCCATGCCCTTTTCGGCCCACCCGAAAGTCGATCCCCAGGGCGGCATGTGGAATTTCGGCGCCCTGCCCGGCGCCAGCCGGATTGCGCTCTACCAGATCGGCCCCAGGGGCGAGGTCCTGCGGACCGCGCTGGTGCCGGTTCCCCGGCAAGCCATGGTGCACGATTTCGCCGTCAGCGCGAAACACCTGGTATTCCTGGTTCCGCCCTACGACCTGAAGCCGGGCGAGAACATGAGCTTTGCCGAACGCCACGCCTGGGCCGGCAGCGGGCCAAGCGCCCGGCCGCTGCGCATCGTGGTGGTGGCGAAGGACACGTTGACGGTACGCCAGGTGTTCGAACTGCCGCCGCGCATGGTGTTCCACTTCGGGAACGCCTGGGAAGACGGCGACTGCACCCGCTTCGACGTCGTGCTGCACGAGGGCGACGTGCTGGCCGAACTCGGCGGCCTGATGGCGGGCGAACGGCGGACGGGAACGCGCAGCGAAACGGTGCAAATCTGCCTCGACTATGCCGCCGGCCAGGCGCGCGCCAGCCGCCTGTTCGGCGCCAGCGAGTTTCCGCGCGTGGCCCCGCAAGTGGTCGGCAGCCGCCACCGCCGCCTGGTGCTGCTCGGCGCCGACGGCCAGGGCGGTTCTGCCACGCTGTCTTCGGTCAACCTGGTCGATACCGACAGCGGCAAGGTCGACGGCTACCGCTTCGGCGCCGGCTGGCAGCTCGAAGAACACGTGCTGGTGCCGCGACGCCATGCGCGCTCGGAAACGGACGGCTACCTGGTCGGTGTGGCGCAAGACCTGCGCAAGGGCGTCGGCGTGATGACGGTGTTCGATGCGGCGCGGGTATCGGCCGGACCGCTGGCCCTGGCCAGGCTGCCATATCGCACACCGCACTGCTTTCATGGTAATTTCCTAGCAGCATGATGACCGTCACCCCGCCCCCCCGCCCCGACATCCGCGATCGCGGCCACCCGCTGGAACTGATCCCGCTGTTCCGGCGCTGGCCGCCTTCGCTTACGCGCGACCTGATCTATACGGCGATCTGGAGCAGCATGCTCGGGCTCGGGCTGACACTGCTGCAAAAGCTGTTTGGCAGAGAAATGTCTTTCGGACGCGTGCTGTTGGCAACCCTGATCATCAGCAATCTCATCGGCTTCATGATCCACGGCGCCCTGCAGCTGCTCGAACGCCTCATGCCGCGCGAGAACATGCGGGTGTTCCGCAGCGCCCAGATCATGATCATCACGATGGCCAGCGTGATCGGCATACCGCTCGGCAATTCGCTGTTCCATGGCAGGAGCCCGCTGCGCTTTTTCCAGTACAGCAGCACCGCCATGTTCCTGCTCGCCTTCGGCATGATGACAGCCGTGTTGATGGTGCTGCTCCTGGCGGCGGGCGAGCGGCGCCTGCGGCGCGAAGCGCAAGCGCTGCGCCAGCAGGAGCAGGTCGCCGCCGCCGGCCGCCTGGTGGCGGAAGCCCGCCTGCGCGCGCTGCAGGCCCAGATCGAACCGCACTTCCTGTACAACACGCTGGCCAATGTCGTCAGCCTGATCGACAGCCAGCCGGCCAAGGCGCGCCGCATGCTGGAGCGCTTCATCGACTACCTGCGCGCCAGCCTGTCGGCCAGCCGCGCCGAGCATGCGACCCTGCAGGGGGAAACCGAGCTGGCCGCCGCCTACCTCGACGTGCTGGGCGTGCGCATGGAACAGCGCCTGCGCTGGCGCTTCGACCTGGACCCGGCCCTCGCCGCGCTGCCGCTGCCGCCGATGCTGCTGCAGCCGCTGGTCGAGAACGCGGTCATGCACGGCATCGAGCCCAAGCTCGACGGCGGCGAGATCGTGGTGCGCGCCCGCCTGCAAGACGGCAAGCTGTGCCTGGAGGTCTGCGACACCGGCCTCGGCCTGCGCACCGATGGCCTGCCCGCGCGCCCCGGCGGTGGAGTCGGCCTGTCCAACCTGCGCGAGCGACTGCGCCAGCTGTATGCGGGCCAGGGCCAGCTCCAGCTCATCGAAAATCCCACGGGCGGCGTCACTGCGCGCCTGCTGCTTCCCCTGCAGCTTCCTTCGCATCTTTCTTCCCCGGTGCCATCATCGACCATCCCCACGCCCTGATCGCGGACGACGAGCCGCACCTGCTCGACTACCTGGAAGCGCAGCTTGCCAGCGCCTGGCCCGGCCTGCGCGTGACGCGCGCCGCCAACGGCATCCAGGCGCTGCAGCTCATCGACGAGCTGGCGCCCGACGTCGTCTTCCTCGACATCCAGATGCCGGGGCTGAACGGCATCGAACTGGCCGCCCGCCTGTGCGAGGGCGCGCGCCCGCCCCGGGTCGTGTTCACCACGGCCCACGAGCATTACACGCTGCAGGCCTTCGAGCATGCCGCCTTCGACTACCTGCTCAAGCCGGTCGGACTGGAACGGCTGTCGCGCACGGTGGCGCGGCTGAAACAGTCGCTGGCCACGCCGGCGCCGGCGCCGGCGGCCGACGCGCTGCAGGCCCTGCTGCGCCAGCTCGGCGTCGCGGCGCCCGGGCCGGCCCCGCTGCAATGGATCCGCGCGGCCCGCGGACAGGAAACCAGGCTGGTGGCGATCGACGAGGTGATCTACTTCCAGAGCAACGACAAGTACACCAGCGTGTACCTGGCCGATGGCGAGTGCCTGATCCGCACACCGCTCAGCAAGCTGAAGGAGCAGCTCGACCCGCAGCAGTTCTGGCAGATCCATCGGGGAGTGATCGTGGCGGCGAAGCACGTGGCGGGGACGCGCACGGATTTCCGCGGGCGGCTGCATGTGCGCCTGAAAGGACGGGAGGAACAGCTGATCGTCAGCCGGAATTACGTGGATCTGTTCAAGCAGATGTAAGCCGGCGGCGAAAAAAAACGGGACCATGGAGGTCCCGTTCTCGTCGCAAGCCAGGCTGCGATCACTTCTTGCGCGCCGGCGGCAGGTCCGTGCAGACGCCTTTATAGGCTTCCGCCGCCATGCCGATCGACTCGCCCAGCGTCGGGTGCGGGTGGATGGTCTTGCCGATGTCCACCCCGTCTGCGCCCATCTCGATCGCCAGCGCCACTTCGCCGATCATGTCGCCGGCATTGGTGCCGACGATGGTGCCGCCGATGATACGCTTGGTCTCGGCATCGAACAGCAGCTTGGTGAAGCCCTCTTCGCGGCCGTTGGCGACCGCGCGGCCGCTGGCGTTCCACGGGAAGTGGCCCTTCTCGACCTTGACACCCTTCTGGCTGGCTTCTTCCTCGGTCAGGCCCACCCACGCCACTTCCGGATCGGTATAGGCCACCGACGGAATCACCTTCGCATCGAAGAAGGCCTTCTCGCCGTGCGCCGCTTCGGCCGCCACGTGCGCCTCGTGCACCGCCTTGTGCGCCAGCATCGGCTGGCCCACCAGGTCGCCGATGGCGAAGATGTGCGGCACGTTGGTGCGCATCTGGCCGTCCACGCCGATGAAGCCGCGGTCGGTCACGACCACGCCGGCCTTCTCGGCGGCGATCTTCTTGCCGTTCGGGCTGCGGCCCACGGCCACCAGCACCAGGTCGTAGACCTGCGGCGCCGGAGCGGCCACGCCGGCCTCGGCCGACTCGAAGGACACCTTGATCCCTTCCGGCAGCGCTTCCACGCCGACGGTCTTGGTCTTCAACATGATGTTGTCGAAGCGGTGCGCGTTGTACTTCTGCCAGACCTTGACGGCCTCGCGGTCGGCGCCCTGCATCAGGCCATCCATCATCTCGACCACGTCGATGCGCGCACCCAGGGTCGAGTAGACGGTGGCCATCTCCAGGCCGATGATGCCGCCGCCGATCACCAGCATGCGCTTCGGCACCTGGCGCAGTTCCAGCGCGCCGGTCGAGTCGACGATGCGCGGGTCTTCCGGCACGAAGGGCAGCTTCACCACCGAGGAACCGGCGGCGATGATCGCCTTGGCGAACTTGACGACCTTTTTGCTGCCGTCGGCTGCCGTGACTTCGATGTGGTTCGGGGAGAGGAAACTGCCCACGCCCTGCACCACGTTGACCTTGCGCGCCTTGGCCATGAAGTTCAGGCCGCCGGTCATCTTCTTGATGACGCCATCCTTGTAGGCGCGCAGCTTGTCGATGTCCACGCTCGGCGGTGCGAAGCTCACGCCCAGGTCGGCCATGTGCGCGGTCTCGTCCATGATGTGGGCCACGTGCAGCAGCGCCTTGGACGGGATGCAGCCCACGTTCAGGCAGACGCCGCCCAGGGTCGCGTACTTCTCGATGAGGACGGTGTTCATGCCAAGGTCGGCCGCGCGGAAGGCGGCCGAATAGCCGCCGGGGCCGGCGCCCAGCACCATCATCTCGCATTCGATGTCGACCTGGCCGTCGTAGCTGGCCGCGCCCGGGGCCGGGGCGGCTGCCACCGTGGCGGCGGGCGCCGGATGGGCCGGTGCGTAGGAATCGGTCGGGCCGGCGGCGGCGGTCGGCGCCACTGCCTGCGCGCCGATCTGCGCGGCCGGCTTGTCGGCCGCCGCAGGTGCCGCCGGTGCTGCCGGCGCAACCGCGCCGGCGCCGGATTCGTCCAGCATCAGCAGCAGCGAACCTTCGTTCACCTTGTCGCCGACTTTGACCTTGATTTCCTTGACCACGCCGGCATGCGTCGATGGGATCTCCATGCTGGCCTTGTCCGATTCGACGGTGACCAGCGACTGGTCGACCTTGATGGTGTCGCCCGGCTTGACCAGCAGTTCGATGATCTCGACGTCCTTGAAGTCGCCGATGTTCGGAACCTTCACTTCAACAGTGCTCATGCTCGGCTCCTTACAGTAGGGTCTTGCGCAGGTCGGCCAGCACGTCGGCCAGGTAGGCGGCGAAGCGCGCGGCGCCGGCGCCGTCGATCACGCGGTGATCGTAGGACAGCGACAGCGGCAGCATCAGGCGCGGCTGGAAGGCCGAACCGTCC
Source organism: Telluria sp. ZB4P34 (assembly GCF_059686055.1). Classification (NCBI taxonomy): domain Bacteria; kingdom Pseudomonadati; phylum Pseudomonadota; class Betaproteobacteria; order Burkholderiales; family Oxalobacteraceae; genus Telluria; species Telluria sp. ZB4P34. Next base: position 72,107 of record NZ_JCASIF010000015.1, on the reverse strand, counting down.
CACACCGGCTTCATCGCCGACTTCGACAGGCCGAGGATCGCCACTTCCGGTGCATTGATGATCGGCGTGAAGGCCGTGCCACCGATGCCGCCCAGCGACGAGATGGTGAAGGTCGCGCCCTGCATCGCAGCCGGCGACAATTTGCCGTCGCGCGCCGCTGCGGACAGCTCACCCATTTCGACGGCGATCTGCGAAATGGTCTTCTTGTCGGCATCCTTCACGACCGGGACCACCAGGCCGTTGGGGGTATCGGCAGCGAAGCCGATGTTGTAGTACTGCTTGACGATCAGGCTGGCGCCGTCTTCGGACAGCGACGAATTAAATTGCGGGAACTTCTTCAGTGCCGCAACCGAAGCCTTGATCACGAAGGCCAGCATGGTCAGCTTGACGGTCGACTTCTGCTTGGCCAGCGCGGCGTTCGAATCGACGCGGAACTGCTCCAGGTCGGTGACGTCTGCATCTTCGAAGTGGGTTACGTGCGGGATCATGACCCAGTTGCGGTGCAGGTTCGGGCCCGAGATCTTCTTGATGCGCGGCAGGGCCACGGTTTCGGTCGGGCCGAACTTCGAGAAGTCCAGCGACGGCCAGGCCAGCACTTCCAGGCCATTGCCGGAACCGCCGGACTTGGCTGGGGCTGCGGCGCTCGGGCCGGTGGCCATCACGCCCTTGACGAAGTTCTGCACGTCCTGCTGGGTGATGCGGCCTTTCGGACCGGTGCCCGGCACGCGCGCCAGGTCCACGCCCAGTTCGCGGGCGAACTTGCGGATCGACGGCGAGGCGTGGGCCTTGGAGCCGGTGAGGCCTTGTGCCGGGGCCGCTGCGGCAGGCGCCGGAGCGGCGGCGGCAGGCGCAGGCGCGGCAGCCGGGGCCGACGCTGCTGCTGCGGCAGGCGCTGGAGCGGCAGCCGCAGGCGCTGCGGCCGCTGCGCCGCCGCTGGCTTCGACCAGCAGCACCAGCGAACCCTTGGCGACCTTGTCGCCCACCTTGACCTTGATTTCCTTCACGGTGCCGGCGTGGCTGGACGGGATCTCCATGCTCGCCTTGTCCGACTCGACCGTAATCAGCGACTGGTCGACCTTGATCTGGTCGCCCGGCTTGACCATCAGTTCGATGATTTCGACTTCCTTGAAGTCGCCGATGTCCGGAACGGTGACTTCGACGATGGCACCGGCGCCAGCCGGTGCGGATGCCGCCGGGGCGGCAGCAGGTGCCGGTGCAGCTTCGGCGGCCGGCGCAGCGGCGGCAGGTGCCGCAGGTGCAGGCGCAGCGGCGGCGGCGGCCGCTTCCTCGACCAGCAGCACGAGCGAACCTTCGGCGACCTTGTCGCCGACCTTGATCTTGATTTCCTTGACGACGCCGGCGTGGCTCGCCGGGATTTCCATGCTGGCCTTGTCCGATTCGACCGTGATCAGCGACTGGTCGACCTTGATCGTGTCGCCCGGCTTGACCAGCAGTTCGATGACCTCGACTTCCTTGAAGTCGCCGATGTCCGGGACTTTGACTTCCACAATGCTCATAGTGTTAGCTCCGTTTGTTCTTTTGAGTTAGCGCTTAAGCCGTCGCTACCGAATGGCGGTAACGACGGCCTTGAGCATTTACACGGTCACAGGATTCGGCTTGTTCTGGTCGATGCCGTACTTCCGGATCGCCTGGGTCACGATGGCGCGGTCGATCTTGCCTTCGTCGGCCAGTGCGCGCAGCGAGGCCACGGTGATGTAGTAACGGTTCACCTCGAAGAACTCGCGCAGCTTGACGCGCGAATCCGAGCGGCCGAAGCCGTCGGTACCCAGCACCTTGTAAGTGCGGTCCTTCGGCATGAAGCCGCGGATCTGCTCGGCGAACAGGCGCATGTAGTCGGTGGTGGCGACGATCGGGCCGCTGGTAGCCTGCATCAGCGAGGTCACGTAGGGCACGCGCTGCTCGGCGTCCGGGTTGACCATGTTCCAGCGCTCGCAATCCTGGCCGTCGCGCGCCAGCAGCGTGAGCGACGGGGCCGACCACACGTCCGCATCCACGCCCCAGTCGTTCTTCAGCAGCTCGGCGGCGAAGATCGACTCGCGCAGGATGGTGCCGCAGCCGATCAGCTGGACGCGCTTGGCGCTGGCCGCATCGCCCTGGATCGGCGCGCCTTCCTGCAGCAGGTACATGCCCTTCAGGATGCCTTCTTCCTGGCCCGGCTTGATGCCCGGGTGGGCATAGTTCTCGTTCATGATGGTGATGTAGTAGAACACATCTTCCTGCTCCTGCACCATGCGGCGCAGGCCGTCCTGGATGATCACCGCCACTTCGTGGCCGAAGGTCGGGTCGTAGGGGATGCAGTTCGGGACCGTGGCCGCCATGATGTGGCTGTGGCCGTCCTCGTGCTGCAGGCCTTCGCCGTTCAGCGTGGTGCGGCCGGCGGTGCCGCCCATCAGGAAGCCGCGCGCACGGATGTCGCCCGCCAGCCAGACCAGGTCGCCCACGCGCTGCATGCCGAACATCGAGTAGAAGGTGTAGAACGGGATCATGGTGCGGTTGTTCGACGAGTACGAGGTCGCCGCGGCGATCCACGAGCTCATGCCGCCCGCTTCGTTGATACCTTCCTGCAGGATTTGGCCGGCCTTGTCTTCACGGTAGTACATCACCTGGTCGCGGTCGACCGGCTCGTACAGCTGGCCCTGCTGGTTGAAGATGCCGATCTGGCGGAACAGGCCCTCCATGCCGAAGGTACGCGATTCGTCGACCAGGATCGGCACGATGCGCTGGCCGATGCTCGGGTCTTTCAGCAGGCTGGTGATCACGCGCACATACGATTGCGTGGTCGAGATCTCGCGGCCTTCCGGGGTCGGCTCGAGCACGGCCTTGAAGGTCTCGAGCGCCGGCACGACCAGCTGCTCGTCCGCCCTGGAACGGCGCTGCGGCAGGTAGCCGCCCAGGGCCTTGCGGCGCTCGTGCAGGTACTGCATCTCCGGCGAATCGTCGGACGGCTTGAAGAACGGGATCTCGGCCAGCTTGTCGTCCGGGATCGGAATATTGAAGCGGTCGCGCATCTCGCGGATCGCGGCGTCGTCCAGCTTCTTGGTCTGGTGCGCGGTGTTGCGCGCCTCGCCCGACTTGCCCATGCCGAAGCCCTTGACGGTCTTCACCAGCAGCACGGTCGGCGAGCCCTTGTTCTCCTGGGCGTTCTTGAACGCCGCGTAGATCTTGTGCGGGTCGTGGCCGCCGCGGGTCAGGCGCCAGATGTCGTCGTCGCTCATGTTGGCGACCATCTTCAGCAGCTCCGGGTGCTTGCCGAAGAAGTGCTTGCGCACGTAGGCGCCGTCCTTGGCCTTGTAATTCTGGTATTCGCCGTCGACGGTTTCCATCATTACGCGCTGCAGGATGCCGTCCTTGTCCTTGGAGAGCAGGGCATCCCACTGCGAGCCCCAGATGACCTTGACCACGTTCCAGCCGGCGCCGCGGAAGTCGGCTTCGAGTTCCTGGATGATCTTGCCGTTGCCGCGCACCGGACCGTCCAGGCGCTGCAGGTTGCAGTTGACGACCATGACCAGGTTGTCGAGGCGCTCGCGCGCGGCCATGCCGATCGCGCCCATCGATTCCGGCTCGTCCATCTCGCCGTCGCCGCAGAAGACCCAGACCTTGCGGTTCTCGGTGTCGGCGATGCCGCGTGCGTGCAGGTACTTCAGGAAGCGCGCCTGGTAGATCGCCATCAGCGGGCCAAGGCCCATCGACACGGTCGGGAACTGCCAGAAGTCCGGCATCAGTTTCGGGTGCGGGTAGGAAGACAGGCCCTTGCCGTCGACTTCGCGGCGGAAGTTCAGCAGTTGCTCTTCGCTGATGCGGCCTTCCAGGAAAGCGCGCGCGTAGATGCCGGGCGAGGAGTGGCCCTGGATGTACAGCAGGTCGCCGCCGTGCTCTTCGGTCGGGGCGTGCCAGAAGTGGTTGAAGCCGATGCCCAGCATGTTCGCCAGCGAGGCGAAGGACGAGATGTGGCCGCCCAGGTCGCCGTCGGCGCGGTTGGCCTTGACCACCATCGCCATCGCGTTCCAGCGCATCCAGGAGCGCAGGCGCTCTTCGTATTCCAGGTTGCCAGGGGAGTTCACGTTGAGGTGCGCCGGGATCGTATTGACGTAGGCGGTGTTGCTGGAGAACGGGATGTGGGCGCCGCGGCGGCGCGCCAGGTCCACCATGCGTTCCATCAGGTAGTGGGCGCGATCGGTGCCTTCATGTTCGATCACCGCTTCGAGCGCATCCAGCCATTCCTGGGTTTCGATGGTGTCCGGGTCGTTGGCAGCTTGTGCCGTCAACTGGTCGAGTTGAGCTGACATGTAATGCGTCTCCTAAGATTGGCGCCCCGACCTATCCCTTGAAATGGCTGGTGGCGTTTGGTGAAATTTCAAATATCTGAAAATAAACTCTTCGATTCTACCAGCGGACTTTGGGTTTTTCAAACTATGATATGTCATTCCGCATTATGAAATTTGATGCTGCGACCGCACATTTTCGTAGGGTGGGCGGCTATGCCGCCCACGCGGTGATACGCATTGGCTCCGCATTCCTGTCGGATGATCTTGCCGCAAACGATCACCGCGTGGGCGGGAAACCCGCCCACCCTACCGATTAAATATGACAATGCTTCGCCCGCCGCGGCGCGCGATATGGAAGTGCAATGCGGGCATGGGCCTTATAATTTCATTTTTGCCTAGCCGTGAGCCTACCCATGCCTGCCCAGAAGATCGACGGAGTCCTCCTTTCCCAACAACTGCGCGGCGAGATCGCCCAGCGCGCCGCCAAGCTCACCGCCAGCGGCCGCCAGCCCGGCCTGGCCGTGATCCTGGTCGGCGAGGACCCGGCAAGCCACGTCTACGTGCGCAACAAGGTGAAGGCCTGCGGCGACGTCGGATTCCACTCGGTACTCGAAAAATACGACGCCGACCTGAGCGAGCAGGCCCTGCTCGACCGTATCGCCGCCCTGAATGCCGACCCGAGCATCCACGGCATCCTGGTGCAGATGCCGCTGCCGAAGCACATCGACCCGAGCAAGGTCATCGAGGCGATTGCCACCAGCAAGGACGTGGACGGCTATTCGGTCCTGTCGGCCGGCGAACTGGTCGCCAACCTGCCCGGCTTCCGTCCCTGCACCCCCTACGGCTGCATGAAGCTGATCGAAACCACCGGCGTCGACCTGCGCGGCAAGCACGCCGTCGTGATCGGCCGTTCGAACACGGTCGGTAAACCAATGGCCCTGCTGCTCTTGCAAGCCAACGCCACCGTCACCATCTGCCATAGCGCGACCCCGGACCTGGGCCTGTACACCCGCCAGGCCGACGTGGTGGTGGCCGCCGTTGGCCGCCGCAATACCCTGACGGCAGACATGGTCAAGCCGGGCGCGATCGTGATCGACGTCGGCATGAACCGCGACGACGACGGCAAGCTGTGCGGCGACGTCGATTACGCGGGCGTGGCGGAAGTCGCCTCGCACATCACCCCGGTGCCGGGCGGTGTCGGACCGATGACGATCACCATGCTGTTGATGAACACCGTGGAGTCTGCAGAACGCGTGCACTCCAGTAGCCAACACTGTCCCAGCCAGGCAACGGGCATGGAACCGAAGCCGGGCGTGGCCTGAACCCTTAAAGGAAGACCATGAGCATCGCTACCAGCAATCCCCTCCTCGATTTTTCGGGCCTGACCCGGTTCGACCTGGTCAAGCCGGAGCACGTGACGCCAGCCCTCGACCAGCTCATCCAGGAAGCGGCGGACGTGGTCGCCCGCCTGGAAGCCCCGTCGGACGCGGTGAGCTGGGACAGCTTCGTGGTGTCGCTCGAGGAAGCCACCGAGCGCCTGGGCCGCGCCTGGGGCGTGGTCAACCACCTGAACCACGTGGTGGACACGCCCGAGCTGCGCGCCGTCTACAACGAGAACCAGCCAAAGGTCACCGAATTCTGGACCATGCTGGGCCAGAACGAGGCGCTGTTTGCCAAGTACAGGCAGTTGCGCGCAGGCAGCGAATACGCATCCCTGAGCCCGGCGCGCAAGCGCATCGTCGAGAACGCGCTGCGCGACTTCCGCCTGGGTGGCGCCGAGCTGCCGGAAGATAAAAAGGGGCGTTTCGCCGAGATCCAGGAACAGCAGGCCGCCACCTCGACCCGCTTCTCGGAAAACGTGCTGGACGCGACCAACGACTACAAGCTGCTGGTCGAGAACGAAGACGAACTGTCGGGCATCCCGGACGACGTCAAGGCCGCGGCACGCGCCCTGGCCGAGCAGGACGGCAAGGCCGGCTGGCAGTTCACCCTGCATTTCCCGTCCTACTATCCGGTGCTGCAGTTCTGCGACAACCGCGCCTTGCGCGAAACCATCTACCGCGCCAGCGCTACCAAAGCCTCGGAGACCGGCACCATGTTCAGCAAGGCGAGCGAGTGGGACAACACCGCGAACATCGTCAAGCTCTTGCAGCTGCGCCACGAAGAAGCCCAGCTGCTGGAGTACGCCAGTTTCGCCGAAGTCTCGCTGGTGCCGAAGATGGCCGAAAGCCCGCAGCACGTGGTCGAATTCCTCGAAGACCTGGCGCGCCGCGCCCGTCCCTTCGCCGAGAAAGACCTGGAAGAACTGCGCGCATTTTCCAGTAGCGAACTGGGCATCGAGGAGCTGCAGTCCTGGGACGTGGCCTATGCCTCGGAAAAGCTGCGCGAGCAGCGCTACGCGTTCTCCGAGAAGGAAGTGAAGGAATACTTCCCCGAGCCGAAGGTCGTGCAGGGCCTGTTCACCGTTATCCAGGAGCTGTTCTCGGTACAGATCAAGCTCGACGACGCGCCGGTCTGGCATCCGGACGTGCGCTTCTTCCGCATCGAGCGCGAGGGGCAGCTGATCGGCCAGTTCTACCTCGACCTGTATGCCCGTCCAGGCAAGCGCCAGGGCGCGTGGATGGACGACGCGCGCGGCCGGCGCCTGGCCACCGGCGGCATCGTGCAGACCCCGATCGCCTACCTCACCTGCAACTTCACCCCGCCCGCCAGCGTGGACGGCAAGCAGCAGCCCTCGCTGTTCACCCACGACGAAGTCATCACCCTGTTCCACGAATTCGGTCACGGCCTGCACCACATGCTGACCGAAGTCGAGGAGCTGTCGGTGTCGGGCATCTCGGGCGTGGAATGGGATGCCGTGGAGCTCCCCTCGCAGTTCATGGAAAACTTCTGCTGGGAGTGGGACAAGCTGCAGCAGATGACCGCCCACGTGAAGACGGGCGAACCGCTGCCTCGTCTGCTGTACGACAAGATGCTGGCCGCGAAGAACTTCCAGTCCGGGATGATGACGCTGCGCCAGGTCGAGTTCTCGCTGATCGACATGCACCTGCACTACGATTTCGACCCGCGCAGCGAACGCAGCGTGCAGGAACTCATCGACGACATCCGCAAGCAGTTCGCGGTGATGATTCCGCCCGCCTTCAACCGCTTCCAGCACTCGTTCGGCCACATCTTCGCGGGCGGCTACGCAGCCGGCTACTACAGTTACAAGTGGGCCGAGGTGCTGTCCGCCGACGCCTATGCGGCTTTCGAGGAGGCGCTGGAATCCGGCCAGCTGCAGGAAACCGGCAAGCGCTTCCAGCAGGAGATCCTGGCCGTGGGCGGTTCGCGCCCGGCGCTGGAATCCTTCCGCGCCTTCCGCGGCCGCGAGCCCTCGATCGACGCGCTGCTGCGCCATAGCGGCATGCACGCGGGCGGCGCGCAGCAGAGCGGCGCCGGCGCCTGATGGACCCCGGGGGCGGCCGTATTGGCCGCCCCATTCTCTTGATCGCACCATGACCCGTATCGACTTCCACACCAACATCCCCGACAAGCTGGCCTATGCCTGCCGCCTGGCCCGCAAGGCATACGCATCGAAAGCCAGGGTGGTGGTGCTGGCCGAGGATGCCGCCCAGGCCGAGGCCCTGAACGCGGCCCTGTGGACGGTATCGGATACCGACTTCATCCCGCACGTGCCGGCCGGCGACCCGCTGGCGGCCGACACGCCGGTTATCATCACCGCCGACGAAGGGGTGGAACTTCCGCATCATGAGATGCTGGTCAACCTCACCCGCCGCACACCTGCGCTACTATCGCAGTTCGCGCGCGTGTTCGAAATCATCTCCACCGACGAGGAAGACGCCGCCGCGGGGCGCCAGCGCTACGTCGCCTACAAGAAGCAGAACTATCCCCTGACCCACTTTGTCGCAGGATCGTCATGAGCCAAGATTCCGCTTTCGACCCCAGCATCCCGGTACTGACGGAAGTCGTCACCGAGCCGGTGGCGCCGGCGGCAGTGCAGGAGCCGGCCGCCGACCAGCTGGAACGCCGCGCCCTTGAACGCTGGACCGGCGAGGAATGGAGCGTGCTCGAGCGCCGCGTCACCGAGCGCGTGCTGCAGCAGCTGCAGGGCCGGGTCGATTTCGTGCTCGAGCAGCGCGTGCGCGACGCCATGGCCGACGCCATGCAGCGCACCCTCGAGACCTTCACCGCCGACCTGCGCGCAGGCCTGCACGAGGCGTTGGGCGAGATCGTCAGCCAGGCAGTGGCCAGGGAGCTCGATCACCTTCGTAGCGTGGGCGGGTCTCCCGCCCACGCGTCCAACTCGCTTTGATCTGACGCACCATCCATTTGCGGCGCAACTCTACTATGCGCCAATACCCTATTACCGCCGCTCCCAGACGGGGACAACTTATTTCTTCACGGTCGTGTCGCACCGCCGCCGCCCAATCCTGTGTGACACCCCCGTTCGCATTGCACTACGCCACGCCATCGAACGGGTTCGGCATCGCCTCCCGTTCGTCATCGATGCGATGGTCTTGCTGCCCGACCATCTGCACTGTATCTGGACACTCCCTGACGGCGATACCGACTTCTCGTCGCGTTGGTCGCAAATCAAGCATCACGTCTCGTATTCATGTGGCGAACGCTACGCAACTGCCCTATCAAAGTCCCGGCAACGCCAACGCTCGGCATCTGTTTGGCAGCGGCGCTTTTGGGAACACCAGATCCGCAATGAGCTCGATATGGAACGCCACGTGGACTATATCCACTTCAACGCGGTAAAGCATGGGTTCGTTACGACTGCATCCGAATGGCCTTATTCGACGTTCAAGCGCTTCATGCAGGCTGGGATATACGCAGCTGATTGGGGTGGTAACCCGGCATGCGATAGCATGGAGTTCGAGTAAGGACCGCGACACCTCATCCGTTAGTTGAACGCGTGGGCGGGGAACCCGCCCACCCTACCTCTCTCTACGAATAAGCGTCTTTCCCAGGGTCGACACCCCGACCGCCCCATGTGCAACGCAGTTCAAAGGTATCCGATAAGATTGCAGTCTCTGCAATCCACCGACCGGCCTTCGTGAACCGAAAGACCCTGATCGCGGCGCTCGTGGCCGCAGGCCTCGCCGTCAGCGGCGCCGTGCTTTACTACACCGACACCATCGAGCGCCAGCCGGGCGCACTGGCCGTGTTCACGCCCAAGGCGGCCAGGACCGTGCCCTTCTGGCCCGCCCGCGTCACCACCCTGGCCGGCGACGGCATTCCCGGCGCGCTCGACGGCCCGGCCGCATCGAGCCGCTTCGACGATCCCTTCGGCGTCGCCCTCGACCGCCAGGGCAAGGTCTACGTTGCCGACGCCGGCGACAGCAACCGCATCCGTACCATCGCACCCGACGGCAGCGTTGCCACCTTCGCCGGCGGCAAGGAAGGCTTCCAGGACGGCATGGGAACGGCGGCCGCCTTCCACACCCCGTCCGCGCTGGCCTTCGACCACGAAGGCAACCTGTACGTGGCCGACACCGGCAACCACGCGATCCGCAAGATCGCGAAAGACGGCAGCGTCACCACGCTGGCCGGCGACGGCACGCCGGGCGATACCGACGGCCTCGGCCGCGCGGCGCGCTTCAACGGCCCGGTCGGCCTCGCCGTGGACGACGCCGGCAACGTGGTCGTGGCCGACACCTACAACGACCGCATCCGCCGCATCGGCCGCGACGGGACGGTCACGACCATTGCCGGCAGCGGCAAACCCGGCAATGCGGACGGCGCGGGCACGGCGGCCAGCTTCGACACCCCCAGCGCGATCGCGGTGGCGGCCGACGGCACGCTCTACGTGGCCGACACCGGCAACAATGCGATCCGCCGCGTGGCCGCCGACGGCGCGGTGACGACCATCGCCGCGCCGCTCGAAGGCGAGCCGCGCCCCGTGCTGCGCCGCCCGGTGGGCCTGGCGCTCACGCGCGACGGCTACCTGTACATCGCCGCCGCATCGGGCGGGCGCATCCTCCAGCTCACCCCCGACGGGGAAATCCGTGCGCTGACCGATGCCGACGTGCCGCCCGCCGCCGACGGCTTCGGCCCGGACGGCACCGTGCAGCTCTACGGCCCGCGCGGCATCGCCGTCGAGCGCGATGGCAGCCTGGTGGTGGCCGACGCCCAGGCCCACCGCCTGCACCGCCTGGCGAGTCCGCGCCCGGGCGAAGCCAGGCCCGCGCGGCCGCAGCCGGTGGCCGTCGCGCGCAAGGAACCGATGCCCTGGCCGGTCGGGCCGCAGGACGCCGTGCACGAAGTGGTCGGCGTGATGGGTGAGGTGCGCGGCAGCTACAACGGCGACAGCCGCCACCACTTCCACGCCGGCCTCGACGTGCGCGCCGACGTCGGCGCCAGGGTGCTGGCCGTGTTCCCGTCCAAGGTATCGGACCCGTACGCCAACTGGGGCTTCGATACGCTCAGCGAAGGCATCAGCGTGGGGCCGCTGTCCTACATCCACATGCGGGTCGGCCGCGACACCCGTGGCCGGCCGCTCGACCCGCGCTTCCAGCTCATGCTGGGCGAGCGCGGCAAGGCCGAGCGCGTGCGCGTGCCGCGCGGCACCCGCTTCGCCGTGGGCGACCCGCTCGGCACCGTCAACGCGATGGCCCACGTCCACCTCGACTATTACCAGGGCGGCGCGGTGGTCAATCCGCTCAGCCTGCCCTTCGTGGGCTTCACCGATACCGTGGCGCCGCGCATCAACGGCATCGCGCTCTACGACAGCAGCGGCAAGCGCCTGCGCCCGCCTGCCGGAACCCGCAAGCGCCCGGTCCTGGACAGGCGCCTGCGCGTGCCCCGCTCGCTGGGCGAGGTGAACGTCGTCGTCGATGCCTACGACCAGGTGGACGGCAACCTGGCGCGCCGCCGCCTGGGCCTGTACAAGCTCGGCTACCAGCTGCTGCGCGCCGACGGCACGCCGGTGCCCGGCCATGAGCGCCCCCTGATCACGCAGGTCTACGACCGCCTGCCGCGCAACCAGGATGCGGTCAAGGCCGTGTATGCGCCCAGCAGCGGCATCACGGTGTACGGCAGCAAAGCCACCCGGTTCGCCTATGCCCTGCACAGCCGCCTGCGCGATGGCGAAGTCCAGACCGGCAGCTGGCAGCTGGGCGGCATCGCGCCGGGCGAGTACATCCTGCGCATCCACGCCGCGGACTATGCGGACCAGGTGGCGCTGGAAGGACGCGATCTGGCGCTGGTCATCGAGTGATATGCCTTCAGCCGGCATGCACGCAGCTGCTATAGTTGGCCTACCCCGACATTCACGAAAGAGCGGCAGATGGACGCATCGATGTTGCTGATGGCATTTTCCGGCGCATTCGTCGGATCGCATTTTCTCCTGTCGCATCCCTTGCGCCGCCCTTTGGTGAAGTCCATGGGTGAAAAGGGCTTCCTGGCGCTGTACTCGCTGGTGGCCTTCGCCACCCTGGGCGGCATGGCCTGGGCCTATCCGAAGACCCCGGTCACTGCGCCGCTCTGGAACGTCGGCGACGGGCTGTGGGCGCTGGCCACGGTCCTGATGCTGCTCGCTTCCGTCATGCTGCTCGGTTCGCTGGTGCGCAACCCGGCCATGCCCGGCGCCACCAATGCGGCCAGCGCGCAGGCACGCGGCGTGTACGGCATCACCCGGCACCCGATGCTGTGGGCATTCGCCATCTGGGGCGTGGTGCACATCCTGGTATATCCGGTGACCAGGAATATCATCGTCGCACTCGCCATCATCGTGCTGTCCCTGGCCGGCGCAGCGCTCCAGGATCGCAAGAAAGCCGCGCTCGACCCGCAGGGCTGGCCGGCCTGGGAAGGGCGCACCAGTTACTGGCCCTTCGCGGCAATCGTCCAGGGCCGGGCGCGCTTCGGCAACTTCGGCGCCCACGCGCTCGGCGGCGGCCTGCTGGTGTGGCTGCTGGCGACCTGGGCGCACATACCGATGGCCGGCCGGGCGGCGGGCATCTGGCGCTGGCTCACCTAGTCTGGTCGTCGGGCGGAACATGTCGGCTGTTCCGTATTTCTCCAACCTGGACGACGAACGCATCCGCGTCCGCATGCCCAGACCGGCCACTTTATGACGAGCGCATACACTGCGCATCCGGCGCAAGAGATTGTAGACAACGATGTCTAGATCATCTATTGTCGAGGTATTCCCACGATGACGGAGTACTCCGATGCTGAAACGATTCGCCGCCGCCCTGCTGTTGGCCGCCACCAGCCTGCCCGGCATGGCGGCCGACCTGCCCAACCATCCCTTCATCCACGTGAGCGCGAGCGCCGACCGGTACATCATGCCCGACGTCGGCGAAATCGATATCGACATCGTGTCGCTCGAACCGGATGTCAACGCTGCCTGGCAGCTGGTCAGCGAAAAGCTGGAAAGCAGCCGCGCGCTGTTCGCCCAGAGCGGCATCGCGGCGGAGGACGTGCTGGTGCAGGACATCGTGCGCCGTCCCCGCAAGGTCGAGGTGCTGCCCGAGGGCCAGCCGATGCCGATGGAAACCCGGGTCTCGATCCACGTCACGGTGCGCGACCTGGGCCAATGGACGCCGCTGATGCAGGCCTTGATCGTCATGAAGGACATCGAATCGCTGGCCGTTTCCTTCAATCGCAGCGACCGGGAAAAGGTCGAAAGCGAGCTGCTCCAGCAGGCGATCGCCTCGGCCAGGCTCAAGGCAAAGGACATCGCACGCGGCATCGGCGCCAGGCTGGGGCCGGCAACCGGCGTGTCGATCGGGCCATTGAGGAACCTGTCGAACGCGATGGGCATGTCCAGCGATTCGAACGCCCGCGGCGGCGGCAGTACGCGCCGCCCGGGGAAGGTGGACATGGCGCTGGTCCAGGCGATGCGCCTGGCGCAGGGCGTCGACATGATCTACCGGATCGGCGGCAAGTAGTCGCGACCGTGCCGGTCCAGCCTGCCGGCATGAAAAAAGCGCGCCATGCTCACGCAGGCGCGCTTTGTTATTGCGGCATCCGGCTTACTTGGTCGCCAGCACCCATTTCACCAGGCTGCGGGCTTCGGCCTCGCTCACCTGCGGGTTGGCCGGCATCGGTACCGGACCCCAGACGCCCGCGCCACCCTTGATGACCTTCTGCACCAGCTTGTCCTCGGCGCCCTTCTGGCCGTTATATTTGGCGGCGACGTCCTTGTAGGAAGGGCCGACCAGCTTGTTGGCGACCGCGTGGCAGGCCATGCAATTCTTGGCTTTCGCCAGGTCGGCCTGTGCAAATGCACCCGTGGACGCGAAGGCCGACGACATCAGCACACACAACAACAGCGAGCGTTTCATTTGTTTCTCCAGGTTCATAACACCTTGCATTCTACCGTGATTTTCCACCAGGTCCACGAGGGATACACTCTGTAACGCCAGTAACACGGGGTGTTGACGAATTCCCACAAAAGGATGAGTTTTTTCCACACGGCAACTATTTTTCTTTGTAATATGCATGACGAAGGAGTCTCCCCATGCCGCTCATCATCCTGATTGCCGCCTTGTCTGCCCTGCGCGCTTTCGAAGTCTGGCGCTTTGCCGAACTGTCGTGGTGGATCATCATCGCCCTGATGGTGTTCGCCTTCGTCTGGTTCGAATTCGTCGAGAAAGTCTTCGGACTCGACAAGAAGAAGGAACACGAAGTCCTCCACAGCCGCCGCGCCGCACGCGTCCGCCAGACCTTCGCCAAACGCAAGACCTGATCCTGCCATTGCAGCAAAATACGCCGCGTGTTGTGTGATATGTTTGGCATATCACCGGGCCATACTAATACACCGCGCGTATCAATGAACCTCGAACTCCGCCAGCTGCGCCATTTCGTAACGGTGGCCGAAGAACTGCATTTCGGCCGCGCCGCCGAGCGCCTGCACATGACCCAGCCACCCCTGTCGCAAAGTATCGCCGGCCTCGAGGAACTGCTGGGCGCGCCGCTGTTCCTGCGCAACCGCCGCCAGGTGGCGCTCACCGCAGCCGGCAACGCGCTGCTACCCGAGGCGCGCCGGATCCTCGACGATGCCGGCGCCCTCCCCGGCCTGGTGCGCCGGGTCGCCGAAGGCAGCGCCGGCCGCCTGACCCTGGCCTTCGTCTCCACCGCCGACTACAGCGTGCTGCCCGCCATCCTGCAGCGCTACCGCGCCGCCTTTCCCGGCGTGCAGCTGGTGCTGCGCGAGGCGACTTCCGACGTGCAGGCCGAGGAATTGCTGGAAGGCCGGGTCGACGCCGGCTTCGTCATCCCGCCCTTGCCCGGCGTGCACGACACCTTGCTCGGCTACCGCAAGGTGCTGGAAGAACCGCTGATCCTGTGCGTCCCCGCCGGGCTGCTGCCACCGGGCGGGAAGGTCGCGCTGCGCGAACTGCCGCCGCTGCCGCTAGTGATCTTTCCGCGCGCGGCGGCGCCGGCCCTGCACGACGCCATCCTGGCCTGCTTCCGCGCGGCCGGCGTCACCCCCGTCATCGGGCAGGAAGCGCTGCAGATGCAGACCATCGTCAGCCTGGTTTCCGGCGGCATGGGATTGGCACTTGTGCCACAATCCGTGTCTAACCTGATGCGCGCGGGCGTGGAATACCGGGCCCTGGCCGACCCCTCGCCGCTGACCGAGCTAGGGGTGGCCTGGCGCCGCGACAACGCATCTCCCGTGCTCCGGGGCTTCCTGGAACTTTTCGAGAAAGACTGACGACTTATGCTGATTCATCCGCAGCCGGATCCCATCGCCTTCGCCATCGGCCCGGTGCAGATCCACTGGTACGGCCTGATGTACGTGGTGGCCTTCGCCCTGTTCCTGATCCTGGGCCGCGTCCGCCTGCGCCAGCCGCACATCGCCGCGCAGGGCTGGAAGGCCGAAGACCTCGACGACATGCTGTTCTACGGCATGCTGGGCGTGATCCTGGGCGGGCGCCTGGGCGAAGTGCTGTTCTACCAGCCGGCCTACTTCTTCGCCAACCCGCTCGATATCTTCAAGGTCTGGGAAGGCGGCATGTCCTTCCACGGCGGCTTCCTCGGTGTGCTGGCGGCGATGGCGCTGTGGGCGCGCAAATCGAAGCGCAATCTGCTCGACGTGTACGACTTCATCGCCCCGATGGTGCCGCTCGGGTATGCCGCCGGCCGCCTGGGCAACTTCATCAACGCCGAACTGCCGGGCCGCCTGGCCGATCCGAGCCTGCCCTGGGCCATGCTGTGGCCGGGCGTGGAAGGTCCGCGCCATCCCTCGCCGCTGTACCAGATGCTGCTGGACGGGATCGTCGTGTTCCTGATCCTGTGGCCCTACGCGCGCAAGCAGCGCCCGCGCCTGGCGGTGGGCGCCATGTTCACCCTGCTGTACGGCTGCGCGCGCTTCATCACCGAGTACTTCCGCGTGCCGGACTGGCAGGTGAACGTGCTCGGCTTGCCGGTCACCTCGGGCCAGATGCTGTCGCTGCCGATGATCGTCGGCGCCCTGGTCATGCTGGCCTGGGCCTATCGCCAGCCGAACGGGCGCACGGCGCACGCCTGATCGTTCCTCGAGCGCTCACGCGGGCGTCAAGGCCCGCTGCAGGTCTTCCAGCGTCGCCGGCTTGGTCAGGTGCAGGTCGAAGCCCGACGCCAGCGCCTGCGCCACGTCGGCCTGCTGGCCGTAGCCGGTCAGCGCCACCAGCCTCGCCGCCACGCCGAGCGCGCGCAGGCGCGCCGCCAGCGCATAGCCGTCCATGTCCGGCAGGCCGATGTCCAGGATCGCGACATCGGGCGTCTGGCGCTGCGCTTCCCCGAGCGCCTCGGCGCCGGTTGCCGCGGTGCGGACGGCATGCCCCAGGTACGCCAGCACCGCCGCCGTGACCGCGACCGCATCGGGATTGTCGTCCACCAGCAGCACGTCCAGCCGCCGCACGGCCTGGACGGCCGCCGCGTCCTCGGTGGCCGCGGCCATGGCGCCGAGCGGCAGCACCACCTCGAAGCGGCTGCCCTTGCCCGCCCCGTCGCTGTAGGCGGCAACCGTCCCGCCGTGCAGCTCCACGATGCGGCGCACGATCGCCAGTCCCAGTCCGAGCCCGCCGGTATGGCGCGCCAGCGGCTGCTGCGCCTGGAAGAAGGGTTCGAACACGCGTTCCAGCATGTCGCGGTCCATGCCGACCCCCTCGTCGCTCACCGACAGGCGCGCGGCGCCGCCCACGACGGCAAGCGCGACCCGGGCCGTGCCCCCGCCGAAGCGCGCCGCGTTCGACAACAGGTTGTTGAGCACCTGGGTCAGGCGGCTCTCGTCGCCGTGCACCCAGACGTGCGGCGGCGCCTGCGGGTCCAGCGCGGCGCCGGGAAAGGCCGCCGCCACGTGACGGACCAGCTCGGCCAGGTCGACCGGCCGCGGCGCGATCTGCAGCTTGCCGCTGGCGATGCGCGAGACGTCGAGCAGGTCGTCGACCAGGCGCTTGAGGTGGTTTGCCTGGCGCCGCAGGATGACGCGCTCGCGCTGGCTCGACGCCTCGTTGCGCAGGTCCATCAGGTCGAGCGAAGCCACGATCGGGCTGAGCGGATTGCGCAGTTCGTGGCCGAGCATGGCGAGGAATTCATCTTTCACGGTACCGGCGGCGCGGCTGTCGGCCAGCGCCTCCTCCAGCGATGCCAGCAGGCGCGAACGCTCGTCCTCGTGGGCGTCGCGCTGTGCGGCGGCGGCGCCAAGGGCGTCGCCCATCTGGTCGATTTCCGTGATGCGCGAGGGCGCCACCGCCACCGGCTTGCCCGCCCCGAGCGCCAGCGTGCCCCGCTGCAGGCTACGGAAGGAGCGCACGATGCGCGACGACAGCAGGGTGGCGATGAGCATGCAGGCCAGCAGCGAGGCCGCCAGGCCCGCCGCATACAGGGCGACGCCCTGCAAGGACGCCGCCGCCAGCGTGGCGGCCGGGACCCCGATCGCCACCGCCCAGCCATAGCGTGACTGCGCGAAGGCCGATGTCACCCGGTCGCCTTCCAGCGTGGAGGTCTCGCCGACCGCTTCGCGCCCGCCGCTGCGCATCAGCGCCAGCAGCGAGGCGCTGGGTGCGGAGCCGACCAGCCGCTCCTGTCCCCTCGAGCGTGCGACGATGTTGGCGCTGACGTCCACGATCGAAATCACCGAGCTGTCCGGCACCTCCTGGCGTTGGACGACGCGCAGCATGCGGCTGGGCCGGATCACCGCGCTCAGGACATAGCGGCGGCCCGCATTGTCCTCCACCGGAATCCGCACGGGAAAGGCGACGCTTCCTTCCTTGTCGCGCACGACGCGCCCGGCGACGGGTTGCTGGCGCTTGATCACGCTGCGCAGGCTGGCCGGTTCGGTAACGACGCCGCCGTGACTGCCGAAGGGCTCGGAGGTACGGAACAGGATTGCGCCGCTGGCGTCGGTGAGGATCACGGACAGCCATTCCGGCTGGGCAGCCGCCTGTGCCCGTGCAATGTCGTAGACGCCGCGCAGGTCGCCGATCTCCATGGCGGGCGAGCGCGCCATGATGGTGAGGGCGGCCACGACGCCATCGAGCTCGGCGTCGACGGCGCTCGACAGCGCGCGCGCCAGGTCGAGCAGGTGGCGCTCCTGCTCGCGCTGCTGGTAGTCGCTGACCAGGACCATGCCCCAGACGCCCAGCAGGGCCAATGGCAGCAGGCCGAGGGCGGTCAGCAGCACCAGCAGGCGCCGGAGCGAAACGGTGGAACCCTGGCGCAGGAACATGGTGTGTGCCAATGGGGAAAAGGACATTATAGGCACGAACGGCGGCGCCAAGGCCGGGACCGCCCCGGGTCATGCGGGCAGGCGGAGGCTTACTCGAAGTCTTCGGCCAGGTTCTTCCAGCCGCGGCTCTTGGCGAAGGGCGCGAATTCCTCGGGCGCCTCGAGCACGATCAGCTTGCTCTCCTGCAGCCCCGGGTCGCTGTGCCCGAAGTCGGGGCCCTTGTAGCCGAGCGCGCGCAGGCGCTCGACGATCTGGCGCACCAGGGTCGCGTCCTTGTAGGCGCCGGGCTCCAGCCTGGCCTTGAAGTCGACGTACACGTCGATGATCCCGTAGCCCTCGTCGAAGATGCGAATCGCCTCCACGTCGAGGGTACGGCCGTTTCCGTCCCTGGCCTGGAAGGGGCCGGACAGTTCGATGTCGGAATCTTGGCTCATGGCGCCAGCATACCACCGCCGCGCGGCGGGCACCTCAAGCCGTGCGCGCCGCCAGGTGGTGGGCGACCAGGGCGTTGGCATGGCCATGCCCGAGTGCGTGCTCGGCCTTGAGCCAGCCGACCAGTTCCATGTGCTTCATGCCGGGCCTGGCGGCCAGCAGGCCGAGCCAGTGTTCCACCGGCTGCCCAACCTTTTTCTCGATCGAGGGAAAGTACGATGCCGGACCCTTGGGTGTTGCCGATTCGCTCATGCTATTCTCCATGCGTTGTTGAGAGGTGGGTGCCTGTCACGACGAACGGCGCACGCGGGAATCGACATGCTGCCTGCGCCGCGACCCATTTTACGAGGAGCGCAGGCGGGACATGAAGCGGGCGGGAAGCGCATGGCGGTATCGATGGTGGCTGGCGCTGGCCGCCCTGCTGTTGCTGGCGGCCGCGTTCATCGTGTGGCGTCCGGCGCTGGCGCCGCAGCCGGCTCCCCCGCGCGTCGAGGCGGCGCTGGTCGCGCGCGGCGCCAACCTGGCCCGCCTCGGCATGTGTGCATCCTGCCACACGGCCGACCCGGCCCGCCCCTTCGCCGGCGGCCTGGCCGTGAACACGCCGTTCGGCGCCGTCTACAGCACCAACATCACCCCCGACATCGGCACCGGCATCGGCAACTGGAGCTTCGACGCCTTCGAGCGCGCCATGCGCCAGGGTGTCTCGCGCGACGGCCGCCTGCTCTACCCCGCCTTCCCCTACCCGCACTACACCAGGCTGGCGCCGGACGACATGCGCGCGCTGTACGCCTTTCTGTTGACGCGCCCGCCCCTGGCCGCGCCGGCGCGCGAGAATCGGATGCGCTTCCCCTTCGGCTTCCGTCCGCTGATCGCCTTCTGGAACCTGCTCTACCTCGACGAATCGCCCTGGCAGCCGGACCCGCGCCAGGGCGCCGAATGGAACCGCGGCGCCTACGTGGCGGAGGCGCTGGCGCACTGCAGCGCATGCCACACACCGCGCACCCTGCTGGGCGGCCCGGACCTGGCGCGCCGCTTCGACGGCGGCGAGGCCAATGACTGGTACGCGCCCGCGCTCAATGCGCATTCCCCCTCGCCCCTTCCGTGGACGCGCGCGCAGCTGCTGGACTACCTGCGCAGCGGCATCGCTCGCGAGCACGCCATCGCAGGCGGCCCGATGCAGGACGTCGTGGTGCAGCTCGGCCAGGCCGCGCCGGGCGACGTGGCCGCCATCGCCACCTATATCCATGGCTACCTGGCCCAGGCGCCCGCACGGCGTACGCCGGCCCGGCAGGCAGGACCGCTGCCGCCGCCCGCCGCCAAGGACCCGGACCTGGCGCGCATGCGCCTGGGCTACGATACCTATGCGATGGCCTGCGCCAGCTGCCACGACGCCGGACGCGCGCCCGGTTCCGGCGGCGCCCTGCAGCTGCAGAAGGCGGTGGCCCTGTACGATCCCGATCCGCGCAGCCTGATCCACATCATCCGCCAGGGCATCGCGCCGCCGGCGGGCGAGCCTGGACGCTGGATGCCCGGCTACGACAGGCTGCTGGACGACGCCCAGCTGACGGCGCTGGCCGCCTACCTGCGGCGCTACGGCGCGGGGCAGGAACCGTGGGCCGGCCTGGAGGACGCGGTGCAGAAAGCGAGGCAATGATGGGAACCCGGCCATGAGCAAATTTCAACTGCAGGTCAATGGCAAGCCGCACACGGTCGACGTCGACGCCGACACGCCGCTGCTCTACGTGCTGCGCAACGACCTGAAACTGAACGGCGCCAGGTTCGGCTGCGGCCTGGGCCAGTGCGGCTCCTGCACCGTCATGCTCGACAAGGAGCCGGTGATGTCCTGCCTGCTGCCGGTGTCGCTGGTGGGCAGCCGCGCCGTCCGGACCGCGGAATCGGGCGGCACGCGCTGGGTGCCGAGCGTGGTATTGCAGCAGGCCTTCATCGAGGAGCAGGCGGCGCAGTGCGGCTACTGCATCACCGGCATGATCATGCGCGCCACCGCCCTGTTCGAGCAGGTGGCCTCGCCCACCGACGCCCAGATCAAGGCCTGGATGCAGCCCAACCTGTGCCGCTGCGGCACCCAGCTGCGCATCCTGCGCGCGGTGCGGCGCGCCGCCGACGTGCTCAAGGCCCAGCCGATCCGGAACTACTGATGAACGACGAGACGCCAGCCGCTCCCCGCCCGGCCCACCGCGCCGGCCGCCGCCGCTTCCTGGCCGCGGGCGGCGCCCTGACCCTGTCCTTCACGATCCCGCTGCGCGCCGCGCCCGGCGCCGGCCCGCCGGGCAGCCTGGCGCGCGCGCCCTGGCTGGATGCCTGGATCCGGGTTGGCGCGGACAACCGCATCACGGTCTATACCGGCAAGGTGGAGCTGGGCCAGGGCATCCGCACCGCCCTGCTGCAGGTGGCCGCGCACGAACTGCAGATCGATCCGGGACGGCTGGTGCTGGTCACGGCCGACACCGAACGCACGCCCGACGAAGGGTATACCGCCGGCAGCCATTCGATGCAGGACAGCGCCACCGCCATCCGCCATGCGGCGGCCCAGGTGCGCGCCCTGCTGCACGAGAAGGCGGCGGCGCGCCTGAACGTGCCGGCTGCGGCGCTGGCCCAGGACAACAGCGTGTTCCGCACACCCGACGGGCGCCGCGTGAGCTTCAACCAGCTGGTGGAAGGAGAAAGCCAGCACGTGCGCGCCACCGATGCGCTGCCGCCGCGGATGCCGGATGCACGGCGCTGGATTGGCGCCACCCTGCCGCGGGTCGACATCCCGGCCAAGCTGAAGGGCCACCTCGCCTACATCCAGGACATTCGCGTGCCCGCCATGATGCATGGCCGCGTGGTGCGTCCGCCCTCGCCGGACGCGCGCCTGCTCGGGGTGGATCGCGCGGCGGTGGCGCGCCTGCCCGGCGTGCTCGAGGTGGTGCAGGACGGCCGCTTCCTGGGCGTGATCGCCGACGAGGAATACCGCGCCGTGAAGGCGGCGCGCGCCCTGGCGCAGGCGGCGCGCTGGGAAGTGCCGGCCACCCTGCCGGCCGGACGCGACGTCGCGACCCTGGTGCGCAGCCTGCCCGCGCAGCGGCACGATGTGCTCGTCCGTGGCGTCCCGAGCACCGCGGGCACCGCGGGCCGCAGCCTGCGCGCCAGCTACACCCGACCCTTCCAGCTGCACGCCTCGATCGGCCCTTCGTGCGCGATCGCGCTGCTGGAAGGCGGACGCTATACGGTCTGGACCCATTCGCAGGGCGTGTTCCCGCTGCGCCGCGCGCTGGCCGAGCTGCTCGGCGCGCCCGAGGCAGCGGTGCGCTGCATCCACGCCGAGGGTTCCGGCTGCTACGGCCACAACGGGGCCGACGACGCCGCCGCCGACGCGGCGCTGCTGGCGCGCGCCTTTCCCGGCATTCCCGTGCGGGTGCAGTGGATGCGCGAGGACGAACACGCGTGGGAACCCTTCGGTCCCGCGATGGTGGCGGACGTGGCCGCCACGCTCGACGCGACGGGCAGGATCAGCGACTGGCAATACGAGGTATGGAGCCCGCCGCACGCCACCCGCCCCGGCCGGGCCGGGAACCTGCTGGCCGCCACCCTGCTGGCGCGCCCGTTCGCGCCGCCCGCGCCCAGGCCGATCCCCTTGCCGGACGGCGGCGGCGACCGCAACGCCATCCCGTACTACGTGCTGCCAAACGCGCGCGTGACCCACCGCTTCCAGCCGGCCGCCCCGTTCCGCACCTCGGCGCTGCGCTCGCTGGGCGCCTACTGCAACGTGTTCGCGATCGAGAGCTTCATGGACGAGCTGGCGCGGCTGGCCGGCGCCGACCCGGTGGCCTTCCGCCTGCGCCACCTGGATGATGCGCGCGCCATCGAGGTGGTGAAGCTGGCCGCCGCCCGGTTCGGCTGGGACGCCTACCAGCGCCGGGCGCGACGGGGGCGCGGCTTCGCCTTTGCCCGCTACAAGAATTCGGCGGCCTATTGCGCCATCGCGCTCGAGGTGGAAGTGGCGCTCGACACCGGCTTCGTGCGCATCGTGCGCGCCGATGCCGCCGTCGATTGCGGCGAGGTGGTGAGCCCGGACGGGGTGCGCAACCAGATCGAGGGCGGCATGCTCCAGTCGGCCAGTTGGACCCTGTTCGAACAGGTGCGCTTCGATGCCGCCCGGGTGCTCAGCCAGGACTGGGCCGGCTACCCGATCCTGCGCTTCGACAGCGTGCCGGACCGGATCGACGTCCACCTGCTGGACCGTCCCGGCCAGCCCTTCCTCGGCACCGGCGAAGCGGCCCAGGGACCGCTCGCCGGCGCACTGGCCAACGCCGTGATGGACGCCTGCGGCAAGCGCGTGCGCGAGCTGCCGCTGGACCGGGCGCGCATGCGCCGGCTGGCGACCTGACGCGGCGTCAAGCCTGGCGGCTCTCCCGCAGGACCGGTTCCTCCGGCGCCACGGGTGCCGCGCCATGCAAGGCCACGCGCAGGCTGGCCTCGCGGTCGATCAGGAAGGCCACCAGCAGCACCAGCCCGGTGAAGGCGGTGCTCAGGTTGCGCAGCTCGCCGGTGGCGCAGAAGGCCAGGAACAGCGGCAGGTTCACGGCCGCGCAAATGACGAGGTGACGGCGCACCACGCGCGGCGCCAGCGGCCAGGCGCGCCACAGGACGATGCCCAGCACCGCCAGGGTGCCGATGAAGGCGCGCGAGGGGCCGACCAGGCCATAGGTGGTCTCGAGGCGGAAGTAGGACCGGCCCGACAGGTAGGCCTGGACATTGGCCAGCAGGTGGAATTCGAGCGCGCCGCCGACGGCTTCCAGGTAGGCCGTCTTCTGCGCCACGTTCATCAGGCCGGCCAGCAGCACCAGGACGCCGACCGCGATCCAGGCCGCCCGCCGCGACAGGCGCGGACGCAGCAGCGGGTACAGGGCCGGCAGCACGAAGAAGAAGGTCTCCTTGTTGAGCGTCGCCACCAGCACCAGCGCCGCCAGCGCAATCAGCCGGCCGCGCAGGGCAAGCAGGAAGGCCAGGCTGCCGAACAGCAGTTCCACCGTGTCGTAGAAGTAGCCGCCCACGGTCTGCAGGTAGGGGAAGCTCAGGGCAAAGGCAGTCGGCGCCAGCACGGCGGCCAAGGGGGAGACGTTGAAGTGCAGGAGGATGCGGCGCAGCACGAACAGGCTGCCGAGCAGCGCGAGGAAACTGGCGTAGTAGACGATCGCGTAGCGGAAGCGCTCGCTGGGGGTGCTGCCGGGCTGGCTCTTGGCGAAGACACTATCCGGACGGAAGCGCTCGGCGACCCGCTCCTTCAGGCGCCCGGAGGCGAGGCCGTCGAGGCGGCGCGCCAGGTCCGGCACCAGCTGGCGGTAGACGAAAGGCTTGTGCGCCGCTTGTTCCAGCATGGCCGACACCCCGAAGCGCGGATCGCCGTCGCGCAGTCCCCACTTGCCGGCAAAGCCCGAGAAGGCCGCCGCCGCTACGATCCAGAAAAAGGCGAACAGCAGGAAGCCCGCGACAACACGCGGCATCGCGCCCCGGCTGGCGGAAGACGTGAGCGGAGAGAGATGGACGGTGTCGGCTGGCATGCTGTCATTCAAGGTAACCAAGCCACGGCACAGCGTCAATATGCATGTCACGGCGGGCGCGGGATTGTAGCCGGGCCGGGGGGTTTCGTCACCTGGCGGCAACACCGGCTTGTAGGGTGGTCGGCACTGCCGACCGCGCGTTCAGCTACGACATGTTCTGCCACGGGCTCTGCCACGGCGCATCGATGAGTTGGACGCGCGGTCGGCAAGCCGACCACCCTACGCGCTCGCAGCCTTCCAGAACATGTAGGCCGCCAGCAGGTACAGGATCACGGCGAACACCTTCTGCAGCTGCCTCACCGGCATGCGGTGCGCGGTGCGCGCCCCCACCGGCGCCATGCTGACGCTGGCCAGCACGATGATCGCCAGCGCCGGCAAATAGATGAAGCCCAGCGCGTACTCGGGCAGGCCGGGTTCGCCCCAGCCGAAATAGATGTTCGAGAGGGTCCCCGACAGCGCGATCGGAAAACCAAGCGCCGCGCTGGTCGCCACCGCGTTGTGGATGCGCACCCCGCACCAGGTCATGAAGGGCACCGACACGAAGCCGCCGCCGGCGCCGACGATGCCCGACAGCGTGCCGATCAAGCCGCCGGCCGCGAACATGCCCGGTGCGCCCGGGAGCGTGCGCGCCGCGGCCGGCTTCTTCCCGATCAGCATCTGGGTGGCCGAGAAGGCGACGAACACGCCGAAGAAGGCCGCCAGTACCGAGGCATCCATCTGCTTGCCGATCCAGGGCCCGATCCAGGAGCCGATCAGGATGCCGGGCGCCAGCAGCTTCACCACCGGCCACAGCACCGCGCCGTGCTTGTGGTGGGCGCGCACCGAGGACAGGGACGTAAACAGGATGGTGGCGAGCGAGGTGGCGATCGCCATGTGGATGGTCAGCTCCGGCGGGAAGCCGCGCGCGGTGAAGATCATCGTGATGAACGGGACCAGCACCATGCCGCCGCCGATGCCGAGCAGCCCGGCCGCGAAGCCGCCGAAGGTGCCCATCGCCAGCAGCGCCAGAACCAGGCCGAGGTCCATCAGCGCTTCCCTTCGCGCAGCAGCGCCACGATGGCCTTCCACTGCGCGCTTGATACCGGCGACACCGACAGCCTGCTGCCCTTCTGCAGCAGCACCATGTCGTCGAGCGCCGGAATGGCGCGCATCTCGCTCAGGGGCAGGTAGCGCCCCTGCTCCACGGCGCGCACGTCGACCGAGATCCAGCGCGGGTTTTCGGCAGTGGCCTTGGGGTCGTGGTAGGGCGATGCGGGATCGAACTGGGTCGCATCAGGATAGGGGCTGCTCGCCACCTCGGCGATGCCGGCCACGCCGGGCACGGCGCAGCTGGAATGGTAGAACAGGATGCCGTCGCCGACGGACATCCCGTCGCGCATGAAGTTGCGGGCCTGGTAGTTGCGCACGCCGAACCAGGACACCGTTCCCTGTGGCGCAGCCAGGACGTCGTCGAAACTGACTTCGTCGGGTTCTGACTTCATCAACCAATAGCGCATCGATTCTCCATGAATGTAGGGTGGTGGGCTCTGCCGACCGCGCGTTCAGCTCCGATTTGATCTGCCACGGCGCATCTGCAAGTTGGACGCGCGGTCGGCTCTGCCGACCACCCTACAAAGAACAGCCGCAAAAAAAAGCGGCTGCGTACCAAGGTGCGCAACCGCTCGTGCATGTAGCCCCGCCTGTGTCGTTATTGCCGGCATCCCGAACCAAAAGGCTCAAGGTGGTCGCGGTCAGCTCAGTTTCGGGTTCGTCAGACTAGTGACGCTCGCGCCCACCAAGCATGTCCCACAACCTATGCGAAAGAATGGTTCAAGGAATATATGACAAATCTCGAACACCGCAGGGTAGATCGCAGTTTACTCCCTTGGCCGGGCATGTCAACCGAATCCGGAATTCAGTAGCGATTTTCCGGCGGCGCCAGGGCCTTGTCGAGGACGGTGTGCATCGCTTCCAGCTTCTGCTTGACTTCCAGGATCGACATGTCGGACAGCGGTCCCTGGGGCGACTTCACGGACAGGAATTCGGCCGCGACGCTCAGCGCCGCCATCACCGCGATACGGTCGGTGCCCTTGACCTTGCCCGAGTCGCGCAGCGCGCACATCTTGCCGTCCAGGTAGCTGACCGCTTCGCGCAGGGTGCGCTCTTCGCCTTCGCGGCAGGCCAGGCGGTAGGCTTGGCCCATGATGGTGCAATCCAGGTAGATCATTGGGTGGCCTCGTTTGCTTCGCCGGCGCCGGTATCGGGCGCATCAGGTGCATCGAGCGCTTCCGGCGCGGGGAACTGGTCGAGCAGCGCCTCGACGCGCTGCTGGGCCTGGGCCAGCCGCTCCTTGAGCGCCTGGTTTTCAGTGCCCAGCAGGCCGTTGGCCTGGCGCAGCAGGTAGATCTCGGCGCGCTGCGACTGCGTCAGCTGGGCGAGCCGCTCGATCTTATCGGAGAGGTCTTGAAATTCGGAAATCATTCGACACTATAGGACTGAGATGGTTTTTCCGTCAACCGAATCGCACGCCCATGAAGGAGGACGGCGCCCGGACCGCGGCCGCCAGGCGGCCAGCCGTGCGGCCCCTCGGCCAGGTTCCGGTGTACCCTGCCCGGCTCTTGCCTCGATCGCCACAGCCGCTAGTGTACAACCTGCCCATTAGATTGTGTTTTCGCAAAAAAATCGGTTCGGTCCCCCACATTGCCGCTTGAAATGGCTTGTCATGATCCCTATAATCACGAAGCGTTAGCACTCGTTAGCTGAGAGTGCTAACAACTGGTGCTTACCAAATTCCCCAGCCGACGCCACCTGGCGGCGGCGCGAATAGCTAGTCAAACCATTGAAAAATAAGGAGTTTTGCATGAACCTTCGTCCTCTGCACGACCGCGTGATCGTGAAGCGTCTCGACCAGGAAACCAAAACTGCATCCGGCCTGATCATCCCCGATGCAGCCGCCGAGAAGCCGGACCAGGGTGAGATCCTCGCCGTCGGCAACGGCAAGGTGCAGGAAAACGGCCAAGTCCGCGCGCTCGAAGTGAAGGTCGGCGACCGCGTCCTGTTCGGCAAGTATTCGGGCCAGGCCGTCAAGGTCGATGGCCAGGAACTGCTGGTCATGCGCGAAGAAGACATCATGGCCGTCGTGGCCCTGTAATTCCGCATCCTCCTGTAGTACACATTCACGAACTCATTCGGAGAACAAGAAATGGCAGCTAAAGAAGTAATTTTCGGCGACGCAGCGCGCGCCAAGATGGTTGAAGGCGTCAACATCCTCGCCAACGCAGTCAAGGTCACCCTGGGCCCGAAAGGCCGCAACGTCGTGCTGGAGCGCTCGTTCGGCGCCCCGACCGTCACCAAGGACGGCGTCTCGGTCGCGAAAGAGATCGAACTGAAGGACAAGCTGCAGAACATGGGCGCGCAGATGGTCAAGGAAGTCGCGTCGAAGACCAGCGACAACGCCGGTGACGGCACCACCACCGCGACCGTGCTGGCGCAAGCTATCGTCCGCGAAGGCATGAAGTTCGTTGCCGCCGGCATGAACCCGATGGACCTGAAGCGCGGCATCGACAAGGCCGTCGCCGCCACCGTCGAAGAACTGAAGAAGATCGCCAAGCCGACCACCACCTCGAAAGAGATCGCCCAGGTCGGCGCCATCTCGGCCAACTCGGAAACCTCGATCGGCGAGCGCATCGCCGAGGCGATGGAAAAAGTCGGCAAGGAAGGCGTCATCACCGTCGAAGACGGCAAGTCGCTGAACGACGAGCTGGACATCGTGGAAGGCATGCAGTTCGACCGCGGCTACCTCTCGCCGTACTTCATCAACAACCCGGACAAGCAGGTCGCCGTTCACGAAAACCCGTTCATCCTGCTGTGCGACAAGAAGATCTCGAACATCCGTGACCTGCTGCCGGTGCTGGAGCAAGTTGCGAAAGCCGGCCGTCCGCTGGTGATCGTCGCCGAAGACATCGAAGGCGAAGCGCTGGCCACCCTGGTGGTCAACAACATCCGTGGCATCCTGAAGACCGTCGCCGTCAAGGCCCCGGGCTTCGGCGACCGCCGCAAGGCCATGCTGGAAGACATCGCCGTCCTGACCGGCGGCCAGGTGATCGCTGAAGAAGTCGGCCTGACCCTGGAAAAGGTCACGCTGCAGGAACTGGGCCAGGCCAAGCGCGTCGAAGTGGGCAAGGAAAACACCATCATCATCGACGGCGCCGGCGCCGCTGAATCGATCGAAGCGCGCGTCAAGATGGTCCGCGTCCAGATCGAAGAAGCGACCTCGGACTACGACCGCGAAAAACTGCAAGAGCGCGTGGCCAAGCTGGCCGGCGGCGTTGCCGTGATCCGCGTCGGTGCAGCCACCGAAGTCGAGATGAAAGAGAAGAAGGCGCGCGTGGAAGACGCACTGCACGCCACCCGCGCTGCCGTCGAAGAAGGCATCGTTCCTGGCGGCGGCGTGGCCCTGCTGCGCGCACGCTCGAACATCGACATCAAGGGCGACAACCCTGACCAGGACGCAGGCATCAAGATCGTCCTGCGCGCGATGGAAGAGCCGCTGCGCATGATCGTCCAGAACGCCGGCGACGAGCCGTCGGTCGTGGTCGCCGCCGTCATCGCCGGCACCGGCAACTACGGCTACAACGCCGCCAACGGCACCTATGGCGACATGGTCGAAATGGGCGTGCTGGATCCGGCCAAGGTCACCCGCTCGGCCCTGCAAAATGCAGCGTCGATCGCCGGCCTGATGCTGACCACCGACTGCATGGTCTCGGAAGTCACCGAAGACAAGCCGGCCGGCGGCATGGGCGGCATGGGCGGTATGGGTGGCATGGGCGGCATGGACGGCATGATGTAATTCATGACTCCCTGTAAGGGAGGTTTGGCGCCGAATCCATCCGGCGCCTCCCCTGTCCAAAGCCTGCAAGGTTCGCGCCTTGCAGGCTTTTTATTTATCAAGGAGCAAAAAGTGGCGACAGTCGATGCAAACGAACTCGAAGACGCCGTGATCATGGTCAGCGGCCCTGGTGATGTAGTCGAGGCATGGGTATGCCTCGATACCGGCGCCGTGTACCTGCGCGGCGACAGCATTTCCCCCGAAGCCGGCCCCCTGCCGGAAGATATCGATACTTCCGAGCGCTACGTCGGCGTGCCGGACTCGCGCAGCCTCGACCTCGGCCATGCTCTGGTGTTCGGCTTCGCCAAAGCCGAGATGCCGGACGAGTACGAGCGCATCAGGCAGATATTCCGGCGCCCGGGTGCCTATCGCCACTTCGGTGACCTGATCGACGGTCACGGCCTGCGCGAGCGTTGGCATGCATTCCGTCAGGAGCGCACCCTGGCTGCATTGCGCGACTGGTGCGAAGAGAACGGCTTACGGCTAAGCGCCTGAACGGCGGGCGACGTCCAAAGCGCGGCGGCGCCGTCGCCGAGCTTCACATGGAGCAGCGTCGCCATCATCAGGATCGCGGGATACAGCCAGCCGCCTCCGGGAACGGCGGCGGTCCAGCCGTTGCCGGCATGGGCGACCAGGGCGCTGGCGAGGAGTGGCAGCAGCGCCAGGGAAGCCACGCGGCCGTGGATGCCGAGGACGATCAGGATGCCGCCGGCCAGTTCCAGCAGCGCCACCGGCCATGCCATCGGGGTCGGCATGCCTGCGGCATTGAGGAAGGCGGCAAGTGAAGGCATACTGAAGGCCGCCAGCTTCAGGAAGGCGTGGGACAGCCAGGCGGCGCCGAGCGCGAGGCGCAGCAGCATGGCGAAACAAGGAGCGATGCGGTACGTCGTCATGATCAGCCTTTGCGGTGGTGGTGGGAAGGCCTTCACTCTAGCCACGCAGGAGCGCCATTAAAATAAGCAGCCATGAAAGCACCTCCTGCACCACTGCCGACGAAGCTGGGCCTGCCCGACCTGGAAACCATCCTGGCCCTGCACCGCGGCCGTACCCTGGCGCGCGCCGCCGAACGCCTGCGGGTGGATGCATCCACGGTGTTCCGCGCGGTGCGGCGCATCGAGCGGGATATCGGCGACGTGCTGTTCGACCGCGGCCGCCACGGCTACACGGCCACCGCGCTGGGCCGCGCCCTTGCGGCCCACGCGGAACGCATCGAGCAGCAACTCGAGGCAGCCCGCGAAACCGCTTTCAACCAGGACGCCGCGCCTTCCGGCCTGCTGCGCATCACGCTCACCGAAACCCTGTTCCACACCGTGCTGCTGCCGGTGCTGCCGCGCTTCACCGCCGCCTACCCGGGCATCGCGCTGGAACTGGTGACCTCGAACGCCATCGCCAACCTGGGGCAGCGCGAGGCCGACATCGCCATCCGCGCCACCAATGCGCCGCCCGAGCACCTGGTGGGCATCCGGCTCGGCACCATGCGCTCGGCGGTATGGGGCGGACGCGACTACCTGGCCGCGCAGCCGGCCGGACGGCAGCTCGGCGAGATGGACTGGATCTCGCTGGACGACAGCCTGCCGGAACACCCGTCCCAGCTGTGGCGCCGCGGCGCCCTGCCGGCGGTGGCGCCGCGCTACAAAGTCGGCAACCTGTTGGCGGTGGCCGGGGCGGTCGTCAATGGCCTGGGGGTCGGCGTGGCGCCGCTGGCCGTCATGCGCGATCACCCGCAGGCAGAGATGATCGGCGCACCCCTGCCTGAACTGGACATCGGCCTGTGGGTGCTGGCCCACCCCGACACCCGCTACCTCGGGCGCATGAAGGCGATGTTCGATTTCCTGCGCGCGGCCGTCAAGCTGCCGGGAGATGCGGCGTGAATCCGGTCTTCTTCGCCGACCCCGCAGCCTTCCGCGCCTGGCTGGCGGCGCATGCGGCCACGGCGGCCGAACTGCTGGTGGGCTTCCACAAGGTGGACACTGGACGGCCCTGCATGAGCTGGTCGGAGTCAGTCGACGAGGCGCTGTGCTTCGGCTGGATCGACGGCGTGCGCCGGCGCATCGACGAAGACAGCTACGCGATCCGCTTCACGCCGCGCAAGCGCGACTCGATCTGGAGCGTGGTCAACATCGCCAAGATGGACAAGCTGCTTGCCGAAGGGAGAATGACGCCGGCCGGGGAAGCGGCCTTCGCCCACCGCTCGGCGGCGAAGTCGGGCGTGTATTCGCACGAGCGCCTCGATACGCCCGAGCTGACAGGCGACGAACTGGCCCGCTTCCGCCAGCACGCGGCGGCATGGGCGTATTTCGAAACCGTCCCGCCGGGTTACCGCAAGACGGTGCTGCACTGGATTACGGGGGCGAAAAAGGCCGAGACGCGCGCAGGCCGGCTGGACAGGCTGGTGCGGGCCTGCGCGGCAGGCAAGCGCTTAAGCTAGCGCGATTTCGCCCACGAGGATACGGGCCAGCACGCCGCCGCGCCGGAGGATGAAGGCGTGCAGGCGCTGCGGATAACCGGCAGCCACCGCGTTCTTCACCGAAGGACGGGCAGCCAGCGCCGCGCGCCACGCCCTCAGCCTGGGCAGCCCCGGCGCGATGGCCTGCACCCCATGCGCATCGAACAGGTCGAGGTAGCGGAACACCGGCGCGAACGCCGCATCCACCAGCGAGAAAGCTGCGCCGCCGAAGTACGGCCCCTCGCCCAGCACCGTTTCCAGGTAAGCGAAACGCTCGCGCAACAGCTGCAAGGCCGCCTCGAAGCTTTCCTCGTCCTGCGCCCCGTACAGGCTGCCGATCGTGTTCAGGACCGACGATGCATATTCGATCCAGCCGCGGTGGCGGGCGCGCGCCAGGGGATCGAGCGGATGCAGGCGCGGCGGCAGGGTGTCGTCGAGGTAGTCGCAGATCACCGCCGACTCGAACACCGGCTGCCCGTCCGCCAGCAGCACCGGCGTCTTGCCGAGCGGCGAGACCGCCAGGAACCAGGCCGGCTTGTCGGCCAGGTCGATGTCGACGCGCTCGTACTGCGCGCCCTTTTCCTCGAGGGCGATGACGGCCCGCTGCACGTAGGGACACAGCGGATGGCTCACGAGCCTGAGGCTCATGCGGCCGCCTTCAGCCCTTCCGCCGCCAGCGCGGCCTGCACTGCCGGGCGGCTCGCCACGCGGGCGCGGAAGGCCTGCAGGGCCGGCCAGCGGTCCAGCGCGATGCCGAGGTAGCCCGCCCAGCCGGTGGTCACGAACAGGTAGGCATCGGCCACCGTGAAGCGCCCCTGCAGCAGGTAGTCGTTGGCCGCCAGATGGCGCTCCACGAAGTCGAAGCGCTGGCCCAGGCCCTCGACGAACAGGGCCTTCGCTGCTTCCGGCATGGCCGGCTTGAACAGCGGCGAGAAACCCTTGTAATTCTCGGAGGTGATGAAGTTCAGCCACGACTGCAGCTGGTAGCGTGCAGGTGTGCCATTGGCAGGCGCCAGCTGGGTGTTCGGCGCCTTGTCGGCGATGAACTGCATGATGGCCGGGCCTTCGGTCAGGACGAAACCGGGTTCGATTTCCAGCGCCGGCACGTAGCCGTTCGGATTGACGGTACGGAAATCCTCGCCGCCATCATTGCGCCGGGTGGCCATGTCGACTTTCTCCAGCGAGAAGTCCAGGCCCGCTTCGCGCAGGGCAATGTGGGGAGCCAGCGAGCAGGCGCCCGGGGAGTAGTACAGTTTCATGACGTGCCTTTCAGGATGGTTGCGGGATTCCCGTTCGGGATGGTGCTACTCTAGCTATGCGAAACTGCAATTGAAATAGGCGCCCATGAAACCATCGTATGCAAAAACGCAATCGAAGCTCGACCTTCCCGACCTCGAACTGATCCTGGCCCTGCACCGCGGCCGCACGCTGGCCGGCGCCGCCGAGCGGCTGCAGCTCGATACCTCGACGGTGTTCCGTTCGATCAAGCGCATCGAAAAAGACCTCGGCGAACTGCTGTTCGACCGCAGCCGCCAGGGCTACACGGCCACCGAACTGGGGCTGGAACTGGCGGGCCATGCCGAACGCATCGAGTCGCAGCTCGAACAGGCCAGGGAAGCCGCCCTGCATACCGGGGCGACGCCCTCGGGGACGCTGCGCATCACCAGCACCGATTCGGTGATGCACAGCCTGCTGTTGCCGGCGATGGCGAAGTTCGCCATCGCCTATCCCGGCATCGAGCTCGAACTGGTCGCCTCCAACACGCTGGCCAACCTGAGCCATCGCGATGCGGACATCGCGATCCGCGCCACCAGGAATCCACCCGAGCACCTGGTCGGGATCCGGCTCGGCAGGCTGGAGGCGGCCGTGTATGCCAGCAAGGCTTACCTGGAGGCGAACCGGCATATTCCCGACTACCGCGACATGGAGTGGATCGCGCTCGACGCCACCCTGCCCGACCATCCGTCGCAGCGCTGGCGCCGCCAGCACATGCCGAAGGTGACGCCGCGCTACCGCATGAACAGCGTGCTGTCGGTGGCGGGCGCGATCATCCAGGGCATGGGCGTGGGCGTGGTGCCGCTGGCGGTGTTCCGCGACCATCCACAGGTACAGATCGTCGACGGCCCGATCGCCGAGCTCGAGACCGAGCTGTGGGCGCTGGCCCATCCCGACACCCGCCACCTGCAGCGCATGAAGGCGATGTTCGATTTCCTGCGCGGCGCGCTCGGCCTGCCCCCTTGAGGCATCAAGGCCGCAGGCGCGCCGCCATGCCGGACTCCAGGCGGTCGCAGGCGAAGCGCACGCCGTCTTCCTCGCGCAGGCGCGCCGCCAGCGCCAGCGCATTGGCGCGGCACACCGCCGTGGAGGCCTGCGCGAACAGCTGCGCGAGCCGGGCTCCGTCCAGTCGCGCGGCATCGGCGCTCGCCGCGGCGCCCAGTTCGCACAGGCGCCGCGCCCAGAAGAACTGGTCGCCCGCAAACGGCAGCACCACCGAGGGCACGCCCGAGCGCGCCGCGGCGTGGGCGGTGCCGGCGCCGCCGTGGTGGACAATGAGCGCGGTGCGCGGGAACAGCCAGTCATGCGGCGTGTCGCCGAGCACGAAGAAATTCGACGGCAGCTGCGCCCCGTCGATGCCGCTCCAGCCGGGATAGAACAGCGCGCGGCGCGTGCCGACGGCGCTTTTCAAGGCAGCCAGCAGCGCACCGCGGTCGAAGCCGGCCATGCTGCCGAAACCGATGTAGAGCGGCGCCTCGCCCGCCTCCAGGAAGTCGCGCAGGGCCGGCGGCGGAGCCCACTCGGATGGCGGCAGCCACCACGCGCCGCATAGCGCGATGTCAGGCGTCCAGTCGCGCGGACGCGGCAGCAGGGCCGGCGAGCAGCCGTACAGGATCGGGTAGCCCTGCCACATGCGCGTACGCGGGGCCTGGGCGAACACGGCCTTGCGGCCCTCGTTGATGGCCGGGCGGAACAGGCTCCACGTCAGGCGGCCGACCGCGTGATGCGACAGGCGGTTGGCCCAGCGCGGAAGGCGCGGCGCGCGCAGGAACAGCGAGGGGAAGTCGCCGGTAGGCGTCATCGGCCACAGGCCGGGGCCCACGCAAGGCAGCCCGAGTCCGTCGGCCACGGCCAGGCCGGCGTAGCTGGCCAGGCCCGAGAACACCAGCACGTCGCTATCCTGCGCCGCGTCGCGCGCCGTCCGCATCCATGCCACGGTCTGGTCGCGCGCCGACTCCGCAAATGCGCGCGCCAGCGCCGCGGCGCCCCCTTTGCCGGCCACCACGCCGGCCAGGGCGCCGCCCGGCCCCAGCGCATCCTGCATGCTGCCGGCCAGCGCGGTGAAGGCGACGCCGTGCGCGTGCGCACTGCCGGCGGTGGCGGCGTCGGCCAGCAGGTGGACGGCATGTCCCCGTGCCGCCAGGGCGCTGGCAAGGGCGACCAGCGGGCGGGTATCGCCTTCGGTGCCGTAGGTGAGAAAAGTGAACTTCATGGTGCGGGAATCCAGCGAAATGCCGGATTCTGGCAGAGCGGCTTCACGCCGTATTGAACAAATGCGACATGGCGCCCCGTGTCTATTCGATGCGGAAGGCCCAGTAATCCGGATCTTCCTGCACCGCACGGAGCAGGCGCGCCGGCGGCAGCCCGGTCAGGGCGCGCGTCTCGCGCGTGAAATGGGCCTGGTCGGCATAGCCCAGGCTGGCAGCGAGCCCGGCCAGGTCGGCGCCCTCGCCGCGCCTGAGCCGCGCCAGCGCGTCTTCGATGCGCGCGAGCCGCTGCAGTTGCGCCGGTCCCAGGCCGGCCAGCGCACGGCTGCGGCGCTGGCGCTGGCGCGCCCCGGTCACCGCCTCCTGCGCTGCCGGCAAGGTGCGCACGGCCCGCCAGCGCGGCGCCAGCCACTCCGTCATCCAGGCGAACTGGGCGTCCGGATCGTGCGCGCGGGCCGCCAGTGCGGCCGGCCATGCCTGCCAGTCGGCGGAAAGCCAGTCGGCGGCCGCTTCGTCGCGGTCGCGCAATTGCGCCGGTTCGCAGCCGGTCAGCAGGCGGAACGCCGGCGCGTGGAAGATGGCGGTGATGCAGCGCAGCGGGGCCAGCGTGCTGGATGCCACCGGCCGCGTACGCGGTCCGAAGATCAGCCAGTGCGGGGCGGGCCTGCCGTCGCCATCGAGCAGCGCCACCGCGCCCTCGGTGATCAGGGTCAGTCCGCAGAAGGGCATGGCGGGGAACCGGTTGATGCCGCCGGCGGCCGCACTGAGCACACCCGGCGCACCGAGGCCGGACACGGCGACGAAACCGCGCACCGCTTCTCCCAGTTCGCCATCCGGCACATGCAGCCTGTGGAACACCCGCCCCCTCCTTTCATGGATGGCGCATATTGTACGCGGCCCTGCCCATGCATATATTGACATCGCCTTCGGCTGGCGCTACTGTACTAACCGTAATAGTACAGTTGAAAGACACCATGAGCCGCCGCACACCCCTGATGCTGAACATCGCCACCGGCGACACCCGGCCGATCAACCGCCAGATCGTCGACGGCGTGCGCCGCCTGATCGCCAGCGGCGAGCTGCCGGTGGGAGCCCTGCTTCCCAGCGTGCGCGGCCTGGCCCAGCAGCTGTCGATCAATCCCAACACCGTGGCCAAGGCCTACGGCGAACTGACCCTAGAAGGCTGGGTGGAGTCGCGCGCGGGCCTCGGCCTGTTCGTGCTGCCGCCGCGCCAGCTGCTGTCGGACGGCGAGCGCGCGCGCCGCCTGGGCGAGGCGGTTGACCGCTTTACCGGCGACGTGATCGGCCTGGGCTACAGCGATACCGAAGTCCTGGACCGCGTCGCCGCCGAACTGGCGGCCTGCCTGCCGCGCAAGCGCGCCTGATCTTGCACACCATGAGCCCACCCTGAGCACACCATGAACGATCTCGTCATCCGTACCGACGGCCTGTGCCTGTCGTACAAGGGCAAGCCCGCCCTCGACCACCTCAGCCTGCACCTGCCGCGCGGCGGCGTGCATGCCATCGTCGGCGCCAACGGCGCCGGCAAGTCGACCCTGTTCCGGATCCTGCTCGGCTTCGCTTGCGCCGACAGCGGCACGGCCTCGGTACTCGGCTGCGACAGCCGCTTCCTGAGCCCGCAGCTGCGCTCGCGCATCGGCTTCGTCAACGAAGAGCACACCCTGCCCGGCTGGATGCGGGTGCAGGAACTGGCGGTCATGCAGGCGCGGCTCTACCCGCTGTGGAACGAGGCGCGCTACCGCCAGGTCCTGTCCAATTTTCACGTCGGCGACCGCCAGCGGATCGCGGAGCTGTCGCGCGGCGAGCGCGCCGGGGTGAGCCTGGCCCTGGCCCTGGCGCAGGGACCGGAACTCCTGATCCTCGACGAGCCCACGCTCGGCCTGGACGTGGTGGCCAAGCGCGCCTTCCTCGACGCCCTGCTGCAGACCAGCCTGGACGACGGCGCCACCATTGTCTACTGCTCGCACCAGATGGAAGAGATCGAGCGGGTCGCCGACAACCTCGTCATCATGGAACGCGGTGTGCTGCGCCACATGTCGCCGCCCGACGCATTCTGCGAACGGGTCAGCCTGTGGATCGCGGACTTCCCGTTCCGCCAGCCGGATGCTGCGCGGCTGGACGGCGTGCTGGATGTGCGCATGATCGACGGCCTCACGCATTTGGTGGTGTTCGACGGCGGCGTCGATTTCGGCCACCGCCTGCGGCTGCTGGGTGCGCGCAGCGCGCAGCAGATGCCGGTAAGCCTGGACCGCGCCGTCAACGGCTTCCTCACGCGCGGCCATGCCGGCGCCGATCCCTTCTCCGCCGCAGCCTGAAAGACCCGACATGAAAGAACTCTTCCTCAGCGAGTGCCGGCGCTTCCGCACCATGGCCCTGGTTGCAAGCGCCGTTCACCTGATGCTCTTGCTGCTGGCCTCGCGCATGATCGAACCGCTGCAGCAGCGCTGGCAGGTGCAAACCCTGTTCCTGGTTGCCGGCGCCATCGCCGGGCTGGCCTTCGCCGCCGTCCAGTTCAACGGCTACCGCCAGCCGAGCCGCTGGTTGTGGCTGATGCACCGCCCGCTGCCGCGCATCCGCATCTTCGGCGCGCTGTCGCTGGCCTCCCTGGCGCTGCTGGTGTTCGTCATCGCCCTGCCGTCCCTGCTGGCGGTGCTTGGGAACGACCGCTACACGGGACGCACCGTCGACACCCGCCATTATCTGATCGCGCTGCACCTCCTGATCACAAGCTTCACTGCCTGGCTGGGCGGCGCCTACCTGATGCTGTGCGGCCGGCGCGGCGCCTTCGTGGTGCTGTTCGTTCCCCTGGTGCTTGCCTGCCACCTCGCCTCCGGCGCGGCGCTGCTGGCGCCGGCGCTCGCCTGCCTCGCCATGATGGCGGCACTGGCCTACACCACGTTCAAGCCCGACCGCATGGCCGCGCCTGCCACGAGCGCCGGGCAGCTGGCGGCCGCCATCCCGCTGGTACTGGGCTGCTACTGGGTCATGCTGTGGGGCGGTTCGCTCGGCTTCCAGTACGGCCAGATGCTGTTCGGCGTGCATCCGCTCAACGGCACGGTTCCGCCAGCCGGCGGCTACACGGAACTGGTGCGCAAGCCCGGCAGCGTCAACCTCCAGCGCGCGCTGGCGACGTCGGCCGATCCGCGCGCCGCGCACTGGGGCCGCCAGCTGGCGCTGCTCGAAGTCGGCAAGGTCCAGCCGGAGCTCCGCGAACACCCGGTGCGCGGCGCAATCGCCAACCTCGACGCCACCCAATGGGGCGACTCGCAGCGCAACATCCTGTGGACCTTCAACCAGGACCGCATGCTGTTCGAAGGACGCGACATGCATACCGATACGCCGCGCGGCTGGTTCGGACTCGGCGGCATGAACGATCTGCAGCCCTTCGACTCGGCGCCCGTCATGGTGGGCAAATACATTCTCACCCGACAGCGGCTGCTGCTGCCCGATGCGGACGGCGGCCGCGCCGCCACCCTGGTCCAGGTGCGCGCACCCGAGACGATCACGGGAAGCGTGCAGGAAGTCGGCCGCCAGCCCTTCGTGCTGACCAACCAGCGTCTGATCGCCTTCCGCCGTCCGCTTGACCCGCAGGCGCCGCTGGAACAACTGTACAGCGTGCCGCTGCCCGGCCCGTTCGGGAACCTGGCGCGGGTCGACGTCGCCCGCCTGCTGGACGGCACCCTGCTCTCGTTCAGCTTCGGCCGGCGCATGACCGAAGGCGAGGCCGGCTCGCGCCAGCAGGTGGTGTTCGTCGATGCCGCAGGCCGCGTGCAGCCGGTCGCCTCGCGCCCCCTCGCCCACGATTTCCCGCTGCTGTTCGAGCACAAGGACTGGTGGCTGTCGCCCCTGTCCAAGGCGGTGCTCGATCTGCCCGGGCAACTGCTCGACAAGGGCCTGATCGCGGACGTGCCGGAACTGCCGGCCAGCCAGCGCCCGCAAGGCGTGTTGGCGGCGGCGCTGCTTGCCGCCCTGCTCTCGGCTGCGCTGGCGGCATGGCGCCTGCGCCGGCATCCGCTGCGCCCCCGGCTGGCCTGGAGCACGGCCTGCCTGGTGCTGGGCCCGCCCTGCCTCGCCGCCCTGTGGCTGCTGGCGCCGCGCGCCGTCCCCGCAGCCGTCCCTGCCAAAGAAGCAGCCGCTGCGCACCCCGTGCCCGCGGCCGCCTGAAAGGACCGATATGCGACATCCGAACTGCGCCGCACCGGCGCGGGCCGGCGCACGCCTGTGCCTGGGCGTCCTGCTGGCCACAACATCCGCCCTTTCCTGGGCCCAGGCTGCGCCGCTCGCGAGCGTCCTGGCGCGCAATGCCGCGCTGCCGCGCGCCCCTCTGCTGGACCCAAGCGTGTTCGAGCGCCCCGAGCGCTTGCGCGAGGTGCGCCTCTCCCCCGACGGCGCCCACCTCGCCTGGGTCGAGGAAGTAGACGGCAAGGCCGAGCTCCACGTCACGCCGCTGGCGGGCGGACCGGCCCGGCCGCTGGCCAGCCTCGACCCGCAGGACCGGGTGCACTGGTCGCGCGACGGCGCCGTGCTGTTCATCGCGCAGCAGGAAGCCGTGGCGGCCATCGGCGTGCGCGACGGCGCGGGCGGCCGGATCGCCATGCTCGGCAAGGACGGTAGCAAGCGCTTTGCCGGCATCGACCGCAGCATGCCGCGCCACGCCCTCATCGAAGAGCAGGAGGGGACGAAGGGCACGCGGCTGGTGCGCATCGGCGCCGACGGCGCGCGCAGCATCCTGGTCGACAAGGCGGGCATGGTCACCGCGCAGCTGCTCACGCCGGACGGCGTACCCGCCATCCTGCGCCGCCAGGAACAGGACTTCGCCCACACCATCCTGCAGCGCCAGGGCCGGGGCTGGCGCGAGCTTGTGCGCTGCCGGCCGCTGCGCACCTGCGTGCCCGTGGCGCTGTCGGCGGACGGCGCGCGCCTGTTCCTGCGTACCCTGCACGCGGATGACCGCGAGGCGCTGGTCGAGGTCCTGCTCGCCACCGGCGCGCAGCGCCTCGTCCACACCGATCCCGAGGGGATGGCGGACCTGGCCGGTGTAACACTGAACCCGCACGGCGGGCAGCCGATGCTGGCCTCCTACCAGTTGCCGAAGCCGCGCCTGCTTGGGCTCGATGCCGACGGCAAGCGCATCGCGGCGGCCATTGCGCGCCGCTTCCCGGATGGCGACGTGCAGGTCGAATCCTGCACCCCGGCCACCTGCCTGCTGGCCGAACGCGGCGCGCGCATGGCGCACACCCGCTACTGGCTGCTGGACCTGCAGCGGCAAGCTTTCCGCCCCGTCCTCGACGAGCTGCGGACCCGCGCCGGCGGGCCGGACGAGCGCCACCTGGCGCAGCGCATCGCCCTGCGCTATCCGGCCTCGGACGGCGCCACCGTGCACGGCTACCTGACCCTGCCGCCCGGCCTGCCGGCGCACAAGCTGCCTCTGGTGACCATGGTGCATGGCGGGCCCTGGGGCCACGTGGGCGGCGGCTACAGCGCGGGCGCGCAACTGCTGGCCAACCGCGGTGTCGCGGTCTTCGAACCGAACTTCCGCGGCTCCACCGGCTATGGCGAACGCTACACGCGCGCGCCCGGCGCCGACTACGGCAACGGCCGCGCCCAGGCCGACATCATCGACGGCGTGCGCTGGCTGCTGGCCCAGGGCGTCGGCGACCGGCAGCGGCTCGGCATCGCGGGCGCATCCTTCGGCGGCTACGCCACCCTGCTGGCGCTCACCCATACGCCGGACATGTTCCGCTTCGGCCTGGCCGCGCAGCCGCCCACCGACTTCGCCCGCACCATGCGCGTATCCAGCGCCGCACCGACGCGGCCCGGCGAGCGCCCACTGCGCCTCATGCTGGCGGAACTGGGCATCGATCCGGACAACCGGGCGCAGATGGCGCCGATCGGCCGCGCCGCGCCGCACGGCCTGGCCGCGCGGGTGCGCGTGCCGCTCGTGCTGGTGGCCGGCGGCAAGGACGAACTGGTCGAGGTGGAGGCGGTCGCCGACTACGTCGCGCGCCTGCAGGAACTGGGCAAGCCGGTCAGCCTGCTGGTCGACGCCGACGAGGGACACAATCCACGCAACCCGTTGGCGCGCAGGGCCCAGATGCACCTGCTGCTGCAGATGCTGCACCGCTACCTGGGCGCCCCGCCGCCCCCCGCGCCGGACGCCGGGCTGGCGCGCTACCTGGCGCGCACGCTGCGCGCCAACGGCGCCCTGGCCCGGTGAATTGTTGCCGCTCCAACACACAGGGTGTAGACTCCCCGCACACCCTGTGAGGCATCCCATGTCGAAACGCACCGCAATCCGTCCCTCCATGCCGCTGCTGGCGGCCCTGTCCCTGCTGCTGGCAGTGGGCGCGGCCGGCTGCAGGCGCGCCGAACGGGAGGTCCCCAAGCCGCCCCCGGCCGTGGTCAAGGAGGCGCCGCAGCGCACCCGGGAACAGGCGATGGCCAGCCTGCTTGCCGTGCCCGAGCTGAAGTCCTGGTCCGAGCAGATCGAGAAGCGCTCGAAGGGCAAGGCGCACGGCGCCGTCATCGAGGACGATCCGGCGCCGCGCGAGATCAACGGCAAGAAGTACTACCAGCTCACTTTCGTGGAAAACCGCGCCGACGACGTGCGACGCCGCGAGAGCTTCCTCGTGGCGCAGCAGGGCGAGGAGATCCTGGTGGAAGACGTCGAGACCGACACCCTGCTCAGCCTGCAGGAGTGGCGCCGCAAGATCAAGCGGGTGAACCTCAAGAGCGCGGACTGAAGTACTTTGCCGCGTGACTTTGTGTGAGATTTGGTGCGCGCGATTCGACTATGCTTGCGCATTCTCGTCCCTGAAAGCCTCCGCATGAAAGCTCTCGTTTGCAGCATGGGCGCCGCCCTCGCCTTCCTGTGCGCCACTACACAGGCTCAGACCCAGGCTCCGGCCGCCCTCGTTCCCACCCAGATTGCCGTCGGCTCCTCGCCCTACCAGGTGCAATATGCCACCGCGGGCGCCGGCCGCTACACCGTGATCTTCGAATCCGGCTTCGGCACCGACCTGCGCTCCTGGCGCAAGGTGGCGCCCGAACTGGCGCAGACCGCCCGCGTGTTCACGTATTCGCGCGCCGGCCATGGCGCCTCGAGCCCGCGCCCGGAGCCGCGCACCATCGAACAGAACACGGCGGAACTCGAACAGCTGATCGCGGCCGCCAAGCTGGCGCCGCCCTTCATCCTGGTGGGCCATTCCTATGGCGCCCTCCTGATGCGCGCCTACGCCGCGCGCCATCCCGGCCAGGTGGCCGGCATGGTGCTGGTCGACCCGAGCGACGAACGCTTCAATCCGGCCCTGCGCAAGCTCGACGCCGCCCGCGTGGCGGAAGACGACCGCCAGTTCGCCGCCATCGTCCCGCCCAAGTTCCAGCCCGAGCTCAAGCTGCTGCAGCCCGTGCTCGACAGCGGCAGCCTGCCGCTGGCCGGCAAGCTGCCCGACGTACCGACCGTGGTGCTGACGTCAGTGCAGAAAGCGGAGAAGCCGATGTTCTTCCTCGAGACCGATGCGGCGGTGGCGGTCAAGAAAGACCTGCACGCGGACTTCGTGCGCCAGTTCCGCGACGGTTCACAGGTCGTGACGGCAAAAAGCGGCCACAACATCCAGCTCGAGGAGCCGGAACTCGTGGTCGCTGCGGTCAACAAGGTGATCGCGGCCGCGGACAAACGCGCCGTACAGGATTAATTGGACTTTCTTCACTTTTTTCGGATCTGACGGCGAGCACATGCATCGAGACAATTGAGACCGCTTTCGGCCCAGGCTGTGTAAAAACTTATGAACCGGATTCGTGAGCCAAATTATACGGCTCACGGTAAATCCAGGAGCATATAGAAGCGCCACGGTCGTGGCCAACCTGTTTTCTAGTGCTTTGCAAAACCAGCAGAGAAAGCGCTCCAAACAGGCCGTTTTGCGGCAGAAAACGGGCATACGCCCTGATCGCTGCCAGCATGCCCTGCAAGCCAAGCAGCGTTAGCAGTCTACCGAAATTGTAGGCGAGCACGTGCAGGCTCATCTCGACCTTCACACGCTCCAAGCCTTTCGTTAGGAAGTGTGTCGATCCCATCCATGCTTTGATTGTTGCAAACGGATGCTCGACAGTCGAGCGACGGATGCGCATCGCGTCAGGAGTCTGCTCGAGATGCACCTGCATCTCGTCTAACACGTCCTGATGTTCCCAGCGCGTCACGCGTCGCTGCGCGCTCGGCGTGCACATGCTTTTGAGCGAGCAGCCCTTGCAGTTCGAGCTCCAGTAGCGGTGATTCGTCATGCCTTTTTCGACGCTGGCAAATCGCCATATCAAGGCTTCGCCAGCCGGCAGCGGTACTCGTTCTTTTCGGGATCGTAGATGAAGTCGGCCTTGTCGAATCGACCGTCGGCCTTGGCGTTGGAGGTTTTCGTCGGCGGCACCATGGCTCGAATGCCTGCCTCGTGACAGGCCACGATTTCCTCGCCCTTGAAGTAGCCTCGGTCGGCAATTGCTGTCAACGTTGTCGTACCGATTGCTGTGCGGCCTTCTTTGCCATGCCGAACAATTGATCGCGGTCGCTGCCGTTGTTGGTCACCTCGTGTTCGACGATCAAATGGTGCCTCGCGTCGACCGCAGTTTGCACGTTGTAGCCGACGATGCCGGAGCCGCGCGTGATCATCGAGCGAGAGTCCGGATCGGTGAGGGAGATTTGCGTTTCGCCAGTCTTTCCAGCTTCGCTTCGATTTCCTTGAGCGTAGCCATCTGCGATTTCAGCGCTGCGATCTTGTCGTTCAGGCGAACGCTTTTCGCTTGGGCAGTAGCCGGCTCCTGTCGGTCCGCCGTGTCCAGTTCTGCCAGGTATCGGCTGATGTTCGCTTCTATCTCGGCTATCCTGCGCTTGAGCTTGGCATCGGTGAAGTTCCGATCGCTGCTGTTCACGGCCTTGAACTTGCTGCCGTCGATCGCCACGACTGCATCCGAGAACAGATCCAGTTGCTGGCACAAGACGACGAACTGCCTGCAGACGTTGCGTATGGCCTTGCCGTTGTCCTTGCGGAAGTTCGCTATCGTCTTGAAGTCCGGGGCCAGGCGCCTGGTCAGCCACATCAGCTCGACATTGCGTTGCGCTTCGCGCTCGAGCCGGCGGCTCGACTGGATGCGGTTCAGGTAGCCGTAAATGTAGAGCTTGAGCAGCACAGCCGGGTGGTACGCTGGCCGGCCAGTTTTTGCAGGCACTACCCGCGCAAAACCCAGGCCGACCATGTCGAGTTCATCGACGAATACGTCGACCACGCGAACCGGGTTTTCCTCGGTGACGTAGTCATCCAGATGTTCTGGCAGTAGGGTGCCTTGTCCACGGTCTTCGCCTTCGATAAAGCGCTTCATTTGGCACCCCAGTGATAAGATACTTCTTCAACGTTTACCGAGCCGGGTCCGTTTACACGGTCCTGCGTTTTTACACAGCCTGGGCCAACAACGGACGCTGATATGAAACCGAGGCAGTATTGATTGCGAAGGGGATTCGGATGCGTTTCGCTATGAAAAACGTTATTTTCGCTGCTATTGGGTCGGTATCTATAGGACTAGGTGTTGCGCATGCCACCGAGAAGATTGTGCCGATGAAGGCCACGGCCAGTTCACCAGGATACATCAGGACTGATACTTGTGCCCGCCCTGAGTACCCCAAGGCGGAACTCGAACTAAACCATCAGGGAATGGTCACGCTAAGGTTCCTTCTTGGAGCAGATGGCATAGTCAAACAGTCGTTGATCCACACTTCGTCAGGCTACCCAGCGCTTGATGAGGCCGCACGTGTTGCGATCTCTAAATGCCGCTTCAATCCGCTTTCGGTCGATGGAAAGGCGGTCGAGGGATGGACGATTATTCAATACGTTTGGAAGCCGTGATTAGCTATCTCGATGACCGCTCCGGGTCGAGATCAGGCGCTACCCAAGCTCCGTTTTCGCTTGCCCCAGAGAGAAGTGGAAACGCCGCGCTCATCTACATGTTTCCGTTACTTCCACGCGCCCGTTGCGCCCGCGGCGCCTAGAACATCGGGCAACAGACTGACAGGGTACAGATGCCGAAAATCGCCTTCGAATCGCTGATGTGCATAGCGCAGGCCTCCGCCTCCGTGACCGCGCCCTGCCACTGCAACAAGGAATCGCTCGCCGCCTGGCGCCCCTTGCCCTTGAGTCTGGAACTGGACCGCTTCGATGAAGTCGGCACCCTGTTCGAGGATCCTTAC
Source organism: Telluria sp. ZB4P34 (assembly GCF_059686055.1). Taxonomy (NCBI): domain Bacteria; kingdom Pseudomonadati; phylum Pseudomonadota; class Betaproteobacteria; order Burkholderiales; family Oxalobacteraceae; genus Telluria; species Telluria sp. ZB4P34. The sequence continues at coordinate 27,118 of NZ_JCASIF010000015.1, read as the reverse complement.
GACGAACCAAGCTTCGCGGAGTTTCATCCGGCCGGTACCCGCTACGATAGCGACGCCGCCCCGATCGCCATTGCTTTCTACCCCTATAACCGCTGTACCGTGGTGCGCTGTCTCGACTGCGGCCGACATTACCTGCGCTACAACGAGGCCGGCGGTTATTTCACGAAATTGCGCATCCGCGCACTGCAGCCTGAATTGGTCGTTGATCCACCGCTTGGCGCTTGACCATCGAGCGCCAAGCGGCCTGAGACGTCGTCCGCAGATGCGACCTGGCAGTGATTGATCAGATCGTCGCGTTCGCCTTGCTGTGCGTCCCGATGCTGCGATCCGGCGGCAAGGGCTGCGCCAGTCACTGACACGACTGGTCATGTGCCCGGCCGCTGTCCCCTCAGCCGTCCAGGTGCGAAATCAGGAGCCTGCGCGGATCGCTTCCCTGCGCCGCATGGGCTTCGCCGTGCTGCCCATCCACCGAAATACCCACCGCCAGGATGTCGATCAGCAGCAGCTGCAGGATGCGCGAGATCATCGACAGGAAGCTGGTGCTGTCCTCGGCATGGTCCACCGCCAGGCAGACGCTGGCCTTGCGCGCCAGCGGCGACTGGCTGTTGCTGATGGCGATCACGTCGGCGCCGGCGGCGCGCGCGATGTCGACCGCCTCCAGCAGCTCGGCGATGCTGCCCGAATTCGACACCGCGATCACCACGTCGCCCGGCGCCAGCAGTCCGGCCGCCAGCTTGAACAGGTGCGAGTCGCCATACAGCGAGGTCGGGATGCGGAAGCGGAAGAACTTGTGCTGCCCGTCCAGCGCCACCGCGCGCGAATTCCCCATGGCGAAGAATTCGACGCGGCGCGCCCGGCTCACCAGTTCGATGGCGCGGTCGAGCGCGCGCACGTCGAGCTGGTCGCGGAACTGCAGGATCGCCGACACCGTGTTGTCGATCACCTTGGCCGACAGGTCATGGGTGCTGTCGCTGGTGCGCACCTGGCTGTGCCGCACCGGGATCGAGCCGGTCAGGCTGCTCGCGAACTTGAGCTTGAACTCGGCCAGGCCCTGGAAGCCGAGCGAGCGGCAGAAGCGGATCACGGTCGGCTGGCTCACGTCGGCCAAGCGCGCGATCTCGGCGATCGGCTCGTTGAGCACCAGGCGCGGCTGCTCCAGCACCAGGCTGGCCACGCGCTGTTCGGCCGGGCTCAGGGTATGGCGCAGCTGGGTGATGCGTTCCATCAGCGTATTGGCGCCGCTGCGACCGCGCAGGTGCTCGGCCAGGATGGTCGCCACGCCGTGCAGGGCCGGGTTGGGGGTGGTGATGACGTAGGTCGGGATGTCGGCCAGGTAGCGCGAGAAGCGCCCCTTGGCTTCGAAACGCGCGCGGAAAGGCGAGGCGGCGAACCACTCGCCCATGCGCGGCACGATGCCGCCGCCGATGAAGACGCCCCCGAAAGCGCCCAGCGTCACCGCCAGGTTGGCGGCGGCGCCGCCCAGCATGCCGCAGAAGCATTCCAGGGTTTCCAGGCACAGGGCGTCGCCGTCGTCCAGCGCGCTGGCGATGATGGCGGCCGCCTTGCGGGGCGGCGCTTCCTCGCCGCTTGCGCCATTGCGCAAGGCGAGCGCCCGGTAGATGATCTCCATGCCCGGCCCCGAGACCAGGCGTTCGTTGGAGACGTGCTGCCATTCCTTCCAGGCGTACTGCAGGATGGCGAACTCGCGCTCGTCGGCTGGGGCGAAGTTCACGTGGCCGCCCTCGCTGCCGAGGGTCACGAAGCCGTCGGCGGTCGGGATCACGCCCGACACGCCCAGGCCGGTGCCCGGTCCAAGCACGCCGATCACGGCGTTCGGCGCCGGCGCGCCCTGCCCCACCTGCATCAGGTCGTCCTGGCTGAATCCGGGGATGGCCATCGCCAGCGCGGTAAAGTCGTTGACGATCAGGAGCGTGGACAGGCCCAGCTCGCGCCGCACCACGTCGGTCGAGAACTGCCAGTCGCGGTTGGTCATGCGGACGAAGTCGCCGCTGATCGGGTTGGCCACGGCCAGCGCCGCATGGTGCAGGCGCAGGTTAGCGTGGTCCTGGCCGGCATGATCCGCCAGGTAGTGGCGCAGCAGCGGGACGATGCCTTCGAAGTCTTCGCACTTGAGCACGCGCACGGCGCTGAACACGCCGGGCGCGGTCAGCAGCGCCAGGCGTGCATGGGTGGCGCCGATGTCCGCCAGCAGGCGCGGGCCGTCGGCAAACGCGGTAGGCGCGTGCTGCCGCGCCGGGCGCGCTTGCCTATCGGCCGCCTCCCCCTGCTTGCCCATTATGCGGCGCCGCCCGCGGCCAGGCTGCCGAACCAGGCGCCGTAGGGCGGCAGGGTCACGCGGCCACCCGCGGCCTGTCCCGGCAGGCCATGGGCGTCGAGCGTACGCGCGCCGCTGCTGTCCGGCCAGTCGAAGCTCACTTCGCGGCCGGAGAGGTTGAAGGCGGCCAGCACGGCATCCGCGCCGGCGTCGTCGTCCACCCAGCGGCGCAGGGCCAGCACCGGCTCGGGCGCATCGAAGAAGGCGATCTCGCCGCGGGTCAGCTCCGGCATGGTCTTGCGCCAGGCGATGAAGCGGCGCTGGAAGTTCAGCATCGAGGCGGGATCCTTGTCCTGCGCGTCGGCGTTCGCGGCCAGGTGCGGCCCGGCCACCGGCAGCCAGGGCTTGCCCGTGGTGAAGCCGGCGTGCGGCGCCTCGGCAGTCCAGGGCATCGGCGTGCGGCAGCCGTCGCGGCCCTTGAATTCGGGCCAGAAGGTGATGCCGTACGGGTCCTGCAGCAGTTCGAAGGGTACGTCCGCCTCGGTCAGCGCCAGTTCATCGCCCTGGTACAGGCAGGGCGTGCCCCTGAGCGAGAGCTGCATCGCCAGCACCAGCTTCGCCAATGCGGGCGTTGCATGAGCGCCGCCCCAACGGGTCATGACGCGGATGGCGTCGTGGTTGCCCACCGACCAGGAAGCCCAACCGTCCCTGACGCGTTCCTTGAATTCCTCGACCTGCCTGCGGACGTGGCCTGCCGTGAATACGGGCGTCAGCAGGTTGAAGCTGTAGGCCATGTGCAGCTTGTCGCCGCCTTCGGTGTACTCGGCCATCTGCGCCAGCGCGTCGTCCGAGCTGACTTCGCCGATCGAGACGGCGCCGAACTCGTTCAGCTGGGCGCGCACGCGCTGCAGGAAGGCGACGTTCTCCGGCTGGGTCTTGTCATGGATGTGGGCCTGCATGCCGTAGGGGTTCACGTCCGTCACGGTCGAGGTGTCGCGCACCAGCGCCGGCGGGTTGCTGCGCAGCTCGCGGTCGTGGAAGTGGAACACGCAGGCGTCCATGCGCACGCCGTCCACGCCGCGCGCGAGCCAGAAGCGCTGCGCGTCCAGGTGGGCCTGCTGCACTTCCGGGTTATGAAAGTTCAGCTGCGGCTGGCTGACCAGGAAGTTGTGCATGTAGTACTGCTTGCGGCGGGTATCCCACTGCCAGGCCGAGCCGCCGAAGACCGACAGCCAGTTGTTCGGCGGGCAGCCGTCCGGCAGCGGGTCGGCCCACACATACCAGTCCGACTTCGGATTGTCGCGGCTCCTGCGGCTTTCGACGAACCAGGGATGGGTGTCGGCGGTGTGCGACATCACCTGGTCGATCATGATCTTCAGGCCCAGGCTGTGCGCCTTGGCGACCAGTTCGTCGAAGTCGGCCAGGGTGCCGAACATCGGGTCGACGTCGCAATAGTCGGCGATGTCGTAACCGAAGTCCTTCATCGGCGAGGTGAAGAAGGGAGACAGCCAGACGATGTCCACGCCCAGGCTCGCGATGTAGTCGAGCTTTGCGGTAATGCCGGGCAGGTCGCCTATGCCGTCGCCGTTCGTGTCGAGGTAGCTGCGCGGGTAGACCTGGTAGATGATGGCTTCTTTCCACCAGTCGGCTTTGTCGGTCCGGGAAGTCTGGGTCATGGCTGGTCCGTGGAAATGATCAGAATTCTAGGCAATATACAGCAGGATTTGAAACTTTACAATTGGCTAATTTTACCTGTTTAAGCCACTTACTCCTTATATTTCAGCGACTTAGCTCATATAGCCATTTTGCGATCCAGAACGATAAGTAGCTAAACTACGCTGGACATGTATCAGGTTTGTTTCGCAGTGATATTTTTATTGCAAAGTAACTCGGCCTCGTCATAGGATCGCGTCTGTTGCGATTTTTCGAGGAAGCCATGACTTCTCCATCTACCGAAGCAAACAGCGAACCAACGAGCAGCGGGCGCATGCCGCGCCAGATCCCCTACATCATCGCCAACGAGGGCTGCGAGCGTTTCAGCTTCTACGGGATGCGCAACATCCTCACGCCCTTCCTGATTTCGACCCTGCTGGTGTTCGTGGCCCAGGACCAGCGCGCCAGCGAAGCCAAGCATGTGTTCCACGCCTTCATGATGGGCGTGTACTTCTTCCCGCTGCTGGGCGGCTGGCTGGCCGACCGCTACTTCGGCAAATACAACACCATCTTCTGGTTCAGCCTGATCTACTGCGCCGGCCACGCCTGCCTGGCCATTTTCGAGGACAGCGTCCACGGCTTCTACTTCGGCCTGTTCCTGATCGCCTTCGGCTCGGGCGGCATCAAGCCGCTGGTGGCTTCCTTTGTCGGCGACCAGTTCGACAAGACCAACAAGAGCAAGGCGAAGGTGGTGTTCGACGCCTTCTACTGGATCATCAACTTCGGCTCCTTCTTCGCTTCGATTTCCATGCCGATCCTGTTGCGCGACTATGGTCCGTCGGTCGCCTTCGGCGTGCCGGGCATCCTGATGTTCATCGCCACCATCATCCTGTGGAGCGGCAAGAAGAAGTACGTTCACGTCCCTCCCGCACCCGCCGATCCGCACTCCTTCCTGCGCGTGGTGCGCACCGCCCTGTTCGCGAAACAGCCGGGCGCGGGCCGTCCCGGCCTGTTCGTGGCCGGCGCGGGTGCGCTCGGCGCCCTGGCGTCGATGGCCATGGTCCCGGGCTGGGGTCCCCTCATTGCCATCTGTACCGGCCTGGTGCTGCTGATGGCCGGCGTCGGCATCGGCGCCTCGATGCAGCTGGACCGCGCGCGCGGCGTGCACCCCGACATGGCCGTGGACGGCGTACGCGCCGTGCTGCGCCTCCTGATCGTGTTCGGCCTGGTGACGCCGTTCTGGTCGCTGTTCGACCAGAAGGCATCGACCTGGATCGTGCAGGCCAACACCATGACCACCGAAGTCGACCTGCTGGGCTGGACCTTCGAGGTCCTTCCGGCGCAGATGCAGGCGCTCAATCCGCTGCTGGTGATGCTGCTGATCCCGTTCAACAACCTGGTGCTCTTTCCGCTCCTGAATAGAATGGGCCTGGTGCCGACCGCCCTGCGCCGCATGACCGCCGGCATTGCCTTCTCGGCGCTGGCCTGGATCGTGGTGGGCCACCTGCAGGTGCAGCTCGACGGCGGCGACGCGGTGTCGATCGCCTGGCAGATCCTGCCCTATGCGCTGCTGACCCTGGGCGAGGTGCTGGTCTCGGCGACCGGCCTCGAATTCGCCTACAGCCAGGCCCCAGGCTCGATGAAGGGCGTGATCATGGCGCTCTGGTACCTGGCGGTCACGGTCGGCAACCTGTGGGTGCTGATCGTGAACCAGGGCGTGAAGAACGAGGCCGTGATCGCGCACATCGAGAACTCGGGCGTGGGCGTCATCGCCTTCCAGATGTATTTCTTCGCCGGCTTCGCGATGCTGGCCGCGCTGGCCTTCGGCCTGTACGCCAGGCGCTACAAGATGGTCGACCACTACCGCGCGTAACAGGCCGTTGCGGTACGGTCGTAGGGTGGACGGCTTTGCCGTCCGCGCGTTCAACCACCCGCAGTTCATCCACTTGATCAGCAGGAGCGCCGACGCCTGACCGCGTGGGCAGGAAGCCTGCCCACCCTACATGACACGACTCCCTTATGCCGCGTTGGCGGCAGCAGCCCTCGCCACCTCCGCCCACGCTGCGGTTCCTCTCGACACCTGCAACGACCCCGGCTTCCAGCAGGTCCTGCACGCCTCCAGCGCCACCCTCGACGCGCGCGCCGTCTGGCTCGACCGCCGCCTCTTGAGCTGGCCCGGCGCCGATTCAGGAAGCAGCTTCCGCCTCTACCACTCCAGCAAGGCCTCGATCGTCGCCAGGCCGGGGGCGAAGGTCGAAGGCGCCGACGGCAGCCTCGTGCTCGAGGCGTCCGGCGCCAGGCTTCCGGCGCGCTTCAAGTGGGTCGGCGCCGGCCCGGTGCTGTCGGTGCGCGCGGCAGACTTGCCCCGCATGCAGGCGCTGCACCGCGGCCAGCTGGTGCTGGTGCAGGAAGGACGGGACGGCGCGGTGCGCGCCGCCACCCGCATCCAGGTCGCCGGGGCGCTGGACGACTTGTACGCTGCGGCGGAACAAATTCCGGATCTCGGCGCCACGCCGAAGCGAGGCGGGACTAGCTTCCGCCTGTGGGCGCCGACCGCGCGCACGGCCGCCGTCTGCACCTACGACAGCGCCACCGGCAAGGCCAGCGCCGTGCACGACATGCGCTTCGATACGCGCACCGGCGCCTGGGAAGCCGCCGTGCCGCGCGACCTGTCGGGCAGCTATTACCGCTACGCCGTGGACGTCGCGGTGGACGGCGTGGGCCTGGTGCGCAACCTCGTCACCGATCCCTATTCCGTCAGCCTGACGACCGATTCGAAGCGCAGCTACATCGCGGACCTGGGTGCGGCGAAGCTCAAGCCGAAGGGCTGGGACGCCACCCGTGCGCCGGACACCGTCAAGGCACAGACCGACATGGTCATCTACGAGCTGCACGTGCGCGACTTCTCGATCAATGACCCGAGCGTGCCGCTGGAGAAGCGCGGCAAGTACACGGCCTTCGGCGAGGCCAATTCGAACGGCATGCGCCACCTGAAGGCGCTGGCGAAGGCCGGCCTGACCGACATCCACCTGCTGCCGGTGTACGACCTGGGCAGCGTGCCCGAGAAGGACTGCGCCGTGCCGCAGCCGGCAGGCAGCCCGGACGGCGACAGCCAGCAGGCCCTCATCCGCAAGACGGCCGACACCGACTGTTTCAACTGGGGCTACGACCCTTACCACTACAATGCACTGGAAGGCAGCTACGCGAGCGACCCGTCGGACGGCGCGCGCCGCATCCTCGAGTTCCGCCAGATGGTGATGGACCTGCACCGCGCCGGCCTGCGCGTCGGCACCGATGTGGTCTACAACCACACCTTCATCGCCGGCCAGAACGAGAAGTCGGTGCTGGACCGCGTGGTGCCGGGCTACTACCACCGTCTCAATGCATCCGGCGTCATCGAGCGCTCCACCTGCTGCGACAACACGGCCACCGAAAACACCATGATGGCCAAGCTGATGATCGACTCGGCGGAGCTGTGGACGCGCCATTACAAGATCGATTCCTTCCGCTTCGACCTGATGGGCCACCAGCCGCGCACGGCGATGGAAGTTTTGCAAAAGCGCGTGAACAAGGCCGCCGGCCGCCACGTGCAGCTGATCGGCGAAGGCTGGAACTTCGGCGAGGTGGCGGACGGCGCCCGCTTCGTGCAGGCTTCGCAGCTGTCGCTGAACGGCTCGGGCATCGGCACCTTCAGCGACCGCGCGCGCGACGCCGTGCGCGGCGGCTCGGCGGGCGATTCGGGCGAGGCGATGATCCGCCGCCAGGGCTATATCAATGGCCTGCTCTACGATCCAAATGCGCTGGGCAGCGGCCACAAGGCCGAGGACCTGATGAAGGCGGCCGACATGATCCGCGTCGGCCTGGCCGGCTCGCTGCGCCCCTACCGCTTGCAGACCTTCGACGGCCAGACGCGCAAGCTGGAAGAGATTGCCTATGGCAACCAGCCGGCCGGTTACGCCAGCCAGCCGGGCGAGGTCGTGAACTACGTCGAGAACCACGACAACCAGACCCTGTTCGACATCAACGTGCTCAAGCTGCCGCTGACTACCAGCAGCCGCGACCGCGCCCGCGTGCAGGTGCTGGGCATGGCGATCAACGCCTTCAGCCAGGGCGTGGCCTACTACCACGCCGGCATCGACACCCTGCGCTCGAAGTCGCTGGACAAGAACAGCTTCAATTCGGGCGACTGGTTCAACCGCATCGACTGGACCTACCAGGACAATTACTTCGGCACGGGCCTGCCGCAGCAGGATGACAACGGCAAGGACTGGCCGCTGCTCAAGCCCTTCCTGGCCCAGGCCGCGGGCATCAGGCCGCAGCCGGCCGACATCGCCTTCGCGCGCGACGCCTTCCGCGACCTGCTGACCATCCGCGCCAGCTCGACCTTGCTGCGCATGCGCTCGACCGAAGACATCGTGCAGCGCCTGCGCTTCTTCAATACCGGGCCGGACCAGGATCCGACCGTGCTGGCCGCCTGGATCGACGGCAAGGGCTATCCGGGCGCGGGCTATGCCGGCCTGGGCTATTTGGTGAACGTGGACAAGGTGGAAAAACGGGTGAGCGACGCGCAGCTGCGCGGCAAGCGCCTGAAGCTGCACCCGGTCCACACGGCCGCCGGCGCCGCCGACGAACGGGCCGCCCAGGCGCGTTTCGACAGCGCGAGCGGCAGCTTCACCGTGCCGGCGCGTACTGCGGTGGTGTTCGTCGCGCAGTAAAACCCGGCGCCGTCAGCCGAGCGGCTCCATCAGGCGTGCGATCTCGACGGAACCTTTTTCGTCGAAGATCGGGCAGGTTTCGGCCAGCCGCACGGCCTCGTTGAAGTCGCTCGCGCTGATGACCGAATAGCCGGACAGCGAGGCGCTGCTCAGTTTCGGCCCGAGCAGGCGGCTGGGTATGTCGACGCTGTTGTGGGCCAAGGCGCCGCGGTCGACGAGCGCAGTTCCGAGCGTGTTGAACCAGTTCATCCAAAGACCGGGGTCGTGCTGCGGGCCTTCCGCCTCGCCGATGGTCGCGCCCCGGTACACGAGCAGATATCGTTCCATGCCGGCTCCTCTGCAGTAATGTGGAACAAACCATAGCAGAAGCCCCCGGCAGGCGACGCACAGCTACGCAGCCGGCGCCGATGGATGGCCTCAGGCAATCTCGAGGCCGAGTTGCACCAGGATGTCTTCCTTGAGTTGCTGCAGCGCCGGCTCCGACACCCTGCGCGGGTGCGGCTGGGCGATCGGGAACACCGACCGGATCGTGGTCGGGCGCGGCGACAGCACCACCACCCGGTCGGCCAGGTAGATCGCCTCTTCCACGTCGTGCGTGATCAGGATGACGGTGTGGCGTTCCTCGCGCAGCACGCGCAGCAGTTCGTTGCGCATCTTGAGGGCCGTGAGTGCGTCGAGCGCCGAAAACGGTTCGTCCATGAGCAGGATGTCCGGTTTCACCGCCAGCGCCCGCGCGATCTCGACGCGCTTGAGCATGCCGCCCGAGAGCTCGTGCGGATAGGCCTTCTCGAAACCCTTCAGGCCCACGACCTCGGCGTAGTGGTCGGCGGTCGCCACCTTGGCCGCATCGTCCCTGCCCGACAGCCCGAACATCAGGTTCTCGCGCACGGTCAGCCACGGGAACACGGAGCCCTGCTGCGAGATGACGATGGCGTTCGGCGACGGTCCCGTCACCCGCATGCCGTCGATCGTCACTTCTCCGCCGTCGGGACGCTCAAAGCCGGACAGCAGCTTCATGAGGGTCGACTTGCCACAGCCGGACGGACCGACGATGGCGACGAATTCGCCCGGCGCGACCGCCAGGTCGATGCCGCCCACCACCTGCAGCGACTTGAAGCCCTTGCGCAGGGCGCGGATCGCGATTTTCGTGTCCACTCTAGCGTCCATAGCGCCACCTTACCCCTTTGAGGCCTTCGAGGCGGCGCATCAGCGCGTCCAGCCCCAGGCCGATGACACCGATGATGATCATGGCCGCCACCACCAGGTCGTAGCGGTTGCCGGCATTGCGCGCGTCCATGATCAGGAAACCCAGGCCCGAGCTGCGCACGATCATCTCGGCAGCCACCACCACCAGCCAGGCCACGCCGAGGGCGATGCGCATGCCGGTCAGGACTTCGGGCAGCACCGCCGGCACGATCACCTGGCGGAACAGCTTGGCCCGCGGCACGCCGAAATTCTCGGCGGCGCGCAGGTAGCGGCCGTCGATCGCGTGGACGCCCGCCGAGGTTTGCACGATCAGCGGAAACACGGCGGCCAGGAAGATCAGGAACACCGGGGCGACGTCGCCCACCCCGAACCACAGGATCGCGATCGGGATCCAGGCGATCGGCGAGATCGGGCGCATGATCTGGAAAATCGGGTTGAGCGTGCGGTAGGCGCCGTCCACCCGTCCCATCCACAGCCCGAGCGGCAGCGCCACCATGAGCGCCAGCAGGAAACCGGTTGCCACCCTTACCAGCGAGGCAACGATATGCTGCCAGAGCGTGCCGTCGCGGGCCAGTTCGAGCGCGCCATGCGCCACCTGTTGCGGCGATGGGAAGATCAGGCTGCCGCTGTACACGATCGCCGCCCACCAGACCGTGACGATGGCTGCGAGCACCAGCAGCGGGGGCCATATTTTGTGCAGTCTTTCCATGACTTGTGCGCTGTTACGTGGTTCTGTTGAAAAAGGAGTGCAGGCGCCAGCGCAGGCGCGGCAGGCCGGCGCCGGGGGCTTCCTCGACCAGCACCGTCATCTTGCCGCTGGCGTGGGCGGTACAGTCGAAGGGATGCTCGCCGGCTTGCCCGAACGGCAGGCGGAAGTCCTGGCCCGGCATGATGAGCACAGGGCCGAACATCTGCGGCACCGTGTCGCTGTTGCGCAGCAGGAGTACGTCGCGCAGGCCCAGGGTCAGGGTGATCTGCTCCGGGAGGATGCTGGTCCTGTCGCCCTTCATGCGGCGCTCCCAGGTGCCTTTCGGGATCTCGAACAGCTCCTCGCGCTGCCCTCCCTGCGGAACCGGCAAGGGCGCGAAAGCCGTCCAGGCCAGCAGCGCCGCCAGCGCCGCCAGCGCCGCCAGCAGCGCCAGGATCATGCCGAAGCCGGCCCGTTTCTTCATCTACTCCGCCGCCAGCACGTTCACGTCGTGCACGATCTCGTCCGCCGGGCGGCCGAAGGGCGCCAGGGCCCGCAGCATGCCCTTCTTGTCGATGAAGTACAGGTAGGACGAGTGTCCCATCTGGTACCCGGCCTGGCCGCCCGGGGCCGGCATGCGCGCGGCGCTGATGCCGTAATCCTTGCGGATCACCGCCATCTGCTCCGGGGTGCCGGTCAGGCCGATGAAACCCTTGTCGAACTGGGCCAGGTAGCTTTTGAGGCGCGCCGGCGTGTCGCGTTCCGGGTCGACCGAGACGAACACCACCTGCAGCCGGTCGGCGTTCGGCCCCAGCTTCTGGCGCGCCTGCGCCAGCATGGCCAGCGAGGCCGGGCACACGGCCGGGCAATGGGTGAAGCCGAATTCCAGCACCACCACCTTGCCGCGCAGGGAAGACAGGCGGAATTCGCTGCCGTCGGCAGCCTGCTGGGCGATCTCGGGCGCGGGGCGCGGAGGCGAGAAGCTGCCGGATTTCAGGGCGGGCGCTGCCTGGACGGGGGCGGCGAGAAGCAGTGCGGCGAGCAGGATGGTCTTCACAAGGCCACCTTCACGGGCCGGATGTTCTTCACGAAGCTCTCGTCCACGTACTGTTCGTAGCGTACCGGGCGCTTCAGGGTGCCGGCCTGCACCGACAGCTGCATCAGCTCGTCGAACTCGGCGCGCAGCATGCGCAGGTCGCCATAGGTGACGCGATCATGGGGATTGTTCATGACGAAGCGGATGATGTTGGGGTCCTGGTTGAAGAACTGGCGCTTCGCCGCGATGACCGCCGCCTTGTCGCGGTTGGCGGGCGCCGCATCCAGCCAGGTGCCGGCCGCCTGCACGTAGTTCACCAGATCCTGTACCAGCGGGCGGTTGGTATCGATGAGTTCCTGGCGCACCGTCAGCACGCAGCAGATGTAGTTGCGCCACTCGTCGCGTGTCATCGACAGCGGGCGCGCATAGCCGGCGCGCTGGGCCGCGGCCCCGAAGGGCTCGCCGGTGCAGTAGCCGTCCACGGCCTTGGCGTACAGTGCGGCCGGCATGTCGGGCGGCGCCATCTCGATGATCTCGATGTCCTTGGCCGACATGCCCTCGCGCGCCAGCATCTTGCGCAGGAACAGGTAGTCCACGGCGAAGCGGCTGGGAATGGCGATGCTCTTGCCGCGCATGTCGGAAAACTTGCGGTAGGGCGAATCGGTGCGCACCATGATGACGGCGCCCGAGCGGTGGCCGAGCGAGACGATCTTCAGCGGAATGCGCCAGTCGGTCAGGTCCATGACCAGCGGCGCCAGCATGTAGGCTGCCTGGATGCGGCCGGTCATCAGGGATTCCTTGATCTCCGGCCAGCCCGAGAACTTGTTGTATTCGAAGGCGGTGAACGGCGCATCCGGCTTGCCGTCGGCCGCGGCCCGGGCCTTGCAGGCGATCGGCAGGGTCAGGTTGCAGGTGACGGGAAGGCCGCCCACCCGCAGCGGACCAGCAGCGGCGCGTCCGGTGGCAGCGCCCGCGCTGCCGCCCACGCCGGCCAGCGGCAGGGCCAGTGCGCCGCCGAGCAGCTGGCGCCGGCGCGGGGAATACTCATGCATGGAAACGGTTCCAAAATCCAGGGTGGGTCCATTCTAGCACCGTATTGATTTGAATCAACCCATATGTAGCCAAGGACTGGACGCCATACATCAGGGTCCCGCGCCTGGAAGGATGCCGCAGTACGAGACCGCATATTCGTGCGCAAGCTAGGCGCTGACGACCCTCCGCGGCTGTGCGAACGGACGAATCAGGGCTGCACCGCCGTCCAGCACCGGCGACGCCCGCCGGCCGGACAAGGCGTGCCGGATCAGGTGCACCGTCTCGTCGGGTGCATCCCAGTGTGGAAAATGGCCGCAGCGGTCGAACCAGTGAAGCTGTGCATCCGGAAAGGCAGCCAGCGCGCGCTGCGCCTGGCGCGGATAACAGACCCGGTCGCGGCGTCCCCAGCCGATCACGAGCGGATGTGCAATGCTGTGGCGCGGGGCGCCCCGCTGTTCTTCGCCGTAGGCAAGTTCAGCCAACAGTTCGTCGAAGGCAGGCGCCGCCACGTAGCTGCACAGCTCCCTGCTCACGATGCCCGGGTCGAGCCTGGTCGGCCGGGCGCTGAACTGGGCCAGCAGCAGCGCACGTCCCATGGCTGTGTTGCACAGCGAAGGAAGCACCGGGCGCAGCAGGCGCAGTAAACGGATCGACAGGTAGATCGAGCTGAAGAAAGCGTGGCGTTCCCATCCTTGCCAGAAACCGCCCGGGTTGAGCGACACCACCCCGCCGACGACGCCGCCGCGACGCGCCAGCTCCAATACCAGGCGCGCGCCCATTGAACTGCCCACGGCGTCGATACCGGCCAGACCGTTGGCATGGACAAAGCGGGTGACCGCATCGGCCAGGCTGCGGATCGAGGTTTCGCCGCGCAGGCGCGGTGTCCGGCCGAAGCCGGGCAAGTCCAGGGCGATCACTTCGCGGGTCGCGGCGAGCTGGTCCAGTATGGGCTCCCAGCTCTGCCAGTGGCCGCCGAGGCCGTGTATCAGGAGCAGCGGTTTCCCGGTGCCGCAACGGACATGATACATATCGTTCTCCCCTCGGAATCGTGCATGCCCTGGAAGGGTAGCCGAACTGTCTTGTGCTGCGCGTTCCTTAGGGATGGGCAATTCGGCGGCGTCTGTCGATCGTGCGTTACGGACACGCCCGGGTCATCGATTGGCCACCCATGTCACGTCTTCGTCATTTACCGGGCTTACGCTCCACATACCTCAACCACGCTTCCTGCCGAATGATTCCGCTAAAATCGGGCAATGCTGGCAAGGCCCTGTATCGTCAAGGTGACCAGGCTGGCCGACCGCAAGACCGTGCTGCAGCCGAACGCGGGCCCGCAGCGGCAGCGGCAGCGATATTTACCTGATTCCCCCGTACAAAGGCTTCCTGACCCCGGAGGCAGACATCTGATGCCAATTATCCTTCCGGCAAGCGCCAGCCGCCGCCGCCTGTTCCAGCGCCTGGGCCGCGGCCTGGCCCTGACGGCCCTGCCCGCCTTCGCAGCCGCCCGGCCGCCCGTCCCCAGGCGCGACGCGGCCGCGCCGCCGCGCGTGTATGCCCACCGTGGCGCCAGTGCCCTGTTTCCCGAGCATACGCTGGCGGCGTATGCCAGGGCGATCCAGGACGGCGCCGATTTCATCGAGCCCGACCTGGTGTGCACGCGGGACGGCGTCCTGGTCGCGCGTCATGAATACGCCATCACGGACACCACCGACGTGGCCTGGCGCGCCGAGTTCGCCGGTCGCAAGACGCGCAGGCAGATCGACGGCGCGAGCCACGAGGGCTGGTTCGCCTGTGACTTCACGCTGGCGGAACTGAAAACCTTGCGCGCCAGGGAGCGCCTGCCGGCGATGCGCGGCACCCGTTACGATGGCCAGTTCCAGGTGCCGAGCTTCGAGGAGATCATCGAGTTCGTGGCTGCCGAGGCGGCGGCGCGCGGGCGCGTGATCGGCCTGGTTCCCGAGCTGAAGCATTCGAGCTGGTCCGCCGCCGCGGGCCTGGCCCTGGAAGACCGGTTGGTCGCGACCCTGAACGCGCACGCCTATACGCGGCAAGCTCCGCTGACCGTGCAATCCTTCGAAACCGCCAATCTGAAAAAGCTGCGCGAAGCACTGGGCCGCTCCACCCATGTTCGACTCGCTCAACTGGTCATTGCGGGTGGCCGCGCCGACATGATGCGTCCTGCCGATGTGGCGCTCGCCGGCGGCGCGCTGACCTATGGCGAGATGGTCTCGCGCCGCGGGCTGACGAAGGTGGCGGCGTATGCCGACATCCTTGCACCGATCCACCGGGCGGTGATTCCGCTCGGAAAAGATGATCGCCTCGGCGCGCCGAGCACCCTGGTCAGGGACGCCCATGACGCGGGCTTGCAGGTTGTCGCGTGGACCTTTCGCCCGGAAAATGCCTTCCTGGCGGCGGATTTTCGCAACGGCGATGGCCCTGATGCGCGCAACGAAGCGGGCTCGATTGCCGAGATGCGCCGTTATCTGGAGACCGGTATCGACGGACTGTTTTCCGACGACACCGCGCTCGCGCTCGCGGCTATTCGCGGCGCGATGTCATTGCCCTGACATGAAGCTGCGTTATCGTGGCATGGTCTCCTCACGTACACCGACGTGTTGTCCGCCACGATCATGTGGCGGACTTTTTTATCGGCAGGACAGCAGCTCACCCCTCGTCGTTTCTCGCGGTTTCCACGGCTGTTCATCGCGCTGCGATAGAAGGCAGCTGTCCAGGAATCTGGTCAATATCCCTACTCTACATCTGCAGAGGTCTTATGGACACCAAGCATCGCGAGCGCCGCATGACGTGCGCTTCTACCTCCACCTCCCCCTGCGCCAGGCCGATTGAACTGGAACAGTTCGTACGCCAGGCGATCCTGCTCCAGGCTGCTGTCGGAACGCGCGGGGCGGTCGAGTACATGAAGGCGCACAGCATCCATGCTGCGGTGATCGGCCGGGTGCTATCAGGCGGCGTCATCCGGGAGAAGGACCAGTTATCGCGCGACAATCCAGTTGCCTGGGATTAAAATTATTGATGAACGAACGCCGCGACGCCGATCCGAGCGCGTCCGCGTCACACCATGGAGGAAACGATGAGCAAGGTCGTCAGTGCTGCGCTGGAGTACGCAAGGCAACACCAGGGCGCCAGCCCCGATTCGGAATGGCAGGTCCACTTCATTGCGGATGAATCGCGCAGCGGGCATCTGGAACATGTCCAGGGCGATGTGTATGCCCTGGTGAAGCCGAAAGGCGATACCTATTATTTCGACGCGAACAAGGTCCTGTTCATGCGCCTCAAATAGGTCGCTGCACCCTGCCGGGCGCTTATATATCCAGGTGCGAGATCAGCAGCCTGCGCTCCGCATCGCCCTCGCCTGCCGATTCCGCCTGCGCGCCGAGCGAGATCCCGACCGACATGATGTCGATCAGGAGCAGTTGCAGGATGCGCGAAATCATCGACAGGAAGGTCGTGCTGTCCTCGCTGTGGTCGACCGCCAGGCAGACCGTGGCTTTCCTGGCCAGCAGCGACTTGCTGCTGGTGATGGCGATCACGTCGGCGCCGGTGGCGCGCGCGGTGTCCACGGCCTCGAGCAGTTCCGGCAGCTGGCCGGCGGTGGAAATGGCGATCACCACGTCGCCCGGTCCCAGCAGGCCGGCGGCCAGGGTGAACAGGTGCGAGTCGCCGTACAGCGCGGCCGGGATGCGGAAGCGGAAGAACTTGTGCTGGCCGTCCAGCGCCACCGCGCGCGCATTGCCCATCGCGTAGAACTCGACGCGGCGGGCACGGCGCAGCAGTTCGATGGCGCGGTCGATCGCATGCACGTCCAGCTGGTCGCGGAACTTCAGGATCGCCGACACCGTGTTGTCGATCACCTTGGCCGACAGGTCGTGGGTGCTGTCGCTCATGCGCACCTGGCTGTGGCGCACGGGAATGGTGCCGGTCAGGCTGCCGGCGAACTTGAGCTTGAATTCGGCCAGGCCCTGGAAGCCGAGCGAGCGGCAGAAGCGGATCACGGTGGGCTGACTCACGTCCGCCAGGCGCGCGATCTCGGCGATCGGTTCGGACAGCAGCTTGCGCGGGTGCTCCAGCACCAGGGCGGCGACGCGCTGCTCGGCCGGCGAGAGTTCATGGCGCAGCTGCTGCACGCGGTCCATCAGGGTATTGGCGCCGCTGCGGCCGCGCAGGTGCTCGGACAGGATGCGCGACACGCCGTACAGCGCCGGGTTGGGCGTCATGATGACGTAGGTCGGGATCTGCGCGATATAGTCGGTAAAGCGCCCTTTCGCCTCGAAGCGGGCGCGGAAGGGGGACGTCGCGAACCACTCGGCGATGCGCGGCACGATGCCGCCGCCGATGAAGATGCCGCCAAAGGCGCCCAGCGTCACCGCCAGGTTGGCGGCCGCGCCGCCCAGCATGCCGGCGAAGACCTCGAGCGTTTCGAGGCATAGCGCATCGCCATCGTCCAGCGCGCCGCTGACGATGTCGGCGGTGCTGCGCGGCAGGGCCGCCACGCCATTGCGTTTGGCCAGCGCGCGGTACATCAGCTCGATGCCGGGACCGGAGATCAGGCGCTCGTTCGAGACGTGCGGCCACTCCTTCCAGGCGTATTGCAGGATCGCGAACTCGCGCTCGTCGGCCGGCGCGAAGTTCACGTGGCCGCCCTCGCTGCCCAGCGTCACGAAGCCGTCGATGGTCGGGATCACGCCCGACACGCCCAGGCCTGTGCCCGGCCCCAACACGCCGGCCACCGCATGGCTTTGGGGCGCGCCGCCGCCGACCTGCAGCAGGTCCTTCGGCGCGAAGCCCGGCAGCGCCATCGCCAGTGCCGTGAAGTCGTTGACGATCAGGAGGGTCGACAGGCCGAGCGCGCGGCGCACCTCGTCGGTGGAGAACTCCCAGTCGCGGTTGGTCATGCGGATGTAGTCGCCGCTGATCGGGTTGGCCAGGGCAAAGGCGGCGTGGTTGATGCGCACCCCACCGGCCTGGGCCAGGTAGGCGTGCAGCAGCGGCACGATGCCGTCGTAGTCGTCGCAGTGCAGCACCGCTACCTGGCGCAGCACGCCGGGCGCGGTCTCGAGGCCGAGGCGCGCATGGGTGGCGCCGATGTCCGCCAGCAGGCGCGGACCGTCGGCAAATGCGGCGCGGGAAGGTTTCAGGTCGGTTTCGGGTTCAACGGTCATTGCGGTTCACGGCTGCAGGACGCTTGTAGCGGATCGCGCTAGCATACCATTGAACGAATGACAAAAAAACGCGGATTATTTCACCAGGCCCTTCAACAGCTCCCGGTGGAAGCGGGCCGGATCCTGCATCTGCGGCGCGTGGCCCATGTCCGGGAAGCTCACCAGGGTCGCCTTCGGGATGCTGCGCGCGGCCTGCCGCGCCAGCACCGGATAGTTGCCGAGCGTCGGCCGCACGGCCTCCGGCGCCGCATCCTTGCCGATCGCAGTGCTGTCCTTCAGGCCGATCAGGAGCAGCACCGGCATCTGCAGGAGCGGGAATTCGTACACGACCGGCTGGGTATAGATCATGTCGTAGAGCAGCGCCGAATTCCAGGCCACGATCTGCTTGCCCGGTCCGCGGTACATCCCGGCCAGCATCTGCACCCAGGGCTCGTATTCCGGCTTCCAGGTGTTCACGTAATAGGTCGATTTCTCGTAATTGCGGATGCGCTCGGCCGTGGTCTGCAACTCGCGCGCGTACCACTTGTCCACGCCCAGCGAGGGGACGCCGAGCGCCTTCCAGTCTTCCAGGCCGATCGGGTTGACCAGCACCAGCTGTTCGGATTGCTGTGGGTACATCAACCCGTAGCGCACCGCCAGCATGCCGCCGGTCGAATGGCCCATGACGATGGCCTTCTTCACGCCGATCGCATCGAGCAGTGCGCGCGTGTTGGCGGCCAGCTGCTGGAAGCTGTACTGGTAGTGGGCCGGCTTGGTGGACTTGCAGAAGCCCGCCTGGTCGGGCGCCACCACCCGGTAGCCGGCCGCGCTCAGTTCCCTGATGCTGTCTTCCCACGTCGCGCCGCAGAAGTTCTTGCCATGCATGAGCACCACCGTGCGGCCATTCGGCTGCGCCGGCTTGACGTCCATGTAGGCCATCTGCAGCTTCACGCCCTGCGAAGTGAAGGCGAAGCGCTGCACCGGATAGGGATAGTCGAAGCCTTCCAGCTCGGGGCCGTAGGCCGGTTCGGCAGCCGGCTGTGCTGCCTGTGCTCCGGCAGGGAGCGCGACGGCCAGCGCGGCGCACAGCAGTGCGCCATGTAAAGGTGTCAGTACGGTCATGGGGATCGACAGGCTGGTTGACGGAACGGCCAGTCTAGCGGAAACGCATGACGCGAGGCTCACGCCTGGCTCAAGGCCTGCCCGGCCTTTCGGGCTGTTCCAGGCGCTCGCGCTCGCCCTGTTCGGCATCGGGCCGGCGCAAGGGAATGCGGATCGTGAACTCGCTGCCCTTGCCGGGGCCTTCGCTGCGCACCTCCACCGTTCCCAGGTGGAGGGAAACGATTTCCTTGACGACCGCCAGGCCGATGCCGAGCCCGGCGCCGCGATCGGCGCGCCCGCTTTCGGCCTGGGTAAACACGTCGAAGATCTTCGGCAGCAGCTCGGGCTCGATGCCCTGGCCGTTATCCTTGACGTAGCAGATGAAATGGGTCTGGTCGACCGTCGCCGTGACCCACACGTGCCCGCCGTGCGGCGTGAACTTGATCGCGTTGTTGAGCAGGTTGACGATCACCTGCTGCATGCGGCGGGTGTCTGCTTCGACTTCGATCGGCACGGTCGGAAAGCCGCGGTGAATGGCGATGCCCTTGAACTGCGCTGCGGTGGCGCAGCTGTCCACGGCCTCGTGCAGCATCGCCTGGTATTCCACGCGCTCGTAGGTGATATTCATCTTGCCGGCATGGACGCGGGTGATGTCGACCAGGTCTTCGACCAGGCGCTCGAGCAGGCCGAGCTGGCGCTCCATCACCTGCAGCGGCCTGGCCAGCTGCTCTGGATTGGCTGCCTGCATGCGCATCAGCTGCACGGCCGTCTTGAGCGGTGAAAGCGGATTGCGCATCTCGTGCGCGATCGTCCCGAGGAATACCTCGCGTTCCGCATCGCGCTCGGCGTGTTCCTTCAGTTCGTTCTCGAGGTAGCGCGTGCGTACGCGCAAATGGGTGGCGTCGCGGAAGATCTTGACATAGCCAGTGACACGCTCGCCATCGCGGTGCAGCGGCAGGCTGATACCGCTCGACCAGAACCAGGAACCGTCCCGCCGCAGGTGCCAGCGTTCGTCCTCGCCCGCGCCGACCAGCGCGGCCGTGTTCGCTTCATGCTCGTGGAGCTTTTTTTCGCGGTCTTCCTGGATGAACAACATGGCAGTGGGCTGGCCCCGCACTTCGGCGGCGCTCCAGCCGGTGATGAACTCGGCGCCGGCGTTCCAGCCGGTGATCCGCAGCTCGCCGTCATAGAAGATCACGCCGTACTGGTGCGTCTTTTGCAGCAGCAGCGCCTGCAGGGCCTGGCCGTCCTCGGGTTTCCAGGACATGTGTCCGCTATCGTTCATGTGGGCTCCCGCCCGGCAGACGCGCAAACGCGCAGCTGCCGGCGCTCAGTTCGATCATCTTGAACCGTCATTGTAAAGGGAGCCACGCCGCGCACGGTATGGCCGCGGCGGCCTGATTGCCGGACGAATCAGTCCTGCGCGATCAACGCGACCGGCGCCGGCGAGGCGAACTGCACCTTGCCGCCGCTGACGACCGCCGTCTTGCCCGTGTACCAGTCGCGCACCGTCTGGCCGTCGTTGAACACGCCCGCCACGGAAATCGGCACGGCCTTGTCGTTCGGCAAGTCGAGCGCCACCACGACGCGGTCGCTGGCGCCGTCCTTCTGCCAGGTGCGCTTGAAGGTGTACGGGCTGGAGGCGATCATCTGGTGCACGCCCGCGCCCACGGCGGGGTGGGCGGCGCGGAAGCGCCCCAGTCTGGCCCAGTGCTCGCGCACCTCGGCCACGCGGTAGGCGCCGCGCTGCGCGTTGGCCGCCAGCTCGTCCCAGTTCATGTAGGAGCGCAGTTTGGCGTCGCCTTCCGCGCCCTCGATGTCCAGCCGCCGCGCGGTCTCGTCGCCGTAGTAGATCTGGGCCGAGCCAGGGGCCAGCATCAGCTTGTTGGCCGACTCGAACGGGCGCTGGCGCGCCGGGTCGAAGGGGCTGCCGTCGTCGTGCGAGCTGACGTAGTTCAGCACCGAATAGCCCTTCATCGGGCCCTGCAGCGCCTTGGAGTAATCCGAGAACAGCTTCTCGTAGTTCTGGGCGGCATCGGACTTCATGCTGAAGTTGATCATGCTGTCGAAGCCGTTGGCCAGCCAGTCGACCTTGACGCCACCGCCCATGTCGAAGCTGTGGCCGTGGTTGATCGAATAGTTATAGACTTCCGAGGTCATGAAGAACGGCAGGTCGCCGAGGCGCTTGGCCGGGTTGGCGCGCTTCCATTCTTCGTAGGCCAGGCTGGCTTCTTTCTTCAGCTCTTTCCATACGCCCGGCTCGGTGTGCTTGACCGTGTCGGCGCGGAAGGCGTCGATGCCGTACTTGCGCACCCAGTCGGCATGCCACTTGATGAGATAGTAGCGCGGCGCACGCGGATAGCCGGTGCGCTTGAAGAAGGCGTCCAGTTCCTTCACCTCGCGCTCGTAGCGCCCTTCCTTCTTCCACTTCGCCACCAGCGCCGGCGGCAGCGCCACGTTGGCATTGCTGTTGGTGAGGATGTCGGGCAGGTTGTCCACCAGGGTGCAGTCGACCGTGGTCGGCACGTCCTTGTAGGTGCACTTCGGCTTGGTGCGCACCCAGTCGGCGGGCCACACCGGATCGCGCGCCGTCACCGGGCCGGTGTGGTTCATCACCACGTCGAGGACCACCCGGATGCCGTTCGCGTGCGCGGTCTCGACAAAGTTGCGGAAGTCCTGCTCGGTGCCCAGGTTGGCGTCCACCGCGGTGAAGTCCTTGGCCCAGTAGCCGTGGAAGCCGTAGGACAGCCCGGTGCCTTCGTCGGTCGGGGCGTGGATCTGCTCGACCGGGGGCGTGAGCCAGATGGCGTTCACGCCCAGCTCCTTGAAGTAGCCCTCCTTGATCCTGGCCGTGATGCCGGCCAGGTCGCCGCCCATGAAACCCCGCAGCTTGGCTGCATCCGCCTTGCGGCCGTAGGCCAGGTCGTTCGTCTTGTCGCCATTGTGGAAGCGGTCCGTCAGCAGGAAGTAGACGGTGGCGTTCTCCCAGACGAAAGGCTTGGCGGCCTGGGCGGCGGCGGGTGCTGCTGCCGCAGCGCTGGAGGCGAGCAGCAGGGAGGCGGCAAGGACGGAAAGTTTCATGCGGGTTCCTGTGTGGGTGGGTAAATCAAGTAATCACGGTCGGCTGCTCCCGGCCGGTGCGCAGGCGCAGTTCCGCCACGCTGTCGGCGAGGGCGATCAGTTCGGACAAGGCCTGCTGGGTGTCGAGCGCGTGGCGCGCCGGGTCGGCCTCGAAGCGTTCGAGGTAGAGGCGGATGGTGGCGCCCTCGGTGCCGGTGCCGGACAGGCGGAACACGATGCGCGAGCCGTCCGCCATGATGATGCGGATGCCCTGGCGCGTCGCCACGGAGCCGTCGACCGGGTCTTTATAGACGAAGTCGTCGGCCTCGGCCACGCGGAAGCTGCCCAGCGCCTGGCCGGCCAGGTCGGGCAATTTCGCGCGCAGGGAGGCCATCAGTGCGTCGGCGGCGGCGGCGTCGACCGCCTCGTAGTCGTGGCGCGAATAATAGTTGCGGCCGAAGCGCGCCCAGTGCGCGCGCACGATCTCGTTCACCGAGGGCTTGCCGGCATCCTTGCGCGCCGCCAGCAGGTTCAGCCAGAACAGCACGGCCCACAGGCCATCCTTTTCGCGGACGTGGTCGGAGCCGGTGCCGTAGCTCTCTTCGCCGCACAGGGTCACCAGGCCAGCATCCATCAGGTTGCCGAAATACTTCCAGCCGGTCGGGGTCTCGAAGCAGGGAATGCCGAGGCTTTGCGCGACGCGGTCGGCCGCCTGCGAGGTGGGCATCGAACGCGCGATGCCGGCGACGCCCTTGGCGTAGCCGGGCGCCACGGTGGCGTTGGCGGCGATGATGGCCAGGCTGTCCGAGGGCGTCACCGCCAGGTGCCGGCCGACGATCATGTTGCGGTCGCCGTCGCCGTCCGAGGCGGAGCCGAAGTCGGGCGCATCCGGGCCGTCCATGTGGGCGATCAGCTCGGCCGCATTGACGGGGTTCGGGTCCGGGTGGCCGCCGCCGAAGTCTTCCAGCGGGTCGCCGTTGACCACCGTGCCGGCAGGGGCGCCCAGCATGCCTTCGATGATGGCTTTCGCGTAGGGACCGGACACCGCGTGCATGGCGTCGAAGCGCATGCGGAAGCCGCTGGCAAACAGGCTGCGGATCGCGTCGAAGTCGAACAGGCGCGCCATCAGCTCGCCGTAGTCGGCCACCGGGTCGATCACCTCCACCACCATGCCGTCGAGCTGGGTGCGGCCCAGCTGGTCGAGGTCGACCGGGCCGGCGTCGCTGATGGCGTAGGCGTGCAGGGACTGGGTGTTGGCGAAGATCGCTTCGGTGATCTTCTCGGGCGCCGGGCCGCCGTTCCCGATGTTGTACTTGATGCCGAAGTCGCCGTCCGGGCCGCCCGGATTGTGGCTGGCCGAGAGCACGATGCCACCAAACGCCGCGTGCTTGCGGATCACGCAGCTGACCGCCGGGGTGGACAGGATGCCGCCGCGTCCCACCAGGCAGCGCGCCACGCCGTGGGCGGCGGCCATGCGCAGGATCGTCTGGATCGCTTCGCGGTTGAAATAGCGGCCGTCGCCGCCGACGACCAGGGTGCGCCCTTCACCCCGGCCGACGGTCAGGAAGATGGCTTCGACAAAATTCTCGAGGTAGCCCGCCTGCTGGAATTCGGTCACCTTCTTGCGCAGGCCCGAGGTGCCGGGCCGTTGTCCGGCGAACGGCGTGGTCGGGACGATCTGGGTGGTCATGCTTCGCTCCTGTCGTAATAACGTCGTGCAATATCGCCACAGTTTGGCAATGTTGATAAAACGTTACGATACGACAGGCGCGAAATCATTGGCGCGCGCAGCTCAGACGGCGTCTTTCACGTGGGCCGCACGGTCGGTCACGAACAGGGTCAGCACGGCCGCGAGCAGCATGCTGGCGCCGCCCAGGACCAGGGTCAGCACGGTGCGCCCATCGAAGAGGTGTTTGATGGCGGCACCCAGCAGCAGGCCGCTGCAGATTTGCGGAAGCGTGACGAAGAAATTGAACAGGCCCATGAAGTAGCCCATGCGCTTGGCCGGCAGCGAGCCCGCCAGGATCGCGTAGGGCATGGTCAGGATCGAGGCCCAGGCCAGGCCGACGCCGATCATTGGCAGCATCAGCATGTCGCGGTCGGTGATCAGGTAGATGCTGGCCAGGCTCAGGCCGCCGATCGCCAGGCAGGTGGCGTGCACAGCCTTGCGGCTGGTGGCGCGGGCAAAGACCGGCAGGATGAAGGCGGCCAGCGCCGAGACGCCGTTGTACACCGCGAACATGATGCCCACGAAGTTGCCGGCAGCCTGGTACCCGGAAGACTGGGCATCGGTCGTGCCGTACACGTTGTCGGCGATCGCCGATCCGGTGTAGATCCACATCGCGAACAAGGCGATCCAGGTGAAGAACTGCACGAAGGCCAGCTGCACCATGGTTTTCGGCATCTTGGTGAAACCGCCGACGATCTCCTTCAGGGCCACGCCCATACCACGCGACTGCTTGCGTTCGGCCCTGAAGCTCTCCAGGTCCGTGGGAGGCGTTTCCTCGACGGTGACGACGGTCCAGAGCACGGCCAGGAAGAAGACGGCGCCACCGGCATAGAACGCGTAGCGCACGGTGTCCGGGATCGTGCCGCCGGCCGCTTCGTTGGACACGCCCATCGATTCGAAGAAGGCCGGGAGGAGCGATGCGATCACTGCGCCGCAGCCGATGAAGAAGGTCTGCATCGCATAGCCGGCAGTCTGCTGCGAGGGATCCAGCTTATCGCCGACAAACGCCCGGAACGGTTCCATCGACATGTTGATGGCTGCATCCATCATCCACACCACGGCCACGGCCATCCACAGGACGCTGGAGTTCGGCATCAGGAACAGCGCGATGGCAGCCAGCAGGGCGCCGAGGAAGAAGAAGGGACGGCGGCGGCCCCATTTCGGGTGCCAGGTGTTGTCGCTCAGGTAGCCGATCACGGGCTGCACCAGCAGGCCGGTCACCGGCGCGGCGAGCCAGAACAGAGCCAGCTCGTCGGGGTTGGCGCCGAGCGTCGAGAAGATGCGGCTGGTATTGACGTTCTGCAGCGCGAAGCCGAACTGGATGCCGAAGAAGCCGAAGCTCATGTTCCAGAGCTGCCAGAACGACAGGCGCGGCTTGAGCACGCCGGTGTGCATATCCATGTGTGTCCCCAAAATGGCCCGGACCTGGCGGGCTCTCGTGTGATGCAGGCAGCCCGGATGAGCCTAACCTACAGATAGTTGTAGCAAAATAACATGGCGATTTCTAAGTGTCAATCGAAGAGCTCTCATAGTAGAATCGCCACAACAGAGCTGTCCCGAAACGGCGACTCTGTAGTCAAACAACAGAAGAATTGACCAAGGAGACCCTTGCATGCCGTCGTTCCGCACCTTTGCCCTTCCCCTGCTCCTGGCGGCCGTCGTCGGCACTGTCGCCGCCGTTGCCTACCAACCTGCCGAGAAGCCGAAAACCTCGACCGCGCTGCCGGGTGTGAGCCTGCTGGGCAACCCGATCGTCATGCCGGGCTTGCAGCGCGAGCGCCAGCTGCGCATCTACCTGCCGCCGGGTTATGCGACTTCCGGCAAGCGCTATCCGGTGCTCTACATGCACGACGGCCAAAACCTGTTCGACGAGGCCACGGCCTATGCCGGCGAATGGAAGGTGGACGAGACGCTCGACGCGCTTGCCAGGGAAGGCAAGCTGGAAATGATCGTGGTCGGTATCGACAACGGCCAGGAAAAACGCATGACGGAGCTGAATGCCTGGGACCACGAGCGGTTCGGCAAGGGCGAAGGCCGCGACTACACGGACTTCATCGTCAAGACCGTCAAGCCGATGGTCGACGGGAAGTACCGCACCCTGCCGGGCCGCGAACATACGGCCATCATGGGCAGCTCGATGGGCGGCCTGGCCTCGCACTATGCCCTGGTGCAGTATCCGAACGTTTTCAGCAAGGCAGGCGTGTTCTCGCCGGCTTACTGGACGGCGCAGCCGGCATTCGATTTCGTGGCGCAAAAGCCGGTGCCGAAGGATGCACGCGTATTCATGCTGATGGGCGAGAAGGAAGGTCCGCAAATGGTGTCGGACGTCAAGCGCATGGCGCAGGTGGTGCAGAAGACCGGGCATCCGGCGTCCGGCACAGTGCTGAAGATCGTGCCGGAGGCGGAGCACAACGAGGCGTTCTGGGCGGGGGAACTGCGCGAGGCGCTGCTGTGGATGTTTGCACCAACAGAAACCAAAGTCGCAAGCAGCCGTTAACTGTAGGGTGGGCGGGGGACCCGCCCACCCTGTAAAGGCAAAGTTGAAATGTCCGCTTCTGGCAAAGTTGAAATGTCCGCTTGGTTGCCCAGGTTAGCGCGAGCTAACGCGCTTTTGAGCGGACATTTTCTTTGCTGCGACGACGCCTGTTGACACCATCGCCTGAGTCTGGTTTTCGCGATACGGACGTACGCGCCGGGGCGCCGCTGCCGTTAGTTCGTCGACACAGTGATGCAGGGATTTGTCATCCACGAGAGTGCGCTTGGATCGCTTGAGAAGCTGCAGCGTGGAATACTGCACGGTCACGCCATTGGCGCGTAATTCGACCTGGCCATCGCGGTAGCTGTGGATGGCAATCGGTTGGCCGATCATGGTACGCAGCCATGGCTCATCCTGGAGGATGTACTGCTGCTGGTTATGCTGTAGCGTCAGCTTGTTGCTAAGCTTACGGGTATCCCGGATCGACAGGATGCGCTTTAGGTCTTCGGCAGGACGCAGCGGAATGTGCATGTCGAGCTGGCTGCGCGCCACGCAGGAAAACTGCTCGTTATACCGCTTGATGAACTGCCAGACCCACTTGTTGGCGGTGTCGATATCCTTGATGTCATCCAGTCGCATCTGCTTGACAAGGCGGTCTTGCAACGTGCGATTGACGCGTTCGACGCGGCCTTTTGCCTGCGGTGAATTGGCACAGATGAGTTCAATGCCAAGCTCATCGGCAGCGCGCTGGAATTGCGTTGGGATATGTTTGTTTGCAGACGGGGAGCGGAACACGGACGCCCTGTCGGCATAGAACGCCTGCGGCTTGCCGTGCTGCGGCAAATACGCCTGTAGCGCCTCAAAATAGCCGTCAGTGCACTCCGTTTCGGAAAAGTGCAAATGGAGAATGCGCCCGGTGGCATCGTCGATGAAAACCAGAACCGAACATGGTGCGCGGCGCTTCTCAAACCACGCATGGCGGCTACCGTCG
>NZ_JCASIF010000014.1:0-102004 GCF_059686055.1 Telluria sp. ZB4P34 | reverse complement strand
GCTATTGGTGCTGCCATGCGCAAACTGGCACATCTGTGCTTTGGTGTCGTCCACTCCGGCAAGCCCTATGATCCAAAATACGCGATGTAGGGCTTGACGGGCAAGACGGTATCTACAGGTTCACCATGCTGCCGGCGTGCTACATTATTGCCATTACCCTTTCGATCCAGGAGAAGTCAATGAGCACCATGACCGGCAACGACCTGCCTGCCAAACCCGCCCTGGGCAAGAGCCTGCTGACGGTAGCGCTCGTCACGGCCGCGATCCTGATGATTCCGCTGGTCGCGATGCAGTTCACCGCCGAGGTCAACTGGACCGGCTCCGACTTCGTGGCCGCCGGCATCCTGCTGGGCCTGGCAGGCCTGGGCATCACCTTCGCGCTGCGCACATTGCGCAGCGCACGAAGCCGTCTCATCGCTATCGGCGTGGTCGGCCTCGCCTTCCTGTACTGCTGGGCAGAGATGGCCGTCGGGATCTTTACCAACCTGGGCAGCTGATAGCGCCCGTCGCGGAGACAAGTCATGACAAATTGAGCTTGACTCCAGACAAGATGTTACACCTGTAACAACGGATTGAGAGTTGGATGAAGTATAATTTTGGGTTCATCCGGCCAAGCCAATCCACATGATTTTCACCCTGACGTACCTGAACGGGGCGCTGCCAGCACGGGCCGCCCCATGATCTCGCCACTGATGCTGCGAGGCCTGTGGGCCTATCGCGGTTTCGTGCTGGGCAGCGTCAAGCGCGAATTCCAGTCGAAATACGTGAACGCGATGCTGGGCGCCGTCTGGTCGGTGCTGAGCCCGCTCGCCATGATCCTCGTGTACACCGTGATCTTTTCCGAGGTCATGCGTGCCAAGCTGCCGGGCAACGATTCCGGCGCCGCCTATTCCATCTACCTGTGCGCCGGCATCCTCACCTGGGGGCTATTCGCCGAGATCGTCGCCCGCGGGCAGAACATGTTCCTCGAGCAGGCCAACCTGATCAAGAAAATCAGTTTCCCGCGCATCTGCCTGCCGATCATTGTCGTGCTCAACGCGCTGGTGAATTTCGGCGTGATCTTCGGCCTGTTCCTCGTTTACCTGTTTGCTACCGGAAACTTCCCGGGCGCCGTGTTCTTCGCCATCGTCCCGGTGCTGCTGCTGCAGATCCTGCTGGCCATCGGCCTGGGGATGGTCACCGGTATCCTGAACGTGTTCTTCCGCGATGTCGGCCAGTTCGTGACCATCGCCATGCAGTTCTGGTTCTGGCTCACGCCGATCGTCTACCCGGCCTCGATCCTGCCCGAAGAAGTACGCCCCATGCTGGCCTACAACCCGATGGCGGCCGTGGTGGCGGCGCACCAGGCGATCCTGGTCGAAGGGAGAATGCCCGACTGGAATGGGCTGATCCCGGCCGCCCTGCTGGCCCTGCTGCTGTGCATCCTGGGCCTGCGTTTGTTCCGCAAGCGCTCCGGCGAAATGGTGGATGAACTCTGATGGGCACCATCGTCGTCAGCAAGCTGGGCAAGGCCTACAAACAATACCCGACACGCTGGTCGCGCCTGGGGGAATGGCTGCTGCCCGTGCGCGGGCCGCGTCACAAGCTCAAGTGGGTGCTCACTGACATCACGTTCCAGGTCTCGCCCGGCGAAGCCGTCGGCCTGATCGGCATCAACGGTGCGGGCAAGAGCACGCTGCTGAAACTCATCACGGGCACCACCCAGCCGACCACCGGCGCGGTCTGGATGGAAGGCCGCGTGGCCGCCCTGCTGGAACTGGGCATGGGCTTCCACCCGGACTTCACGGGGCGCCAGAACGTCTACATGGCCGGCCAGCTGCTGGGCATGACGGTGGACGAGATCACGGGGCTGATGCCGCAGATCGAGGACTTCGCCGGCATCGGCGAGTACATGGACCAGCCGGTGCGGGTCTACTCGAGCGGCATGCAGATGCGCGTGGCCTTTTCGGTGGCCACCGCGCGCCGCCCGGACATCCTGATCGTCGACGAAGCCCTGTCGGTGGGCGACGCCTACTTCCAGCACAAGAGTTTCGACCGCATCCGCCAGTTCCGCAAGGAGGGCACCACCCTGCTCCTGGTGTCGCACGACAAGCAGGCGATCCAGTCGGTGTGCGACCGCGCCATCCTGCTCGATGGCGGCCGCCTGGCGCGCGAAGGCAAGCCGGAAGAAATCATGGACTACTACAACGCCATGATCGCGGAACGCGAGAATGAGCAAGGGCGCGAAACCGTCCGGCAGAACACGACGGACGACGGCAAGGTCCAGACCATCTCCGGCACCGGCGAAGCGACCGTCGCCGACATCGCCCTGCTCGACGAGAACGGCCAGCGCGCCGAAGTGGTCGACGTGGGCGCCGCCGTCACGTTAGAGGTGAAGGTGAAGATCAATGCACCGATCCCGCGCATGGTGCTCGGCTACATGATCAAGGACCGCCTGGGCCAGCCGATGTACGGCACCAATACCCACCTCAAGGGGATGCCGCTCGAGAACGTCGTGCCAGGGGAAGAGGTGGCGTACCGCTTCGCTTTCCCGATGAACCTCGGCCCCGGCACCTATTCGGTGGCGACCGCGATCGTCAGCACCGAGACCCACCTGGTGAATAACTACGAATGGCGCGACCTGGCGCTGGTGTTCACCGTGATGAACATGCGCCGCCCCCACTTCGAGGGCTCGGCCTGGCTCGACCCGGCCATCGACATCCAACGCAGTCCATTGACGCATGAGTTGACGCAATGAGCTTTATCTCCTATTCGCAGAA
Organism: Telluria sp. ZB4P34; assembly: GCF_059686055.1. Classification (NCBI taxonomy): domain Bacteria; kingdom Pseudomonadati; phylum Pseudomonadota; class Betaproteobacteria; order Burkholderiales; family Oxalobacteraceae; genus Telluria; species Telluria sp. ZB4P34. The sequence goes on along the minus strand of NZ_JCASIF010000014.1, from coordinate 99,245 downwards.
TGCCGAGGACGTGCTGCTGTGGCGCGCGCTCGGCCACATCAAGAACGGCTTCTACATCGACGTCGGCGCCAACGATCCGGAAGAGCATTCGGTCACCAAGGCCTTCTACGACGCCGGCTGGCGCGGCATCAGCATCGAGCCCCTGCCCTCCTTCCACCAGGCCTTCCTCGACCAGCGACCGCGCGACGTCAACCTGGCGATTGCCGCCGGCAGCGCGAACGGCGAACTGACGCTGTACGACACCCCGGCAGTGCGCGGCTGGGCCTCGCCGGAACAGGCGGTCGCCGAACTGCACCGCTCCGAGGGCCACGAAGTCGTCGAGATGAGCGTGCCGGTGCGCACCCTGGCCTCCGTCTGCGAGCAGTACGTGCGGGAAGGCCAGCCGATCCACTTCCTGAAGGTCGATGTGGAAGGCTTCGAAGGCGAAGTGCTGAAAGGGATGGACTTTGCGCGCTGGCGCCCGTGGATCCTGGTGATCGAAGCCACGCTGCCGAACAGCCGCGAAACCAACCATGCGGCCTGGGAAGAGTTGATCACGGGCCAGCGCTACCGCTTCGCCTGGTTCGACGGCCTGAATCGCTACTACGTGGCGGAAGAACACGCCGCGCTGCTGTCCCACTTCGGCGTGCAGCCGAACGTGTTCGACGATTTCATCCCGCACCACCTCGACAAGGCCTGGGCGGCCGAGAAGAAGCTGGCGGCCTTCCTGCGCGAGACCGAAAAGAATGCCGCCGAGGCCGGCAAAGCGGCACGGCTGGCGGCCGAGGATGCGGCGGCGGCGCATCGCGCGGCCCTGCTGAATGCCCAGGAATCGGCGCGCACGATCGAAGCCGCGCAACAGGCCACGCTGCAGGCCCAGCACGCGACCCTGGAGGCGCAGGGCGTCGTCGCGCAGGCCCAGGAAGCCACGCATCAAGCCCAGGAACGCGCCGAACGCATGGCGACCGACGCGCAGGAAGCGAATGCGCGCGCCGTCCAGGCCGAGCACGCAAGGCAGGCCGCCGAGGCGCGCATCGCCGCACTGCAGGCGGAGCTGGCGGCCAGCCAGCACAGCGGCCACCAGCTCACCGAATGGGCGCGCGGACTCGAAGCGCGCCTGCTCGCCACCCACAACAGCACCTCGTGGAAGATCACGGCCCCGCTGCGCGGCCTTGGGCTGGTGCTGCGCTCGGTGCGCCGGCCGGACCTGGCGCGCCGCGTCGTCACGCGCGTCACCAGGAACGAACGCCTGCGCCGCCTCCTGATCCCGGTGCTGCTGCGCTATCCGGCGCTGGGCAAGAAGGTCAGCAGCTCGCTGGCCGCCATCAAGCAGGCGGCGCCTGAACCGGTGGCGCCGGCCGCGGCCGCCGTTCCGGAAGAACTCAGGGGCCTGCCGGTCTCGGTGCGCGCGGTGCTGGGCGACCTGCGGCGCGCCCGCGATGCCGGCGCCGCCGGCGGGAACTGAGGGCCACATGCCGGCCCAGGGAATGCACAAGACTATGCGTATCGTTATCGACTTTCTCCACGCGCAGGACGGCATCGCGCCGGCCGCGCTGACCCTCGCCAGGACATTGGCCGACACGCTCAAGGGCGGCGCGCACGGCTTGCAGCTCGCCGCGCCCCTGTCCAGCCCGGAGCTGCTGGAAGACCTGCGCATGGCCTTCCCCGGCTGCGTGCGCGCCGTCGACCTGGGCGGCGCCGGACTGGCCGGCAACCCGCGCCTGCAGGCCGCCCTGCGCGAGCATGCGCTGGCCAGCCTGGCGCCGGATGTCGTTCTCGTGCCAGTGCCGGATCCCCATGCAGAAGCGACGGAAGGCGCGCCCTTCCCGGTCCTGTACCGCGATCCGCAGGAAGCCGATGCGGCCGCCCTTCTGGTCGAACTCGAAGCCACCGCGGCCGAGCGCGTGCAATGTCCGCTGGCAGGCCGCCCGAAGCTGGCCTACGTATCGCCGCTGCCGCCGGTGAAATCCGGCATCGCCGACTACAGCGCCGAGCTGGCGCCGGAACTGGCCAGGTTCTACGACGTCACGCTGATCGTCGACCAGGAACGCGTCGAGGACGCGCGCCTGGATGGCCTGCCGCTGCGCGCCCCCGACTGGCTGCGCCACCATGCCGGTGAATTCGAGCGCGTGGTCTACCACGTCGGCAATTCGCACGCGCACCAGCACATGTTCGAGCTGATCCGCGACGTGCCGGGCATCGTGGTGCTGCACGACTTCTTCTTCTCGGGGGTACTCGACAACCTGGAACGCGAAGCCTACCTGCCGCAGGGCTTCATGAAGGCGCTCTACGCGTCGCACGGCTATACCGGCCTGCTGGACCACCGCAAGGAAGGCCGCAATCCGGCGATCTGGACCTACCCGGTCAACAAGGGCGTGCTGGACAATGCGGCCGGCGTGATCGTCCATGCCGATTTCTCGAAGGAGCTGGCGGTGCAGTGGTACGGGCCGGGCGCCGCCGATGGCTGGCGCACCATCCCGCTGCTGCGCGGCCGTCCGGAAGCGTCCGGCACGCCTGACGCGCGCGCCGCCGCGCGCGAGCGCCTGGGCGTCAAGGACGGCGAGTTCCTCGTCACCACCTTCGGCATGCTGGGCCGCACCAAGCTCAATGAAGAGCTGCTCGACGCTTTTCTTTCCTCGCCGCTGGCGCAGGACCGGCAATGCCGCCTGGTCTTCGTCGGCGAGAACGACCCCGGCCTGTACGGCGGCGGTCTGGTGCGCAAGATCGGCGCCAGCGAAGCGAAAGACCGCATCCGCATCGCCGGCTTCGTCGATGCCGCCACCTATGCCGACTACCTGGCCGCCAGCGACTGCGCCGTGCAGCTGCGCGCCTCCACGCGCGGCGAAACCTCGGCCTCGGTGCTCGACTGCCTGCTGTATGGCATCCCGACCATCGTCAACGCGCACGGCTCGACTGCTTCGATCGACGACACGCTGCTGCTGAAGCTGCAGGATCGCTTTACGACGCCGGAGCTGGCCGACGCGCTGGCGCGCCTGCGCAAGGACGAAGCGCTGCGCAGCGGTCTCTCCGGGCGCGCGCTGGCGCACATGGCGCGCGAGCACGCGCCCGGCCACGTCGGCAAGCTGTACGTCGAGGCCATCGAAGCCTATGCCGCGCGCAGCCCGCTGGCCGCCTACCGCAAGGTGGTGCGCAGCGCAGCGCCCCTGGCAAGCGATGCCGAACTCGCGCCGCTGGCCGCGGCGATCGCCTTCAACCGCGTCCCCGCCACGGCAAGCGCGCCGCGCCAGCTGCTGGTGGACGTCTCGGCCGTGGTGCAGTCGGACCTGAAGACCGGCATCCAGCGCGTGGTGCGCAGCATCCTGCTGTCGATGATCGCCGATCCGCCGCCGGGCTATCGCATCGAACCGGTGTACTCGCACGGCGGCAACCGCAGCTACCAGTATGCGCGCCAGTTCGGCCTGAACATGGTGGGCGAGACGAGCTTGTCCCTGGAGGACGCCCCCGTCGACCTGCGCCCGGGCGACCTGTTCTTCGGCCTCGACCTGTTCACCAACGGCACCTCGCAGAACGAGCAGCTGCTGCTGTCGATGCGCGACCGCGGCGTCGGCATCTATTTCGTCGTGTTCGACATCCTGCCGATGCTGCGCCCGGACGTGTTCCCCTTCGGGACCGAGCAATACTTCGGCGACTTCCTGCGCACCGTGCACAAGGTGTCGGACGGCGTGCTGTGCATCTCGCGCGCCGTGGCCGACGAATTCGCGGCCTGGACCGACGGCCAGGGCCTGCAGCGCCGCACGCCCCTGAAGCTCGGCCACTTCCACCTGGGGGCCGACATCGACGCCAGCGCGCCCAGCTTCGGCCTGCCGCCGGACGCCGACGGGGTGCTGTCCGCCCTCAAGCAGCGCCCCAGCTTCATCATGGTCGGCACCGTGGAGCCGCGCAAGGGCCATACCCAGACCCTGAACGCCTTCGAGCTGCTGTGGGAACGCGGCCAGGACGTGAACCTGGTCGTGGTCGGCAAGCAGGGCTGGATGATGGAAAAGCTGTGCGAACGCATGGCTTCCCACCCGGAAACATCGAAGCGCCTGTTCTGGATGAACGGCATCTCGGACGAGATGCTGCTCAAGCTGTACGGCGCCTCGTCGGCCCTGCTGTCGCCTTCCGAAGGCGAAGGCTTCGGCCTGCCGCTGATCGAGGCGGCCCAGCACGGCATCCCGATCATCGCGCGCAGCCTGCCGGTGTTCCGCGAAGTGGCGGGCGAGCACGCGTATTACTTCGACGGCCTGGCCCCGCAAGACCTGGCCGATGCGGTCGAAGCCTGGCTGCTCCTGCAGCGCGAAGGCAAGGCGCCGCAGTCGACCGGCATGCCGTGGCTGACCTGGGATCAAAGCGCGCAGCAGGTGCTCGACGGCTTGGTGCGCCAGCAGTGGTACCGGGTCCTGCCGGGCGCAGGGAACGGCGATGCATAAAGCAGACGAAGCGGACATCAGCACGGAAGCCGCGGCGCCCGCCTTGCGGCCACTGGTCGTCGATCTCGACGGCACCCTGATCCATTCCGACCTGCTGTGGGAATCGGTTGTTCTATTTCTGAAGAAAAACATCCTGCGCGCTTGGCTGTTGCCGCTCTGGCTGCTGGCAGGCAAGGCCGGCTTCAAGGAGAAACTGGCGCGCGAAGTCGAGCTCGATCCGGCGGCGCTCCCTTATGACAAACACGTGCTGGCCCTGGTCGCGGCGGAACGCGCACGTGGCCGCACGATCGTGCTGGCTACCGGATCGCAGCATTGCTTCGCAGAGCAGATTGCGGCCCACCTTGGCCTGTTCGACCGGGTGCTCGCCACCGGTCAAGGCGTCAACCTGACCTCGCACAACAAGGCGCGCCGCCTGGTGGAACTGTACGGCGCGCGTGCTTACGATTACATCGGCAATTCGCGCGCCGACCTGCCCGTGTGGCTGGACTGCGCCCACCCCTGGTCGGTCACGCGCAAGCCGTACCGGCTTGCGGACGGCCGCGCCACCGTGCATGCAGGCAGCGTACGCGGCAACCGGGTACGCGCGCTCTTCAAGGCCTTGCGGCCTCGCCAGTGGCTGAAGAACCTGCTGGTATTCGTACCGATGCTGACCGGCCACGCGTTCGACCTGCCAAGCTTCATTGCGTCGCTGCTGGCCTTCGTGGCCTTCTCGCTGTGCGCTTCCAGTGCCTACCTGCTCAACGACGCGCTCGACGCGCAGGATGATCGTGTGCACCCGACCAAGCACACGCGTCCGATCGCCTCCGGCGCCCTGCCCTTGCCGCTGGCCCTGTTCGTCAGCCCGCTGCTGGCGCTCGCCGCCATCGTGCTGTGCGCCTCGGCCAACGTGTTGCTGCTGGCCGCGGTGCTGGTGTACTTCGCCAGCACCGTGCTCTATTCGGTCTGGCTGAAGCGCCTGATGATGGTCGACATCGTGACGCTGGCCATCCTGTACAGCCTGCGCGTGCTCGGCGGGGCCGCCGCCACCGGTATTGCGCCCTCTTTCTGGCTGCTGTCCTTTTCCTTCTTCGTATTCCTGAGCCTGGCGCTGCTGAAGCGCCACAGCGAACTGATCAACCTGCACAAGCGCGGCAAGGACAAGACCCGCGGCCGCGGCTACACCGTCGAGGACCGCCTGCCGGTCGGTGTCATGGGCATCAACAGCGCCTTCCTGTCGGTGCTGGTGTTCATGTTGTATTTTAATTCCGACGAGGTGCTGGATCTGTACCGCACGCCGGCCTGGCTGGCCGGGATCCTGCCGCTGCTGGTGTTCTGGCTCGGCCGCCTGTGGGTCTTGTCGTTCCGCGGCCAGGTCAACGAGGACCCGGTCCTGTACGTGAGCAAGGACAAGCTCAGCCTGGCCGTGGTGGCCTGCTGCCTGGCGCTCGCCTCCCTCGCTTCTTTCTGAGCCCATGCAGAACCCTGTCCCGACAACACGACCGTCCTGGTGGCGCTTCCCGTTCATGGTGGCGCTGGCGCTGTGCGCCCTGCTCGCCATGTACAAACCCTACTTTGGCGGCGACGTGGTCGAGTACACGCTGGCCACCGTCGCCATTGCCGACCATGGTTCGCCCGACATCCGCCCGGAAGACATCGCGCGCGTGCGCACCCTGCTGCCAGGCATGTTCAGCGAACCCTTCGACCTGCTCGAGCGCGGCATGCGCGCCGGCGACCAGCAACTGTATGCGGCGTTCGTACGCGGGCGCGATGGCGACGTATTTCCAGTCCATTACTTCGGCTATTCGCTGCTGGCGGCCGGCCCGTTCAAGCTGTTCGAAGCACTCGGCATCCCGCCCTTCAAGGCCTTCCAGGCAGTGAACCTGATGGCGGTGTTCGTGCTGGCGTTGGCGCTGCGCCGCTTTTTCGGATCGGAAGCCAAGGCCTGGTTCGGCCTCGGCTTGTTCATGTTGTGCGGCGGCGTCCTTTACCTGCACTGGAGCAGTCCCGAATGCGTCAGCGCGGCCCTGCTCCTGGCCGGCCTGATGTTCTACACCAGCGGCGCGCCGCTGGCTGGCAGCGTGCTCGCCGGGCTTGCCGGGCAGCAGAATCCGACCATCGTATTCTTCTTCGGCTTTGCGCCCCTGATCAAGCTGTGGCTCGACTACGACCGCGGGCTGGCCCTGGGTGTCAACCTGCGCGCGCAACTCACGCGCCGCAACCTCCTCGGGCTGGCAGCCGGCATGGCGGTGTTCGCACTGCCGCCGCTGTTCAACCTGTGGCAGTTCGGTGTTCCCAACATCATTGCCAAGCTGTTCTCCGACCCGGGCCTGATCAGTGCGACACGCCTGGCGTCGTTCTACTTCGACCTGAACCAGGGCATGGTCATCGGCGTGCCGGGCCTGCTGTTGTGCCTGCTCCTGCTGCTGCCGGGCGCTGGTGGACGAGCGCGCGGCATGTTGCTGCTGGCCATGCTGCTGACGCTGGCGCTGGCAGTCCCGGCGCTGGCAGTGCTGAACTGGAACTCGGGCGCCGCCGGTGTCATGCGCTACGCATTCTGGGCCGCGATGCCCTTCCTGTTTGCGCTACTGGTACTGCTGCGCCGCATGCCGCGCTGGCCGGATGCACTGCTGGCCGGCCTGGTCGCGATCCAGGCTGTCGCCATGCTGCACGCCCAACGCTACGACTACGTGCATTTCAGCCCGGCCGCAGTGCGGGCGCTGACCTGGGCTCCCCAGTACTATCACCCGGAACCCGAGATCTTTGCCGAGCGCGCAGGCAATCACGACAACTACGTCCAGCCGGACAAACTCTACATGCTGCAGCGCGACGGCGCGGTAATCAAGACACTGGTCCATGCTTCCAACGCGCACGCGGACGAACGGCTGTGCGGCAAGGGCGCAAGCCTGGCGCCCGACATGCCGACCGTGGAGAGCGCACGCGGCTGGCGCTACCTCGACGGTCCGTTGCGCTGTACTGCCGGCGGCTACTTGCAGCGCAGTTTCCAGTTCGATACGCTGCGCGCGGGTAAACCGGTGGCGCTGGTATCCGGCTGGTTCCCGCTGGAGGCAAACGGCCCAGGCTGGGAAGGCGCCTGGTCGCATGGCGCGCGCTCGCGCGTACGCATCGAACTCGACGGCGCCGCCGTCCGCTCGCTGCTCATCACCGGCAACTACCTGGCGCCAAACCGCCAGACCCGCGTCGTGGTAAACGGGACCGACCTCGGTTGGCATGCGCTCGACCGGGCCGGACCGCTGGCGCTGCCGCCAGCCGCCCGCGCCGCCAGCCTCGACATCGAATTCGAACATGCCTCGCCTACCGCGCCCAGCCCGGAAGACCAGCGTCAGCTCGCCTTTTTCCTGCGTGAGATCAGCGTACGACAAGCCCCCGCCAAGCCATGAATTCTCCAGACGCCAACATCGTGAGTATTCCCGTCACTTCTTCTTCGCCGCAAGCAGTGGACACGCCCAATGCGGTTGCTGTCGTCATTCCCAGCTACAAGGTGACCCGCCACATCCTTGGCGTCATCGCGGGGATCGGCCCGGAAGTGGCGCGCATCTATGTGGTCGACGACGAGTGCCCGGACGGCAGCGGCGCATTCGTGCGCGAGCACTGCCGCGATCCGCGCGTCGTGGTGCTCGAGCATGCCGAGAACCAGGGCGTAGGTGGCGCCGTCATGACCGGCTATCGCGCCGCGATCGCCGATGGCGCCAAGGTGATCGTCAAGCTCGATGGCGACGGCCAGATGGACGGCGGCCTGATCCCGGCCTTTATTGCACCGATCCTGGCCGGCGAAGCCGACTACACCAAGGGCAACCGCTTCTTCAACCTGGAGCGCCTGGGCGCGATGCCGCCGATGCGCCTGTTCGGCAACGCCATGCTGTCCCTGATCACCAAGCTGTCCTCGGGCTACTGGGACCTGTTCGACCCGACCAACGGCTATACCGCGATCCACGCCGACTGTGCCCGCTACCTGCCTTTCGACAAGATCAGCAAGCGCTACTTTTTTGAATCGGACATGCTGTTCCGCCTGAACATCCTGGGCGCGGTGGTCGCCGATGTGCCGATGGACGCCGTCTACGGCGACGAAGTCAGCAACCTGAAGATCTCGAAGATCGTCACCGAATTCTTCGGCAAGCACGTGCGCAATTTCGGCAAGCGCATCTTCTACAACTACTACCTGCGCAACATGTCGGTGGCCTCGATCGAGCTGCCGCTGGGGATCCTCTCGACCGTCTTCGGCATCGTCTACGGCGTCTCGCACTGGGTTGCGTCGGCCCGCTCGGGGGTCGAGACCCCGGCCGGCACCGTGATGCTGGCCGCACTGCCGGTGATCATGGGCGTGCAGCTGATCCTTGCCTTCCTGGCGCACGACGTGGCTTCCGTGCCGCGCCGCCCGCTGCACAAGAAAACCCTGTTCCGCCGGCAGCCGCCGAGCGGTGCAGCCAACCAGTGAAGCACATCGCATGACCGTTTCGGCACTCGCTTCACGTTTACTCACGCGCCAGTTCGCTGTCTTCGTCGCCGGCGGCCTGGTCTGCGCGCTGGCGGACATCGGCCTGATGCTGCTGCTGCTGGGGGCCGGCATGCAGGCTACCGCGGCCGCCAGCGCCGGCTTCGCGGCCGGGCTGCTGGTCAACTACGCCTTCCACAGCCGTGTTACCTTCAACACCGCGGCCAGCCCCGCGAACTTCACGCGCTACCTGTGCGTGGTCGGACTGAACTACCTGCTCACCATCGGGTGCGTGGCGCTGGCGGAATCTTCCTTCGACAACCCGCTGGTCGGGAAACTCGTATCGCTGCCGCTGGTGGCGGTGAACGGCTACCTGCTCGGCAAATACTGGATCTTCAAGTGATGCAAGCCTTGCAATCCCTGACATTTGCCCCTGTCCGGAACGACCCCGCCACCCTCGCCACCTACGGCGCGCTGTTCGCCGCGTGCTTTCCCGGCACCGACAAATTCACGCCCGCCTACCTCGACTGGCTGTACGTCGCCAACCCGGACGGCGCCGCCGTCGGCTACGACGCCTGGGACGGCGAGCGCCTGGCGGCGCACTACGTGTGCGTGCCGGCGCGCGCCTGGGTCGAAGGACAGGAGGTGCGGGTGCTGCTGTCGCTGAACACCGCGACCCACCCCGACTACCAGGGCAAGGGCCTGTTCACGAAGCTGGCCGCGATGACCTACGAGGCGGGCGCCCGGGCGGGGTTCGACGGCTGCTACGGGGTCGCCAACGCCAACAGCACGCCCGGCTTCGTGCGCAAGCTCGGCTTCCAGCTGGTGCGTCCGCTGGAAGCGCGCGTCGGCCTGGGATCGCTGCGCCATGCCCCCAAGCCGGCCGCCGCCTCGCTCTCCTTCGAGCGCAGCTGGAGCCTTGACGCCCTGGCCTGGCGCTGCGCCAACCCGCACAACCGCGTATGGCAGCGCGCCAATGGCGCGCGCCTCCAGTTCCACGCGGCCGCCGTAAAGCACCTTCCGGCCTATGCCGAGCTGGAGGCAAGCAGCGTGGCCGCCCCGCCGGCCGGCCGCGCGCCAGCGGCATTTCCCGTGCGCCTGTTCATCGGCCTTGCGCCGGACGCCACCAGCCGCTACTGGAACTACGCCAGCATCCCGATGCGGCTGCGCCCTTCGCCGCTGAACCTGATCTGGCGCGCCTTTACCCCGCGCGTACCACACCTGGACGCCGCGCGCATCCAGTTCACCTTCCTCGACTTCGATGCCTACTGAGCACAGCGCGCTGTTCCTGTTCGCCCACCAGGACGACGAGTTCGGCGTGTACCAGCGCATCCTGGACTGCCGCCGGCGCGGGCTGCGCGTGGCCTGCGCCTACCTGACCGACGGGCAGACCGCCGGCGCCAGCGCCGCGCAGCGCAACCGCGAATCCCTGGCCGTGCTGGCGCGGCTGGGCGTGGCGCCGGAAGACGTGTTCTTCGCCGGCGCCGAACTGGGCATCGGCGACGCGCGCCTGCCGCTGCACCTGGCGAAGGCGGCCGAGTGGATCGGGCGCTGGCTCGATCGCTATCCGCTGCTCGACGCCCTGCACGTCACGGCCTGGGAAGGCGGCCACCACGACCACGACGCCCTGCACGCGCTGGTCGTGCTGCTGGCCGCCGAGCGCGGGCTGCTGGGGCGCACCTGGCAGTTTTCGCTGTACCAGGCCAAGGGGCTGCCCGGCCCGCTGTTCCGGGTGCTGGCGCCGATCGTCGACAACGGGCCGGCGGTCGCCACCCGCATTCCCTGGCGCGCGCGCCTGCGGCACCTGCGCGCCTGCCTGTCCTACCCGTCGCAGCGCAGCACCTGGATCGGCCTGTTCCCTTTCGTGCTGCTGCACTATCTGCTGCGCGGCGTCGAACAGTTGCAGCCGGTGTCGGTACAGCGTCTGGACCAGCGGCCGCATGCGGGCGCGCTGTATTACGAGAAGCGCTGCTTCTTTACCTGGCCGCGCATGCAGGAAGCCCTGGCCGCATGGCGCGCCACGTTGGCCGCACACTGACACCACATTCACCATCATCGACAAAAGTTCACCGTATGCCCTTGCACGACAACAGCTTGCGCCGCCAGCCCTGGCTACCAGTCCTTTGTCTCGCCCTGAGCGCCCTCGCATGGTTCCTGTACCAGCGTAACCACGGCCTGCAACCGACCATCTTCGCCGACGAGTGGTACTACAGCAAAATGGCGCGCCTGATGCCCTTGGCCGAAGCAATCGTGCCGTCCTACCTCTACTTGTGGGTGTTCAGCGCCAGCGCCGCCTGCGGCGCCAGCTTCCTGGAATGCGTGCGCGCCGGTAACCTCGTGCTCTTCCTGGCGGCCGCCCCCTTTGTTTACCTGGTCACGCGGCGCTTTACCGGCAGCGCGATGGCCTGCGCTGTCACGCTCCTCGGCTTGCTGGCGCCGACAAACATCTACACGGCCTATTTCATGCCGGAAGCGAGCTATTACTTCGGCTTCTGGGTGTTGAGTTGGGTGGCGCTGTGCGGCGCCGCCTGGCGTCCGCTCGCAGCTGCGCTTGCCGCAGGCGCCGTTCTTGGGGTGATGAGCCTGGTAAAAGTGCACGCGCTGTTTCTTGCGCCGGCCCTCTGCCTGTTCCTGCTCTATGCGAGCTGGCAGCGTGGCGGCGCCTGGTTCCTGCGCGGTGTAGCTGCCGCGACGGCGGCCGGCGCATGCACGGTGGCGCTCAAGTTCGGCCTCGGTTGGCTATTGGCGGGCGAGGCGGGCCTGAGCCTGCTCGGGCCCTTCTACGAAAGCGCAGTGCATGTGGGCGGCAACTCGTCGCGCCTGGCATTGCTGATGCCCGCTTTCGTCAATGGCCGTGGACACCTGGCGGCGCTGGCCGTGCTGTACGGCGTGCCGCTGGCAATCCTGGTCCATGAACTCGCAACCCGCGCCCTGCGCGCCGGCCCGGACGGGCGCGGTGACCCGCGTAATTTGTTGCACCTGTACGCATTCCTGATGCTGGGCTCGGCCGCCGGCATGACGGTCATGTACACGGCGTCGCTGGCGCAGCCCGGCAGCCATGAAGGCCTGCGCCTGCACCTGCGCTACTACAGTTTTGCGCTGCCTTTGCTGGCGATCATCGCCGCCGCAGCGCTGGCAGGGGGCGGCGATGGGCGCCGCGACACGCGAGACCGGCCGGCCTTGCGCTGGACAATCGCCCTGGCCCTGCTCGGCATGCTTGGCTTTGCCTTCAGCCGCCTGCCCGGCTATGCGCTCAACATGATCGATGGTCCGGAGATCGTCGCACTCGGCCTGGATCGTTTTCCGGGGCGGCTGGTCATCGGATTGCAGGCCGTGCTGGTGCTGGCCTGGGCCATGCGGGCGCGCGCCGCCATGGCGGGCTACCTGTTCATGGCCTTGCCACTGGCTTTACTCATCGGCAACATCAACGTCGGCAAATTCATGGACTTGTACGCGCCGCTCCGCCCCGGAGACATGGCGGGCCGGGAAGTGCTCCGTCATGTGCCTGTGGCAGAGCGCGCCGAGGTCGTCGTGGCTGGCACCGACATGATGGAGATCATGCGCGCCCAATTCCACATCGACGACAGGGATAGCATGCCGCTCCTGCTCGAATCGCATGCGCCAATCGCCGAATACCAGGTTCCGGCCAATAAGAAATGGATACTCGTGCTCGGTAACATGTCCCTGCCCGACTCTGTACAGCCGGTAGTGCGCGCGGCGCACTACACCCTGGCGCGTAGGCCGGAACCGGAGCCCACGGTGCTCAGCATGCATCTTTCGCGTGAGCCGGACGCGAGGCTGGTGCGCGGCTTTGAAGGCCTGTCGCATGCCGAACCCTGGGGCCGCTGGTCGGACGCCAAGCGCGTGGTGATCCATTTCACCCAGCCCTTGCCGCGCCGCACCGGCCTGATCCTTAGCGCCAAGGCCTACGAGGCCAACACCACCTTGCCCTTCACGGTGCGCATAGGTGGCGTGAGCAAGCAATTCCGCCTTGGTTGGACCGAACAGCACATCGGCCTGCACTTCGACACCGACGGCAACGCACATACGCTCGAGATCGACGTGCCGCAGCCCGTGTCGCCGCAAGAACTCGGCCGCTCGGGCGACCCACGCAAGCTCGGTATCGGCATCAGCGAGATCACCCTGACCGACGGTTCCAGAGACATCCGTCCAGCCCAGGCTGCACGTTGATCTCCGTCAACCCCGCTCCCTCCACAGGCCGCTGTGTGAAGTCACGTACGGAATGGCGGCCCCTGCCCGGATAGAGTGAACCCAGACCGGCCGCCAGTGCGACCGGTCAGCTTGCGGCGCGGCTGCAGCCTTGCCGCATACTGCCGCCGCATGTCGGCGCCTCTTCGGGATTCACGATGGCCACAGGATCGGACAAGGAAGACAACCTACAGCGCCCCCTCGACGTGCAGGGCGGCGGCCAGAGCATGGGCGTGCAGGCCGTCGGCGAGGTCGATGGCAATGCCGTCTCCCCCACCGGAAACGCGGGCGTTAACCACTGGCAAGCCAGCTACATCGGCCACGGCGGCCTCGATGAGCGCGGCAACATCTTCTTCGCCGCCGTCGAGATGACGCGCATGCCGATGGTGATTACCGATCCCAACCTCGACGACAATCCGATCGTGTTCGCCAACGGCGCCTTCTTCGACCTGACCGGCTACGAAGAAAGCGAGGTCATCGGCCGCAACTGCCGATTCCTGCAGGGGCCCGACACCGACCGCAGCACGGTCGCAGAAGTGCGCAATGCGCTGTCCGAGCAGCGCGCGGTATCGGTCGACCTCGTGAACTACAAGGCCAACGGCGAGCCCTTCTGGAACGCCTTGTTCATCGGTCCGATCTTCGACCAGCAAGGCAAGCTGCTGTATTACTTCGCCTCCCAGATGGACATCACCGAGCGCCGCAGCATGCTCGAATCGAATTTGCAGGCGCAGAAGATGGAGGCGATCGGCCAGCTGTCGGCCGGCATGGCGCACGACTTCAACAACCTGCTGCAGGTCATCAACGGCAACCTCGACCTGGCCCTGCTCACGGCGACGAAGCTGCCGGCCGCGGCCGAACCGATCCGCCGCGCCCAGCGCGCCACCATGCAGGCCGGCAAACTCACCCAGCAGCTGCTCAGCTTTGCGCGCAAACAGCGCCTCGAACAGAAGCGCGTGAGCCTGAATTCCCTGGTCGTGGATTTTTCCGACATGCTGGTGCGCACCCTGGGCGACGAGGTGGAACTGCGGCTCGACCTGCGTCCCGGCCTGCCCTCCTGCTCGATCGACCCGACCTACCTCGAGATGGCCTTGCTCAACGTCGTCATCAATGCGCGCGACGCCATGCCGCGGGGCGGCGTGGTCACGGTGGGCACGGCCGTGCTCGCCGAGGACCGGCGTATCGCCAACCGGCTGCCGCCGGGTGAGTACGTGGCCATCTGCGTCAACGACGAGGGTGAAGGCATGCCGCAGGACGTGCTCAAGCGCGCCACCGAGCCCTTCTTCACCACCAAGGGCCTGGGCACGGGGCTGGGCCTGGCGATGGTGCATGGCTTCGTGCAGCAGTCGCAGGGCCGGCTCGACATCGAGAGCGAGCCGGGACGCGGCACCCAGGTGCGCATGATCTTCCCGGTGGCCCGGCAGTCGGCGCACGAGGACGGCGGCACCGACGCCGATTCCAAGGCGCGCGAAGCGGGCCGCAAGTGCCGCATCCTGGTGGTGGAAGACAACGAAGACGTGCGCGAACTGGCCGAAGCCATGCTGGCGGCGGCCGACTACGACGTGCTGTCGGCGCCCAGCGGCGAACGCGCGCTGGAACTCTTGGCCCGGGAAGCGGTGGACCTGCTGTTCACCGACGTGATCATGCCGGGCGGGATGAACGGGCTGCAGCTGATCGACCAGGTGCACGCCCGGCGGCCGGAGATGCCGGTGCTGGTGACCACCGGCTACATGGACGAACTGCCAGCGCGCGGGATGCGCGAAAAATCATTGGAGGTGCTGGCCAAGCCCTACCAGCACCAGGATCTGCTGGATCGGGTGCATGCGGCGTTGCATGCGCGCCGGGCGGCTTGATTGATCGCATTTCGTAGGGTGGTCGGCTTGGCCGACCGCGCGTTCAACTAACGGTTGCTCAGCCACGTATCATGCACTTGCTGAACGCGCGGTCGGCATAGCCGACCACCCTACAACTTCAATTACCGCGAGGACCGCCGCCGAGCAGGAACGCCAGCTTCTGCTTGCCCGGCTTGGCCTGCGACGCCGTCGGCGTCACGGTTTCGCGGCGCGCCGCGCTCGACGGCTCATAAGGCTTGAGGAACCACGGATCGACCTTCTCGCGGCGCGGCGTCGGGCTGTAGCCGCTGCTGCGCGGCGGACGTTCGCTTCGCTCGCCGCCGCGCGGCGCGGCCTCGTCGCGGCGTCCGCGGCGTTCGCCGTCGCGGGCGAATTCCGGACGGCCGCTCTCGCGCGGACGGCTGGACGGCGCCACGAAGCCCGGCAGCTCGCCGCGCGGGACGGTCTGCTTGATCAGCTTTTCGATGTCAAGCAGCAGGCGCTCGTCCTTGTCCGAGAACACCGACAGCGCGTCGCCCGAGGCGCCGGCGCGGCCGGTGCGGCCGATGCGGTGCACGTAGTCCTCGGCGTTGTAGGGCAGGTCGTAGTTGATCACGCAGGGCAGGTCCGAGATGTCGAGGCCGCGCGCGGCCACGTCGGTCGCCACCAGCACTTCGATCGACCCCTGCTTGAAGGCCTCGAGGGCGGCCATGCGCTCCTGCTGGGTCTTGTCGCCGTGGATGGCCGAGGCCTTGATGCCCTTCTTCTCGAGGTGGGTCGACAGGCGCGAGGCGCCGATCTTGGTGTTGGAGAACACGATCACCTGCTTCAGCTTGCGCTCGCGGATGATGTGCTCGACCACGTCGCGCTTGAGTTCCTCGTCGACCTTGTACACGATCTGCGTGACCCGGTCGGCGGTGGCGTTGCTGCGCGCCACTTCGATCAGCACCGGCTTGCTCAGGAAGCTGTTGGCCAGCTTCTTGATTTCCGGCGAGAAAGTGGCCGAGAACATCAGGTTCTGGCGCTGCTTCGGCAGCAGGTTGATGATGCGCTGCAGGTCCGGCAGGAAGCCCATGTCGAGCATGCGGTCGGCTTCGTCCATGACCAGCATCTGCACCTGGCCCAGGCTCAGGTTCTTCTGCTCGATGTGGTCGAGCAGACGGCCCGGGGTGGCGATGACGATCTCGACGCCGCCCTTCAGGATGGTGGTCTGGCCCTTCATGTCCATGCCGCCGAACACGACGGTGGAGCGCAGCGGCGTGTGCTTGGCGTAGGCCTTGACGTTGTCGGCCACCTGCACCGCCAGCTCGCGGGTCGGGGTCAGCACCAGGGCGCGTACAGGGTGGCGCGCCGGCGACATGCTGCTGTTGGCGTGCGCCAGCAGCAGCTGGATGATCGGCAGCGAGAAGCCGGCGGTCTTGCCGGTACCGGTCTGGGCGGCGCCCATGACGTCGCGGCCCTGCAGCACCAGCGGGATCGCCTTGGCCTGGATCGGGGTCGGATGCTCGTAGCCCTGGTCGGTCAGCGCACGCAGGATTTCCGGCGCCAGGCCGAGGTCGGTAAAGCGCACGGTCGGCGCCTCGTCGGCCTTCACCTGCTCGACCGGTGCGGTCAGGGTGATGTCGTCGGAATCGGCGCTCACGGGAGTATTCTGGATATCAGACATATTCTTGTTGGACAGTATTTCGTTAGCTCTCAGGCTGCGCCTGCGGGCACGGCCTACGCGGCCCGGCCTATGAGGCCCATTCGCCCAGCACGGGAAGCTTCCAGATGGGACGGCGGGCCGATCAGCGGACCGCACTTGTTGCGAAGGCGCCGGCCCAACGGGGCACGGCCGGGCAGACATAGAGGCACTTTTGCGGGCTACACGATACCTTAAATCGCCGGCACTGTATATAAGGTGCTGATTTCGTAGGGTGGTCGGCTACGCCGACCACGCGTTCGACGGACCCAAGCAAACCGTTGCGCGTGCCTTTAACGTGATTTGAACGCGCGGTCGGCAGAGCCGACCACCCTACATTTGACACCGCAAAATCCAATTCAAGGCGTCCACCCGCGCTGCTGGGCCGCCCGCTCGGCCGCCGGGTCGAGGGTGGCCCCGACGATGCGGGCGTCGATGGCGGCCTGCACTGCCGGCGGCAGCGCCGCGCCGTCGAGCCAGGCGGTGCCCGCCTGCGGCTGGGCCAGCACCGGGATGGTCCAGCGCCCGCCTCCGCGGCAGGCCAGGCCGGCCGTGGTGTCGACCACGAAGCTGCGGCAGTAGCTGCCGTCTTTCGAGACGAAGGTGACGCCGATGCGCACCCCGGTTTCCGAAGGGCCGGGACTGGCCAGCTGGCCGCCCAGGGCCTCGACCAGGCGTCCGCGCGCCACCAGGGCGCCGTCGACGGCGTCGATGACCGCCAGGCCGGGTTCTAGCCGCAGGGCCTGCCAGCCGAACACGCCGCCGACCGCGCCGAGCGCGAGCGCGGCGCCGACGGCCAGCCAGTGGCGCGGGGTCCAGCCGGAGCGGGCCGGCTGGGGCAATGGAGGCGGCGGCGCGCTGCGTCCCGGGCGCACGGCGTCGAGGTGGACCACCTTGGCCCCGCCGGGCGGCAGTGTCCGCTGGTGGCGCCCGCCGCCGTCGTGGCCGTTGGCCGAGACGCTGAACATGTGCGAGCGGCTGGCTGAGCGTCCGCTCTCGCGGCGATGCTGGGCGATGCGGGCGGCCAGCACCGGGTCGGCGCCCATGGCGCGCTCGACCGCGGCGCGGGCCGGCTCCGCCAGCTCACCGTTGATGTACGCGATCAGGAGGTCGTCCGAGAATTTCATGCCAGCACATCAGGAAGTGATCAATCCGTGTTCGTCGAGGACGTCGTGCAGCAGTTCCAGGCGAATCACGGGGTTGTCGAGCATGAGCATATGGTGTTTCTGCTGGTTAGGCAGCGGCAGCAGTTCGCACCAGCGGTTCGCCACCCAGCCGCAGTCGTCGAGGCGGAACGGCGGCTGCACCGGCCAGCGGTGGCGCGGTACGTCGTTCAGCGAGGACAGGACGCGGTCGAGCGCGTCGGACGCGCCCTGCAGTTCGGACGGCACCTTGACGTCGTGGTCGCCCTCGACCAGTTCGGCCTCGGCCATCCACAGCCCGTTCAGGCGCTGTTCGGCAGTGACCACCGTGAAGCGCGCCCCGCCGCGGCACAGCACCTGCAGGACGCCGGGAGAGGTGGTGGTGAGTTCGGTGACCGACGCCATGGTGCCGGCAGCGGCGAAGCGCTCCGGCCCGGCGTCCGGCTGGCGCACTTCGTGCCCGTGCGTGAGCAGCACCACCCCGAACGGCGCGTCGTCCGTGAGGCAGCGGCTGACCATGTCGAGGTAGCGGGCCTCGAACACCTGCAGCGGCAGCACCCCGTCCGGAAACAATACCGTACTGAGCGGGAACAAGGGCATGGAAATCGTCGACATGATCCCATGATGACAGAATCACAGGCGGAACGGGAGCACGATTGGGGCGGCTGGCCGGCCTATTCCGGGCCCTGCAGCGGCATGGTCCGGATGGCGTGCGAAAGATTGTCCAGGCGCCAGCGCAGCCTGTCCCAGCCCGGGTCCGGCATCGGCACCACACGCACCCGCAGCGCGCCGCCCGGCAGCGCCGGACAGGGAATATCCTGCTCGCCCGCAGCCTCGAACGGCAGGCGGAATTCGCCGCCCGGCGCCAGCTGCACCGGTCCGAACACGAGCGGCGCGGCGCTCACGTTGCGCAACAGCAGCACGTCCTGCACGCCCAGGGTCAGGCGCACGCCGGTCGGTGCATCCGGGCCCCCGCGCACTTCCAGCAGCAGCTCGTGGCTGGGCCCGCGCACGGGCGCCAGCATGCTCCACAGCAGCAGCAATAGCGGCGCGGCCGCCAGCATCGCGAGCGGCCAGTGCCTGCGCAGCAGGGGCGGAAGGCTCATGCGGACCGGCGCGCAGGGGCGCCATGCAGGACGGGTGAGAAAGTGTGAAAATGTTGCATTACATCAATTTTCAACGATAATGCTGTTGCCAAACGCGCAAACTGGCGTGCGCCTCAACAGAACAAGGATGCGTATCCTACCTCCTTCCGCGCGTTTCCGATCAACCTGCTCCATGACGCCCTCCGCGCGTACGACGAGATGCCGCAGTCCCCTGCCCAGCCCAGCCGCATTCCCCTGCCCGGTTCCCGCCGCCTGCCGCTGTTGCTGGCCACGCTGGTGTTCGTCATCACGTCCCTGGTGACCTTCGGCGCATGGACCAGCGCCAAGCGCACCGCCGAATCGCAGCTGCTCGAGACCTTCGACTATCGCACCCGCGACATGGTGTTCAGCATCGTCCGGCGCATGGCCGTGTACCAGCAGGTGCTGCGCGGCGCGCGCGGCTTCCTGCGCGGGTCCGTCGAGCTCGACCGGAGTGCATGGGAAGAATATTACCGGGTGCTGCGCCTGGACCAGTCCTTTCCCGGCATGGAAGCGCTGGGCATCGCCTCGATCGTGCCGGGCGAGCGCCGCGCCGCCCACGAGGCGGCCGTGCGGGCCTGGGGCCATCCCGACTATGCGATCCATCCGGCCGGGCCGCGCGACCCCTATACGGCGATTACCCATATCGAGCCCTTCGTCGGGCGCAACCTGCGCGCCTTCGGCTTCGACATGTACAGCGAGCCGGTGCGCCGCGCCGCGATGGAGCGCGCGCGCGACACCGGCCTGGCGGCCCTGAGCGGCAAGGTGGTGCTGGTCCAGGAAAACGCGTCCGCCCGGCGGGCCGGCGCGCTGATGTACCTGCCGGTGTACCGCGCCGGCGCGCTGACCGGCACCGTCGAGCAGCGCCGCGAGGCCATCGTCGGCTGGGTGTACGCGCCCTTCCGCCTGGTCGACCTGATGCGCGGCCTGGGCGGCGCCCATTCGACCGACCTCGATATCGAGATCCACGACGGCGAGCCGGCCGACGGCGCCAGCCTGCTGTACCGCTCGCCCAATGCCACGGCGCACCGGGCGCGCCTGCGCGCGAGCGCCCAGATCGTCCCGGGCGGGCGCACCTGGACCATCAGCATGCGCTCCAGCGCCGCCCTCGAAAACAGCCTCGACACGACGCGCCCGCGCCTGGTCGCGATCACCGGCCTGAGCCTGAGCTTCCTGCTGAGCCTGGTGGTATGGCTGCTGGCCAGCGAACGGCGCCGCGCGCTGCAGCTGGCGCACGGCATGACGCTCGAGCTGCGCCAGTCGCACGACCAGGTCGCCGCCGAGCAGAAGCGCATCCAGGTGATCCTCGAGAACGCGCCCGATGCCTTCCTGGCGCTGGACGCCCACGGCCGCATCACCGACTGGAACGCGCAGGCCACCCGGCTGTTCGGCTGGAGCGTGGGTGAGGCGATCGGCCGCGACGCCGGGGAACTGCTGCCGGAAGAACGGCGCGCGGGCTTCCGCGCCGCCTTCGCGGCCTATGCGCGCAGCGGCGACTGCGCCATGCTGGGCGCGCCGACCGAACTGCGCGTGCTCGACCGCGACGGACGGCAGGTGGCGGCCGAAGTCACGGTGGCCAAGCTGGCGGTGGGCGACGGCTTCGGCGCCACGGCCTTCGTGCGCGACATCAGCCAGCGCAAGGAAACGGAAACGCGCGAGCAGCAGCGCCAGGAACGGCTGGTGGAAGCGCGCCAGGCGCTGGCCCGGTCGCAGAAGCTGGAAGCGGTGGGCAAGCTCACCGGCGGCGTGGCGCACGACTTCAACAACATCCTGCACATCATCAGCGCCAACGTGCAGCTGATCCTGCGCGCCGACAGCAGCCACCGCAAGCGCCTGCTCAGCATCCTCGACGCGGTCGAGCGCGGCTCGAAGCTGGCCGGCCAGCTGCTCGCCTTTGCCCGGCGCCAGCCGCTGCACCCCCAGGAAGTGCATGTGGACGGGTTGATCGAGCGCATGGACAGCCTGGTGCAGCGCGCCGCGGGCGACGGGATCACGCTCGACAAGCGCGTGCCGCCGGACCTGTGGCCCATCCTGGTCGACCCGAACCAGCTCGAGAACGTGCTGCTCAACCTGGTGATCAATGCGCGCGACGCCATGGAGGGAAGCGGGGACATCGTGCTGGAACTGAGCAATGTCCACGTGGAGCACGATGGCGAGCTGGCGCCGGGCGACTACGTGACGGTGGCGGTGTGCGACAGCGGCCACGGCATGCCGCAGGACGTGATGGAGCGCGCCTTCGAACCCTTCTTCACCACCAAGCCCGAGGGCAAGGGCACGGGCCTGGGCCTGTCGATGGCGCACGGTTTCGCGCGCCAGAGCGGCGGCGACATCCGCCTGGCAAGCGAGCCGGGCAAAGGGACCACGGTGACGATCTATCTGCCGCGGCACGTGGCGACGGCGGCCTCGGCGGCGCGCGGCGGGGCAGCGGCGATGCTACGTTAAGTCGACATCCTCGGAAGCAATGGCCGCGCAATTGTGCGCGCGAAGCCAGGAATGAAACAATGTTTCATTGTTACCCACGTGGTGAAATATTATTTCAACATTATGCGCTTGCCCCTGCCGTCATGACGCGTGCTAGAGTGGCGGCATGAAACTGCTCTACAACGTGGCAGGTACGCTGGCAGTCGTGCTGGGCATCCTCGGCATCTTCCTGCCCCTGCTGCCGACCACGCCCTTCCTGCTGCTGGCCTCCTGGTGCTTCGCGCGCGGCTCGGAGCGCCTGCACCGCTGGCTGCTGTCGCACCCTGTCTTCGGCGACTACCTGCGCAACTTCGAAGCCGGCCGCGGCATCCCCCTGAAAGCCAAGATCGTCGCCACGGCGATGCTGTGGATCTCGCTGCTGCTGGTAATGCGCCGCTTCGACGAGCCGACCGTGCCGGCGCTGCTGGCGCTGACGGGGGCCTGCGTCAGCCTCTACCTGTGGCGCTTCCTGCCGACGCTCCGCCTCGACCGTTCAAGTAAAACCTGAAGCAAGCTCCCGTAGGGTGGGCAGGTTTCCTGCCCACGCGTTCGACCAGCACAAGAACAGCCGCGCGACAATTTTCGCTTCAGCCTGCGCCGCGCCCAAATTTGTACTATCATTAGTTACATGAGACGCGACAGCAAACTATCCTCCGTACTCCACGTGCTCCTGCACCTGGCCCACAGCGACCGCCCGATGACCTCGGAAGAAATGGCCCGCTTCCTCGACACCAACCCCGTACTGGTGCGCCGGGTCCTGGCCGGCCTGCGCGAGCGCGGCTACATCAGCTCGAACCGCGGCCACGGCGGCGGCTGGAGCATCACCTGCGATCTTGCGGCGGTGACGCTGAAGGACATCTACGATGCCGTGGGCGCTCCGCCCTTGTTCGCGATGGGCAACCGCAGCGAGAAAACGGCATGCCTGGTCGAACAGGCAGTCAACGCGTCGCTGGGCCAGGCCTTCGACGAGGCCGAGGCCCTCCTCCTCCGCCAGCTCGGCCAGGTCTCGCTGGCCGACCTGTCGGCCGACTTCAACCGGCGTTTCGCGGAATACAAGCGCCTTCATCCCCATACGAGGTTCGATCATGAGCACGACCCAGTTTGACGCCATCGTCATCGGCGGCAGTTACGCCGGCCTGTCCGCCGCCCTGCAACTGGCCAGGGCCCGGCGCCGGATACTGGTGGTGGACGCCGGGCGGCGCCGCAACCGCTTCGCCGCCGAGTCGCACGGCTTTCTCGGCAACGATGGCCGCATGGCCGCCGCCATCGCCCAGGCCGGCCGCGAGGACGTGGCCGCCTACCCCACCGTGCAGTGGCACGAGGGCAGCGCCCTGGACGCCCGCCCCGACGGCGACGGGAATGGCTTCACCGTCGAGCTCGACGGCGCCGGGCAGGTGCGCGGCCGCCGCCTGGTGCTGGCCACCGGCGTGCGCGACGAGCTGCCGCCGATCGAGGGCCTGGCCGAACGCTGGGGCCGCAGCGTGTTCCACTGCCCGTATTGTCACGGCTACGAACTGCAGCAGGGCGCGATCGGCATCCTCGCCAACGACGAGCTGGCCTTCCACCAGGCGATGCTGCTGCCCGACTGGGGCAGCGTGACCCTGTTCACCAATGGCCGCTACGCGCCGGACGCGGAACAGCGTGCCGCCATGGCGCAGCGCGGCGTGGTGGCGATCGATACGCCAGTCGTGCGCATCGTCGATGAAGCCACTGTCGTGCTCGCCGACGGCCGCCACATCCCGCATGCCGGCCTGTTCACCTACGGCCGCATGCACATGAGCAGCCCCATCGCAGAGCACCTCGGCTGCGCCTTCGACGACGGCCCGCTGGGCCCCTTCATCCGCACCGACATGACGAAACAGACCACGGTGCCGGGCGTCTTCGCGGGCGGCGACGCTACACGCGCGGCCGGCAACGTCGCCATGGCCGTGGCCGACGGCGCCATGGCCGGTATCGGCGCGCACCGTTCGCTGATCTTCGGCTAAAGTTCAGACGGGCGCCGGCCGAGCGCTATCCGCGGGAACAGCTGCGCTTGAGCCGCCCCCTGCTGTCGGCCGGATAGCTCAGCAGGATGGTGTCGGCGCGCCCTTCGGGCATCCAGGCCATCTGCACGTCGCCTTCGCGCGACGCGAACTGGTGGGGACCGACCTCCTCCAGCTGGACACGGCGGCGCTTGTCGAACACGGCATAGATCTGCTGGTCGAGGTCCATCAGCGTGAGCCAGTGACCGTTCGACAGGCGGTAGCTACCCTCGACTTCGTCGACGAGCTCGGCGCCGGTGGCAATGAAGCTGCCGGCCGCCCCGGTGGGACTGCGTTGCGCGACGATACTCACCTGGCCCTGGAGGCTGCACTGCAGCGCGGACACCTGCGGCGCCGCCAGCAGGCAGGCGACCGCAAGAAGCGGATACATGGTTCGCATGGCATCTCCTCGTGAATGAACAAGATGGCAGCCGCTCCACGGCGGCCGTCCCTTTGGTTCAGACAATGGAAGTGGCGTAGAGTGCAGGCAGGGCTTTCTACTTGGCGAGACTTATTGAGCGCGATCAAACGCTAGTCATCTTGGACGCCGAATTCAAGCTGACGTCGCATTGCCGACAATTGCGGATAATGGCAGATATGGAAATCCAGTTCCTCGGCACCTCCTCCGGCACACCGACCAGGTCGCGCAACATGACGGCGATCGCGATCCGCACGCGCGGCGCCCGGCACTGGTCGCTGGTCGATTGCGCGGAGGGCACGCAGCACCGGCTGCTGCGCACCAGGCTGTCGCCGATGAGCCTGCGCGCGATCTTCATCACCCACCTGCACGGCGACCACTGCTATGGCCTGCCTGGACTGCTGGCCAGCGCCGGCATGCTGGGCCGTTTGGAACCGATGACCATCGTCGGCCCGCCGCCCCTGCGCGGCATGATCGAGTCCATCATGGAGGCGACGCAGCTGAGCCTGCCCTATCCCATCGCGTGGGTGGCAATCGACGACCTGGCCCACACCGACGTCCTGCCCGACCTGCGGGTGCGGGCCACCGCGCTGTCGCACCGGATCGCCTCGACCGCCTACAGCTTCACTGAGGCGGCGGTGGAGCGCAAACTCGACATCGACAGGCTGAGGCTGGGCGGCATTCCGTCCGGGCCGGCATGGGGCGAGATCCAGCAGGGGCGCAACCCCGTGCTGCCGGACGGCCGCACGGTGGTGGCCGAAGCCTACCTGGCGCCGCCGCGCAGGTCGCGCAAGGTGATCATCGCGGGCGACAACGATACACCCGGGCTGCTGGCGCAGGAGGCCGCGACCGCGGACCTGCTGGTGCACGAGGCCACCTATACGGAAGCGATCCTGCACAAGGTGGGACCAGGACCGCAGCACAGCTCGGCGGCAATGGTGGCGCGCATGGCGCAGGAGGCGCGGGTGCCGAACCTGATCCTCACGCACTTCAGCCCGCGCTACCAGGACCGTCGCCAGGACAACATGAATTCCTTGACGCTGGACGACATCGAGCGCGAGGCGCGCGAACACTACACGGGCACGCTGGCGCTGGCGCGCGACCTGGCGAGCTACGAACTCGGGAAGGACGGCAGCCTGTATCTGCTGCCCTGAAGCCGGGCTACAATCGGGCCATGCCCAAGACGACACCCCTATTCCCCGGACCGAATACCGTGCGCGGCGCCGTGCTGGCCGTGCTGCTGTCGAACCAAGACCAGCTGGGCGCCGAGCCGCTGCGCGGCCGCGTCACCCTGGCCGCCATCGTCCGCGCGCTCAAGCGCAAGTACCACTGGCCGATCGAGACCGACAGCTTCCCGTCCAACAGCGCGGACGGCCGCGCCACCTGGGCCACGGTCTACAGCCTGCCGCCAGAGGTGATCACGCGGGCGCTGAACGCCGGCGGGCGCGACTGGCTCAGGAGCCGCAAGGCCGGCGGCGGCCAATAGCGCCCGCCCCTGCCGCCTTGGGGCTCAGTGAATCAGCTTCAGTTGCGCGAATTCGTCCACGGCGAAATCGACGAAGGCGCGCACCCGCGGCGCCATGTGACGCGCGCTCGGAAAGACGAGCTGCACCGGATAGGGCTCCGGCTCGTACCCGCACAGGATCGGCGCCAGGCTCCCCGCCAGCACGTCGGGCGCCGCCTGGTAGGACAGGGCGCGGGCGATGCCGAAGCCTACGCGCGCCGCGTTCAGGACGCCTTCGACGTCGTTCACCTGCAGCCGCGGCGTGAAGCGCACGACGCTCTCGCGTCCGTCCGCCCGGTAACGCCACTCCGGCAAGCCGCGTACCGCGGTTCCCAGGATCAGCTGGTGCCGGCCCAGTTCCTCGGGCGTGGCCGGCTCGCCATGGCGTTCCAGGTAAGCCGGGCTGGCCACGGTCAGGCGCCGCACCGCGCCCAGCCGGCGCGCCACCAGGCCCGAGCTGTCGAGGGGGCCAATGCGCAGCGCCAGGTCGATGCCATTGTCGATCAGGTCCAGGTTGCGGTCGTTGAGGACGAGCTCGACCTGGATCTCCGGATGGCGCATCAGGAAGCGCGTGACCACGGGCGCCATGTGGCGGCGTCCGAAGACCGTCGGCGCCGTCACCCGCAGCAGGCCGCGCGGCGCGGCCGCCGCAGGCTCGCGGACCGCCGTGTCGTAATCGGCCAGCAGGCGGCGCGCCTGCTCGGCCAGGCGCTGCCCTTCGCTGGTGGCCGCCAGGCGCCGGGTGCTGCGCTCGAACAGGCGCGTGCCGACCCGTTCTTCCAGGCTCAGCAGCAGGCGCGTCACCGCCGAAGGCGAGCGGTGCAGCTTGCGCGCCGCCGCCGCCATGCTGCCCGCATCGAACACGGCCAGGAACACCTGCAATTCATCCAGACGGTCCATCGTTCTTGCGAAAAGTGAAAGGGAGAATTGCGATTATGCCCGATTCCGCAATGCAGGAAGCCTGTCTATGATCGGGTCTCCCTCCACACCACATCCCAAGAACATGGTCCCTGAATCCCTCACCGTCTACGGCACAGCTCTGTCCGGCCACACCCACCGCGTGCAACTGTTCCTGCACCTGCTGAAGCTGCCCTACCGCTTCGTCGATGCGCCGGCGCCGCTACGCCAGAGCGCCGAGTTCCTGCGCATGAATCCGCTTGGCCAGATCCCGGTGCTGCAGGACGGCGCGCTGCTGCTGACAGACAGCAATGCCATCCTCGTCAACCTGGCCAGGCGCTACGCCCCGGATAGCGGCTGGCTGCCGGATGACCCGGTCGGCGCGGCGCACGTACAGCGCTGGCTGTCGCTGGCGGCCGGCGAGATCGCATTCGGCCCGGCAAGGGCGCGCGTCACGGCGCGCTGGGGCGACACCGGCATGCCGCCGGACCTCATGCACAAGCTGGCGGACAAGGTGCTGCAGCTGATGGACGCCAGCCTCGCGGCGCAAGACTTCCTGGCCGCCGCCGAGCCGACGCTGGCCGACCTGGCCTGCTACGCCTACATAGCGCATGCGCCGGAGGGCGGCGTTTCGCTGGAGCCCTACCCCCATGTGCGCAGCTGGATCGGGCGCATCCAGTCGCTGCCGGATTTCCTGCCGATGCCGGCCTGAACTTCCCGCCACGCCATGGACGACTACCGCATCCCCGCACCCTTCCACGCCGGCGAACTGCGCGCCCAGCAACTGGCCGGCGGCGGCCCGGCCGGCGCGCCCATCCGCAGCCGGATGCCGGACCAGCACCGCACGTTCTTTTCCCTGCTGCCCTTCGTCTGCATGGCCGTTTCGGACGACGCCGGATGGCCGCTGGCCACGCTGCTGCACGGCGCACCCGGCTTCGCGTCTTCACCGGCGCCGGGCCAGCTGCGCATCGACGCCCTGCCCGCACCGGGCGATCCGGCCGGCGCGCACCTGCGCCAGGGCGCGGAGGTCGGCATCCTCGGCATCGACCTGGGCACCCGGCGGCGCAACCGGGAAAACGGCATGGTGGGACAGATGGACGCCGATGGACTGCTGGTGGACGTGCACCAGTCGTTCGGCAACTGCCCGAAGTACATCCACGTGCGCCAGCTCGATCGCATGGAGCGGGAACCGGGCCTGGTAACGGCCTCGGCGCCGACCTGCCGCCGGAGGCGGTGCGCCTGGTGACCGCCTGCACGACCATGTTCGTCGCCAGTGCCAGCGGCAACGCGGCGCCGGCAGCAGCACGCGGCCTCGACATCTCGCACCGTGGCGGCGAGGCCGGCTTCCTGAAGCTGGACGGCCGGGTGATCACGGTGCCCGACTATCCGGGCAACCGCTACTTCAACACCCTGGGCAACCTGCTGCTGGAACCGCGCGCGGCCCTCGTCATGGTGGACTTCGCCAGCGGCGACATCCTGCAGCTGCAAGGCCGCGCCGGGATCACCTGGCAAGACGCCGCCTCCCCGGATCCGCGAGCGGAACGGTCATGGACCTTCAGCATTGCGCGCGGGTGGCTAAGGCGTGGGGCGTTTCCGTTCGTCGAGCGTACCCAGGACGATACCACTCAGTAAGCACTCTCGCACTTGCGTCTGGCGGCGCTTCTTTCATGACATTCAGAGCGCATGCTGATCGAATCGGCCTGCGCTGCCACTCTCCTTGCCTACGCCTTGTGCGGCGCCAAACCCATCGAGGATCAAGGGCGTAAGGTCATCCATGGGCGCAAGCTTGCCAGCGCAAGCCCGCGCATCAAGAAGATTGCTCACCGACAGCACGTGCTTTCGTCCTATCGCAAATGTTGTCATGGCGTATTAAAGCAAGTCCGTGATGGCCGGTCTGGCCTGGCGGCGGGGATGCCATCGTCGTGCCCCACCGTCATCCATTTCTGGAGATCGTCATGCAAGCGCGTCATCAATTTTCGCTGTTCATACTGTCGCTCACCGTCTCGGCGGCCGCGGTGGCAGGCCCCTACGCCGAATACAGGGTCACGATCGTGGGCCCGGCCGGCAGCCAGCCCTCCGCCATCAACCAGGCCGGCGCCGTGGTCGGCTACGCGCCGTCCGGCCCTACCACCTACCGCAGCTTCGTCAACTACGGCAGGGGTCCTATCGACCTTGGCCTGCTGGGCGGCGTTTCCAACCAAGCGGTGGCCATCAACGACAGGGGCGAGGTACTCGGCAACGTGACCACCGCGAGCGGCCAGCTGCGCGGCTACGTGTACTACCGCGGCAGCTTCCGCCCGATCGCCGGCGTTCCCGGGCAGCGCACCCGCTTAATCGACATCAACAATGCCGGCTACATCCTGGCGACCAGCGCTCCGGTCGCAGACCCCACCTCGGGCAACCCGCGCGGCTACCTGCGCGCGCCAAGCGGCGCCTACCGCGACATCGGCACCCTGCCCTACCCGAACCCGACCACCCAGCCGGAAGCGCTCAACAACCGCAACCAGGTCACGGGCGAATCCGGGCAGCTCCTGCTTCCGGAGATCCCGTTCTACGCCTTTGTCTGGAGCCGCGGCGTGATGCGCCAGCTGGGCAGCTTCGGCAACACGCCCAACTACGGCCTGGACATCAACGACCGCGGACAAGTGGCCGGCTACACCTCGACGCCCACCTTCCGCGAGGCGCTGGCCACCATCTGGACCCATGGCCGCCCGAGCATCATCGACCCGCGCCCGCCTAGCCCCGGCGGCCGGTTCAGCACGGCCGACGCCATCAACAACCACGGCCACGTGGCCGGCAACAGCGACTTCCTGGGGCCGTACATCTACCGGGGCAAGCGGATGGAGAGCTTGAATTCGCTCATCGACCGCAAGTCGGGCTGGACCATAGGCTTCGTGCGGGGGATCAACGATGCAGGGCAGATCGCGGCGGACGCGGTGCGCGGCGGGCTGCAGTATGCGGTGCGGCTGGATCTGAAACGGCCGCATGGGTTGGGGGCGGCGCAGATCGAGGCGGAACAGGAGGCAGATGCGGTTGCCGAGGCCAAAGTGGAGGCTGGCGAGCAGTAATGAAGTGAGCTCGATTGGCGCGATAACGCGGTGCGTCGTGCCAATCTATTTCTTTGCAATGATGTGCAAACCGAAATAGGTAGGTGAATCGCAACCGTAGCTCCAACAACTAAAAACTTGAAGCATGTCAACGTTACGCTGGCTCCGAGATTTACTATCGATCGTCGTCCACACCGTTATGGCGTTCATTAGCCAGCCAAGCGGGATTGTGCCACTCCCTGACAGGAAGCTTCGCAATGGACTTGAAGGATTTAAAACAGGCATTCGCCGTCTTATCTGAGGCGAAACGCCCCATCCGGTTGCGTCTATCGCAAGAGAAGCAGGTGCTAGACGATGTCTTGCTGGTCAAACGCGTTGCGGGAACTGAAACGCTATGCGGCGGATTGGAATACCGGCTTCTATGCGTATCGACACGTTCTGATTTGCGTTTAAAGGAATTCATCGCACTGCCGGTTGAGCTCCAGTTTGTGACGGATCGCGGGGACCTGCGCGCCGTGTGTGGAATAGTCGCGCAAGTGGCTGCCGGCCAGAGTGATGGCGGTCTGGCGACCTATGAGTTGGTCGTGCGAGATGCGTTAGCTCTGATGGAGTATCGCACCAACACCCGCGTCTTCCGCAATCACAATGAACTGGATATCACCGAAGTCATTCTGCGTGAGTGGCGCCAGAACAATCCGGTGCTGGCCAAAGCCTTTGACGTGGACTGGTCACATGTAAAGGGTCGCTATGCCACTCGAGAATTCACGATGCAGCACAACGAGTCCGACGCCGCCTTTCTGCGACGGTTATGGAAACGGCGTGGCATCGCGTGGTTCATGCGGCCAGGTCAAGCTAGCCAGTCGCAAAGTCAGAACATCCCCGCCCACGCCCTGGTGCTATTCGACGACGCATACACTCTACCGCAAAATGGCGCCGGCGCCGTGCGTTATCACCGTGATGGCAGCACGGAGGAAGCAGACACCGTTACCGCATGGAGTCCGGTGCGCACACTCAAACCGGGTAATGTCGCGCGCCAAAGCTGGGATTACAAGCAAGCCCGCCCGATGGCCAGTAACGCGCCCTCCCGTATAGAACAGGGAAAGTTGGGTAACCAGTTCGCGATCAGCCTCGATGATTACTTGATCGATGTACCGCATGCTGGGAAGGATCACGACGATTACCGGCAACTCGGCGAAATGCGCATGAAGCGTCACGAGTACGAATCCAAGTGCTTTTATGGCGAAGGCAGTGTGCGCGCCTTATGTGTCGGCGAGTGGGTCGCCCTGACCGGCCATTACGAAATCGACACGCATCCGCCGAAAGAGCGAGAGTTCATCGTCACACGCATGGAAGTTGATGCTGAAAACAACCTGCCCAAGACCGTCGACGAGCAGGTGCGGCGCCTGTTTGCGCTGAATCGCTGGGACGAAAGACCGTCCAGCAACGCTCTACAGCAAGCCGGCGAAGAGCGCGGCATGCGTTACACCAATCGCTTCTCTTGCGTGCGCCGTGGCATTCCGATTGTTCCCGCATTCGACCCCCGTGCCGATTTGCCGCGTCCCCAACTGCAAAGCGCAATCGTCGTGGGCCCGGCCAGCGAAGAAGTGCATTGCGACGAATATGGCCGCGTCAAGGTGCGTTTTCCCAGTACCAAGCCGGAAGACCACAGCCATGCGCAAGGTGCCGGCGCCAGCGACAGTGACTTGGATTCCGCTTGGGTACGTGTTGCTAGCACCTGGGCCAGCAATCACTGGGGAACAATTACCCTCCCCCGTGTGGGCGACGAGGTCATCGTCGATTTTCTAGGTGGAGACCCTGACAAGCCCATTATCGTGGCGCAGGTCTACGGCGGCAAAACCAAGCCACCTTCATTCAGCCATACTGGGGAACTACCCGGAAACAAGTACCTGGCTGGCATCAAAAGCAAGGAAGTGCACGGTACCCGCTACAACCAACTGCGGCTGGACGATACGCCAGGGCAGATCAATGCGCAGCTGTCCTCCCAGCACGGGTATAGCGAGCTGAATCTGGGATGGCTCACTCATCCTCGCAGTGACGGTAAGGGCGAGGCGCGAGGCGAAGGGGCCGAGTTGCGCAGTGATCGCGCTGTTGCGGTACGCGGCGCACAAGGCGTACTCATCACTGCCGCCGCACGCCAGCAAGCCAGCGGCAGGCAACTCGACCGTAATGAATTGATTGGCTTGGTGGATGCGCTGCAAGGCGTGCAGCAGTACTTGTCCGAGCTGTCGACGGCGCATCATGCGGACGGTACCGACGACAAAGAACTCAGTCAACTGATCGCTCACCTGAAGCGATGGGAAGCCGGCAGCAACACCGAAGTCGACGCCACGGGCGCCGGGGGTCAACCCGTCGTGGCACTGTCCGCGCCTGCCGGCGTGGCAGTGACGAGCCAGGACAACATTGCGATTGGCTCACAAACGCATATCGACATGGTCAGTATTGGCAATACCCAGCTTTCCGTCGGCAAGAAATTGCTCGCTCGCGTATCCGAGAATATCAGCCTGTTCGCGCATCAACTCGGCATAAAACTCATCGCCGCCAGCGGCAAGCTGGAAATGCAGACGCACAGTGACGACATCGAGGTCACGTCTGCCAAACGCATCGTGTTGACGGCAGCCGACGAAATCGTGCTGCAGGCGCCCAAACTGCGCTTCGTCGCGCAAGGTGCTCAGGTGGATCTTGGTGGCGGCACTATTACCCAGCAAAGCAGTGGTGAGCACACCATCAAATCGTCGAAGTTCGCTCATGTCAAACCAGGAGGCGGCAATCCACCTGGCTTAACTTTGCCCAAGAGCGAGCTGGCGCACGATCAGCAAACCGTTCTCCGTTGGATTGGAACAGACGAGCCGATGACGAATCAACGCTACCGCATTACGACAGAGGACGGGCGCACGTTCGAGGGGCGCACCGATGCAAGCGGGCGGACCGAGCGATTTACGAGTGCCATCCCTTTTGGACAGTACACCGTCGAAGCGCTCGACGACTGACACCGGTAATCGCAGACAAGACGATAAACGAGGCTGAAGGGCACGATGACAACCGCTGAATACCTGTTACCCGCGAAACAAAACGACGGTGCCGCTCGGAAGACTGAAGGCTTTGCGACACCGAAGCAGGACAAGAAGCTGCAGTGCGCCAGGTTTCTCCCCAAGCGGGTGTTGCCGATCGTTTTTCTACCCGGGATCATGGGATCGAACTTGCGAATGAGCACGCAGCGGCAAAAAGAGCTGCACAAAAAGGACAACATCGCATGGCGGCCAGACGTTCTTGGTCCAACGAACATTAGAAGTGCGTCCAATGAAAGTCCAGCAGGTCGACAACTGAGGCTCGATCCGATGCAAACCACGGTGGACATTTATGATCCCGCCGGTCCGATGGACATCAGTGGAGATGGTCGGCATGGCAATGTGACACTCGACGAGAACTTTCGTTCGCCATTGCTAACAGATGACCCACCAACCGCGAAAAACCCGCGTAGCGCGGTACAAAAGGCCCGAGCGCGAGGCTGGGGTGAGGTCTTTTTCAAAAGCTATGGAGAGCTGTTACAGCATCTCGAATCACGCCTCAACAATACATTCTCCGAAGGTAAGCTGCGGCAGGAATGGGGCGATGTCGTGGGCATTGATCCTCGTGTCTGGGGAAGCGACTCCAGCTTGCCGCAGTCGGCATTAACGGAAGCCGAACTCAAGAAAATCGCTACTGGCTGCTGGTTTGCTGTTTACGCGTTCGGATACAACTGGCTGCAATCAAACGGGGACAGCGCCAGAATCATCGCCAAGCGCATTAACCAGCTGATGGACGATCTCAACCAGTCAGGCTATGAGTGCAACCAAGTGATCGTCATAACCCACTCTATGGGTGGGCTGGTCGGCCGGGCACTGGTCCACCCGAAGTACGGAAATCTGCAGGACAAGGTGCTGGGCATCGTCCATGGCGTTATGCCCGCCATCGGTGCCCCAGCCGCCTACAGGCGCATGAGGGCCGGATTTGAGGATTCCGGCATGATGTTTGGCCCAGAAAACAGTCTTGGTGCCAAGGTGGCCGGCAATTATGGCGACGAAGTGACAGCAGTTCTGGCGAATGCACCAGGGGGATTGGAGTTATTACCGACCGCGTCCTATGGCAATCGATGGTTGCGCGTGACGCACAATGGACGTGACCTGGAGGCATGGCCGAAACAAGGCGATCCATACAGTGAGATCTACAAGGTGCGAGGCAAGTGGTATTCACTGTTTCTGGAAAAATGGATCAATCCGTCTAGACTGCCTTCAAGACTAGGCGGCGGCACTTTCGAGCGGACGTGCGAGTATCTCGACAAGGCCCAGGGCTTCCATCGACAGATCGATCAGACGTTTCATCCCAACAGTTATGCACATTACGGCGCCGACCAAGCGCGCCGGAGCTTTGGCGAAGTCATATGGGAAATCGACAAGAGCTGCGCTGACCCGACGGGATGGCAAGATTGGCCCATCCTTGGTGACACTAAGCAAGGGCGGGTGGAACTCGTCCGATGGGATCCTCTAAACAGCAAGGCCTTCAAAATTGTCGATTTTCAAGTACCCAAGCCGATATATGCCACTATCCTTCCGCCTTCGGCGCCAGGCGACCAAACTGTTCCAGCGAAATCTGCCGACCATCAGCTGAAGAGTGGAATGTTCAAGGGCGTGTTCCGCCAAAACGGTTACGAACACCAAGCTAGTTACAAAAATCCTCGGGCAATCGCATCGACGTTGTACAGCATTATGCGCATCGCGCAGACGGCTACATGGCAATGCTGAAATGACACTTATATGCGCCTATTAACACGTCTTCACATTGTTCCTCTTGCCGCCGTGCTCTTGATGCTTGTTGCCTGCGATCGCACTCCAAAAGAATGGAAGACCCCTAATATGACCGCACTTACACCCCGCCTTCAAGCCGTGTTCCAGAAAACCAAGACCGTCTGCTTTGGAAGATTCATGGTCGATTTGCCGTCCTCGGCAACTGTAGCATGGGGGGAAACTGATGTGTCACTTGGTATAAGCGTACTCCCAAACGGCGTAGATGAAGTGAAGAACCTGGCGCAAAAATTCATCGACGAACTCAACAGCGAGAAGGCGATCAACCACGATGACGTCCCGTTGCTACTGTCGGTAGAACATGTGCCTCAGCCCGAAGGCAAAGTCGTTATCGGTTACGAAGATTTTCAGGCCATCAACGGGCTCAAGATCAACGGATATTTCAGGCTGAATAAAGACGGCATTGTCATTAATGCACGGCCTTTGAGGAACGACAAAGATGGAACTGTATCACTCATCAAGAGCATTGCCCGGCGCCTAAAGCAACGTTCAGAAAACGACGTCCCAACTGAGCCCGGCAACTGTATCGAACATGCCTTCCTCCCTGACAACCCGGCTCCAGGCGAGGAACCGCCCGTAGAACTCATTCGTATCGGCTTTCGGTTAAAGGAGTTCCCTGACACACACCTCTCGGTTTTTGTCGGACCGTCGAATCCCCATTACGAAGAGAGCCACTCGCTGGAGTGGCGGCTTACTCAGCTCGAGAAGAACCAGAAAGCCCAGGATCCAAACAATCCGCTGATAAAAACTAAAGACCTGCGCAGAGGGGCGCGGCAGATCCACGACTGGCTGAACGGCTTTGAAGCCCTGTCCCGTACCCCGGAACAGGCGGAAATACACTCGATCCATGATTTCGCCATGGATTTCAGAGGGGTGCCGTCGGACCCGTTGAAACCATATGTAGAAATACAGATGCAGACTGGCGTTGCCGACAACGTTGCAGGCGCAACCAAAGCTAGCCTGACCGACGAAGAAGCAATAGCAGTTTGGGACAAGATTACTAGCACTATCCGTGTGCGTCCAACCGGCGCTGAGGCGGTCAAAACGGCCAAAATGGACTCTGGTCCTACGCTTCCACTCGGCGAGCTTGCGGCAACTGGGCGCGCGTGTCCGCAAACCGGCTGGTGGGTGCCTGATGAACCGAGAGACACTCAAGGTGACCGGCGGCAGCACGTCAAGGCAGGCGAGCGCATGCCGCATGTGATATCGCTCGGCAAACCGTCCATATGGCAAAAGCTGAAGGGAGAAAAGCCTACTTACCGTACGGCGACGGTGTGGAAACTAATCAGCTATGACGCCGCACCAGTTCAGGTTGACCCGATCTCGGCGACGCCAACAATTGCACATATTTCTCCCGACAGCTTTGCCGCCAAAGACGCTGGTGGCGGCACAACCGAAAGCAGCCGGAACAACGAAATTTCAGCGCAGGAGAAAGGTTAAGCCATGCGAAATGTGATTCGTCTTGGCGACCCCACGTCTCATGGCGGCAAGGTCGAGAGTGCCGGCGCAGATCATTTTACGGTTGACGGCATTCCTGTCGTTCGCGTTGGGGATGTATGCAGTTGCCCTATCAAAGGACATGACAACTGCACCATCGCCGAAGGAGAACCGGATCACGTCATTGACGGCGTTGCCGTCGCCTACGATGGGCATAAGACCACTTGCGGCGCTACCTTGATCGCCACCGTAGGGAACTTTGGTGGGCAATAGTCAGAGTATAGTCCCACCTCACTGATTTCGTGGCCTTGGCCGAACATTGGCAGAGGCTTACATTTCCCATTTCGGGCCACTGCGTTTGTCAGATGGAGGGAGGCATATTGGTGGATATTTGCAACTGACGGGAGCCTATATTTACCAGCCTTCTCATCATTGAATCACAAGGCTATGTACGCGGTGCGAACACTGCGCTTGGTGCCGAATCATTCTGTGAGGGCTGGTCCGCTTTTTTGGAGCTGCAGTTCCCTGACGTACAAGGTGCGCTGGTTTTGGGCCATGATTGGGAGCCGTTATACGTCTTTGAAAATTTGGAAGAGAAAGAACAATTTGCGCGTCGTACTAAAAGCTGCTCTGGGGTCGATCTCGGACCTTAGCAGACGCAAAACTCGTTTTACAGAACTGCGCAAATCGTAAAAAGCACTCTAAGTGCTTGATTTTACTGGTAGGCCTCCCCGGAGTCGAACCGGGCACCAACGGATTATGAGTTCTACGGCCATCCTATTGAACTGAATTTTCTTACCACCAACCATACCGCAAGCCATTGATATTGCACACATTTCACGTAGAATGAGGTTGAAAGAATTATACTCTACGTTAGACATAGTGCTTACAAAGTGCTTACATGGAAGTTGGTATGGGAAAAAAAGTAAAGTTAACTAAGACGTTTGTTGACGCGGTTATTGAACAAGGGTTTTACTGGGATACCGAGCTACGTGGCTTCGGGCTTCGAATTAGCGGCAGGACCAAGAGCTACATCGTTCAAGCTCGCATCAAAGGAAAAGACACTAGACTGACAGTTGGACGACATGGCATTTTCACTGCCGAACAGGCCAGGCAGCATGCTCGGCACCTACTTCACAAGATGTCCACTGGCACGAACCCAAAAGAAGAAGCACGCGCACGCCAGCAGGAAGACATTACTCTTGCCGAGTTGTTTTCTGCATACATCGAACGTAAGCGGTTAGCCCCTAGGACTGAGTCGGACTATCGGGGATACATGGCAAAGTATTTTTCCGAGTGGAAATCCCTGTCCATTACTGCGATCAAGCCAGATATGGTTGAGCGAAAGCATAGTCAACTTGGCGAGTCACATGGTGCCGCGCAGGCAGACGTAGCGATGCGATGTCTTCGCGCAATGTTTAATTTTGCTGAAGGAGTTTTTCTCCGGGCAAACGGCGATCCATTGGTGCCCTCCAATCCAACAAAGCGGTTGAGTGCATTGAAGCAATGGTTTAACCCACAAAGCCGTAAAACATACATCCAAGAGGTAGAGATTTATTCTTGGTATCAAGCAACATGTAAAGTCGTCGCTGCGACACCAAGCGCCAGCACAGAAACTGTTAGAGACTATTTGCTGTTTTTGCTCTTCACCGGTCTGCGCCGTACTGAAGCGTCCCTATTGCAGTGGAGCAACGTCGACTTTGAGGAGCGCAGATTTACCCTTCCCCGAGAGAACACAAAAAACAGGACTGAGTTCTCTTTACCCCTAACGACATACACTCATGCCCTTCTGAAGCGGCGTGCAGCATTAGCGAATTCAAACTTTGTTTTTCCCGGCACAGGCAAGACAGGACATATTGTTGAGCCTCGATACGTGATGAAGAAAATTACTGATGAGTGCGGCGTTGAATTTACCTTGCACGATCTGCGACGGACCTACGCCACCTACGCGGCCACCAAAATTGACAACAGCTGGACAGTAAAGAGACTGCTCAACCATCTTACAGGGCAAGATATTACTCAGCGATACCTCCAGGGGATCGAACGCCTGCGCGAGCCTGCCCAATTGGTTACTGATTACATTTTAGAATTGATTAGAGAGCCAGAGCCGAGTCACCATCCTTAACCTCCCACCAATCAAAAAACACGCAAATTTAACGATTGCCGGACACCTCAATAATTAATAGCCCTGCCGTACTAGGACAAGCTGAAATTCCGGATTTCACGCTATTTGACCACATTAACTATTAACCATAAATTTACTCCGCCACGGTGAAATATTTTGTTGCGCGATTAATTATCGTGAATGATAATGCGCTCTCCATAACCGACCGGAGGAACTATGAAGCGGAATTATCTGCAGCGAAAGAATGAAACCATTGCCGTTGAAAATAACTTTCGCACCGTCGCAATCACAAAAGATGACGCACTACTCACTTCTGAAGAAGTATCTACGTTAATTGGGAAGTCGAAAGCTTGGCTTGCCCGTAAACGCTGGGAGGGCGGCGGGATACCCTATCGAAAAATCGGACACCACGTCCGGTACCAAGCTAGCGTCGTCATGGAATGGCTAAACAGCCAACCGCAAATGACGTCAACAAGTCACCTCAAGTAATGAAATCAATTGCAAACGCAGGCACTGCTACGGGAGCAATCTCCAACGCTCACGTCAGTGCCGCGCTTTGCTCTATCAGAGAACAAAGCGTACATAGAGCAACAATATGCATCGCAGGAGTCGTGTTTTCATTGATAAGCTGAGCATCACAATTCCGATTGAACACAGCAATTGGATAGCAGCGATGAACAATCTTTGCGAGGCAACATATACACATGAAAACTTCACTCAGGTCTTACACCAACGTGACAGTGCTAGATTTCAGATATACCAATTCGCTTGGTTACTTCAACTGCGAACCTCATCTGCACAAGAAAACGTATTCATTCAAACATACCCAAAAACTGTCGCTACGGCGTTTATGCGCCTTGAGTGGAATCCGGAGAAATCTGGAGCGGTTGCAATGGCCGAGCTGTGCAACTTCTTTGATTCACTTGTTCCCGGCTTTTCTACAGCGCTAGTGAACGCAAAGATTACACGGGCGGATATTAGCTTCGACGTGGAGCGTGCTAGTCCAAATATGTTCTATACCTATACCAACTCAAGTCGGACTTCTACACGGATATACCCGAACGGCTATTATCTTGGCGCACCGAAGAGCACTCGTCGATTGCTCGTCTACAATAAAGCTGTTCATAATCGCCTTCAAGCCACATCTGGAACTTTGGCAAGACAAACACCAATATCTAGATTTGAATTTGGATTTAACAACCTCGGAAAAATAACCGACATTCCAGCACTTCCAAACGA
The DNA here is from genome assembly GCF_059686055.1 of Telluria sp. ZB4P34. NCBI lineage: Bacteria > Pseudomonadati > Pseudomonadota > Betaproteobacteria > Burkholderiales > Oxalobacteraceae > Telluria > Telluria sp. ZB4P34. Next base: position 60,415 of record NZ_JCASIF010000014.1, on the reverse strand, counting down.
AATTAGCAGGTATGGAATTGCATTGAAGTATAAAGCTGGACGACTAGCAGTCTCGCCCACATGGGATCGCTTTCTTTCAAACAGTGATAGGTTTGGTGCGCAGGAGGCGTTCAGCCTTGTTCCGCGAAGAGAGACGAAATCGCAATTGCGCCGCATCCTAAGTGAACATTGCAAACCATGCTGGTTCAATGTTGAAACAATTTGGAATGAAGCTAAACAAGAGTTAGCGAAAGCCCTCTGTAGACATTAAGCTCCGCACGGAAATTTTTCTGCGAATATCTGCAATTTTTGGACGGCATGGGAGTCAATTTGCAATCGCTTGCAACCCCCTGGCTTGACACGATCAGCAGCTCGATCAGCAGCTGAGTAAGGGGCTGCTACCTAGCGGGTCCTCCTTCATAAAGAACCACCATGGAAGTATTTCTGAACGCAAAGCATGATACGATTCCTACGTTCAAGTAACCCGTTACTGTGCACTGCTAGTATCGACCTGCACTTGTAGCTTCATAGGACCCTGACCATGTTAATCAAGAAAATTTTGCGGCACCTGCTGTTCGTTGTTCCCCTTCTCGGCATACTAAGTGCCTGCGGCCCGGCTGTTCAAACTGGAGTTCAAGCCTTCAATAAACGCGATTACTCGACAGCTGTGTCCATATTTTCGAAGAACGACAACGACGCTACAGCTCAGTTTTACCTCTTCCAGCTTTACGATGCTGGATTGGGCGTAAAAGCAGATGAAGCAGCAGCAAAAAATTATCTTGAGAGATCTGCGTCAAATAATTATCCCGATGCTCACCTTAAGCTTGCTGAACGTTACCTTTCGGGTACTCCCCTTTACCCACAGAACCGCGAACGAGCCCTCGTACATTTGAACGCTGCGGCTGCACTGAAACATCCAGACGCCAACCATGAGCTGGGCAACTATTACGCAGACAAGGATGGCGGCAATGATCTTGCAATGGCACGGGCTTACCACGAGCAAGATAAGGGAACTATCGAAGGAGATTCATGGCTAGCGTTTTATCACGAGCATGGGGTCCATGGCTTTCCCTATTCTCCTGTTACTGCATTTGGGTTTGTATCCGGTTCGCTAGCTCATAAAGATGCAAGTTTTAAGTTGCCGAGGGTTGCTAGTAATGCTTTCGCCCTAGCCGAGTATCATTACTATGGTTTTGGCACGCCTCCCGTGCCAACCAAAGCAGTCGCGATATTGAACGAACTGAAGAGTTCAAACGAACAATGGGCAGACGACGCTGACGCTATGCTGGCTTGGATTCAATATAATGGCGATGGAGTTTTACCTGATCAGCGGACCGCTGTCGAAATCTGGGAAAAATTGGCTAGGAAAGAGTTAGCTTCAAGTAAGGCGATGCAGATCAGCCCATACGTGAAGCGAGGCTTACTAAAGGCGTATAACACCGGTGTCGGAGCGCCATTTGACGCCGATATTAAACACGCGATCAAATCGGGGAAACTTCGAGATCAGAGCGTTCCTCTTGCTTGGCTCTACCAAACTATTGATGAGGCCGCTTTATGTCCGGACTGGCCCCCATCTCTTGCAAACCCTGGGCGGTACCGAATGCTCGCGGCACAAGTGCACCTAATATATGCTGACTGCAAATCGCATGGGAGAAACCCAGATCTAGTCCAAGCGTATGATGTCGCGCGACTGGCAATAGCTTTTGACCCAGCGAAGGGGACGAAGAAAGCTCAAGAAATTTGGGCGGCAATGTCAAAGCAGCAGCGTGAATATGCGACGAAATTGCATAATATCAACGAAACGTTATATATGCTCCGATGAGGAAATAATCGCTAGTGGAAAACTTCTGTTAGCCCATATTTAAGCTGCAGAACGTTTTCCACATGAATTGAATTTTCAAATCAGCCTACTCATCTTTTTCGTCGAACGAATTAGTTTTCGGCCTGAACCGCGCCAGCTTCGCCCTCTGCTCGCTTCACCTTCCTCGGAGCAGCTGGGGTTACCTCATCCCAGCCATACTTGAAGCGATCATATAAGCAGACCAGTTTCCGGAAGAAGGTCGAGTAATTATTATTGCTGAGTTTGCCCAAATTTTGTTGAAGGAATTGCTGCGCAATTTCCAGATCGAACCTTTCCTTCGGAACAAAAGCGAGGAATATCGCTGCCTTTTCTGGCGTGTTAGTCTCGACAATTTCGCGCATCGATTTGTTTTTCTCAGAGCGAAGGTATGCTTTCAGATAAGTCGCCGTTGAGTAGGAGCCAGGCCCCTCACCCATATGTTTTTTCACATCATAACCAGACTGTTCATAAGCATCTTTCGAATCTACTGCAAGAGCTCTAAGATATTTATAAACTGGGACATAGGTAGCAATTTTCCCAATGTTTGGCACTGTCGTACCCAACACCTTCGTGGGATCAAACTGCTTATCATCAAGGACAATGTCGTGGAAGATGTCGATGAGCGTTACTCCCTGATAGCCTATCTCACTTGCCCCGCCCTCTATCACGCTATTCATCCCAACCCCAACAACAAATTGCAAATCATCTTTCTTATCGATTTTGTCGATATCAGCAACATACAATTTGGTCTCCGGCGTTTTCGATTTGACTAGCTCATAGATCTGCTCTTTGCAAAGTCGGAGTACGCGTGCCGGAATCTTTCTCTTCACCGTTTCAAGCGCCTGATAGACAGGAACAAAACTGTGAGCCTTCACAATTGTGATGGGAATCTGACCACCCTCAATAGCCATTACGGTCTGGCTATAGCTGTCTTGGCCAGGGTCAGCGCGACCAACAAAAATTAAGTTATTCTGTAGCTTAGATATGTTATCGGTGCCGAGGACGGATACGATTGCCTTTAGAAGGGCAACAATATTCGGATCAGTGAGGGAATAGCCAATAAAGACTATCGGATGCTCTACAAACAGTGTAATTAGCTTCGCTGCTAAATACGGGTTCTTGTTATCAAACTCATCGTAATCATGTTTAGTAAGAACTAACGACGAAGGTCGCGACGACGAGCCGTGTATCTTATATATCTCTGCTATTGACTGTGGATTCGAGAAGAGCAACTCAGATTGACCAACGAACACCTTGTAATCAGGAAATAGCTGCTCAAGCAGCAAGTCCCAATTGGTAGTAATGATGCCATCCACGTTGAGACGGGACAAGATCTCTATTTCATCCTTATACGCTGACGACATTAGGTCCGAGAGAGACAGTGACGTAAGGTAGTTTGATATCTCAATGCGCAAGGCAGACGTTTTATCCTTGAGCTTTGACTTCTTTTTATCCCGACTTGCCTCGTACTGTGGAGATGCCCACCAGTGCTGGTGAAAGTCTTCAGCAATGAGCTGTGCCGTCTCGGGAAGACTGCCATCCGCAGTCGTATAGTAGTAGTCGAAGCTCTTGATATCCTTGCAGAACCTCCTAAGTAGCGCCTCCCAGTCCTCTAGCCCTATGTATCGACGCGAAAAGCCCGAGCCAACGAATAGGAACGGGGTAGACGGCGCAGATTGAAAGTGCTGTGTAAGCTGTTCAGCGAGACTCACATTGACTCCAAGCGTTTAGCGTTGACTAGGAACAATCGATTGTACTCGTAAACAAATGTTAAAACATTGCAGATTACTAGATGTTTTGTTGAGCTCCCGCACGGAGTGCTTACAATGTGCTTACAAATCAAAAAGGGTCAGCATATGATGTATGCTAACCCTTTGATTTTATTGGTAGGCCTCCCCGGAGTCGAACCGGGCACCAACGGAGTAGGATGGGCAGCCAACCCCCAAAGGGTGGTCAACGGCCTTCCTCCGAACGCAACGTGCAAGTTTCCAAGCATTGCGCTCTCCAGCAAAGTATCCACGCTTTATCGCACCGCTAAAGCCGGGTCAAACAGCTGATTTAGCCGAATGCCGTCATACTGTCCGTTGTGAATCTTCCTGTGGCAAGGCCCACATGCAGGGATTTGCTTACGGTTTATCACGGCTAGTAGCCGGTTGAAGCCCACTGGGGACTTCTCACCCATCTTTCGAACGTGACGGACATGATGCATCTGAACGTCGACATCCGAGCCACATATCGCACAATGCTCTCCCAGTTTGCTGCGGGTCCGAAGCCGCAGGTGTCGTTGAAATAGAGCGTCTGGAGAAGGAATTTCGCCAATCCTAAATCTCGTGGGGTTCCTCTCCCAGTTCGACTCGAGTGGAAGACTGACGCCAACCTTTTCGCCCTGTGACGTAGTTCTGAAGACGGTGAGTCTGTCTCCGAACTTCTGGAAGGTCTTTCGTACCGAGGTCCTATGTTTCTCCGCTAGGGTCACCGCGGCTGAGAACTTCAGCACATATTGAATCCTGGTAAGCTTGGCATAGTTGTCTGCGAAGCTGTAGTAATTCAGTAGTCCGCGGAGAACTGAGCCGTACATCTGGATGATTTGGTCATCGTCGAGAGGGACCCAGCTCTTCTTTGGCAGTGGATTGCCTTGCATCGTACAGAAACCTTTGGAGCATAACTTGGCAACCAGCTTCGGTACTGGTGCCCATAGTTGAGGTAGCCACCCTGTGACTCGCTTGTCGAACCGTTTCCCGTTACGGACTACGCTTACGACTTTCTGCTGCGAGGACCCAATTTTGATGCGCGTACCGAGGAAAAACGCCTCCTCTGTCTTAGCATGTCTAATGTGAGTCTTTTCGAGGTTTAGCGTTAGACCAAGTTTGTCCGCCATGAAGTCACCTACCTCCCTGCGGATTCGCTCAGCCACTTCCTTAGGGCCATTGATGCCCACACACCAGTCGTCTGCATATCGAACGTACTTAATCCGCACGAACTCCCCGTCGACACTGCTCGAGGGTATGGCTAATTTCGCTTGTTTGACAGCTCTGACTTCTCTGGCTTTCTCAGACCGCTCAGTCGACATGAGAGGTAGCAACTCGATTTCTCGGCGGCATTTCTCAAGGCGCTTCGTAGCCCTGATGTATTCCAGGTTGAGCTTCCTCTTCTCACCTTTGTCCGTCCGCTTAATCAACTCGGCCATGTACTCGTCGAGTTCATGGAGGAAGATGTTGCAAAGGATTGGCGATACGATTGAGCCTTGTGGTGTGCCTATATCACTGTCAACCGGTCTTTTGAACTCGTAGTATCCAGCGGTAAGAGCTTTCCTGATTAGATTGAGGAATCGCTCATCGCTAATCCTTTTTCTAAGACATCCAATCAGAAGGTCATGGTCAATGTTGTCGAAGGCGGCTTTAACGTCTCCCTCTACAATCCATGACACTCCACTCCATTCCGAACGAATGGACTTGAGCGCCGTGTGGCACCCTCTATCAGGTCTGAAACCATGACTGTCGCTGCTGAACGTCGCACCATAGGGGCTCTCGTAGATGCACTCGAGTATTAGTCGAATGACCTCTTGAACAACCTTATCCCTTGGTGGTGCAATGCCTAGCGGGCGAGTTTTACCGTTTGCTTTCGGGATGTGCACTCTGCGGGCTCTCGAAAAGCTGTATTTCTCGGACCGCATTTCGCAAATAGTTCGCTCAATGAGGGCCATTGAGAACTCGTCGAGTGTTGAGCCGTCTGCGCCTGGTGTCATGTTCCCCGGTTTGCTCTTCAATCGCTCGTATGCAACGACGTACAACTCAGGCCGATACATTAGGCGATAAAGGTCACCGTTTACCCAATTTGGGTCGGCGTTTTTAGTACGTAGTATTTCTAGTCTCTCGAGGTTCTTGTAACTCATCCGAGTCAACCCAACTTTTGAATAGAAATCACTTTGCCTGTAGTGCTTCCCTTTATCTTTTCACATTACTGAAAACGTATATAGCGTGTTTGGTAGGCCCGGCAGGATTTGAACCTGCGACCAATCGATTATGAGTCGACTGCTACTGACCCCTGAGCTACGGGCCCATCATCCACACTAACAGGTACTACCACTACTCCGTTGCCGGTCCGATTACTTGTGTTACCACTCGCTTTCGTCCCCGACTGTCATCGACCTTCTGACAACAGACTTCTTAGGAATTGCTTCCCTTAGGCAATCCCTTGGTTAACACACAATCGTGCTCTAGGGTTAGGTGCCCATTTCGTTCATTACTCTCATCTTGAGAGCCCGTACAGACAAGGAACTTTAAGGTATTCATAATCGCTACCATTAACTGTCTGTTCTGGACGTAAATCAGCGTGTCCAGAAGTTGCGAAGATACCCCGGTAGAACTTGGGTTCAAACAATACAGTCTTCACCATACCTAGCCTGGCTGACGGGCCTATTGGAGATGCTGATTACCCCTTACCCGCCTTTTAACAACATGCTGCTTTCCCCTTGGAGCTTTCCCCCTCAGGTGTCCCAGAAGGCTGCATGTTAACACATCGCCTCCCTCCGGTAAGTTGCTGCCTTATCCACGTAGTTCCAGTGGAGTATTTCTAAAATACAACGATTGTGCACCCTATCCAAGGCGCACTTATGAGTCCGCTGCTCTAACCAGGCATGAGCTAGAGGCCCAGAAATCGGGACAGTGGCTAGAAGAACACTCGCCACCTGCTTCAGCGGCGCGGTACCGTGAAGCAGAGTGGCGAGAGGATATTGCTTTTACTGCAGGTCCGTCAAGGGCAGACTACAACAATCAGCTGCTACCCTCGAGGAAGCTCTTCAGCTTGTCCGAACGCGACGGGTGACGCAGCTTGCGCAGCGCCTTCGCCTCGATCTGGCGGATACGCTCGCGGGTCACGTCGAACTGCTTGCCCACCTCTTCCAGCGTGTGGTCGGTCGACATCTCGATGCCGAAGCGCATGCGCAGCACCTTGGCTTCGCGTGGGGTCAGCGAATCGAGCACGTCCTTCACCACGCCGCGCATCGAGGCGTGCAGCGCGGCGTCCGACGGCGCCAGCGTGTTGTTGTCCTCGATGAAGTCGCCCAGGTGTGAATCGTCGTCGTCGCCGATCGGCGTCTCCATCGAAATCGGTTCCTTCGCGATCTTCATGATTTTGCGGATTTTGTCTTCCGGCATCTCCATCTTGATGGCGAGGGTGGCCGGATCAGGCTCAGCGCCGGTCTCCTGCAGGATCTGGCGCGAGATCCGGTTCATCTTGTTGATCGTCTCGATCATGTGCACCGGAATACGGATGGTGCGCGCCTGGTCCGCGATCGAACGGGTAATGGCCTGGCGGATCCACCACGTCGCATACGTGGAGAACTTATAGCCGCGGCGGTACTCGAACTTGTCCACGGCCTTCATCAGGCCGATGTTGCCTTCCTGGATCAGGTCGAGGAACTGCAGGCCGCGGTTGGTGTACTTCTTGGCGATCGAAATCACCAGGCGCAAGTTGGCCTCGGTCATCTCGCGCTTGGCCTTACGGGCCTTCATCTCGCCGGCCGCCATCTGCCGGTTGATGTTGCGCAGGTCCGGCAGCGGCAGCACGACGCGGGCTTGCAGGTCGATCAAACGTTGCTGCAGTTCCTTGATGGTCGGGATGTTACGGCCCAGGATGGCGCTGTAGGCGTGGCCGGCGTTTACTTCGCCGTCCACCCATTCCAGGTTCGTCTCGTTGCCCGGGAAGACCTTGATGAAGTGGGCGCGCGGCATGCCGCAGCGGTTCACGGCCACGTCCAGGATCTGCTTCTCGATGTGGCGCACTTCGTCCACCTGGCCGCGCAGGGTGTCGCACAGCTTCTCGACCACCTTCGCCGTGAAGCGGATGCCCAGCAGCTCGTCGGAGATCGCATCCTGCGCCTTGACGTAGGCCTTGCTGTTGTAGCCGTCCTTCTCAAAGGCCTTGCGCATCCGGTCGAACTGGTCGGCGATGTTGTTGAACTTCGCCAGGGCAGACTGCTTCAGGGCTTCCAGCTGCTCGGCCGAGTAGCCGGCCGCGCCGGAGGCTGCGCCGCCCTCTTCTTCCTCTTCCTCGGCTTCTTCCTCTTCGTTCTCGTCTTCGTCTTCGTCGTCGGTCGACGTCGGCGCGACGGCAGTCGGCGAGGTGTTCTCGTCTCCTTCCGGGTCGACCATGCCGTCGACGATCTCGTCGATCTTGATCTCGTCGCGCTCGATCCTGGCGGCGGCTTCGATGATCTCGGCGATCGTCACCGGGCAGGCGGAGATGGCCTGGATCATGTCCTTCAGGCCGTCTTCGATGCGCTTGGCGATCTCGATCTCGCCCTCGCGGGTCAGCAGCTCGACCGAACCCATCTCGCGCATGTACATGCGCACCGGGTCGGTGGTGCGGCCGAAGTCGGAGTCGACGGTGGAGAGCGCCGCTTCGGCGGCAGCTTCGGCTTCGTCGTCGCTCGTAACGGTGGCGACATTGTCGGACAGCAGCAGGGTTTCGGCGTCAGGGGCGTGCTCGTAGACGGCAATGCCCATGTCGTTGAAGGTGCCGATAATGCCTTCGATCGCTTCCGGATCGACGATGTTGTCCGGCAGGTGGTCGTTGATCTCGGAGTACGTGAGGAAGCCGCGCTCCTTGCCCGACTTGATCAGGGCCTTGAGCTTGTTGCGGCGGATTTCGAGCTCTTCTTCGCTCGCTTCGGTATCCGACGAGAACGCGTCTTTCAGCAGCGCCTTTTCCTTGGCCTTGCGGTCCTTGGCCTTGGCCTTGTCCGCAGCCTTCAGTTCGGCGCGCTCGACCGCGTTCAGGGCGGCGATCTCATCGTTCTCGGGCGTGAATTCCTTGGGCTTGCGACCACGGCGCCCCGGCACCTTGACGGACGGCAGGACGTAGCCCGACGTATCGATCGCAGCCAGTGCGGCCGCGTCGGTCGTCGCATTGACCGGTGCGGGGCTCGCCGTACGAACCTCGGCCGTGTCTTGACCTTTGTCCACCTTGGCGGACGCTCTCGTGGTTTTTGCAGCCACTTTGGTTTCGGGTTTCTTGGTTGGCACAGGCGCTTTCGAAGTCACGACGACTAACTTTACGATGGTTAAAGATAAAGTTTTGTTACCTTACATCACCCTGCAGGCAATTATCTGTTGCCTCGCTAACCCAAACTCCACGCGCGATTGAAACAAAAAATGGTTTCAATGGTTGCAATAGTTAGCGTTTTATTATAGCACGCACCCCTGTTTTTCCAAGTTGCACAAATGACCACAAGCGTGCTCAGCGTGCTGTATTAACGGGGTGTCATTGCGGCAGCGTCTTCACGGTCCAGGAGGTCCTGCTGGGCAACGATCTCGCGATAGCGAGTGCTTACCTGATCTGGGGACAGTCCGGAAGAAAACAACTGGTTAAGTTCTTGTTTTAATGCGTCCTTCTTGATTTGACGTAGCGCACTGAGCAGCCAGATTCGATCCGCGTCGACGTCCGATTCCGGCTCTGCAGCGATTTCCGAGATCAGGCCGTCGTATTCTCCCGTCACTTCCTTTAACTGTTGTGACAAGGCAGCGAAGGTGCCGTATTCGCCCAGGCTTTGTGCCAGTTGCACCAGGTGGCGCAGCGCGTCGGCGGCGTCCTGGCCAAAGTGGTCGAACGAGGCCTGGGCCGCGTCGTCCAGCAGCTGGGCCAGCTGCGGGTGCGAGACCAGGATGCGCAGTATCTGCAATTCCAGCCCCACCGGCTTCGGCCGGCCCTGGCGCGGCGGGGCGCGCCGCACCACCGATACCGGCTTGGACAGTTCGAACAGCGATTCGATTTCGGCAGGGGTAGATTGGGTCAGGCTGGCCAGCCCGCGCACGATCTGCAGGCGCAGCGAGGTCGGCCCCATCGCCTGCAGCATCGGCTTGGCTTCGTGCTGGGCATGCGCCCTGCCCTCTGGCGTGTCGAGGTCGTGTTCGGCGCTCACTTCGCGCAGCAGGAACTGCGATAGCGGCATGGCATCAATGATTTCCTGTTCGAAGGCTTCCGCGCCGCGCTCGCGCACGAAGCTGTCCGGGTCGTGCTCCTGCGGCAGGAACAGGAACTTGATGGTCTTGTCGTCCGTCACTTGCGGCAGGCAGGCTTCCAGGGCGCGGCGGGCGGCGCGGCGGCCGGCCTTGTCGCCGTCGAAGCTGAAGATCACAGTGTCGGTCTGGCGCAGCAACTTTTGCACGTGGGTGCTGGTGCAGGCAGTGCCGAGCGTGGCGACGGCCTGCGGGAAGCCGAGCTGGGCCAGGGCAACCACGTCCATATAGCCTTCCGTCACCAGCACGTAGCCGGCGTCGCGGATACTTTGGCGCGCCTCGAACAGGCCGTACAGCTCCAGGCCTTTCTGGAACAGCGGCGTTTCCGGCGAGTTCAGGTATTTCGGTTCGCCGCCATCGAGCACGCGGCCGCCGAAGCCGATCACCTGACCCTTGGTGTTGCGGATCGGGAACATCACGCGCTCGCGGAAGCGGTCGTAGCGTTTCTTGTTATTACCGTCCTCATCGACCTTGTCGATCACCAGGCCGGATTCGACCAGGGCCAAGGCCTCGTAGTCGGGAAAGACCGAGCGCAGGTTGTCCCAGCCGCCGGGGGCGTAGCCCATGCCGAAGCGAGCGGCCACTTCGCCGGTGAGGCCGCGGTTCTTCAGGTAGGCGATCGCGTTCGGCGCTTCACGCAGCTGGGCGCGGTAGTAGGCGCAGGCCTGGGTGAGCGCCTCGGTCATCGCCAGCGACTGGGCCTGCTGGGCGGCGCGCTGCTGCGGCGGGATCTTGTCGTCCTGGTCCGGCACCACCATGCCCGCCCCCTGGGCCAGGTCCTTGACGGCGTCGACGAAGCCCATGCCGGAGTATTCGATCAGGAAGCCGATCGAGGTGCCATGGGCGCCGCAGCCGAAGCAATGGTAGAACTGCTTGGTCGGGCTGACGGTGAAGCTGGGGGACTTTTCGTTGTGGAATGGGCACAGGCCCATGTAGTTGGCCCCGCCCTTTTTCAGCTGGACGTAACGGCCGACGATGTCGACGATGTCGACACGATTGAGCAAATCGGTAATGAAGGATTGCGGAATCACTAGGAGTACTCAGTGTTTGTCTCAACGCAGACTATACCGCAGCGGTGATTGCAAATTGATTTACGACAAAGCATCCGTTTGGATGGGGTCGTTTGTGGGCAAGCGTCGCGGCCATTTCACAGCCGGTTGAACGCGCGGTCGGCAGAGCCGACCACCCTACGATAGAGCGGTTTTCGTAGGGTGGGCCAGTCCCTTGCCCACGCGTTCAACTACAAGCTGATCAGCCGCCGGTCAGCGCCTTCTTCACTAGCCCCGACACCACGGTCATGTCCGCACGCCCCGCCAGCTTCGGCTTGAGCACGCCCATCACCTTGCCCATGTCCTGCGGACCGGCCGCACCGCTCGACGCCACGGCGGCAGCCACTTCGGCCGCGATTTCCTCGTCCGACAGGCCGGCCGGCATGTAGCCGGACAGGATCGCCAGTTCGGCTTTCTCGATATCGGCCAGGTCGGCGCGGCCGCCGGCTTCGAACTGGGTGATCGAATCCTTGCGCTGCTTGATCATCTTCTCGACGATGGCCAGCGTCTGGGCGTCGTCCAGTTCGATCTGCTCGTCGACTTCCTTGCGCTTGATGTCGGCAAGGATCAGGCGGATGGTGGCCAGGCGCGCGCTTTCCTTGGCGCGCATCGCGGCTTTCATGTCCTCGGTGATTTGTGCTTTCAGGCTCATGGCTTCAGTCCGATAGAGATAAGTAGGATGGTACAAACGACAAAACCCGCCGCGGCAGAACCGGAGCGGGCTTGCGGACGCTCAGCGACTCGCCGGGACCTGAAGTCGCCGGGGCAAGCCGTCAATGCAGTCTGATTAGTACAGCTTCTTCGGCAGCTGCTGGCTGCGGATGCGCTTGTAGTGACGCTTCACTGCGGCGGCCAGCTTGCGCTTGCGCTCTGCAGTTGGCTTCTCGTAGAACTCGCGAGCGCGCAGTTCGGTCAGCAGACCGGTTTTTTCGATAGTGCGCTTGAAGCGACGCATAGCGACTTCGAACGGCTCGTTTTCTTTAAGGCGGATAGTGGTCATGTAAAAATGAAACCGTTGGATTTAAGGAAGAACGAAAGTTTAGCACTATTTGTGCGTCAGTGGAAGCTTTTATGGAGCTGTTCCTTCATTGCCACACCGATCAGACACTGCTACCAGCTACATACCCTGAAGCCCATGCCCACTGGAAGTTATAGCCGCCCAGCCAGCCGGTGACGTCCACGGTCTCGCCGATAAAGTACAGCCCCGGCGCCTTGTTCGCCATCATGGTCTGCTGCGACAGCTCGCGCGTGTCCACGCCACCCAGCGTCACCTCGGCCTTTTTGTAGCCTTCCGACCCGGTCGGGACAATGGCCCAGCGGTTGATGGCGTCGCCCAGCGTGCGCAGCCTGGCGTCGGCCATGTCGGCCAGGCGCGCGTCCGGGGCGAAACCGTTGGCCACCAGCAGGCCGTCGGCCAGGCGCGCCGGCATCCACCCGGCCAGTACGTTGCCGAGCTGCTTCCTGACCGTGGTTTTCATGCCGATGAGTTCCTCGGCCACGTCCATCTCCGGCAGCAGGTCGAGCACGATTGGGGCGCCGGGTTGCCAGTAACTCGAGATCTGCAGGATCGCCGGGCCCGACAGCCCGCGGTGGGTGAACAGCAGGTCTTCACGGAAATGGCCGCGCGGGGTCTTGTCCTTGCCCTTCCCGCTTTTACCTTTTCCTTCGCCGGTGCTCACCTCCACTTCCAGCGCAATGCCGGCCAGCGGCGCGAAGGCTTCCCAGCTGGGGCCGTCGAAGGTCAGCGGCACCAGGCCCGGACGCGGTTCGACGATCTGCAAATCGAACTGCTTCGCGATACGGTAGCCGAGGTCGGTGGCGCCGATCTTCGGGATCGACAGGCCGCCGGTGGCGATCACCAGGCTGTCGCAGGCGATGTCGCCACCTTCCGCGGCGACCAGGAAGCCGGCATCAAGTTTCTCGATCGCGCCGACTTTGCACGGCATGCGCCAGCTGACCTTGCCGAGCTCGCATTCGGCACGCAGCATCTGAATGATCTGTTCGGACGAGTCGTCGCAGAACAGCTGCCCCTTGTGCTTCTCGTGGTAGGCGATGCGGTATTTCTTGACCAGGGCGAGGAAGTCCTGCACGGTATAGCGCGACAGCGCGCTGCGGCAGAAGTGCGGGTTCTGCGACACGAAGTTGGCCGGACCGGCGCCGATGTTGGTGAAATTGCAGCGTCCGCCGCCGGAAATGCGGATCTTCTCGGCCAGGCGCGTGGCGTGGTCGATCAGCACCACGCGCTTGCCGCGCTGGGCGGCCACGGCCGCGCACATCATGCCGGCGGCGCCTGCGCCGATTACTGCTACATCGTAGTGTTTTGCCATGCCTGGGGTGTTCTGCGGATCGCCAAACCGGCCATTGTATACGGTTCAGGTGGGGCGGGGAAAGGTGGATGAGGTGGTGCGGAGACGAGATTCGGCCCCGGCCTGAACGCAGAACGAGCGGAGCGAGGAGTCAGGCGCGCAGTGCGCGCGCCACACGCAGGCAGTGCGCAAGCTGGGCTGCGATCGGCGGCGGGATCGGCACCTCGCCGCGCAGGGCGGCCGCGATCCAGGCCGCCGTGGTGGCCGCGTCGCGCGCTTCCGGCACCTCGGCCAGCAGGTCGGTGGGCGCGTCGCGCTCGACCAGCAGGGTGCGCTCGCCGCCGTGGAACCAGTCGATCCGCTGGGCGCGGTGGGGGTTGGCCACCGTCTCTCCTTCGGTGCCGCGCATCAGGAAGGCGTCGCCGCGCTGGGCCGGGGCGGCCTTGCCGAAGTACTCGCCCAGCGTCTCCAGGTACTCCGGGTGCGTGTAGGACACCAGCCGCAGCGCCGGCCCCTCGAAGGGTTGCAGGATCTTGACCAGGGTATGCGTGGAATTGCGCACGCCGAGGATGCGGCGCAGCGACAGCATGTGCGCCAGCTGCGGCGCCAGCCGCTCGATCGCGATGAAGGCGGGACGGCCGCTGTCCGCCGCCTCGCGGATGTCGGCGCTGGTGCCGGCTTCGGCCAGGCCGAGTTCGAGCAGGATCTCACTCGTGGTGATGCGGCCGGGGTCGTTGCGCACGCCATGCACCAGGGTCGGCACGCCCTCGCGCGCCAGCAGCAGCGCCAGCAGCGGGGTCAGGTTGGCCAGCTTGCGCGCGCCGTTGTAGCTCGGGATCAGGACCGGGGCGAAGTCGCCCGGCGGCGCCGGCAGCGGCGCGAACGAGCTTTCGGCCGCATCCATGAAGCCGGCCAGCTCTTCCACCGATTCGCCCTTGATGCGCATCGCCAGCAGGATGGCGCCCAGTTCGAGGTCGGACACGCGCCCGTCCAGCATGGCCGCGTACAGGGCACGGGCGTCTTCGCGCGACATGCTGCGCGCGCCTTTCACGCCGCGGCCGATTTCCTTGATAAAGGGTGCAGCAGCAAATCGTTCAGTGGTCTGGTCCATGGTGCAAGCATACAACGATGGCGCACCGCCCGTGGGCGCAGCTTGCATTTTTTGCCTCCCATGTGCAATTGCAGCATTTTCGGTCTACACTGGACGGTCCCCTTAGTCACCACAGTGCCATGATCAACACGCCTGCCATTGAAAATACCAACGTCAGTTCGTTCGCGCAGATGCCCACGCCGAACGAACTCCACGCCACGCTGCCGCTGAGCGACCGCGCCTTCGCCACCGTGATGGGGGGCCGCGAAACCCTGCGCAACATCCTCGACCGCAAGGACAAGCGCCTGTTCGTGGTCGTCGGCCCCTGCTCGATCCACGATCCGGAAGCCGGCCTGGACTATGCGCGCCGCCTCAAGAAGCTGCAGTCCGAGGTCGCGGACACCATGGTGCTGGTGATGCGCGTGTATTTCGAGAAGCCGCGCACGACCACCGGCTGGAAGGGCTATATCAACGACCCGTTCATGGACGATTCCTTCCGCGTCGAGGTCGGCATGGAACGCGCGCGCCGCTTCCTGCTCGACGTATGCGAGCTGGGCCTGCCCACCGCCACCGAAGCGCTGGACCCGATCTCGCCGCAATACCTGGGCGACCTGATCGCCTGGACTGCCATCGGCGCGCGCACCACCGAATCGCAGACCCACCGCGAGATGTCGTCGGGCCTGTCGACCCCGGTCGGCTTCAAGAACGGCACCGACGGCGACGTGTCGATTGCCATCAATGCCGTGCTGTCCTCGGCCAATCCGCACGCCTTCCTGGGCATCAATGGCCAGGGCAGCGTCTCGATCGTGCGCACCAGCGGCAACGCCTATGGCCACGTGGTGCTGCGTGGCGGCGGCGGGCGGCCGAACTACGATTCGGTGTCGGTGGCGATCGCCGAGGGCGCGCTGAAGAAAGCCGGGCTGCCGGCCAACTTGGTGGTGGATTGCTCGCACGCCAACAGCTATAAAAAGCCGGAACTGCAGCCGCTGGTGATGTCGGACGTGATCCAGCAGATCAAACACGGCAACTGCTCGCTGGTAGGCGTCATGATCGAATCGAACATCGTCAGCGGAGCGCAATCGATTCCCGAAGACCTGTCGCAGCTGAAGTATGGCTGTTCGGTGACGGATGGCTGCATCGGGTGGGAAGAGACCGAAGAAATGCTGCGCAGCGCGCATGGAGAACTGCTGCAGCGTCCGTAGGGTGGGCGGGTCTTCCCGCCCACGCGGTGATTGTTATCGGCTCCGCTTTCGCGCCGACTGATCTCGCTGCCAACAATCACCACCGCCCACCCTACGATACTGCAAGGACCGTAATCCGTAGGGTGTTCGGCTATGCCGAACGCGCGCTCGACCAGACTGTGAAATAGCGGTATCGCATTTCATACGTGATTTGAACGCGCGGTCGGCGGAGCCGACCACCCTACTGTAAAATCGCGCTTTTCCTCCCTGCTGTTTCCCCCATGATCGTTCTCGGCGTCGAATCCTCCTGCGATGAAACCGGCCTGGCTCTGTACGACACCGAGCGCGGCCTGCTGTCCCATGCCCTGCATTCACAGGTGGCCATGCACGAAGAGTATGGCGGCGTGGTGCCGGAACTCGCGTCGCGCGACCACATCCGCCGCGCCCTGCCGCTGCTGGAAGAAGTCCTGACGCGCGCCGCCATCCCGGCCTCGGGCATCGACGCGATCGCTTACACCCAGGGCCCCGGCCTGGCCGGCGCGCTGCTGGTCGGCTCCTCGGTGGCCTGCTCGCTGGCCCTCGCCCTCGACAAGCCGGTGCTCGGCGTGCACCACCTGGAAGGCCATTTGCTCTCGCCCCTGCTGGCCAGCGAGCGCCCGGACTTCCCCTTCCTGGCCCTGCTCGTCTCGGGCGGCCACACCCAGCTGATGCGCGTGGACGGCGTCGGCCGCTACACCCTGCTGGGCGAGACCCTCGATGATGCCGCCGGCGAAGCCTTCGACAAGTCCGCCAAGCTGCTGGGCCTGGGCTATCCGGGCGGTCCGGCTATTTCTCGCCTGGCCGAGTTCGGCGACCCGGCGGCCTACACACTGCCGCGCCCGATGCTGCACTCGAAGGATTTCAATTTCAGTTTCTCCGGCCTGAAGACCGCCGTGCTCACCGTGGTGAAGAACCATGAAGAGAAGGTGGTGGCCAACATCTGCGAGCAGGACAAGGCCAACATCGCACGCGGCTTCGTCGATGCGATCGTGGAAGTGCTGACGGCCAAGTGCGTGAACGCCCTGCGCCACACAGGCCTGAACCGCCTGGTGATTGCCGGCGGGGTCGGCGCCAACCGCCAGCTGCGCGCATCGCTCGACGCGGCGGCAGCCAGGCGCAGGTTCAGGGTCTATTATCCGGAGCTGGAATTCTGCACGGACAACGGCGCCATGATCGCTTTCGCGGGCGCCATGCGGCTCGAGCGCAACCCGGCGCTGGCCCAGCGCGACTACGCATTCAACGTGCGCCCACGCTGGCCCTTGGACGAATTGGAAGCTGCATGAGCGTCTGACCAAGCCCCCATGGCGGCGTTGCATCGTCTTGCCGTACCAGCGTACTGTCTGCGCCGATGCGCCTTGCCATGGGTGCTTTCTCAAACGCTCCGCAAGGCTTTTTACACTTCCTTTCAACATTGAACTTGCAAGCCTGACATCGATCCTACCGTGTGACCGCCCCTTGCCAAACGGTGGCAATATCCGGCGGTTAAGTTTTACGGAGGTGTCGTGATGCGTGTTGTATGTTGGAACATTCGTTGGGGTTGTGGCAAGGACGGCAGGATCCGCATTCATGCGATCATTGACGTCCTGCGCCGGCTGAATCCGGATGTGGTGTGCCTGCAAGAAGTAGCGGCCAATCACCCGGAGCTCGAAGGCGGCGCCACCGCCAACCAGTTCAAGCAACTGGGCGGCGCCTTCGGCGGCTACCACATGATGGAGCATGCCCCGAGCGAACTCTACAAGAACAATTCGCCCCGCCTGTTCGGCAACCTGATCCTCTCGAAATACCGCATCTCGCAGGTGCACCGCCACCTGCTGCCCTGGCCGGCCGACCCGGACAATCCCGCCGGCATGCCGCGCGGCCTGATCGAAACGGTGATCGATGCGCCGAGCGGCAAGCTGCGCCTGATGACCACCCACCTCGAATACTATTCGGCCCTGCAGCGCATGGCGCAGGTGCGGCGCATCCGCGAACTGCACCAGGAAGCGAGCAGCCGCGCCCGCATCTTCCAGCCGGAACCGAACCTGGACGCACCCTACCAGCTAGGCTTCCGTCCGGCATCGAGCATCCTGTGCGGCGATTTCAATTTTGCGCCGGACGCGGACGACTACCGCGCCCTGCTGGCGCCGATGGAGGACGGGGCGCCGGCCTTCCTGGACGCCTGGCGCGTCGCCCATGGCGGCGTCGCGCGCGCACCGACCACCGGCCTGCACGGCTATTCCTGGCCGGACAGGCCCGAGTGCTACGACTACTTCTTCGTCACCGAAGACCTGGCGCCGCAGGTCGCGACGGTGGACGTACAGTCCGAGACAGCGGCCTCGGACCATCAGCCGATCGTCCTCGACCTCAACTAAGCCGTTTTACTGCGCGGCCTGTTCGCTGTGCGACGCGATGTCGCGCAGCGCCTGCTCGAACACTTCCGGCGGCTGGCCGCCGGAGATCAGGTGGCGCTGGTTGATGATGACGGCCGGTACCGAATGGATGCCGGCGCGCTGGAAGAACTGTTCGCGCTCGCGCACTTCGTCGGCGTATTCGCTGGAGGCGAGAATGGCTGCGGCCCGTTCGCGGTCCAGGCCGACGCGCTCGACGGCGCGCAGCAGGGCCTGATGCTTGCTCGGGTCTTCGCAGTGGGTGAAGTAGGCTTCGAACAGGGCCATCTTGAGGTCGCGCTGGCGCCCTTCTTCCTCGGCCCAGGACAGCAGGCGGTGGGCGTCGAAGGTGTTGTAGATGCGGCCGCGCCGTTCCATGTCGAAGGTGAAGCCCACGTCCGCGCCGCGCTGGCGGATCATCTCGCGGCTGCTGGCCTGCTGCTCGATCGTCGCGCCGTATTTCTCGGTGATGTGCTCGACGATGTCCTGGCCGTCCGGGCCCATGTTCGGATTCAGCTCGAAGGGCTGGAAATGCAGTTCGGCCTCGACCTGGCCTTTGACGCGCGCCAGCGCCAGTTCCAGCGAACTGAGGCCGATCGCGCACCATGGGCAGGAGACATCGGAGACGAAGTCGATGCGGAGTTGTTGGGTCATGGCGCCACCTTTCAGGTTCGTTGCGGCACGGAGGTGCCTGGTGGCGTCATGGTAACGCGATGTACGCGGGCGCGTAGCTTGCAAGCACGCCTGCAGTCTTACTTCTTGCCCGCCCCCTTCGCCTTGCTCCCGATCCGCGACTCCTTCCCCGCAATCAGGTTGCCGATATTGCTGGCGTGGCGCCACAGCAGCAGCCCGCTCATGACGGCGACGGCGAACAGGATCTCGTCCGCCCCGAACAGCAGCCCGTAATAGAACGGCGCGAAGATCGACGCCACCAGCGCCGCCAGCGACGAGTAGCGGAAGGCATAGGCCACGATCAGCCAGGTCGCCAGCGTCGCCAGGCCCAGCCACACGTTAATGCCGAGCAGCACGCCGAGCGCGGTGGCCACGCCCTTGCCGCCGACGAACTTGAAGAACACCGGCCACAGGTGGCCCAGGAATACCGCAATGGCCACCAGCGCAATGCCGCCGTCGTCGAGGCCGTACTGCGGGCCGTAACGCACCGCCAGCCAGACCGCCAGCCAGCCCTTGGCGGCGTCGCCGACCAGGGTCGCGATCGCGGCCTTCTTGCTGCCGCTGCGCAGCACGTTGGTGGCGCCCGGGTTCTTGGAACCGTAGGTGCGCGGGTCGGACAGGCCGAAGGCGCGGCTCATCACGACGGCGAAGGAAATCGAGCCGAGCAGGTAGGCGGCGATGGTGGCGATCAAGGTGTTCATGTCTCTCTCAGGTCTTGTTCTTGTCGGTAGGTGCTGCAGGCGCTGGGACTATACACCATCGACCATGCATTTTGGCAATCACTCGGCCAGCGCGCACTGCACGGCGCGCGCGCCCAGCACCTCGGTCAGCGCGGTCGGCGCGATCCCGACCAGGTAGCCGCGCCGCCCGCCATTGATATAGATTTTATCCAGCGCCAGGACCGATTCCTCGACGTAGACAGGCATCGCCTTGCGCACGCCGAAGGGCGAGGTGCCGCCCACCAGGAAGCCCGAATGGCGCTGCGCCACCTCGGGCTTGCACGGCTCGACCGACTTGCAGGGGATCGCACGCGCCAGGTTCTTGGTCGAGACCTTGCGGTCGCCGTGCATCAGCACGATCAACGGCCGCGCCGCCTCGTCCTGCATCACCAGGGTCTTCACCACATGGTGTTCGGGAACGCCGAGTTCACGCGAGGAAACGGCGGTGCCGCCGTGCTCTTCGTACTCGTAGGGATGCTCGGTAAAAACCACGCCATGCTTGCGCAGGAACTGCGTCGCGGGTGTCTCGGAAACGTGCTCTTTCTTGGCCATGCGTGTTACGCTAAAGACGAACATAAGGGGTTTCTATTATGCAGCAAGAAATTCGCTTTGCCACTTTCAACACCTACAACCTGGCCCCGCCCGGCGTGCGCTGCTACGAGAACCTGCAGCCGTGTTCGCCCGAGGAATACGAGGCCAAGCTGGACTGGACCGCGCACCAGATCGACCTGCTCAATGCCGACGTCATCGGCTTCCAGGAAATCTTCTCGCAGGCCACGCTGAAGGAAGTGCTGGCGCGTACCCGTCGCTACCGCGACGCGACCCACCTCGGCTTCGACCCGGACCCGGAAGCGCCGCGCCTGACGCCCAGCGTGGCCCTGGTGTCGCGCCTGCCGGTGCTGAGCCATCCGCATGCCATGAGCATGTTCCCCGATAACGTGTCGATGCCGCCGGGCAGCCGCGACCCGGACCGCTTCACCCGCGCCCCGCTGCATGCCGAAGTCGAACTGGCGCCGGGCATCGTGATCGACGTCGTGGTGGTGCACCTGAAGTCGCGCCGCCCCGACTACCGCAGCAGCGACACCGGCGAAGACCCGAACCTGTACGCCCTCGCCTGCCTGCGTTCGCTGATCCGGCGCGGCACCGAGGCCACCGCGCTGCGCGTGCTGCTCACCGACATGGCGCGCGAGAAGCAACGGCCGCGCATCGTGCTGGGCGACTTCAACGACGTGGCCGACTCGGTTACCACCGAGATCGTGCTGGGCGAAGGCGCGCCGCTGGGCGAGCGCATGTTCGACGCGGCGCGGCTGCGTCTGAGCCAGGACAACCAGCGCAATGTCGGCTTTTCGATCGTGCACGAGAGCCGCCACTCGACCATCGACCACATCCTGGTGTCGCAGGAATTCAATCCGATGCTGCCGAATGCGATCGGCGAGGTGGTCGACGTGGTCTACCTGAACGACCACCTGAACCTCGGGCTGCGGGAAGCTTCCGACCATGGCCAGGTGCTGGCGCGCATCCGCCTGTATCCGCAGGACGGGCGCTTCGGCGGCGGGCTGGACTGATTTTGCCGGCGTTACATTCCGCGTATTTATCCGGAACGCCAAGCGGCTAGACTTTCCTCCCAAAGAAATAGCTGAGAGGAAAGCAGGTGTTGTCGAAAGATCAAGCCAACCGCATCGCGGACGAATTGCTGGACCAGGCGCGCGCCGCCAGGTTCGGCTTCACGGATCCGTCCGGAATGCCGGTGCCGCCCTTGTACCAGTGCCGCAGCCTGCGACGCCTGCCGCAGGGACTGCAGCTGGAAATCGTGCGCAAGGCAAGCCAGGAGGTCGGGGCCAGCCGCTGGTTCCTGCTGGTGGTGGCGGCCTGGATCGTGGCGCTCGCGCTGGTCTACGCCATCGAGCCCACCCTGCTCGGCATCCGCCTGGTGCCTTCCGCCTTCATGATCGTCGCGCCGCTCGCGCCCCTGCTGCTGCGCGCGCTGCTGGTGCGGCGGGCGGTCAGGCAGATCGCGGACCGGATCACGCCGTGGCCGGTGCCGGTACGGATGTAGCCGGCATTTCGGGTCAGCGCGCCGCAGGATGGAAATCGGGCCGGGCGCTCGCCCCCGCCGCATAGAAACCCTGGTAGACGTCGCAGCCGTGCTGGCGCAGGAAGCGCAGCTGTTCCTCCGTCTCCACGCCCTCGGCCACCACGCGCAGGCGCAGGCTGCGCGCCACCGCGATGATGGCAGGAATCAGGGCCGCATCGACCAGATCGTGCTCGATGTCGCCCACGAAGCTGCGGTCGATCTTGAGCGTCGACAGCGGGAAGCGCCGTAGCGACGACAGGCTCGACAGGCCGGTGCCGAAGCGGTCAATGGTGAGCTGCACGCCACGCCGGCGCAGGGCGGCGGCCGTGCCGTCGAGCCCCTCGTCGCCGCGCATGATGGCGCCTTCCGTGATTTCCAGATCGAGGCAGGCGGGCGCCAGCCCCGAGCTGGCGAGCGCGTCGTCGACCGTCTCCAGCAGGCGGCCGTGCAGGAACTGCCCATCGGACAGGTTCACCGCCACCGTCACCGCATGCCCGTCGTCGCGCCAGGCGCGCGCCCGGGCACAAGCCTCGCCCAGCACCCACGCGCCGATCGGCACGATCAGGCCGCATTCCTCGGCCACCGGCAGGAATTCGTGCGGCAGCAGCAGCCCGCGTTCCGGATGGCGCCAGCGGATCAGCGCCTCCATGCCGATCACCTTGCCGGAGCCGACCTCGAGTTCGGGCTGGTATTCGAGCACGAACTCTCCTTTCGCGAGCGCCTGGCGCAGGCGCCGTTCGAGCTCGCCGCGCTCGATCACGCGGGCGTTCATCTCGGGACTGAAGAAACGGAAGCTGTCGCGGCCGTGCTGCTTGGCGTGGTACATGGCCACGTCGGCGTGGTGCATCAGGGTATCGACATCGCGTCCGTCGGTGGGACAGATGGCGATGCCGATCGAGGCCGACAGCGCCAGCGTCTGCCCGGCCACGTCGATCGGGCGCGCCACCGCCCCCATCACGGCGGCGGCCACGTGCGCCGCCTGGTCGACCCCGCCGATGTCGGCCAGCAGCACCACGAATTCGTCGCCGCCCAGGCGGCTGATGGTGTCGACCCGGCGCACGCAGCCACGCAGGCGCGCGGCCACCTCGCGCAGCACCGCGTCGCCCGCCTGGTGGCCGTTGTTGTCGTTGATGGACTTGAAGCGGTCGAGGTCGAGGAACATGACGGCGAAACTGTCGCGCTGGCGGCGCCAGGTGGCCAGCGCCTGGTGCATGCGGTCGAGGAACAGGGCGCGGTTCGGCAGGCCGGTGAGCGGGTCGTGCTCGGCCTGGTGCCGGACCTGCGCTTCCACGCGCTTGCGCTCGCTGATGTCGGACAGCATGGCCATGGTGTTGCTGGGCTGGCCGTGCGGGTCGCGGATGGTGGTGAGCGCCACCCAGGCCGTGTAGTGCTCGCCGCTCTTGCGGATGGCAGGCACTTCGCCCTGCCAGCGGTCGCGGCCGTCGAGCTGGGACCAGATGCGCTCGTAGAAACCGCTTCCCTCATCTTCGCCATCTGCGCCGTCGCCCCAGGGCAGGCTGGCCAGGGTGGCGCCGACGATGTCGCGGCCCTCGAAGCCGGTGATAACCGTGAAAGCCTGGTTGACCGCCAGCACCCGGTATTCGGCATCCATCACGATAATGGCCTCGTGCGCGTTCTCGAACACGCGCGCTGCCTGCACCAGGTTGTCTTCGACCTGCTTGCGCGCGGTGATGTCGACTTCCATGCAGAACACCTGCTGGGTGGCGCCGTCCCGCTTCACGGGAAAGTGGTTCGAATGCAGCCACAGGCGCCGGCCCGCGGCGGTTTCGACATGCCAGTCGCGCGGGGCCGGTGCAATGCCGTCCTGCCAGATACCGGCGATGAGCGCCTCGAACTCGGCCTGGCGGTCGAGGTGGAAGACCAGTTCGCGGAAGGGCTGGCCCAGCGCATGGCTGGCCGGGATGCCGAACAGCTGGGTGCAGGCATGGTTCCAGAAACGGACGATGCCGGCACTGTCGACCGAATGGACGGCAACCGCCGGCGCCAGCTCGATGGCGGTGACGAAGCGGTACAGCCAGTCGAGCGCCTGGCGGCCGGGACCGTCGGAATCGATCGGGTCGACTGCCGCGCCCGGCGCCGTCGCCGGAGGCGTCGCAAACTGCGCGGCAGACTGCGCGGCGGCCTCCACGGCGAACGGGCCAGGATCGCCAGGCAAGCCCACGCCGACGGACCCGAGGGGCCAGCCGATCGGATCTTGCGGTGGTTCGCTCACGGGTGGGATCCTTTACATACGGAAAGCGTCATGCGGCCGATGACAATCCACCCATTCTTGCCCGCTTTGCGCCATGCCGTTTGCGGACACGCAAAGGCAGGCGCCGCCTGCATTTCATCGCGTTTTTCCGCATTCCAGCCCTGCCGGCTGACCGCCCGTCGCATTCGGCTGGAGGCGTGGCCCGCGCCCCGCTATATTGACACCGTGCGCAAGGCGCTCCACCCTGTTGCCAGGACGGAGACCGAGCGCGAACACATTCCACGCCGGCGCCGGCGCGGACGCGCCTTCAGGCGACGTCTTGCGGCGCCGGTTCTTCGTCCCCGGCCTGCTCCGGCCCGGCCGACCCGCCTTCGGGCGCCTCGCGTTTGGCTTCCTCCTTGCGCCTGGCCTTTTCTTCCGCCTTGCGCTTCTTCTCGAGTTCACGCTGCCGCTTTTCGTACTGGAAGTTCGTCTTTGCCATTTTCACCTCGTGCCAGTGGATGGGAGCTGCTGCATGGTGCTACCGGGCTATTATGGCCGAACAATCGGCGCAGCGGCTTGAATTAACCCCGCGGGTGGTGCTGGGCGTGCAGGTGCTTGAGGCGCTCGCGCGCAACATGCGTATAGATCTGTGTGGTCGAAATGTCGGCGTGCCCCAGCAGCAGTTGTACCACGCGCAGGTCGGCGCCATGGTTCAGCAGGTGGGTGGCGAAGGCATGCCGCAGCGTGTGCGGCGACAGCGGCCCCTGGATGCCTGCTTTTTGCGCATGTTTCTTGATCAGGATCCAGAACATCTGGCGCGTCATCGCCCCGCCGCGGCCGGTGACGAACAGCGCATCGTCGACCTGGCCGTTCAGGATGATGCCGCGCGCATCCTTCAGGTAGCGCTCCAGCCAGGCGCGCGCTTCCCCGCCGAAGGGTACGAGGCGCGTCTTGCTGCCCTTGCCGGTAATACGCAATACGCCGTCGTTCAGGCTGACTTCGACCAGTTTCAACTCCACCAGTTCCGACACTCGCAGCCCGCTCGCATACATCAGTTCCAGCATGGTGCGTTCGCGCAGGCCGAGCGGCGTGGACACGTCGGGCGCCGCCAGCAGCGCCTCGACCTGGCTTTCGCTGAGCGTATGGACGAAGCGCAGCGGCTGCTTGGCGGACGCCATCTTCAGGCAGGGGTCGCGCGGGATCTGGTTGCGGCGCAGCGCGAGCTGATAGAAGCGCTTGAGCACCGACAGGCGCCGGTTGGCGGAGCTGGGCCGGGTGTCCGCATGGCGTTCGGCGAAATAGGCGGCGATGTCCTCGGGCTGGACGGCGAGCAGGCCGGCGTGCTGCGGGCGCCTGGCGTCCAGCCAGCCGGCGAAGAGCCTGAGGTCGCGGCGGTAGGCGTCGAGCGAATTCCTGGCCAGCCCCTGTTCCAGCCAGAGGGTGTCGCAGAACTCGTCGATCAGTCCCAGATCGATTGCTGCTGCCATGGCGATGCGGTGGCGCCTTCGTGCCGCAGCAGCCAGCGCTTGACCGAGAGGTGGAAGCCGTTTTCGTCGTCCTGGTTCGAGAAGCCGCCCAGGCCGCCTGATGCCGTCACCCGGTGGCAAGGGTTTATCAGCGGGAAAGGGTTGGCGCCGCAGGCCTGGCCGACCGCGCGCGGGGCCGAACCGACCTGCCTGGCCAGCTGGCCGTAGGTCTTGACGCTGCCGCGCGGGATGGCGCCGATCGCGCCCCAGACCCGGCGCTGGAAATCGGTGCCGGCCTCATGCAAGGGCAGCTCGAAACGGAAATCGGGGTCGGCCAGGTAGCGCGCGACCTGCTGTGCGGCCAGGGCGGCCACGTCGTTGTCGGCGGTTTTTTCGTCGAACGCGGGCGGCAGGTAGACCAGTTCGCGCACGCGTTCGTCCGTGGTGCGGATCCCGATGGCGCCGAATGCGCTTGGGACGATGGCGTTGAACAGATCACGTGCCTGGTGGGTCTTCATGTCCGCATCTTAAACCCTGGGATGGCGCCCGGCCAGCCCTGCGGACGAAAAAAAAGCGCACCCAAGGTGCGCTCCAATTCGGGTCACGTCCCCGGCCGTTTAGCTGTGCTAACGGCTTCCGTAAAACGTGTGTCTCCTCGATTGTTCTCCGGTATGAATTACCGTGATTTTCTCTATGCTCCCCAAAACCGTGTGTGTTCTGTTCGCGTACGCACCATGTGGGTGCGAGAAGGCCCCATCATAACGCAAGCTCTTTGCGCAAGCGTATCTTTTTGACCACATTACCGAAAATTATTTTGGTTATGCGGAAAACGCATGAGCCTGCGCAGGCCTGTCACCTTCGTGTCATATGCGGCGCGCATGGGCTCAGCGGTTTACCTCGCGGCGGATGGCCTGCACCACATCCTTGCCGATGCGATCTTCCATCTGCGTATACACCGGCTGCATGGCGCGCCGCCACTCGGCCTGCTGCCGGGGGCTGAGCGTGTGGACGGTGGTGGTGCCGGCGCGGCGGATCGATTCCAGCGCGGCGTCGTTGGTGCGCTGGGCGATGGTCTTCTCGTAGGCCGTGGCCTGCTCCATCGCCCGTTCCAGGGTCCTGCGGATGCCGCCCGGCAGCCCGTCCCAGAACTTCTTGTTGACGATGACGGCATAGCCGAGGTAGCCGTGGTTCGACACCGTCAGGTGCTTCTGCGACAGGTGCATGCGCTGGGTGAACATGTTCGAGGGCGTGTTCTCGGTGCCTTCCACTACACCGTCGCGCAGCGCCGGAGCGGTTTCGGAGAAGGCCAGCGCCAGCGGCTGGGCGCCGAGCGCGCGCATCTGCGCGTCCAGCACCTTCGAGGCCTGGATGCGCACCCGCAGGCCGCGAAAGTCCGACGGCAGCAGCAGCGGCCTGTTGGCCGACATCACCTTGAAACCGTTGTCCCAGTAGGCCAGCCCGGTGATGCCCTTCGGCTCCAGCTTGCGCAGCAGGCCGCGCCCGATGCGGCCCTCGGTGACGGCGTACAGCGCCGCCTTGGACGGGAAGATATACGGCAGGTCGAAGGCTTCGAATTCCTTCACGCCCAGCGGCGAGAACTTGGCCAGCGAGGGCGCCAGCATCTGCACCGCGCCCAGCTGCAGGGCCTCGAGTTCCTCGCGGTCCTTGTAGAGCTGGCTGTTCGGGTAGACTTGCACTTTCACCCGCCCCCCGGTCATCACCTCGGCAAGCTGCTTGAAGCGCTCGGCGGCCCGCCCTTTCGGCGTGTCCGGGGCGACCACGTGGCTGAACTTGATGACGATCGGCGCCTGTGCCCGCGCGCCGCCGGCGCAGGCCAGCAGCGCAGCGAAGAGGACGGCGGACGGGACGTTGATCTGCATGGCGGTTCGGTTCATCCTGAGGGCATGGGGGGGTAGAGCCAGTCTGCGGCGTCGGTGTCCACCGCGCCATCGTGGACTTCCACAATAGCCCGACAGTGTAACGAAGTATGGAGAGTCGATGAAATTTCCGTTCGCCCAGCCACCGGCAGTCCAGCGCGCGCGCTCGTGGCGCTGGCTGGTGCCGGTGCTGCTGGTGCTGCTGTTCCTGGCCGTGCTGATCTGGCTGCCGTGGCAGGCGCGCCAGATGGAGGCGACCGAACGCCAGGAGCAGCTGATCGCCGATACGCTCTGGGTCGAGCAGACCCTGCGCTTCGAGCTGGCGCGCAGCGAGGAAGCGCTGGCCGTGCTCGGCGCCGACCTTCTCACTACGGACCGACTATTGCGTCCGCTCCCGGCGCCGGTGCTGCAGGCCCGCCTCAGGCAGATAGTCGACAACGGCCCCGAGCTGGTGCGCGTGGTCTGGTATGGGCCCGACGGCGCGATACTGGCCAGCCACGGCCTGGAAGCGCCCGCCGCCCTGCCCGCGCCGACCCGGCTCGCCCTCGACGTCGCCAACGCGACGCGGCGCGGCCGCTACAGCGAACCCTATGGCGCATCCGGGACCGCGCCCGGCATGCTCGACTACTACCTGCCCTTGTATGCGAATGGTCCTTCGGGCGCCAAACCGGCCGGCAGCCTGGTCGCCACCTACAACCTGCAGATCCTGCTCGACGAAACCGTGCCCTGGTGGTTCGCGCAGGACAACGCCCTGAGCCTGCTCGACCGCGACGAGCGCAGCGTGGCGCGGCGCGCGGCCGGCGGCCCGGGCCGCGGCGTCTACACGCACCGGCGCGAGCTCGACCTGCCGGGCGCGCTGGTGGTGCTGTCCACCGACAGCGTCAAGGGCGCGCCAAAACTCTTGCCCAACCTGCTGGTGGGCTCGGTCATCGTGCTGGCCCTTGGCCTGGTGCTGAGCCTGGGCGCGCTATGGCGCCACATCTCGCGCACGCTGGCCGCCGAAGCCGCGCTGCGCCAGCAGATGGCCTTCCGCACCGCGATGGAAAATTCCCTCATCACCGGCCTGCGCGCCCGCGACCTGGAAGGGCGCGTGACTTACGTCAACCGGGCGTTCTGCGAGATCGTCGGCCTGCCGCCGGAAGAACTGGTGGGCAAGAAGCCGCCCATGCCCTACTGGGCGCCGGAAGTGATGCGCGAATACGAAGAACGCTTCGCCAGCGTGCTGGCGGGGGCCATCACGCCGCAGTTCGAGACCGTGTTCCAGCGCCCCGACGGCGTGCGGGTGCCGGTGCTGGTCTACGAGGCGCCGCTGGTGGACGCGGACGGACGCCAGACCGGCTGGATGAGTTCGGTCCAGGACATCACCGACCGCAAGCGCGCCGAAGAACTCAACCGCCAGCAGCAGGAAAAACTGGAGACCAGCGCGCGCCTGGCCACCATGGGCGAGATGTCCTCGATGCTGGCGCACGAGCTGAACCAGCCGCTGGCGGCGATCTCGAGCTACACGGCCGGCGCCATCAACGTGCTGGAGCGCGGCGACAAGGCCGGTGGGCCGGTCGAGTCAAGCATGTTGCGGCATGCGCTGGAACAGGCGCGCCAGCAGGCCCAGCGCGCTGGGCAGATCATCCGCAGCGTGCACGAATTCGTCAAGAAGCGCGAGCCGCGCCGCGAACCGGTCACGATCGGCAGCGTGGTCGAGGGCGTGCGCGCCCTGGTCGAGCTGCAGGCGCGCCAGGCCGGCGTGCTGCTGCGCGTCGACCTGCCGCCGCAGCTGCCTTCCGTGCTGGCCGACCGGGTGATGCTGGAACAGGTGCTGCTCAACCTCACCCGCAATGCGGTCGAGGCGATGCACGACACGCCGCCGGAGCGGCGCGTGCTGCGCATCGCCGCCGAACACCGCGACCAGGATGGGGAGAACACCGTGGCGGTGTCGGTGATCGACCGCGGCCACGGCATCGCACCGGAAGTGGCGGCCGGGCTGTTCTCGCCCTTCTACTCGACCAAGCTCGACGGCATGGGCATGGGCCTGTCGATCTGCCGCACGGCGATCGAGTTCCACGGCGGCACGCTCACCCATGCGCCAAACCCGGGCGGCGGCACCGTGTTCAGCTTCGCCTTGCCGGCGCAAGCGGCAGGCGGGACGCTGGGCTAAAATCCGCCCATACCAACATGCATTCCACGGAGACAAACCCATGCTGCACATCGTCGACGACGAAGACGTCATCCGCGACGCGCTCGCCTGGCTGGCGCAATCGCGCGGCCTGGAGGCGCGCGGCTATGCGGGCGGCCAGGCCTTCCTCGACGCCGTCGGCGCGCCGGGCGCCCTGGGCGGCGAGGGCGATTGCGTGCTGCTGGACGTGCGCATGCCCGACATGAACGGCATCGCCGTGTTTGACCAGCTGGTCAAACACGGCCTCAGCGGACGCCTGCCCGTGATCTTCCTCACCGGCCACGGCGACGTGCCGATGGCGGTCGACTCGCTCAAGCGCGGCGCCTTCGATTTCTTCGAGAAGCCGTTCAACGACAACGTGCTGATGGACCGGGTGGACGAGGCCCTTGCCGCTTCGCGCAAGGCGCTCGCCGCGGCCGCCGTGCAGGCGCGCCTGGCGACCCTGTCGGCGCGCGAACGCGAAGTGCTGGACCTGATCCTGGCCGGGATGATGAACAAGGTGGTGGCGGACAAGCTCGGGATCAGCATGCGCACGGTCGAGGTGCACCGGGCGCATATCTTCGACAAGATGCAGGTCAAGACGGCGGTGGAGCTGGCCGGGCTCCTGAAGTAGGGTGGTCGGTTTGTGATTCAGGCCACTGGCCTGAATCACTGCCGACCGCGCGTCCAACAAGAGCATGCGTCGTCGAGATGCAGGCCGGAGTTGAACGCGCGGTCGGCAGAGCCGACCACCCTACTTGCATCTGTCGGCCTCGCCCTCAACTGCCCTCTGTTCTCCTTCTGTTGCAGGCCATCAAACGTTCCTGCCATTCGAAGGAAGCCTTGTAAAATGAACCGGAACGCGCCACGGTGGCCCGCGCCGTAGTGCTCTTGCATTTAGGAATTCCCATGAGCGAAAAGACAGTTGCAGACAAGATGTTCCTGAGGACGGCGAAATCGATGCTGATCCTGAATGGGCAAGCCAACCCGGGCGTGGTGGCGCAGATGCCCGCGGGGCTCGTCAAGGAAGGCGACGGCCCCTTCGACGTGGTCCTGATGTTCGCGCTCAACCGCAAGGAACTCGAGCAAACCCTGCCGGTGGCCAAGGAACGCCTCGGCGACAAGGGCTCGCTCTGGATCGCCTACCTGAAACAGACGGCATCCAAGGCCACCGACATCAACCGTGATTCGATCAATGCCTATGCCAAGGAAAACGGCATCACGGGCGTGGCGATGATCTCGATCGACGGCGACTGGTCCGGGCTACGCCTCAAGCGGATCGAATAACACGCCGTGACGGCCGAGCGCCCAGGCCACGTGCTCGCGTACCAGGGCCGAGGGATGTGCGGCGCGCGCCCACAGGGCCGCGACAATCGCCGGATCGCCCTTGCCGGCCGCGCCGGCGGCGGCATTGCCCAGTCCCACCGCCAGGTTGCGCAGCCAGCGCTCGTGGCCGATGCGCCGGATCGGACTGCCTTCCATGCGGCGGTTGAATTCTTCCTCTTCCCACCCGAACAGTTCGACCATTCCAGTATCGCCGAGGCCGTTCCTCTCGTCGAAATCCGGGAGTGTCGCCCGTTGCGCGAACTTGTTCCACGGGCAGGCCAGCTGGCAGTCGTCGCAGCCGTAGATGCGGTTGCCGATCAAGGGGCGAAGTTCCTCCGGAATGCTGCCCTTGAGCTCGATGGTCAGGTAGGAAATGCAGCGCCGCGCATCCAGGCGCCCGGGCCCGAGGATGGCCTGGGTCGGGCAGACCTCGATGCAGGCCTCGCATTGCCCGCAGTGGGCGCCAGTGGGCGGATCTGGCGGCAAGGGCAGGTCGACCAGGATTTCACCGATGAAGAAGGTCGAGCCGGCCGCGCGCGACAGCAGCAGCGTGTGCTTGCCGCGCCAGCCCAGGCCCGCCTTTTCCGCCAGCGGCAGTTCCATCACCGGGGCCGAATCCGTGAACACCCGGTAGCCGAGTTCGCCCACGGCCGCCTTCACGCGCTCGGCCAGGGCCTGCAGGCGGTTGCGCAGCACCTTGTGGTAGTCGCGGCCGCGCGCATACACCGAGACCACGGCCGCGCCGGGCTCCAGCTGGCGGGTGCGTTCCTCGTCGCGCCAGTCGTCGGCGCGGGACATCGGCAGGTAGTCCATGCGCGCCACGATGGCGCGCACCGTGCCCGGCACCAGTTCGGCGGGCCGCGCACGCTTCATGCCGTGGCTTGCCATATAATCCATCTCGCCATGGCAGCCGGCGTCCAGCCAGGCCTGCAGGCCGGCTTCCGCATGCGCCAGGTCGACGTCCGCGATGCGCACGTCGGCAAAACCGAGCTCCGCGCCCCATCCCTTGATGGTGCGCGCAAGCTCGTGCAGGTCGGTGGAATGGAGGGAAGCGGTCGGCATGGCAGGATGAACAACGCGGCAACAGGTGTCGCCCAACCCGGTATTTTATTCGATGCAGC
This sequence comes from Telluria sp. ZB4P34, assembly GCF_059686055.1. Taxonomy (NCBI): domain Bacteria; kingdom Pseudomonadati; phylum Pseudomonadota; class Betaproteobacteria; order Burkholderiales; family Oxalobacteraceae; genus Telluria; species Telluria sp. ZB4P34. The sequence continues at coordinate 28,949 of NZ_JCASIF010000014.1, read as the reverse complement.
CCTTCAAAGCCTACTTGCCCGACGAATCCGCCACCACCGCCCTGGGGCAGGCGCTGGCCCGGGCGCTCCAGCCCGGCCTGGTGATCTACCTGCACGGCGACCTGGGCGCGGGCAAGACGGCGCTCACGCGCGCCCTGATCCAGGCGGCGGGCCACCGGGGCACGGTCAAGAGCCCGACCTATACGCTCTCGGAACCCTATCGCGTGGAAGTGGACGGCCAGCCCGTCGACATCATCCACTACGACCTGTACCGCATGTCGAGTCCGGAGGAATTCCTCGACGCCGGTTTTCGCGAGGACTTCGACGGCAGGAACATCTGCATCGTCGAATGGCCCGAAAAGGGCGAGCCGGTGTTGCCGGCGCCCGACGTCCGTGTAGTGCTTGACGTCAGCGGACTCGGGCGTGAGGTAGAATTGCAGCCGTTGTCTCAATTAGGCCTGCTATGCCTCGACCGTCTCGCCTACACTCCGCCGACACCCTGATTCCCACCTCGCCGCGCCGCCGCACCCTGCTCAAGGCCGGCGGCACGCTGCTGCTGTCCGTGGCCGGCACGCAGCCGGCCGGCGCCGCGCAGATCCTGGCCGTCCGTGTCTGGCCGGCGCCGGACTATACCCGCGTGACGCTGGAAAACGACAGCGCGCTCAAGACCCAGCATTTCCTGGTGGCCGACCCGCCGCGGCTGGTCGTCGACATCGACGGGCTGGGCCTGAACAGCACCCTGAAAAGCCTGGTCGCCAAGATCGAGGCGAACGACCCCTACATCAAGCAGGTGCGCGTGGGCCAGAACCGGCCGAACGTGGTGCGCCTGGTCTTCGACCTGAAGGAAGAGATCAAGCCGCAGGTGTTCACGCTGGCGCCGGTGGCCGGCTACCAGCACCGCCTGATCTTCGACCTCTACCCTACCCGTCCGGTGGACCCGATCGCCGCCCTGATCCAGAAGGGCGACTGGATGACCGAAGACACCGCCCAGGCAGCCGCGAACAGCGCCAACCCGGCCTCGCCGCTGCCAGCCACGCCGCCGGCCCAGACCGAAGCGGCGCCGGACGCCATCGCCAAGCTCGAATCCGAAATGGCGGCCCAGGGTGGCACGCCGCCGCCGCACGCGCTGCAGCCGACGCCGTCCAAGGGCGAGGCCCGGAGCCCCGCCCCTGCGCCGGGCGCGCAAAAGGTGGTGCGCATGGTGACCATCGCGCTCGACCCGGGCCATGGCGGCGAAGACCCCGGCGCGATCGGCGCCAACGGCAGCCGCGAGAAGGACATCGTGCTGGCCGTGGCCAAGCGCCTGAAGGCCAGGCTCGAGGGACTGCCCAATACCCGCGTGATGCTCACCCGCGACGGCGACTACTTCGTGCCGCTCGGCCAGCGGGTGCAGAAGGCGCGCAAGGTGCAGGCCGACCTGTTCGTGTCGATCCACGCGGACGCCTGGATTTCGCCGACCGCGCGCGGCTCCTCGGTGTTCGTGCTGTCGGAAAAAGGCGCCAGCTCGAGCGCGGCGCGCTGGCTGGCGAACGACCAGAACAAGGCCGACCTGATCGGCGGCGCCAACTTCGCGGTGCAGGACAAGCAGATCGCCAGCGTGCTGCTCGACCTGTCGACCACGGCCCAGATCAACGACAGCCTCAAGCTCGGCAAGGCCGTGCTCACCGAGATCGGCGGCATCAACCGGCTGCACAAGGCCGCCGTCGAGCAGGCCGGCTTCGCAGTGCTGAAGGCGCCTGACATTCCATCGATTCTGGTGGAAACTGCATTCATCTCGAACCCCGACGAAGAAGCCAGGCTGCGCGACGAGGGCTACCAGAACCAGCTGGCCGAGGCCATCACCAAAGGCATCAAGCGCTACTTCGCCGACAACCCGCCGATGGCCAAGAGCCGTCAGACCTGAGTACACACACCATGACCCTGGCGACCCACACCAGCTTCGGGCAGCTGCCCGCGATCCGTATCCAGGCGCCCGACGGCGCCGAGGCCATCGTCACCCTGTACGGCGCCCACCTGGTGTCGTGGAAGGGCGCGGACGGCGTTGAGCGCATGTTCATGAGCGAGAAATCGGTCCTCGACGGCAGCAAGGCGCTCCGCGGCGGCGTGCCGGTGATCTTCCCGCAGTTCGCCGAGCGCGGCGCCGGCATGCGCCACGGCTTTGCCCGGGTGAGCACCTGGCGCCTGGAGGACAGCGGCCTGGACGGCGATACCGCCTGGGCCAGCTTCGACCTGGCGGCGGGCGACCTGCCCACCAGCGTGGCCGACGCCTGGCCCCACACCTTCGCCTTGTGCCTGCGCGTGGCGCTGCGCGCCAATGAACTCGCCATGGCGCTCACGGTGCGCAACCTGGGCGCGGCGCCTTTCTCCTTCTCGGCCGCACTGCATACCTATCACCTGGTGCCGGATGTGTGCGACGTGCGCATCGAGGGCATCTCGTCGGACGAGATCTCGATCGTCGACAAGCTCGACGAGGTGTATCCGCACGTGTCGGGCCGGGCCCAGCTCGCCACCGGCGCGGGGACCCTGGTGCTGGAGCAGAGCGGATTTACCGATGCGGTGGTGTGGAACCCGGGGGCGGTGGATGCGGCGGCGCTGCCGGACATGGAAAACGGCGAGTACCAGCGCTTCGTGTGCATCGAGCCGGCGCTGCTCGATCCCTTGACGCTTGAAGCGGGCCAATCCTGGACGGGGACTTACCGCATCAGTTAACGAAGAAGCCGGGCGCTGCCCGGCTTTTTTTTCGCTGGTGGTGCGCTACCACCCGTCAGTTCGACTCCTTCACCATCCTCCCATTACTCGGCTGCACCGGCCGCGCATTCAGCGGATACAAGCGCGAGAACAGCGCCATCTGCGCCGGCGAGGCCTGCATCGGCTGCTTCATGACGATCCACAGCACGTCCTCCGTGCACGGCGGCTCGGTCAGCGAACCCATGTAGGTGAAGTATTCGCGCTTCTCCGGCAGCCCTTCGTTCGGATCGAGCACGATCGAGGGCGACACGGTCTGGTGCTTTTCCAGCGGCAGGTGGTTCCACACGGTCTGGATCAGCGGGTTGGCCTTGCCGCGCTCGAGCAGCACGGCCAGCACCAGCAGCTTGCCGTCGTAGCTGCGGTGCACGAAGTGGATCACCATCTCGGTGCCCCTGCCGTTGATGCGCTCTTCCGACGGGCGGTGGAAGTGGAACTGCTGCAGCTCGTAGGTCGTGTTGCCGACCGTGAGGAAGTTGCCGCCTCCGACCGTTACCTGGATGGTGTGGCCATTGTCGATCTCGCTGAATGAGCTCGGACGGTAGTCGAAGGCGATCTGCTCGAGGTCGACCTTGATGCCGTCGCGCAGGTCGATCGGCGACTGGCGGTTGCCGGTGCTGCACTTGGCCCAGTTCGAATTGATGTTGGACCAGTTGGCCGGGCCGTACTCGCCCTCGTAGGACCAGTGGGTGCCGTTCTTCGGCTTGCTGGCGGCCGCGATCGCGGCCTCGGCTTCCTTGCGGCGCTTGGCCTCGGCGATACGCTTCGCCTTGGCGGCCGCGGCGGCGCGGGCGGTCTGCTGCTCGCGCAGCTGGGCCAGGCGCTCGGCGATGCGCACCGACAGGTCGACTTCGGCCTGCTCTTCATTGGCGGCGGCCGGGGCCGCAGCACGCGGGGAGGCTGCGGCCGGGGCCACGGCCGGGACGGCCGGACGAGCGTCCGCTGCGGCGGCCAGGGCCCTGATGTCCGGCTTGATCGAGCCGGGCGCGGGCTTACCTTCGAGAATAGCCTTGACGTTGGCCGACCTGCCGTCGGCCGGCTTGGGAGCGGGGTCGCTCGCGCTTGCCGACGCCATGACAAGGCTGCAAGCGAACAGGGCGATGAGGTGGCGCATGAGAATCCAGGGAGTGTCTGTCCTCATGCTTATCGGCAATAAAGACGCCGAACTTGAGTGCGCCACCGCAAAGGCAGCGTGAAAAATCCGCGTGCTGCCAGGATGACAAGCCTTGTCAGCTCACCGGCTGAGCATGCGCCGGCCGAATTTGTAGAGCCCGCCGATCGCCAGCGGCACCATGGCCGCCGAGATGCCGACCAGGACGATCTCGGTCAGGTGCTCCTTCACTACCGGAACGTTGCCGAACAGGTAACCGGAGGTGACCAGGCTGCCCACCCACAGCACCGCCCCGGTGACGTTGAACATCTGGAAGCGCGTGTGGGTCATCTCGGACACGCCGGCCACCAGCGGCGCGAAGCTGCGCACCACCGGCACGAAACGCGCCACGATGATGGTCTTGCCGCCATGCTTTTCGAAGAAATCGTGTGTGCGCCGCAGCGCGTCCTTGTTGAGCCAGCGGTAGTTGTGAGTAAACACCCGGTGCCCGATGGCCCGTCCGATGCTGTAGTTCAGGGTATTGCCCGTGACCGCCGCCGTAATCAAGAGGGTCATCAAGAGCGGAAAGTTCATCTGGCCGGTGGCGCAGAAGGCGCCGGCGATGAACAGCAGGGTGTCGCCGGGAAGGAAGAAGAACAGGACCAGGCCGGTTTCGCAAAATACGATCGCGAACAGCACGATGTAGACATAGGTTCCGTATTGTGCCAGCAGCGTGCCCAGCGTCTTGTCGACATGCAGGATCATGTCGAACAGTTGCATCAGATCCATAATTTTCCCAAGGCTTAGCCAAACATCATACCATTTCCAGCCGTTCTCCCCGCCGGGCGGCCCAGCTCGCGCGGATGCCATGCGGCGCGGCTTTACCTGGTGAAGACATTGCCGCACAATCGAACGGATAACACACCACTGGAGACTGCATGACCGCCTCGATTACCGCCGTGCCTGCCCGCGCCTGCCTTGCCATGGCCGCCCTCACCCTGCTCGCTGCCGGCGCCGTATCCGCCTCATCCGCCGCAGTTGCCAAGGCCACGAAGGAACTGCCGCCCAAGCCGTCGTTGGCCGATGTCGTCAAGGCTTCCAAACCGGCCGACTGGCGCCCGCTGGACCCGGAAAACACCCTGTACATGGACCTGCCGACTGGGCGCGTGATCATCGAACTGGCGCCGGGCTTCGCGCCGAACACGGCCGCCAACATCCGCGCCCTGGTGCGCGAAAAATACTTCGACGACCTGTTCATCATCCGCTCGCAGGACGGCTTCGTGGTGCAGTGGGGCGACCCGGACGAGGAAAACCCGAAGCTCTTCAAGGCCGCCAAGACGGTGAAGGCCGAGTTCACCGCGCCGATCAAGTCGGTGGGCAGCTTCACCCGCCTGAAGGATGGCGACGTCTATGCGCCCCAGGTCGGCCACGTGAACGGCTTCCCGAGCGCGCGCGACCCGAGCAGCGGCCAGGCCTGGCTGGTGCATTGCCCCGCGATGATCGGCGTGGCGCGCGACACCGGCGCGGATAGCGGCAACGGTTCGCAGCTCTACGTGGTCACCGGCCATGCCCCGCGTCACCTCGACCGTAACATCACGGTGGTGGGGCGCGTCGTGCAGGGCATGCCGCTGCTGTCCGCGCAGCCGCGCGGCACGGGGGCGGCGGGCTTCTACGAGAAGCCGGAACAGCGCATGCCGCTCAAGCTGGTGCGCATGGCGGCCGACGTACCGGAAGCCGAGCGCAGCCGTTTTGAGGTGATGCGCACCGACAGCGCCACTTACCAGGCCGTCGTCGAGGCCCAGCGCAACCGCGGCGGCCCGTGGACCAAGGTCGCGGCAGGCAAGATCGACCTGTGCAATGCGCCGATTCCGGTGCGCGAGCGGAAGTAAAACTCACGCCGTTGTAGGGTGGTCGGCTAGGCCGACCGCGCGGTGATAGTTATCAGTAGAACTAACCCCGGCGAGTGATCGGAGAGTTGTTGAACGCGCGGTCGGCGGAGCCGACCACCCTACAGCAAGCTATAATCGTTCGCATGAACGCGCCCGTCCCTAGTCCTGCCACTGCGCCTGCCACTGCGCCTGCCACTGCGCCTGCCACTGCGCCTGCCACTGCGCCTGCCACTGCGCACCGCCCGATCCAGCAGCTTCCCGACCAGCTCATCTCCCAGATCGCCGCCGGCGAAGTGGTCGAGCGGCCATCTGCCGTCGTCAAGGAACTGCTGGAAAACGCGCTCGATGCGGGCGCGACCCAGATCACCGTGCGCCTGGAAGAAGGCGGTGTCAAGCGCATCGCCATCACCGACAACGGCCGCGGCATCGAACCAGGCCAGCTGCCGCTGGCCCTGGCGCGCCACGCCACCTCCAAGATCGCCTCGCTGCACGACCTGGAACACGTGGGCACCCTGGGTTTTCGCGGCGAGGCGCTGGCCTCGATCGCCTCGGTGGCCGCCGTGCGCATCGCCTCGCGCACGCCGGGCGCAGCGCACGCCTTTGAAATCGCCGGCTCGCACGAGGGATTGGTGTCGCCTTCATCGGGCGCCTTCGGCACCACCATCGACGTGCAGGACCTGTATTTCAACACCCCGGCGCGCCGCAAGTTCCTGAAGTCCGAACAGACCGAGTACGGCCACTGCGCCGAAGTCGTGCGCCGCATCGCCTTGTCCCGCCCCGACGTCTCGTTCAGCCTCACGCACAACGGCCGCACCATCGACCACTGGAACGTGAGCGAGGCGGCCAAACGCAGCGCCCAGATCCTCGGCAACGACTTCGCCGATGCGCGCCTGGCGCTCGACGAAGCGGCCGGCCCGCTGCGCCTGCACGGCTACGTCGGCCTGCCGACCGCCTCCAAGGCGCGCGCCGACGGCCAGTTCTTCTACGTGAACGGGCGTTTCGTCCGCGACAAGCTGCTGGTGCACGCGGTGCGCGCGGCCTACCAGGACGTGCTGCACGGCGACCGCTTTCCCTGCTATGTGCTGTCGCTCGACCTCGACCCGGCGCTGGTCGACGTCAACGTGCACCCCTCCAAGATCGAAGTGCGCTTCCGCGACAGCCGCGCGGTGCACCAGTTCGTGTTCCACGCGGTGCAGCGCACCCTGGCGCAAACCTCGGCGACCTCCCACGGCAACGCGCCGGCGCCGATCTCGGCCGCCGAAGTGAAACCTACCGGCACGCCGGTGTGGGCGCCGCGTCCGCACGAACAAACCTCGTTCGGATCGCAGCTGGCGCCGAGCTTCTCGCCCTCGCCGTTCGCGCCGGGCAGCCGCTGGGACGATCAGCGGCCCCAGGCTTCCAACGGCGGCGTGGCGCAGCGTACCGAAGCCTACGGCGCCCTGTTCGCCGCCGGCGCACCGGCCAGGGCCGAGGCCGCGGCCGCGGCCAGCGTGCCCTTGTCAGGCTCGGAGCGCCCGCTGTCGAACGAGGACTTCCCGCTTGGCTTCGCGCTGGCCCAGCTGCACGGCATCTATATCCTGGCCCAGAACACGAAGGGCCTGGTGCTGGTCGACATGCATGCCGCCCACGAGCGCATTCTCTACGAGCAGATCAAGAACGCGCTCGATGCACGCCTCGAGGGCGAAGAACTGCAGGTGCAGCAAATGCTGATCCCGGTGACTTTCTACGCCGACGCCATCGAGGTGGCGACCGCCCAGGACCACGGGGAGACCCTCAAGACGCTCGGCTTCGACATCGCCGCGCTGTCGCCCACCACGCTGGCGGTGCGCACCGTGCCGGCGCTGTTGAAGAACGCCGACGCCCAGACGCTGGCGCGCGACGTGCTGCGCGACGTACGCGAGTACGGCGGTTCGCGCGTGCTGATCGAGCGCCGCAACGAGCTGCTCGGCACCCTCGCCTGCCACACGGCGGTGCGCGCCAACCGCATCCTGTCGATGCAGGAAATGAACGCGCTGCTGCGCCAGATGGAAATCACCGAGCGTTCCGACCAGTGCAACCACGGCCGCCCGACCTGGGTCCAGCTCGAGATCGCCGCACTCGACAAACTTTTCCTGCGCGGCCAGTAAGCGTATGAGTCACAAGAAACCGTTGGCGGTGGCCATCATGGGCCCGACCGCGTCCGGCAAGACCGCAGCCGCGCTGGCGATCGCGCACAGCCGTCCGGTCGAGATCATCTCGGTCGACTCGGCCCTGGTCTACCGCGGCATGGACATCGGCACCGCCAAGCCGAGTCCCGAGGAACTGGCGGCCGTGCCGCACCACCTCATCGACATCATCGACCCGCTCGATGCCTACTCGGTGGCCCAGTTCCGCGCAGACGCCATCCGCCTGGCGGGCGAAATCAGCGCACGCGGCGCGCTGCCCCTGCTGGTGGGCGGCACGATGATGTATTTCAAGGGACTGACGGACAGCCTGGACGAGCTGCCGACTGCCGATCCCGCCCTGCGTGCGCAGCTCGATGCGGAAGCGGCCGTTATCGGCTGGCCCGGCATGCATGCCAGGCTGCGCACTCTCGACCCTGTCACGGCCGAGCGCCTGAAACCGAACGACGCCCAACGCATCAACCGCGCGCTCGAGATCATCGCCCTGACCGGCAAGCCGATGTCCGAACTGCTGGGCAAACGCGAGAAGCCCGAACTGCCCTTCGATCTGCTGTCGTTCTCGCTCGAACCCTCCGACCGCGCCGTGCTGCACCGGCGCATCGCGCTGCGCTTCGACGGCATGCTGGGCCAGCGCGACGACGAAGGCCTGGTGGCGGAAGTGGCGCGCCTGCGCGCACGCGGCGACCTGTCCCCCAGCCTGCCGTCGATCCGCTGCGTCGGCTACCGCCAGACCTGGGACTACCTGGACGGCAAGATCGACCGCGCCGAGCTGCGCGAACTGGGCATCATCGCCACGCGCCAGCTGGCCAAGCGCCAGATCACCTGGCTGCGCGCGATGCCGGAGCGGATCGTGATAGACTGCCTGGGTGCGGACCCGACGGGGGAGCTGATGGCTCGGCTGAACCAGTTGGAAAAATGACATTGGCGCGAGATTTTTGTGCCCGGTGCGCTAGTGCAGCCTTGACAGGCGACGCGCCGCCCCCGATAATGCCTGCCGTTGCGGTGATATAGCTCAGCTGGTTAGAGCACAGCACTCATAATGCTGGGGTCGGTGGTTCAAGTCCACCTATCACCACCACAGAATTCCAAGCGGATGGCTTGACTCTCCAGGGTCAAGCCATTTTGCTTTGCCCGTTTCGGTGCGAATTTCGGTGATATAGCTCAGCTGGTTAGAGCACAGCACTCATAATGCTGGGGTCGGTGGTTCAAGTCCACCTATCACCACCACGACAGCAGCCCGCTTTCTCTCCGGAGATCGCGGGCTTTTGTTTTTCAGCGCAGCGCGAATCGACTGTCGAGGCCGAACGCCTCCATCTTCGGATGGCTCGTTACGTAGGCCCATACCTCCTCGCGCGTCTTGAGCGGCGCATGGCCATACACCTTGTCCAGCGCCTCCAGCGTGACGACGACGAGCTGGTTCTTGCAATAGGTCTGGATCGCCGGCGAGGCAAGATAGCGTTCACGCTGCAGTTGCCCCAGCAACCAGAGCACGGGACGCCACCAGTCATAGGCAAAGTCGCAGTGCTTGATCACGGTGGCCGACGATTCGCGCTGGGCCAGCATGGCAAAAAAGTTCAGCATATTGTCGAGCATGAGGCGATCGGCCCGGTCCGCGTGGACAATGTCCTGATCGGCCTTGTCGCGCTTGGCCTCGTCCAGTTCCCGCAGGATGGGCAAGCTGCTGGCAGGAAGCGCAAGCTGTTCGACCACGAACAGGCGGCTGGCCAGGAATTCCGCATATTCCCGGTTCTTGACCGCCGCCAGCAGGCAGCGGAACGAACTGTCCTTCACATGCTGGAAATCGAGGCTGGTAAAGGTCTGGAACAGCTCGAAGATCGAGCGCTCCACCTCTTCGCGCCGCGCAATGCGCGATTCCTCGGCCTGGAACAGCAGGGTGACCACCACGCCGCCGAACGCCAGTGCGGTGAACAGCACATTCAGGCCGTTGTACACCTTCTCGAGCGGATCCTGGAAGGCGCCTTGCGGCAGGTGTTTCGCGATGGGGTAGGCAGTCAGCCAGACCAGCACGATCAACAGCATGATCGTGAACGCCAGGTACGCAGGACGGGAAAACCGCATGATCGATCCTTGTTATGGTGACAAGAACGATGATAGGCACATTCCCAAATAATTTCCATGCGTAAAAAATGAAAAGGCCAGCGCATGGCTGGCCTGCCCGCATCGCATGGATGCTCAGTGCTTCTTGCCGCCGCCCGATATCTTGTTCTCGGTGGCCCAGGCGCGCCGCTCCGCTTCCTTCTTCGGCACACCTTTTTTCTCGTAGCCCTGCTCGATATGCCGGGCCTGACGCTTCTGCTTGTCCGTGTAGGACGATTTATCACCTTGAGGCATGTTGATTCTCCTGTCGATGGTGGGATGGTCCACACACTCAGGTTACGCCCGCGTTCGCCACTGATACGTTCGTTATTTCACGCACGACCGCGATCTACTCATCCGTAAACGATTCGTCCAGCGCATAGTCGCCGCGCGCCAGTCCTGCAAGCACGGCCCCGGCCTGCTGCAGGTATTCCGAGGGCACGAGGATGCGCACGCCGCCCAGCGCAGGCGCCAGCAGCAGGTCGGTCTGCATCAGGTGGGCGTCCGCCAGCACGGCCGGGATGCCCGCCGCGACCAGGCAGCCCTGGGCCAGGGTCGCTTCCAGCGGGACCAGGTATTTGGCGACGACGAACAGGTCGCGCCCCGGAATCTGCACGACTTCCGGATTCGCCGCCAGCCAGGCGTTCAATGCAAGTTGTTCCATGCGGCCGCTCCTGGTGTTCCGGTTGTTTACCGGGTTGGTCAAAACAGCGTGGGCGCCTGCGACAGCAGGTACAGGGTCACCCCGATGAGGCCACCGACGATGGTGCCGTTGATGCGAATGTACTGCAAATCCTTGCCGATATTGAGTTCGATCTGCTGCGACATCTCGCGGTCGTCCCACTGCTTGACCGTGTCGGCGATATGCCTGGTCAGGAAGCCCGCGAACTCGGGCGCGACGCCGCGCGCGGCCGACTCCAGCGATTCGCTGAGCGAAGCGCGCAGCTGCGGATCTTCCGCCAGCACCTTGCCGACCCAGGCGCCGGTGGCCACCAGGCGGCGGCGCAGGCTGGAATCCTCGTCGTGCAGGTCCTGCTTGAGCCAGCCTTTCAGTTCGTTCCACAGCGAGGCCAGGTAGCCGTTGAGCGTCTCGTCGCCCAGCAGGTAGGCCTTGATCTCTTCCGCCCTGGCGGCAAATTCGGGGTCCGCCTTCAGGCGCTCGATGAACTCCGCGGTGAAGGTGTCGAAACGCTGGCGCAGCGGGTGCTGCGGATCGGCGGCGACCTTGTTCAAGATGCTGGACGCCAGGCGCACGGCCAGGCCGGCGCCCTTGCGTCCGATCAGCTCCGACGGCAGCATGCTTTCGATGAAAGCATAGTCCTCCTTGAGCCACTCGACGATGCCATGCGAGATGGTCGCCTGGGTGTCGGCATTGTCGAGCAGGTGCGCCAATTGGGTGATGCCTTCGTTGAGCAGCTCCTGGTGGCGCTGGTTGCGCGTCAGGCTTTCCAGGATGGTGCCGGCCGATTTCGACAGGTCGACGCTGTCCACCATCGCATGCACGGCGCGCCGGATGAAGCCCTGCACCGCCGAGTCTTCGATGAAGTCGAGCATCCAGATCCCGACCCGCACCAGGTGCTGTCCCAGCAGCTCGGTATTGGCCGGCTTGACCAGCCAGTCGGCCACCTTCTGCACCGGATCGTGGCGGCGAATCAGCCGGATGATGGATTCCGTGTCGAGGAATTTTTCGTGCACGAACAGCGCCAGGTTGTCGGCGATGCGCTCCTTGTTCTTCGGGATGATCTCGGTATGGCGCGACACGATGGGAATCGGCACCCGCCTGAACAGCGCCACCACGGCGAACCAGTCGGCCAGTGCGCCGACCATGGCGGCCTCGGAGAACGCGCGCAGCAGGCCAGTCCACCAGTTCTGCGGCAGGAACAGGGTCAGCACGAACAGCGAGGCCGCGCCCGCGAAAAACGCGAGCGCGAGCAGTTTTGAACGTCGTAGTTCCGTCTCTTTCGTCATAAGTCCCTGAACTGTAGGGTGGACGGCTATGCCGTTCGCGCGTTCAAGCAACGGATGAATGATCGTGGCGCGACGAAGCACACAGGATTTGAACGCGCGGCCGGCAAAGCCGGCCACCCTACAAATGCTATATGACTTTGGCGCTTCTCAGCGCTTCGATTGACTCGGCCGTGAAGCCCCAGCCGGCCAGGATCGCTTCGCTGTCCGCGCCCGGCTGCGGGGGCGCTGCGGGCGTGCCCGGCGCGGTGCGGGAAAAGCGCGGCGCGGGCGCCGGCTGGGTCACGCCGTCGATCTCCACGAACGTGCGGCGCGCGGCATTGTGGGGGTGGCGCGGCGCCTCTTCCATGTCGAGCACGGGCGCGAAGCAGACCTCGGTGCCTTCCAGCAGCCGGCACCATTCATCGCGGTTGCGGGTGGCGAACAGCGCCGCGAAGCGTTCCTTCAGCTCGGGCCAGTGCGCCTTGTTCCAGCGCTTCGTGAACAGCGGATCGCCCTGGCCGGTGAGGCTCAGGAGGGTGGAGAAGAACTGCGGCTCGATGGCGCCGACCGCGATGAACTTGCCATCCAGGCAGGCATAGGTGTCGTAGAAGGGCGCGCCGCCGTCGAGCAGGTTGGCCTCGCGCCGGCCGCTCCAGCTGCCGGCAGCGCGCAGGCCGTACGTCATGGCGCCGAGCAGCGCCGCACCGTCGGTCATGGCCGCATCCACCACCTGGCCCTGGCCGGAACTGCGTGCTTCCAGCACCGCGCACACGACGCCGAAGGCCAGCATCATGCCGCCGCCGCCGAAGTCGCCCACCAGGTTCAGGGGCGGGGCAGGCGGGCTGTCGGCACGCCCCATCGCATGCAGCATGCCCGACAGTGCCAGGTAGTTGATGTCGTGGCCGGCCGCCTGCGCCAGCGGCCCGGTCTGACCCCAGCCGGTCACGCGGCCGTACACCAGCTTCGGGTTGCGTTCCAGGCAGAGGTCCGGGCCCAGCCCCAGGCGCTCCATCACGCCTGGCCGGAAGCCTTCCAGCAGCACGTCGGCCCTTTCCACCAGGCGCAGCGCTGCCTGGCGCCCGGCTGGGTTCTTCAGGTCGAGCCCAAGCGAGCGGCGTCCGCGCGCCATCACGTCGTGGCGCGTGCCGAGTACCGGATAGGGATTGTCCTCACCCGGCCTGGCCGCAGCCTTCCTGTCGATGCGGATCACTTCCGCCCCCATGTCCGCCAGCATCATCGCGGCGAACGGGCAAGGGCCGATGCCCACCATTTCGACCACCCGCACTCCTGACAAGGGTCCTGTCATGGGTTCTCCTTCATCCGGCTCAGAGCGAGCGCGCGATGATTTCTTTCATGATCTCGTTGGCGCCGCCGTAGATGCGCTGCACGCGCGCGTCCACGTACATCTGGGCGATCGGGTATTCCAGCATGTAGCCGTAGCCGCCGAACAGCTGCACGCACTGGTCCACCACCTTGCATTGCAGGTCGGAGATCCAGTACTTGGCCATCGAGGCGCGCACGGTGTTCATGCGGCCCGCGATCATGTCCTCGATGCAGCGGTCGATGAAGATGCGCGCCACCGTAGCCTCGGTCTTGATTTCGGCCAGCACGAAGCGGGTGTTCTGCATCTCGATCAGGGCCTGGCCGAAGGCCTTGCGCTCGCGCGTGTGCTCGACCGTCAGCCGCAGCGCGCGCTCGATGGCGGCCACGCCGCACACGCCCAGGATGGTGCGCTCGTAGGGCAGCTCGGTCATCAGTTGGGCGAAGCCCCTGCCCTCCTCGCCTCCCAGCACGTTCTCCAGCGGGACCAGCGCGTCGTCGAAGAACAGCTCGCAGGTGTCCTGGCCCTTCTGCCCGACCTTGTCCAGGATGCGGCCGACGCGAAAGCCCGGGTTGTCCTTGGTCTCGAGCAGCAGCAGCGACACGCCCCTGGCGCCCGCGCTTGGGTCGGTCTTGGCCACCACCAGCACCAGGTCGGCCAGGTAGCCGTTCGAGATGAAGGTCTTGGAACCGCTCACACGGTAGCCATCGGGGCCGCGCGCAGCCAGCGTGCGGATGCCCTTCAGGTCCGAGCCGGCGCCCGGCTCGCTCATGGCGATCGCCGCGACCATCTCGCCGCTGGCCAGGCGCGGCAGGTATTTCTTCTTCTGCTCCTCGGTGCCCTGGTTCAGCAGGTAGTGGGCGACGATGGCGTGCACGTGGATGCCGAAGGCGGTGTCGCCGCCATAGGACAGCTCTTCGAACACCACCGCTATGTGGGCGAAGCTGCCGCCGGCCCCGCCGTACTCTTCAGGGATGTCGGCCAGCAGCAGGCCCATCTCGCCGGCCTTGCGCCACAGGTCGCGGTCGACGTGCTGCTGCTCCCGCCAGGCCTGCTGGTGCGGCGTGATCTCGCCCGCCACGAAGCGGCGCACGGCGTCGCGAAAGGCAACCAGTTCCTCGTTCATCCAGGGGGAGGTCAACTCCATCTGTTCCTCCTCAGTCGTTGCGGTACATGGTGACGACACAGGCGCCGCCCAGGCCCAGGTTGTGCTGCAGCGCCACGCGCGCGTTCGCGACCTGGCGCGCTTCGGCCGTGCCGCGCAGCTGGTGGGTCAGCTCGTAGCACTGGGCCAGGCCGGTCGCGCCCAGCGGATGGCCTTTCGAGAGCAGGCCGCCGGACGGATTGGTGACCACGCGCCCGCCGTAGGTGTTGTCGCCGTCGAGGATGAACTTGTCGGCGCCTCCTTCCGGGCACAGGCCCAGGGCTTCGTAGGTAATGAGTTCGTTGTGCGCGAAGCAGTCGTGCAGCTCGACCACGTCGATGTCTTCCGGGCCGAGCCCGGACTGTTCATACACCTTGGTGGCGGCGGCGCGGCTCATGTCGTATCCCACCAGGCGCATCATGTCGCCGGCGGCGAAGGTGCCGGGGCGGTCGGTGGTCATCGCCTGGGCGGCGATGTGCACGTCGCGGCGCAGGCCGTGGCGCAAGGCGAAGGCTTCCGATACGAGGACGCTTGCTGCCGCGCCGCAGGTCGGCGGGCAGGCCATCAGGCGGGTCATCACGCCCGGCCAGATGGCCGGCGCATCGAGCACGTCCTGGGCGCTGACTTCCTTGCGGAACAGCGCCAGCGGATTGTTCGCGGCGTGGCGGCTGGCCTTGGCGCGGATGCGGGCGAAGGCCTCCAGGGGCGTGCCGTACTTCTCCATGTGCGCGAGGCCGGCGCCGCCGAAGTAGCGCAGCGCCAGCGGGATTTCCGGCTTGCCGACCAGGCGGTCGGTCACTTCGTCGAAGGCGTCGAACGGGGTTGGGCGGTCGGTGAAGACGGAGCCGAGCGCGCCGGGACTCATCTGCTCGAAGCCGAGCACCAGCACGCACTCGGCGGCGCCGCTGGCGATGGCCTGGCGGCCCAGGAACAGCGCGGTCGAGCCGGTCGAGCAGTTGTTGTTGACGTTGACGATCGGGATGCCGGTCATGCCGACCGCGTACAAGGCCTTCTGGCCGCTGGTGGAGTCGCCGTAGACGTAGCCGGCATAGGCCTGCTCGACCAAATCGTACGATATGCCGGCATCGTCCAGCGCCGCGCGCGCCGCCTGCGCGCCCATCTCATGATAGGGGGCGCTCGCCCCCGGCTTGGCGAAGGGGATCATCCCGACGCCGCTCACGTACACCTTGTTCATCCTGCCTCCCGGGTTCGATTAGGTCGCGCGACCTACTGCCGCTTGATTATAGGTCAGATGTACTATTTTTTGTATGTCTCTGCGATAATCGGGTAATGACGCACATCGACGCCCGCTCCCCCCAGCATGCCTTGGACAACACGCTGCGCCGCAAGCCTTCGACCACCACCGAGAAAGGGCTCGGGCGCGCGCGCGACATCCTGCTGGCGGCGCGCGCGCTGCTCGCCGCCGAAGGTTACGCAGGGCTGTCGATGCGGCGGGTGGCCCAGGACGCCGGCATGAGCCTGTCGAACGTCCAGCACTACTACGGCAGCAAGGAGCAACTGCTGGAAGCGCTGCTGCTCAGCACCATGGACGAATTCCAGGCCAAGATGGACCGCATCGCCGAGGCGATGGCGGGCCGGCCGCAGGTCGAGCGCTTCCTGTCCACGGTCGACATGTTCCTCGACGAGATTACCGAACCGGTGACCCATGCGATCTTCTTCGAGATCTGGGCGCTGGCATCGCGCCACCCTTTCGCTTCCGATTTGATGGGCAAGATGATGGGGCGCGAGCGCAAGGCGATTTACGGCCTGATCCGCGGCCTGAATCCTGCCATCGGCGACGACGAAACCATGCAGCGCGCGGTGCTGATGGTGGCGCAGATCGAGGGCCTGATGCTGTTTCGCCTGGACCGCCGCGCGCGTCCCGCCCAGTTTTACTCAGTGCGCGCATCGGTGCATAAAGTGCTGCTAACTCTTGCGACCGTGCCGTGATCTTGCGGTAAAAAATGTTCGGCTGCTCGGCCGTGGTGACTTATACTCGTGGGGTTAACAATCTGCCACGGAGGCCGCACGGATGCACCATGAACTCAGCCTGATCACCACCATCGCCGCCGCACTGGGCTTCGGCCTCCTGTTCGGCATGCTCGCCATTCGCCTGAAACTGCCCGCCCTGGTCGGCTACCTGGCCGCCGGTGTCCTGATCGGCCCCGCCACACCGGGCTTCGTCGCGGACGTGCAGCTGGCTTCGCAGTTGGCGGAAATCGGGGTGATGCTGCTGATGTTCGGCGTCGGCCTGCACTTCTCGCTGCGCGACCTGCTCGACGTGAAGAAGATCGCCCTGCCCGGCGCACTGCTGCAGATCGGGGTGGCCACGGGGATGGGCATCGGCCTGGCCCATTGGTGGGGCTGGGGCCTGGGCGCCGGCCTGGTGTTCGGGCTGGCCTTGTCGGTAGCCAGCACCGTGGTGCTGCTGCGCGCACTGGAAGCGCGTGGTGAACTCGACTCGATGAACGGACGCATCGCCGTCGGCTGGCTGGTGGTGGAAGACCTGGTGATGGTGCTGGTGCTGGTGATGCTGCCGGCCCTGGCGGGCCCGCTCGGCGGCAAGGGCGATGCCGGCGCGGAGCTGTGGCCTGCGCTGGGCAAGACCCTGCTGCAGGTCGGCGCTTTTGTTGCCTTCATGCTGATCGTCGGCCGCAAGCTCTTTCCGTGGTTCCTCTGGAAAGTCGCCAAGACCAACTCGCGCGAACTGTTTACGCTGGCAGTGATCGCCGCGGCGGTCGGCATCGCCTACGGCTCATCGGCCCTGTTCGGGGTGTCCTTCGCGCTGGGCGCCTTTTTCGCGGGCATGGTGCTGCGCGAATCGGAACTGAGCCACCGCGCCGCCGAGGAATCGCTGCCGCTGCGCGACGCGTTCTCGGTGCTGTTCTTCGTCTCGGTGGGCATGCTGTTCGACCCGATGGTGCTGGTGGCGTATCCGCTGCAGGTGCTGGCCGTGGTGGCGATCATCCTGATCGGCAAATCGCTGGCGGCCTTCGTCCTGGTGCTGGCGCTGCGCTACCCGATCAACACCGCCGTCACGGTCTCGGCCAGCCTGGCGCAGATCGGCGAATTCTCCTTCATCCTGGCGGCGCTGGGCATGCAGCTGGAACTGTTGCCGGTACTCGGCCAGAACCTGATCCTGGCCGGCGCCATCATCTCGATCGCGGTCAATCCCCTGATGTTCAGCCTTGCCGCGCCACTGGAAAAATGGCTGCACTCCAAGCCGGATCTTGCGCGCAAGCTGGAACGTCCGGCCGACCCGCTGGCCGAGCTGCCGATGGAGACGGCGCGCGAAAAACTCAGCGGCCAGGTGGTGCTGGTGGGCTTCGGGCGCGTCGGCCGCCGCATCGCCGACGAGCTGGCGGCGCGCGGCGTGCACTACGTGGTGGCGGAACAGAACCGCGAGATCGTCGAGCAGCTGCGTGGGCACGGCATTGCGGCGGTGGTGGGCAATGCGACCGAGCCGGCGGTGCTGATCCAGGCCCACATCACGCATGCGGCGCTGCTGGTCATCGCGACGCCCGACACCTTCCACGTGCGCCGGATAGTGGAGATCGCGCGCATGCTCAACCCCTCGGTCAGGGTCGTGGTGCGCAGCCACAACGAGAGCGAAGCCGCGCTGCTGCGCGCGGACACCGGCGGCAAGGTGTTCGTGGGCGAGCAGGAGCTGGCGGCGAGCATGACGCGGCATGTGATGGAGACGCTTCAGGAGCGGGCGGCCCATTGAAGGCAGCCGGTGCGCTCCGTGAAGCGGAGCGCTGTTTCGCTGTCGAAAATCTTTACACTCGCAAATTCCTCCGGCAGGCCCATTTTTGCAAGTGTTTGAATATGAAAAATATTTTTCCTTGATGCATTATTGGCATATTTCTTGCTTATAGGAACTAGTTCGTCAATACTAGGGAAAATAATGAAAAATCCAGTCAAACTGAGCATCGCACTGTTGCTTGCCTCGCTGTCCTTCAGCGCATCGGCACTGACCATTAGCACGATCAATACGACTGCGGGTACCGGCAACCTGCTGGCCAATGCCCTGCTGGCGCAGAACAGCGGCATCTCCATTGCCGGCAACGTCGATTACCGCGGCGCCAACGACGCCAACCTGCAACAAAGCGGCACCTATACCGGCTTCACGTTGGCGCCGGCCAACGGCGACGCGCCGACCCTGGCCATGGGCGACGGCATCGTGCTGACGACGGGTTCCGCCAACGTGGTGCGCAATAACACCCTGAATAACTTCAGCTCGATCACCAACAGCGGCGCCGACGGCGATTTGACTGCCCTGCATGGCAGTACCGTCTACGACGCGAACGTGCTTGGTTTTAACTTCACGGTTGCTGCTGGCGTGAAGTCGGTGTCCGCCCAGTTTGTATTCGGCTCGGAAGAATTTCCGAGCCAGGACGTTACCGACATCTTCGGCTTCTTCGTCGATGGCGTGAACTACGCGATCTTCCCTGACGGAACGAAGATTTCGAACAGCGGCGACGCTTCCCATTTCATCGACAATCCGATCCACACCGGCCGCTTCGGCGTCGAGTACAACGGCCTGACCAAGGTATACACGGTGACCGGCCTGCTCAACAGCAGCCTGTCGACCCACACGATCAGTATCGGCGTCGCCGACACCTCCGATGCCAGCTTCGACAGCGGAGTATTCATTTCGTCGCTGCAGGCAGGCGCCGCCGACCAGGGTGGCATCGGCGGTGACGTGCCGGAGCCGGCTACGGCGTCCCTGCTCGGCCTCGGCCTGGCGGGGGTTGCGGCAATGCGCCACCGCCGCGCACGCCGCGCGCGTCGCGCTTGACGCACTCCCGGACGCCGGCCCGCGTCCGGGAGTAAAAAAACCCGCCGGCTCACGCACGGCGGGTTCAAGAACAGCAAGGAAAAAACCTCAATCCTGGATTGCCGGCCTCACGCCGCAACCTCCTCCACGCACAGCTTCAGGTTCGCGTGGCGCCCGTGCAGCTGCGAATGGATCAGTTCGCTACGCTCCTCGAGCAAGTCGAATACCGCATCCTTCGACAGCACATACTCTTCCATCAAGGTGTCCTTGAGCGACTCGATCACCAGCTTGTAGTCGCGGATCGCATTCAGGGTATAGCTGTACAGCTCGTCCGCCTTCTCTTCCACCAGGCGCAGCGTATGCTCGCCGCCCAGGTCCTTCTGCAGCTGGGTGTAGTCCAGCTTGGAGCGCGAGTACATCGACAGGCGGCTCACCATCAGGTTGAGCATCTTGGTGATCTTCTCGATGTCGTTCTGGCTGCCTACCGAGATGCCGCGCGGGCCGTAGAACAGTTCTTCCGCGGCCACGCCGCCGTACAGGCCGATCACGTCGCGCTCCAGTTCTTCCAGCGTGCGCAGCGACATGTCCTCGCCCGACTGCAGCACGTAGCCCAATGCACCGATCTTGGACACCGCTTCGGTGCTGATCTTCAGCAGGTGCGACTTTTCCTTCACCTCGGCCAGGCTGAGCCCAGCGCGCAGCCACGGGTCGATCTGCATGAAGAAGTGACCCAGTTCGTGCAGGGCGATGCGCTCGCGCTGCTTGGTTTTTTCATGCGTGGTCGCGCGGTCGGTCAGGCCGATGGTGGCGCGCTCGTAGGCCCGGAACAGCAGGTTGGTGTTGATGATCGCCTTTTCCTGGATCGATAGCATGCTGGCGCGCTCGACCACGGTTTCCAGCAGCGCCGGGCTCAGGTTCTGCGTGATTTCCGCCACCTGGTCCAGGTTGGTGTCCGCCCAGTCGACCAGGCCCGCTTTCTTGCGGCCGAGGAAACTGCGCAAGAGTTCCTTGCGCTCGCCCTTGTTCGGCAGGCGGAAGTTGATCTTGACCGAGAATCGGCGCAGCATCGCTTCGTCCATCTCGGTGCTCGCGTCGTCGAAGTTGGAGGCGACCACCCAGATCACGCCCTGGCCCTTGTCGCTCTTCACGCCGTCCAGCAGGCCCAGCAGGGTGTTGGCCGTGTCGTCCTCCCATTTCTTTTCGCTGCGGCCGCGCGGCATGAACAGGGTCTGCGCCTCGTCCAGGAAGATGATGCACTTGCCCTTGGCGCAGGCCTTGCGGTACAGCGCGTTCAGCGCCTTCGAGCCGCCGCCGACGTAACCGGATTCCAGCGCCGAGCCCGAAGCCGAGATCAGCGGCAGGTTCAGGCGCTTGGCCAGGTAGCCGACCAGCTTGGTCTTGCCGGTACCCGCGGGACCGGTCAGCATCACGTTGAACGGCTTGTCGATGTTGTGCGACTGGTATTCGGCGCGGTTGCGGATCATGTCTTCCAGGTGCAGCACTTCCTGCTTGATGTCGTCCATGCCGATCAGGTCGTCCATGCTGCCCTTGAGCTTGTCCGGGGTGATGACCGACGCGCTCATGCCCATGCCCGGCACGCCGAACTTCAGCAGGTACAGGACAAGCAGCAGCACGCCGATGGTCAGCCCATGGTTCTTCAGGAAGGCGCCGGCCGTGTCGAGGGCGGTGGCGCCCTCGTCCATCACGGCCTTGTGGCTGGCCAGGTAGTCGTCCTTGGCGATCGAGTACGGAATGGCGTTCTTCAGCAGCACTTCGCGCTCGAGCGACAGGTGCGAGGTGCTCGGCACCTTCACCACGTGCAGCGAAGCGGCATCCTTGAACTTATAGATGTAACGAGGCGACTCCGACAGCGGCTTGGCGATCAACAGGTATTCCAGGCGGCCCTTCTTGGCAGCCAACTCGGTGATCTCGGCAATGTTTTGCGAATGCACGACCGGGCTCGGGTCCTGCGGCACGTTCGACTTCCAGATTGCCACCGCCGCGATCACGCCGAGCAGCGCCGCCAGGGCGATGCGCACGTAGATACTCTTGAACGCGTTTTTGAAAGCAACTTGGAGCTGGGCGAAATTCGGCATCGTCTGATCTCTGGCAAAGTTTGGGCGGACAGCAATACTTCCGGGGTGCCGTGCCGGCGTGGTCTCGCGGGATCGGCTGCGGCGCATGGTGGCCGCTCAGGGCCTGACGCCCTGTCCAAACGTGTGCGTTTGGTATTGTTTTGATGCCCGAAGGCAATGGGATAAGGAGACTATACCTGTAAAAAAAACCGACGTGTATACCGTGCGCCGAAAAAAATGACGATCACAACGATAGTAGAAAGATGAATAAGCGATTTAATTGGCAGAGTATCAGCAAAGATTATCGAACTTTTAAATATATCCAACTTCTTTGCTAAACAGACATGACTGATCAAGCATCAAATTGCAATAATGCTAGTAATAGCGTGAGTCTGATACGCGACACTGCAACAACTTTGATTGAACGCAACATGTACTGATCTGTCAGCATCCTGATGACTTCTTTATGCAACTCAACAGCTCAATTGAACGCAGCCATTGGATTGATTTTGGTATGCTGAATCCATTCACGCACCATTGCGCGACCTCTTCCACATGAGGTTGCGCGGACCGAATGCAAGTCGGAAGAAGCGCAACAGCAAGAGGAAACGGCTATGAAAAGATATGCATTGGCAGCAGCATTGGCGATCTGCCTCGGCAGTCCCACGCAAGCTGCCGTCATCGATCTCGCTACCGGCAACCAGGCCGCAGTTCGGGTGCACCAACCGGTGCGCAACCTGTCCGTCACCCAGCGCCAGGACATCGTGGCGCCGCCGGCGAACATGTCGGAACTGCCCGAACCGGAAGTGTTCGCAATGATGTTGCTGGGACTGATCCTGATCGGCTACAAGGCAGGGCGCGACAGCAGCGAAAAGTTCAAGTAAGTTGCGCTACGCAGGGCAAGGCCGGGTCCCTGCCCGGTCACGCGCAGCACGCCGGCACGGCAGCCTCGGCACGCCGCGCGGCCTCAGGTTTCACTGCACAGCGCGTGCAGCTTCAGCACCGTGTTCCAGTTCCTGGACGTGCACCCATCCCCGAGCAGCTTTCCGATAGACGTCGCCGCAGCGCTATCCAGCATCCCCTCCGGACACCAGACATAGACCGCCCGCTTGCCCAGCGCCAGTTGCTCGCCGCCCCAGTCCTGCCCGCCGAGCGTGGCCAGTTGCTCGCGCTGGACAGCCTCTCCCAGCAGGAACACGAACAGCCGTGAATAGTTCTTCGCCACGCCGAGCAGCGGATTGCCCGCGACGATGGCGCTCAAGGCATGCTGGTCGAGCACGAACACGCGTGCGGCCACGCCGAGCTTGAGCACGAGCGCTTCCTCGATCGCCCCGGCGGCTTCCTGCGCCGTGACACCGGCAGCATGGAACACCACGTTACCGCTGTTGAGCACGGTGCGAACGCGGGTGTAGCCCAGGCCTTCGACCAGCACGCGCAGGTCCGCCATGGCGATTCGCTTGGCGCGTCCCACATTGATCCCTCGCAGGAATGCGATGTAGCACTGCCTGGTCATGGGGCGATCCTGGTTGATGGTTGTCGGCGTGGCGCATGCATTGGTCGTGCCCGCCGCTTCAGGCCAGGCCTTCCGCGCGCATCGCCTCCTGCACGGCCGGAATCGCCGCGACACGCGCCTGGTAGGCCTGCAGGGATGGCCAGTCGTTCAGGTCGAACCTGGCGAACAGCGCCCAGTTCAGCACCGTGAACAGGTAGGCGTCGGCGATGGTGAACCGGCTGCCCGTGAGGAATTCGCCGCCGTCCAGCTTGTCCGCAAGATATCCCAGCGGACGCGCCAGCGCTGCCCATGCCGCAGTGCGGCCTTCGTCGGTGCAGCCCGGGGTGAAGATCGGCGTGAAGCGCTTGTGCAGTTCGGTGGCGATATAGTTCAGCCAGGCCATGAGCTGGTAGCGCTCGAAGGTCCCGGCCGCCGGGGCCAGGTTTGCCGCCGGCGCCAGGTCGGCAATGTACTGCAGCAGGACGGCCGCCTCGGTCAGCACCTTGCCGTCGTCCAGTTGCAGGGCCGGCACCGAGCCCTTGTCGTTGATGTCGCGGAAGTCGCCGCCGCCGGCGATGGCTTTGGTCTTCAGGCTCACGCGTTCTACCGAGAACGGCAGGCCGGCGGCGATCAGGGCGATGTGGGGCGCCAGCGAGCAGGCGCCTGGGCTGATATACAGTTTCATGCTTTCCTTTACTAGTCAAAGTACGAGGCAACGAGCGTCGCAAGATTGCAAGCCTACAACACTTCGCAGGTGCGCTGCATGGATGCCACAGTTCCTGCGCCAGGCCGGACGCCACCTGCATCCTGGGTGTTAAGATAACTCGGCAATTAATTACAGGAAATGAGGGGAGGAAACGTGAACGAGAACGATGAACTCGTGCCACTGGCCCACCTGTTCCCGGGCATGGTGCTCGCCGATGTGCTACTCGATGCACAGGGGAACATGCTTCTGGCCCAAGGCGCAGTACTGAGCGAGGCGATCATCCTGTCGCTGGCCCGGCACGGCATCGCGGCGGCGCCGATCGTGCGCGCCGCCGCCGTGAGCGAACCCGACCTGGATGCGGTCCAGCAACGCCTCGACTACCTGTTCCGCCGCAATGAGCGCGATGACCATGGCGACTGGGCGACCGGCCTGCTGCGCCGCTACGTCGAGGACTACCGGCTGCGCCGCGAGGTGGCGCCATGAGCAGCGCCCAGCTGGACCTGCTGGGCGGCGTCGAGGACCTGCCTTCCCTGCCGGCCGTCGTGATGGAACTGCTGGGCAGTATCGAGCAGGAAGACATCGACATCGCCGTGCTGGCGAAAAAGGTGGCAAGCGACCCGGCGCTGACCGCCAAGACCCTGCGCCTGGCCAATTCCTCAGCCTTCGGGCTGCAGGTCAAGGCCACCACCATCCAGCAGGCCATGACCTTCCTCGGCTTCCAGGCCACGCGCAACCTGATCACGGCGGCGGCGCTGACCGGCTGCTTCCCGGCCGGACGCTGTCCGGGCTTTAACGACAAGGCATTCTGGCGCCATTCAATCGCGACCGCCGCCTGCGCCCGTGCGCTGGCGCGGCGCGTGCGATTCAATGCGGATGTCGCCTTCACGGCCGGCCTGCTGCACGATATCGGTCGGCTGGTGCTGGTCGCGCGCTTTCCGGAACGCTACCAGGCGGCGCTGTCGCTGCGCGACAAGCACGACGGCGAGCTGATCGACGCCGAGCGCGCCCTGCTGGGCGCCGATCACGTCGACGCCGGGGTGGCGCTGGCAGAACACTGGCAGTTCTCCGACACCATGCGCCAAGCCATTGCTTTCCACCATGCGCCGGAAGCGCCGGGGGCGGGCTTCCTGGCGACCATCGTGCACGTGGCGAGCGCCGTCGTGCATGCGCTGGACCTGGCCGGCAATCCGGACGAGCTGACGCCGCGGGTGTCGGCAGTTGCCTGGACAGCGCTGGGCATGACGGAACAAGCGTGGCTGCAGGTCTTCCACGAAACCGAACTGCAGTATGGGGAAATGTCGGCCATCCTGATGGCCTGAACAACGGGAAAATGCGCAACAGAAAGATGCGCAAAGAAAGATGCAGAAGAGCGAGGCCGGTCCGGCCGGCGCGGCACGCGCTCAGGGCGCGGTGCCGCAGCCCGCTGGTACCGAAGGCATGACAGGCGCGGCTGTCATGCCCACGGCATCAGTGAGCATAATTGCCGGTCGACGGGTTTGCTTCGTTACCTTGCTGCTGTTGCGGCTGCTGCTGTTGCTGGGCTGCCGCTGCGGCGGCTGCCTGGGCTGCCTTCTCTTCTGGCTTCGGGCGGCCCTGGGCATCCGACAGGCGATACTTGGTGCGGCGGTCGCCCATCAGGTCGCGCAGGTCGCGGATGCTCATGCCCGTGACTTCGTGCATGCGGATCAGCAGCGAGGCGCCGACCGGCAGGCGGTGGTGACGGATCTTGCTGATGACCGGTGGAGCGACTTCGAGCATGCGCGACAGCGCAGCGTCGTTCTTCAATTGCATTTTGCCGAGCAGGATGTCCAGCAGGTGGTTCGGGTTGTAGCTTTCCTGCGAAGACAAAGCATGATGTTGTTGTGCCATGATGTTTACCTCTTTAGTTGGTTAAAATAGTTCCTTCACGAACTTTTGTTAAAGACAACCTCGTCAACATAAGTTCCCGGACTACCTTTGGGAAATTAAACAGGTCCAGCCTGAAGAACTCCTTAAGAAACTGTCCGCCTTGCATGCCTCCGCGTACCCTTCCCGCATGTGCACTTGTCTTTCAAACAAATTATCAGGCTCATACGCCCTCAGTACATCCGAGCGGCGCATGTGACTCCTTGTCGGAAATCAAGCTATCGTGCGGAAAGCTTGTCACATAGGCATTTCAGCACATGGGGATTATTTGTGGCGCACGCAAGAGATTTCTGCAATAAATTTTCCCAGTAAGAAGTTGGACCGAAGCCTTTGATTTACAAGAAGAAATACTTCGATTCCACGTGACATTTTTCAAGTCATCCGGCAATTTTGTGAGCCAATCTACATTTAACAAAATGATCAGAGTATCAATGACTTTGATTTAAGAAACGTATCATTCCTGAAAGAATCGAATTTGCCTGTCTCCTCGCCGATTCCGGGGCTGTTGGGCGATTTACGGTAAACTAGACACTTCTTTTGCTTCAGCATCAGTTCTCCTTCCAACACAACACGCCATGCAGAAAAAAGTATTCATCAAGACCTTCGGCTGCCAAATGAACGAATACGATTCGGACAAGATGGCGGATGTCCTTGGCGCCTCCGATGGACTGGTCCGTACCGACTCGCCGGAAGATGCCGACGTCATCCTGCTGAACACCTGTTCGGTACGCGAAAAGGCGCAGGAAAAAGTGTTTTCCGATCTGGGGCGCTTCAAGGCGCTCAAGCGCGCCAAGCCGGAACTGGTCATCGGCGTGGGCGGCTGCGTGGCCTCGCAGGAGGGGGAAGCCATCGTCAAGCGCGCCCCGCACGTGGACGTCGTGTTCGGGCCGCAGACCCTGCATCGCCTGCCGCAACTGATCCGCGAACGCCGCAGCAGTGGCGCGGCCCAGGTCGACATCACTTTCCCGGAAATCGAGAAGTTCGACCACCTGCCGCCGGCCAAGGTCGACGGCCCGGTCGCCTATGTATCGATCATGGAAGGCTGCAGCAAATATTGCAGCTACTGCGTGGTGCCCTATACCCGCGGCGAGGAAGTCTCGCGTCCTTTCGAGGACGTGCTGACCGAGTGCGCCGGCCTGGCCGCCCAGGGCGTGAAGGAAATCATGCTGCTGGGCCAGAATGTGAATGCCTTCCGTGGAGCGATGGGGTCGGGCAGCATGGCCGACGGCGAAAGCGCCGACTTCGCCCTGCTGCTGGAATATATCGCCGACATCCCCGGCATCGAGCGCCTGCGCTACGTCACCAGCCATCCCAAGGAGTTCACCCAGCGCCTGATTGACGCCTACGCCAGGATCCCGCAACTGGTGAACCACATCTACCTGCCGGTGCAGCACGGCTCCGACCGCGTGCTCGGCGCCATGAAACGCGGCTATACGGCCCTCGAATACAAGTCGATCATCCGCCGCATCCGCGCTGTGCGTCCGGAAATGGCCTTCTCGTCCGACTTCATCGTCGGCTTCCCCGGCGAAACCGACACCGACTTCGAGGCCATGATGAAACTGGTCGAGGACGTCGGCTTCGACAACAGCTTCAGCTTCATTTTCAGCAAGCGCCCGGGCACCCCGGCAGCGAACCTCGAGGACGACACGCCGCACGAGGTCAAGCTGGCGCGCCTGCAGCGCCTGCAAGCCCTGATCGACGCGAATACCCGCAAATACAGCGCGGCCATGGTCGGCAGCGTCCAGCGCGTGCTGGTCGAAGGGCCGTCCAGGAAGGATCCCGATGTCTTGCAGGGCCGCACCGAAAACAATCGTGTGGTCAATTTCGCGCCAGATGAGACAGGATTGTCCTTAACGGGCCAGTTGGTCGATGTGCGCATCACCGCCAGCCACGACTACTTCCTACGCGGCGAACTCGTCGCCAACCTCGATACGATTGCCAAAGCCAGTTGAAAAACACACCTACCCAGCCTTCGTACTTCATTCCCGAGCCGCTCGACAACACGCGGCTTGCCCACCTGTGCGGCCCCCTCGACGAGAACCTGCGCCAGATCTCGGCCGCGCTTGACGTCACCATCTTCCGGCGCGGCGAGAAATTCATCGTCAGCGGCAGCAATGCCGGGCGCGCGGTGGAACTGCTGGAGCGTTTCTACGCGGTCGCCAACAAGGTCGTGCCGATCGAGGAAGTGCAACTGGCCCTGGTGGAACAGCGCACCGGCCTGAAGCCGCGCACGGCGGGCGACGCCGGCGCTGTGGAAGCAGCCGCCGCCGATGCCAAGGAAGACAAGGACGGTGGCGACACTGCTCCAGCGGGCGACGACCCGTCCGAGCTGGTCAGCCCGACGCTCAAGACCCGCCGCAGCGACCTGCGTGGCCGCACCCCGCACCAGATCCAGTACCTGAAGGCCGTGCTCGAGCACGACATCAGCTTCGGCGTCGGTCCGGCCGGCACCGGCAAGACCTACCTTGCCGTGGCCTGCGCGGTCGATGCGCTTGAGCGCGACGCGGTCAAGCGCATCATCCTGACCCGCCCCGCGGTGGAAGCGGGCGAGCGCCTCGGCTTCCTGCCGGGCGACCTCAGCCAGAAGGTCGACCCTTACCTGCGTCCGCTCTACGACGCACTGTACGACCTGCTCGGCTTCGACCGTACCCAGAAACTGTTCGAGAAACAGGTGATCGAGATCGCTCCCCTGGCCTACATGCGCGGGCGCACGCTGAACCACGCCTTCGTGATCCTGGACGAAGCCCAGAACACGACGGTCGAGCAGATGAAGATGTTCCTGACCCGCATCGGCTTCGGCAGCAAGGCCGTGATCACCGGCGACGTCACCCAGGTCGACCTGCACAAGTCGCAGCGTTCTGGCCTGGTGGACGCCGTTCACGTGCTGAAAAACGTGCGCGGCATCGCCTTCACCCATTTCGCGAGCGAGGACGTGGTGCGCCACCCGGTGGTGGCGCGCATCATCGACGCCTACGAAAAGAATGCCTCGATCGAGGACCTGGCCGCCCTGCCCAAACCGACCCCCGTGAAAAATGCAAGAAAAAAAACATAAGCTCGACCTCGAAGTCCAGTACGCCGACACCCGCCTCGAGAAGGAAGTGACGGAAGACATGCTGCAGCGCTGGGTGGAAGCCACCCTGCTCGGCCCGGCCGAACTGTCGATCCGCTTCGTCGACGCGGAAGAAGGCCAGGCCCTGAACCGCCAGTACCGCGGCAAGGACTACGCGACCAATGTGCTGACCTTCGCCTACAACGAAGGCGAGGAACTGGGCGAGGACGACCCGACCCAGGCCGACATCGTCCTGTGCACCGACGTCTTGCTGCGCGAAGCGCAGGAACAGGGCAAGACGGTCGAGGAGCATGCGGCCCACCTGGTGGTGCACGGCGTACTGCATGCCCAGGGCTACGACCACGAGCACGACGAGGAGGCCGATGAGATGGAGCAGTTCGAGCGCGACATCATGGAAGTGCTTGGGTATCCCGACCCGTACGCGGAATGATTTCGTAGGGTGTGTAAAGGCAAAGTTGAAATGTCCGCTTCTGGCAAAGTTGAAATGTCCGCTTGGTTGCCCAGGTTAGCGCGAGCTAACGCGCTTTTGAGCGGACATTTTCTTTGC
>NZ_JCASIF010000013.1:0-112048 GCF_059686055.1 Telluria sp. ZB4P34 | reverse complement strand
GTCCGGTAACCCATCGAGCCTTCAAGATACCGTTGCACGACAATCAGCTTGAAGGCAGGTGTGTACTTCCCCATAAAACCCCAGAAAGTTAGTGTCCAACTTTCTGGGGTCAGTTCACTCTGCCGACCACCCTACTGGCGCCCCAAGGCAATCCATGTATCATGCCGCTTTTATGGAAGAGTCAAGGCAGATGGAACTGGATAAAGCGGCAACGCCTGCGCAAGCCCACGTCATCGGCGTCAAGTCCTGGCTGGCCTATGCGGGCGTGGCCGCGCTGGCCGCGCTGCTGTTCTTCGTCGCCTTCCCGCTGGCCTTCCGCTGGAACGAGATCGCCGCCGCCGCGGTGCTGGGGCTGTCGGCCCTGGTGGTCGCCTACCGATTCTTGACGATCCGCAGCGTGCAGCTGTACTACGACGAGGTCGGCGTCTGGGTGGTCTCGGGCGTGCTGCCGTGGAAGCGGGGCGTGTCCGGCGTGAAGTGGCGCGACATGGATGAAGCCAGCTACGTCAACGGCTTCGTCAGCTGGGCGACGCGTTCCACCACGATCCGCATCGGCCACCGCTTCACCAGGGGCAGCGAGATCGTCCTGCACCACATCGCGCACGGGCGCCGGGCCGTCGAAGCGGTCAATGCCATTCACCAGCAGAAGCTGCGCGCCGGCGCCCTGGATTAGGCAGCGCCAGGTGTCCGAATGTTTCAGCCGCCCGCAAGCGAACTGAATGGTGCTACTCTTCCGTGGTTCTGGCTTGCGCTTGCCGCGCGGCCGAAGCCGACCTTTTGATGACAGGGTTCGAACAGATGATGAAAACGAAGATTGCGCTGGCAGTCCTGCTGGCGAGTTTTGCGCTGGCGCCGGCCAGCGCCAAGCCTGCCAAGCCCGCCAAGGGCAAGGCCAAGGCGGCCAAGGTGGTCAAGTCCAAGGCTGGCAAGTCGACAATAAAAGCCCCGGTCAGGAAGAAGGCGCTTGCCGCAGCAGCCACCGCAGCCGCGGCAGGCACCGCAGCCGCGGCTGCCCCGACCGCCGGCGCGTCCGAAAAGCGCCTCGACCGCCGCCTCGACACGATGAGCATGCAGTACCTGACGGCGCTGTGGCGCATCGACCCGGAAGGCGGCATTTATGTCGGCAAGTTCGACCAGGCCGCCACCCTGACCATTCCGGATGCCGCCACGCGTACGAAAAAGCTCGCCTTCGCCAACGAGTGGCTCGACAAATTCAGCAAGCTCGACGCCCGGCAGCTATCGCCGCGCCAGCGCACCGACCTGGCCCTGCTGGTGAACAAGCTGGAGAAGGACCGCTGGAACCTGACGACCTGGCGCGAATACGCGTGGAACCCGGCGCTGTATAACATCGCCCAGCCGCTCGACCTGATCCTGAACACCGAGTACGCCGCCAAGCCGCAGCGCCTGCGCACCATCCTCAAGCGCCTGGCCACGGTGCCGGCCTACTACGCTGCAGCCCAGGCTTCGATCGTCAACCCGACCCGCGAGCACACCCAGCTCGCCATCGCGCAGGCCGCCGGCACCATCGCGGTGCTGGCCGACCTGGGCAAGGCGGCGCAGGAGTCGAACCTGAACGCGCAGGAAAAGGCGATCTTTGCGCAGCGCATCGCCAACGCCGGCACCGCGGTGCTGGCCTATGTCGACTTCCTGGACGCGCTGGACAGGAATGCCAAGGGTGGGGCAAATGCGCCGCGCCCCTTCCGCGCCGGGAAGGAGCTGTACGAGCAGAAGTTCGCCCTCGAGATCCAGTCGTCCAGCAGCGCCGAACAGACCTTCCGCAAGGCGCTCGCCACGCGCGAGGAACTGCTCACCCGCATGGACACGATCTCGGACGAACTCTGGCCGCGCTACATGGCGGGCGTGGCCAAGCCGCGCGACCGCTTCCAGAAGATCGGCATGATGATCGACAAACTCTCCGCGCGCCATGTCTCGCGCGAGAACTTCCTGCCCGAGATCCGCCGCCAGATCCCGGCGCTGCACGAGTTCGTCACCGAGAAAAACCTGCTCACGCTGGACGCCGGCAAGCCGCTGGAAGTGCGCGAGACCCCGATGTACCAGCGCGGCGTGGCCGGCGCCAGCATCGATGCACCCGGCCCCTATCGCCCGAAGGACAAGACGTACTACAACGTCACGCCGCTCGACAACCTCACGCCTGAACAGGCCGAGAGCAGCCTGCGCGAATACAACGAGTGGATCCTGCAGATCCTGAACATCCACGAGGCGATTCCGGGCCACTATGCCCAGCTGGTGCATGCGAACCGCTCGCCGTCGCTGGTGAAGTCACTGTTCGGAAACGGCGCGATGGTCGAGGGCTGGGCCGTGTACGGCGAGCGCATGATGCTGGAAGCCGGCTATGGCGACAACGCACCCGAGATGTGGCTGATGTACTCGAAGTGGAACCTGCGCAGCGTGACCAACACCATCCTCGACTACAGCGTCCACGTGCTCGGCATGCAGCAGCCGCAAGCGATCGACCTGCTGGTGCGCCAGGCCTTCCAGACGCGCCAGGAAGCGGACGAGAAGTGGCGCCGCGTGACGCTCACGTCGGTGCAGCTGACCAGCTACTACAGCGGCTACGAGCAGATCATGGAGCTGCGCGAGCGCCGCAGGCAGCAGCTGGGCGAGCGCTTCAACCTGAAGGAATTCCACGACCAGTTCCTCAGCTACGGCAATGCGCCGGTGAAGATGATCGCGGAACTGATGCAGTAAACGCCGCCGTCCTGGCCTGCCGCCCCGTACCGGAGGCGATGCGGGCCAGGCGCGACCTGGGACGGTTCAGGCGCGGCGCCGGCGGCGGGCCAGGCGCAGGCCTGCCAGGCCGAGGCCGAGCAGCGCCATGCCGGCCGGCTCGGGCACCTCGCTTCCCTGTTCCACCGAAATGGTGTCGATGTGCCAGCCGCCGAAGCCGCGCAGGGCGATGCCGCCCGAGGAGCGGACCAGGCCGGTGACATCCAGCGTATTCAGCAGCGTCACCCCATCCTCGCCGTACAGGTAGCCGGTCGCGCTGTCGTCCGTATGCCAGCTGATCACCGCCTTGTACCAGCTCGACGTATAGGTCTGTGGCGCGACGGCGATGTCGGGGATGTCGAAGCCGTAGCCGGCATTGTCCTGGAACAGCAACTCCTCGCTGGCGGGGGCCGCCACGAAGGAATGGGTGCCGTCGGCATCGGCGCCGAATCCGAAATAGAAAGCGTTGGGGCTGGCCGAGAAGGTGGGACGCAGCCAGACCGACAGGGTGTCGCCTTTGGAGACGGCGAAGCCCGTGTTCACCATCCAGTCGTGCGAATCCATGACCAGGCCGAAAGCGCCGTCGTGCGCCGCCGCAGCGGAGACCGTGCCTGCATTCTTGTTCCAGCCGGCGTGCACGGTCCCGCTATCGAAATTCTCGAGTACGCCCGCCGAGGCGAAGGAACTGGCGATTGCCAGCGACAGACCGGCGATCAGCCGCTTGATGGAGAGATTGGGAGAAATGGTCATTGAATTTCCTAACGTGGCAATAGCTTATCAATAAGCAAAGATCGTGCCGTCAGGAACATTGTATTAAAAACAATGACTTAATTTTAAGGTCGTGACATCACCTGGCGGAATTGTAAAATTCTCCGACGAGACAAATGTAGTGGTACACGGCCGGACTGGCCGTGTCAGGCGTGTTCTTCCGGCGCTTGCGTCATGCGCGAGAACATCGGCGCGATCAGCAGGCCCAGCTCATAGAGCAGGCACATGGGGATGGCCAGCGCCAGCTGGCTGACCACGTCAGGCGGGGTCACGATGGCGGCAATGACGAAGGCGCCGACGATCACGTAGGAGCGGATTTCCTTCAGTTTCTCGATGCTGACGATCCCCATGCGCACCAGGATCACCACCGCCACCGGCACCTCGAAGGTGAAGCCGAAGGCCAGGCACATCGACATCACGAAGTCGAGGTAGTTCTCGATGTCCGGCGTCACCGCGATGGAGGATGGCGCGAATTCGCCGATGAACTGGAACACCCGGCCGAACACGAAGAAGTAGCAGAATGCCACGCCGCCAATGAACAGCAGCGAGGACGAGATCACCAGCGGCAACACCAGGCGCTTCTCGTGCGTGTACAGGCCGGGGGCAACAAAAGCCCACAACTGGTAGAACACCCAGGGCAGCGCCAGGATGAAGGCGAGCAGCAGCGTAACCTTCATCGGCACCAGGAAGGGCGAGATCACGCCGGTGGCGATCATGGTGGAGCCGGCCGGCAGCGCAGCGACCATCGGCGCGGCCAGCAGGTCGTAGACCTCCGACGGCCCTGGCCAGATGAACAGGGCCACGCAGGCGAGGGCAATCCCGATCGACGCCTTGACCAGGCGGTCACGCAGTTCGACGAGATGGGAAATGAAGGTGTCTTCGCCTGCAGCTTCGTCGGTCATCTAGAAAAAGGAAATCTTGGATTTGCTGGAGGGCCGGAACTTGCGTACGCGTGCGGCGCCGGATAGCACATGGGTCTTGCCGCCGTTGCGGTGCTTGTACCAGGCCGGCACTGCCGAAGTACGTACCAGCTTCTTGCGGCGGAAATCGCGCGCCTTGCGTTCAATGGCGGCGGTGCTCACGAAAGACGAGTGCAAGGAGGATGACGAGGAAACGTGTTCCCTGCCGTCCCACATCGCTTCGACCTCGTCGACGTGGCTGTGCATGGACTGCTCGACCTCGGACTTGAACGACTGCGCGCTCTCGTGCACGTCCTTGTGCAGGTTGCGCAGCTCGTCGAGTTCGATCTCGCGGCTGACCTCGGACTTCACGTCGTGCAGGTAGCGCTGGGCGCGCCCGTACAGGGTGCCCGCCATGCGCGCCACCTTGGGCAGCTTTTCAGGCCCGATGACGATCAGCGCGACAACACCGATGATCGCCAGCTTCGACAGTCCGAGATCGATCATGCCCGACGATTAATGACGGGTCTTTTCGCGGGTGTCGACGTCGATGGTCGACTTGTCGGCCACCTGCTGGGTCGACTGGGCGCCCGTGGTGTTGCCCGGCGTGTTCGCCTTGTCGTCGTCGCTCTTGATGCCGTCCTTGAAGCCCTTGACGGCCTTACCGAGGTCGGAACCGATGTTGCCGATCTTCTTGGTGCCGAAAATCAGCATCACGACGACCAGGACAATCACCCAGTGCCAAATACTAAACGAGCCCATGTTTTTCTCCTTGCAAGGCGCCTGCGCCTGTAAATCGGGAAAGCGTACGTTTCAGTATACGCCATGTAGGGGCGTCTTGCCCCCATTAAAACTCAGGTGCCGAGACCGCGCCACGGACGCTTGCCGCCGTACATGTGCAGGTGCAGGTGATAGACCTCCTGCCCGCCGTCCGGTCCGCTGTTGATCAGGGTCTTGAAACCGCCGCTGAAGCTGCCGTCGGCATCGCTCTTGACGGCAACACCATGCTCTTCTGCAAGCTTCGGCGCCAGCGCCAGCATCTTGCCCAGCACGGCCGCGTGTTCCATGCCGCAGTCGGACAGCGTGGCCACGTGCTGCTTCGGGATTACCAGCAGGTGCACCGGAGCAGCCGGGTTGATGTCCTTGAAGGCCAGCACGTCGTCGTCTTCGTAGACGACGCTGGCCGGAATCTGCTTGGCGACGATCTTGCAAAAAATGCAGTTGTCCATCTTGTCTCCAGATCTTTATGACAGCGTTTCCCGCAGTTCACACCCAGGAAACCCGTGCATCCTACCGATGGCGCATGACACCGGTATGACGGTGATGGCCTGATTATGACATCGCCTGCCGGCATGGCAAGCCTACGGGAACGCTTACTGATCGGTCATTGATCAGGACGCGACGCTTTCTCGGTCATTCCCGACACGCCCTCGCGCCGGCCCAGCTCGTCGATTACCTGCTGGGGCGTCAGGCCGAACTGCGCCAGCAGCACCATGGAGTGGAACCACAGGTCGGCGGTCTCGTACAGGACCTTGGCGGCGTCGCCCGAAACGCGTGCGTCCTTGGCGGCCATCACCGTCTCAGTGGCTTCTTCGCCGATCTTCTTCAGGATGGCGTCGTCGCCCTTGCTGAACAGCTTGGCAACATAGGACGTCGCAGGATCGCCGCCGTGTTCCGGCTTGCGCGC
The DNA here is from genome assembly GCF_059686055.1 of Telluria sp. ZB4P34. Lineage (NCBI taxonomy): Bacteria > Pseudomonadati > Pseudomonadota > Betaproteobacteria > Burkholderiales > Oxalobacteraceae > Telluria > Telluria sp. ZB4P34. Next base: position 105,967 of record NZ_JCASIF010000013.1, on the reverse strand, counting down.
TTCGATCACGGCCGCTACGCGGGCCAGAATGTCACTCATGGGATGTCGGATTTCTTATTCTGGGAATAAATGGTGTCGGGGTCCTGCAGGACCGGGGCGACCGCCTGCCAGTCCTCGCTGTCGTTGTCGAACTTCTGGAAAAAGCAGGAATGGCGCCCGGTGTGGCAAGCGATGCCGCCGGTCTGTTCGACCTTGAGCAGCACCACGTCTTCGTCGCAGTCGAGGCGGATGTCCAGCACCTTCTGGGTATGGCCGGATTCCTCGCCCTTGTGCCACAGCTTCTTGCGAGAACGGCTCCAGTAGACGGCTTCGCCCAGCTCCACCGTTTTGGCGAGCGCGTCGCGGTTCATCCAGGCGAACATCAGGATGTCGCCGGTCGCGGCCTCCTGGGCGATCACCGGCACCAGGCCGTTCTCGTCCCAGCGGACCTTGTTGAGCCACTTGTATGTCATGTCGGTTCGTTTCAGTCGAGACGCATCGGGATACCGCGCTCGCGCATGAAGCGCTTGGCTTCGCCGACCGTGTGCTGCCCATAGTGGAAGATGCTGGCGGCCAGCACCGCGTCGGCGTGGCCTTCGAGGATGCCGTCGGCCAGGTCCTGCAGGCCGCCCACGCCGCCCGAGGCGATCACGGAGATGCCGACCGCGTCGGACACGGCGCGGGTCAGCCCGAGGTCGAAGCCGGACTTGGTGCCGTCGCGGTCCATCGAGGTGAGCAGCAGTTCGCCGGCGCCGAGGCTTTCCATCTTTTTCGCCCATTCGACGGCGTCGAGGCCGGTCGCGTTGCGGCCTCCATGGGTAAACACTTCCCACTTGCCGGGTGCGACCTGCTTGGCGTCGATCGCCACCACGATGCACTGCGAGCCGTGCTTCTGCGAGGCGTCGAACACCAGCTGCGGGTTGGTCACGGCCGAGGTGTTCATCGACACCTTGTCGGCGCCGGCATTGAGCAGGCGCCGCACGTCCTCGACTTTGCGCACGCCGCCCCCGACGGTGAGCGGGATGAACACGGTGGAGGCCACGGCTTCGATGATCGGCAGGATCAGGTCGCGTCCGTCGCTCGATGCGGTAATGTCGAGGAAGGTGATTTCGTCGGCGCCCTGTCCGTCATAGCGGCGCGCGATCTCGACCGGGTCGCCGGCATCGCGCAGCTCGGTAAAGTTGACGCCCTTGACCACACGGCCGCCGGTGACGTCGAGGCAGGGAATGATGCGTTTTGCAAGCATACGGCTTAGGCCTGGGCGCCCTCGGTCAGTTCGTCGGCGCGTAGCTGCGCCGAGGTCAGGTCGAGCGTGCCTTCGTAGATCGAACGGCCGCAGATCACGCCCTCGATGCCTTCGTCCTGCACGGCGCACAGCGCTTCGACGTCGGCCAGGTTGTGCACGCCGCCCGAGGCGATGACCGGGATCTTCACGGCCTGGGCCAGCTTGACGGTCGCTTCGATGTTCACGCCGCCCATCATGCCGTCGCGGCCGATGTCGGTGTAGACGATCGATTCGACGCCGTAGCCTTCGAACTTCTTGGCCAGGTCGATGACTTCGTGGCCCGACATCTTGCTCCAGCCGTCGGTGGCGACCTTGCCGTCCTTGGCGTCCAGGCCGACGATGATCGAACCGGGGAAGGCGCCGCAGGCGTCGTGCAGGAAGCCCGGGTTCTTCACGGCGGCGGTGCCGACGATGATGTAGGTGATACCGTCGTCCAGGTAGCGCTCGATGGTGTCGAGATCGCGGATGCCGCCGCCCAGCTGGACGGGGATCTCGTCGATGCCCATTTCTTCGGCATAGTCCTGGACCACGCTCAGGATCGACTTGATCGCTTCCTCGTTCTTGGGCTTGCCGGCAAACGCGCCGTTCAGGTCGACCAGGTGCAGCCGGCGCGCGCCTTTCTTGAGCCAGTGCAGCGCCATCTCGGCGGGGTCTTCGGAAAACACGGTGGCGAGGTCCATGTCGCCTTGTTTCAGGCGAACGCAGTGACCGTCTTTCAGGTCGATGGCAGGGATCAGCAGCATGATCGTTGTCGGTTGGTTGACGTCGGGGTTGATTGGAAACTCACGGTTTCCAGTGGATGAAATTGCGATACAGGCGCAAGCCGGCGGCCGCGCTCTTCTCGGGGTGGAACTGGGTGGCGACCAGGTTGTCGCGCGCGACGGCACAGGCGTACATGCCGCCGTAGTCGGCCTCGCCGATGGTATGGAGCGGGTTGTCGGGCGCAGCATAATAGCTGTGCACGAAGTAGAAATAGGCGCCGTCCTCGACGCCGTCCCACAGCGGGTGGGCGCGGGTCTGGCGCACGCGGTTCCAGCCCATCTGCGGCACCTTGAAGCGCGAGCCGTCGGCCTGCAGTTTTCCATGCAACTGGAAGCGCACCACCTTGCCCGGCAACAGGCCCAGTCCCGGCGTGCCCTCGTTCTCTTCGCTCGCGTCGAACAGCATCTGCTCGCCGACGCACACGCCCATCACCGGGCGGTTCTTCACCGCGCGCAGCAGGGCCTCTTCGGCCCCGGATTCGCGCAGGCTGCGCATGCAGTCGCGCATGGCGCCCTGCCCCGGCAGCACGATGCGGTCGGCCGCATCGATATCCCGGGCATTGTTGGACACCAGGATGTCGGCTTCGGGCGCGGCGGCGCGCAGCGCCTGCGCTACCGAGCGCAGGTTGCCAAGGCCGTCGACCACCACAATCTTGTTCGTCATGATGGTCTTCTTACAGGCTGCCTTTGGTCGACGGGATGATGCCGGCGGCGCGCTCGTCCAGCGTCGTGGCCATGCGCAGCGCGCGGCCGAAGGCCTTGAACACGGTCTCGCACTGGTGGTGCGCGTTCACGCCGCGCAGGTTGTCGATGTGCAGGGTCACGCCGGCGTGGTTCACGAAGCCGCGGAAGAACTCGCCCGTCAGGTCAACATCGAACGTGCCGATCATGGCGCGCGTCCAGGGGATGTGCATTTCCAGGCCCGGACGGCCCGAGAAATCGATGACCACGCGCGACAGCGCTTCGTCGAGCGGCACGTAGGAGTGGCCGTAGCGCACCATGCCCTTCTTGTCGCCGACGGCCTTGGCCACGGCCATGCCGAGGGTGATGCCAGTGTCCTCGACCGTATGGTGGGCGTCGATGTGCAGGTCGCCGACGGCCTCGACTTCGAGGTCGATCATGCCGTGGCGCGCGATCTGGTCGAGCATGTGGTCGAGGAAGGGAACGCCAGTGTTGAGCTTCTGGCGGCCGGTGCCGTCGAGGTTGATCGAGACGCGGATCTGCGTCTCGTTGGTGTTGCGCGTGATGTCGGCGGTGCGGGTCATTGCTGGGGCTCGTCGTTGCAGCTCTCGGATGAGCTGCGCTGTAGGGACTATAGGGACGCTTTCAGGGCATTCAGGAACGCGGTGTTTTCGTCGGGGGTGCTGACCGTAACGCGGATGCAGTCGGCCAGCATCCTGTCCATTTTACTCAAATTTTTGATCAACACCTTTCCGGCGCGAAGTTCGGAGCAGATCCTGTCGGCATCCGGCACCCGCATCGAGATGAAATTCGCCGCCGATGGAAACACTTCGACTCCCGGCAGCGCCGCCAGTTCGGCGGCCAGGCGGGTGCGCTCGGCGTTCAGCAGCTCGGCCTGCTGGTTCAGCACGTCGAGGTGGTCGAGCGCGAACTCGGCCGCCACCTGGGTCAGCACGTTCACATTGTAGGGCGGGCGCACCTTCTCCAGCTGCTCCAGCAGCTTGGGGTCGCCCGACAGGTAGCCGAGGCGGATGCCGGCCAGGCCCAGCTTGGACAAGGTGCGCATCACGGCCAGGTTCGGGAACTCGGCCAGGCGCCCCATGAAGCTTTTCTTCGCGAACGGCTGGTAGGCCTCGTCCACCACGGCGATGCCGGTCTCGCCCAGCGCGCGGATGATGGCGACCATGTCGTCGGCATCGAACAGGTTGCCGGTCGGGTTGTTCGGATAAGCCAGGAACACCAGCGCGGGCCGGTGGCGTTCGATGGCGGCCAGCATCGCCGGCAGGTCGAGCGAGAAGTCGGCCTTGACCGGCACACCGACGAAATCCGCGCCTGCGAACTGGGCCGAGCGCGCGAACATGACGAAGGCGGGGGTCGGCGCCATGATCACGGCGCGACGGTCCTGACGCGCCACGGCCATGGCCAGCATCGAGATGAGTTCGTCCGACCCGTTGCCGACCACGACGTCGTAGCCGTCAGGGACGCCCAGGCCGGCACGGATCTTCTGCTTGAGCGTGGTATAGGAAGGCGGTGGATACCGGTTCAGCGCAGCATCGGCCAGGCGCCGGCCCAGCTCTGCACGCAAGCCATCCGGCAGCTGGTAGGGGTTTTCCATCGCGTCCAGCTTGATGTAGCCGCTCGCGTCCGGCACATGGTAGGTCGCGGTGTTGCGGACGTCTTCGCGGATGGTATTCTCGATCAGCCGGTCGATCATGCTCGCGCTTGTGCTCACGCTTGTGCTCATTTTTATGCGGTTTCCTCGTTCAAAGGAGCGTTCTTCGCGCTCCTGCGTTTTTTACCTGCGACCGGTACCTCGGGCGCAGCCAGGCGCCCGCGGATGATGTCGCAGTAGGCGGGATTCAGTTCGAAGCCGGTGAAATGGCGCCCGGCCTGGCGCGCCGCGACGGCGGTGGTGCCGCTGCCCATGAAAGGGTCGAGCACGATGCCGCCCGGCGGGCAGGACGCTTTCACCATGCGCTCGATGATCTCGAGCGGCTTCTGGGTGGGATGGTCGGCGCGCTCCGGGTGCTCGCGGTGCAGGCGCGACACGCTCCACACGTCCTTCGGGTTGTAGCCGACTTCCAGCCACTTGGCGCCGATGAAGATCGAGCGCGAACGGGCCTTCTTGGTCTCGGCGTCGTAGGGGATGCGCACGGCGTCCAGGTCGAAGTAGTAATCCTTGCGGTTCACGAAGAAGCCGATGGTGTCGTGCACCGAGGAGAAGCTGCGTACGCTGCCGCCCATCGAGGGCACGCGGCGGTCCCAGATGATCTCGTTCATCATCGTCATGCGCTTTTTCAGCATCACGAAGATCTCCGGCGCGAAGCGCCAGGTGAGAAAAATGTACAGGCTGCCGTTGGCTTTCAGCTTGGGCAGCGCGGCGTCGATCCAGCGCTCGGTCCAGGCAAGGTATTCCTCGACGCCCTGCTGGTCCGAGGCGTTGCCGTAGTCCTTGCCGAGGTTGTAGGGCGGGTCGGTCAGGATCAGGTCGATGGACCCATCCGGGATGCGCGCCAGGCCGGCCAGCGCATCCTCGCAGAAGACCTGGTCGACCCAGGTGCTCATGATTGCGGGGGTACGGGTTGCAGCCGCAGTTCTGCGCTGCGGGCGTGCGCCTGCAGGCCTTCGCCGTAGGCCAGTTCGGCCGCGACCTTGCCCAGCGTCTGGGCGCCCTGCTCGCTCACCTGGATGACGGAGGAACGCTTCTGGAAGTCGTACACGCCCAGCGGCGAGGAGAAGCGCGCGGTGCGCGAAGTCGGCAGCACGTGGTTCGGGCCGCAGCAGTAGTCGCCCAGCGACTCGGACGAGAAACGGCCGAGGAACATGGCGCCGGCATGGCGAATGCGATCCGCCCACTTGAGCGGATCTTCTGCGGAGATTTCGAGGTGTTCGGCGGCGATGGCGTTGGCGATGTCACACGCCTCTTCCATGTCGCGCACCTTGACCAGGGCGCCGCGGTCGCTCAGCGAGGTGGTGATGGTCGCGGCGCGCGGCATGGTGGGCAGCAGCTTGTGGATGCTCGCTTCCACCCGCGCGATATAGTCGGCGTCCGGGCACAGCAGGATTGCCTGGGCCAGTTCGTCGTGCTCGGCCTGGGAGAACAGGTCCATTGCCACCCAGTCAGGGTCGGTCGTTCCGTCGCACAGCACCAGGATTTCGGACGGACCAGCGATCATGTCGATGCCGACCACGCCGAACACGCGGCGCTTGGCGGCGGCCACGTAGGCATTGCCGGGGCCGACGATCTTGTCGACGGCCGGGATGGTTTCGGTGCCGTAGGCCAGTGCGCCGACCGCCTGGGCGCCGCCGATGGTGATGACGCGAGTGACGCCGGCGATCGCGGCGGCGGCCAGCACCATCTGGTTTTTTACGCCGTCCGGGGTCGGCACCACCATGACGATTTCCTGCACGCCCGCCACCTGGGCCGGGATCGCGTTCATCAGGACGGACGAGGGATAGGCGGCCTTGCCGCCAGGAACGTAGATACCGACGCGGTCCAGTGGGGTCACGCGCTGCCCCAGCACGGTGCCGTCGGGCTCCGTAAAGGTAAAACCGTTCAGTTCCTGCTTCTGGCGCTCGTGGAAGACACGGATGCGCTCGGCAGCGGTGCGCAGCGCATTGCGCTGGGCGTCGGGCAGCGAAGCCAGCGCCGCATCCAGTTCCGCCTGCTTGACGTCGAAGGCTGCCATCGAGGCGGCGCCGCCGTTCGGGATGCGATCGAAACGGTTGGTGTACTCCAGCACCGCAGCGTCACCGCGATGCTTCACGTCCGCCAGGATCTTCGCGACGCTCGATTCGATGGCGTCGTCGGTTTCGGCTTCAAAAGCCAGCAGGGCATCGAGCGCCTGCCTGAAGTCGGGTGCGGTGGAGTCGAGCTTGCGGATCTGTACTGCCATGGTGCTGTCAGCCTTGTTGTGAGGATGCCCGTTGGAAGGCATCGAGGATGGGTTGCAGGCGCTCGCGCTTGAGCTTGAGCGCAGCCTGGTTGACTACCAGGCGCGAGGAAATGTCCATGATCTTCTCGACTTCGACCAGGTTGTTGGCGCGCAGGGTGCCGCCGGTGGAGACCACGTCGACGATGGCGTCGGACAGGCCGACCAGCGGCGCCAGCTCCATCGAGCCGTACAGCTTGATCAGGTCGACGTGCACGCCCTTGCTGGCGAAGTGCTCGCGCGCGGTGTTGACGAACTTGGTCGCCACGCGCAGGCGCGCGCCCTGGCGCACCGCGGTCTCGTAGTCGAAGCCGGCATTCACCGCCACCGACATGCGGCAGCAGGCGATGCGCAGGTCGATCGGCTGGTACAGGCCTTCGCCGCCGTGCTCGAGCAGCACGTCCTTGCCGGCCACGCCGAAGTCGGCCGCGCCGTGCTGGACGTAGGTCGGCACGTCGCTGGCGCGCACGATCAGCACGCGCACGCCGGGGTCGTTGGTCGGCAGGATCAGCTTGCGCGAGGTTTCCGGGTTCTCGGTGACGGTAATCCCCGCCGCCGCGAGCAGCGGCAGGGTGTCCTCGAAAATGCGGCCCTTGGAAAGCGCCAGGATCAGGCCCGGCTCGAGAGATGTGCTGGTAATGGTCATTCCTTGATGCGCACGATGTCGGCGCCGACAGCAGAGAGTTTGACTTCCATGCGGTCGTAGCCGCGGTCGAGATGATAGATGCGGTCGATCAGGGTGCTGCCCTGCGCCGCCATGCCGGCGATCACCAGGGAAGCCGACGCACGCAGGTCGGTCGCCATCACGGGCGCACCCACCAGGCGGTCGGCGCCCTTGATGAAGGCGGTATTGCCCTCAGTGGAGATGTGCGCGCCGAGGCGGTTCATCTCCTGCACGTGCATGAAGCGGTTTTCGAAAATGGTCTCGGTGACGCGGCTCGAACCGTCGGCCAGGATGTTCACGGCCATGAACTGGGCCTGCATGTCGGTCGGGAAGCCCGGGTATTCGGTGGTGCGGAACGACACCGGATGCGGACGGCGGTCCATGCGCGCGCGGATGGTGTCGCGGCCCACGTCGAGCTGAACGCCGATCTCGCGCAGCTTGTCGAGCGCCGCGTCGAAGATGTCGGTGCGGGTGTTGCGCAGCATGATGTCGCCGCCGGTAGCCGCTACCGCGCACAGGAAAGTGGCGGCTTCGATGCGGTCGGAGATCACGGCGTGCTGCGCACCATGCAGGCTGTCGACGCCCTGGACGACGAGACGGTCGGTGCCGATGCCTTCGATCTTCGCGCCCATCGCCACCAGCAGGTTGGCCAGGTCGGTGACTTCCGGCTCGCGCGCGGCGTTTTCCAGCACGGTCTCGCCTTCGGCCAGGGTGGCGGCCATCAGGAGGTTCTCGGTGCCGGTCACCGTGATCATGTCGGTGTGGATGCGCGCGCCTTTGAGCTTGCCGTTCGTCCTGGCATGGATGTAGCCGCCTTCGATGGTGATCTCGGCGCCCATCTGGCGCAGACCCTTGATGTGCTGGTCGACCGGGCGCGAACCGATGGCGCAGCCGCCCGGCAGCGAGACCTTGGCCTGGCCGAAGCGCGCCAGCAGGGGCCCCAGCACGAGGATCGAGGCGCGCATGGTCTTGACCAGCTCGTACGGCGCTTCCAGCGAGGTGATGTTGGCGCCGTTGAGCGTGACGCGTTCGTCGTCCTGGGTGACCTTCAGGCCGGTCTGGGCCAGCAGCTTGAGGATGGTGCGCACGTCGTGCAGGCGCGGCACGTTCGACAGTTCGAGGTCGCCGCTGCTCAAAAGGCCGGCGCACAGGATGGGCAGTGCGGCGTTCTTCGCGCCCGACACGGAAATGTCGCCATTCAGGCGCTTGCCGCCAACGATCTGGAGCTTGTCCATCGCTTAGCCTCCGTATTCTTCGGGGGTCAGGGTTTTCATCGACAGCGCGTGGATCTCTTCACGCATGCGGTCGCCGAGCGCGGCGTACACCAGCTGGTGGCGCTGGATCGGGCGCTTGCCGGCAAAGCTCGGGGACACGATGATCGCGGTGAAATGCTGGCCGTCGCCTTCCACCTGCAGGTGGGTGCAGTCGAGGCCGGCGCTGATGTAGCTGTGGATCAGTTCAGGTGTGGTCGCCACGGGAAACTCCAAGTAAATTCTTTAATGACGCAATTAGTGACGTAACTTATAGCCACGTTTGAGCATATTGATCGCAATGGCCGCCAGCACCACGAAGAACACCGACACGATGGCCAGGCTGGTCCAGGGCGAGACGTCGGATTTGCCGAAGAATCCATAGCGGAACCCGTCAATCATATAAAAGAACGGGTTGAAATGCGAGACCGCGAGCCAGAACGGCGGCAGTTTTTGGATGGAATAGAACACCCCGGCCAGGAAGGTGGCCGGCATGATCAGGAAGTTCTGGAAAGCCGCCAGCTGGTCGAACTTCTCGGCCCAGATGCCGGCGATCACGCCCATGGTGCCGAGGATGGCCGCGCCCATCAGGGCGAACAGGATAATCCACAGCGGCGCCACGAAGCTCAGGTGGGCGAACCAGGCGGTGATGACGAACACGCCGAAGCCGACCGCGAGCCCGCGCAGCACCGAGGCGGCGATATAGGCCGACAGGATCTCGACATGCGACAGCGGCGGCAGCAGGATGAACACGAGGTTGCCGGTGATCTTGGACTGGATCAGCGACGAGGACGAGTTGGCGAAGGCGTTCTGCAGCACGCTCATCATCACCAGGCCCGGGACCAGGAAGGCGGTGTAGCTGACGCCGTCCAGCATCTCGACGCGGCCGTCCAGCACGTGGCCGAAGATCAGCAGGTAGAGCATGGCCGTGACGACCGGCGCGGCGATGGTCTGGGTCGCCACCTTCCAGAAGCGCAGCGACTCTTTATAAAACAGCGTGCGGAAACCCACGGAGAACGGATTCATTGCGGTCCTCCCGCTTGTTTGTCGCCCACGATTTGCAGGAAAATGTCTTCCAGGTCGGCCTGCTCCAGCCCCATCTCGTCGACCACGGCGCCGCTGGTCCGCAGCTGCGCCAGGATCGGCTCGACTTCGCTGGCGTCGTTGACACGCAAGGTGTAGCGGTTGCCGCCGCCGTTATTCAGATCATGCTCGTCGTGCGAGACCAGGTGGCGCAAGCCGTCGGGCAGGTCGCCGCTTTTCAGGTGCACTACCAGCTGCGAGCCCGATACGCGGCGCAGCAGGGCCGACATGGTATCCAGCGCCACCACTTCGCCGAGTTTCAGCATCGCGACGCGCTGGCACATGGCCTGGGCTTCCTCGAGGTAGTGGGTGGTCAGCACCACGGTGTGGCCTTCGCGGTTGAGGCGCGCAATGAACTTCCACAGGGTCTGGCGCAGTTCGACGTCGACGCCCGCGGTGGGTTCGTCCAGCACGATCACCGGCGGCTTGTGCACGAGGGCCTGGGCGACCAGCACGCGGCGCTTCATGCCGCCCGACAGGGCGCGCATGTTGGCGTCGGCCTTGTTGGTGAGATCGAGGTTGTGCATGACCTCGTCGATCCACGCGTCGTTGTTCTTGATGCCGAAGTAGCCCGATTGCAGGCGCAGCGTTTCGCGCACGGTGAAGAAGGGATCGAACACCAGCTCCTGCGGCACCACGCCAAGGCGCTTGCGCGCTTCGCGGAAGTCGCTCACCACGTCGTGGCCATGGATCCTGACGCTGCCTGCGTCCGGGCGGATCAGGCCGGCCACGGTGGAGATCAGGGTCGTCTTGCCGGCGCCGTTGGGCCCGAGAAGGCCGAAGAACTCGCCTTCCTCGATAGTCATCGAGACGCCCTTGAGGGCCTTGAAGCCCTTGTAGCTTTTCTCGACGCTGTTAATCTGGATCGCTGTCATTCTTGTTGGGAGGGACGGCGCGGGCGCGCCTGACCGTGCGGGGGAAACGGCCCATTATAGGTGAAATCAAGAATGCAAGAGGCCGGCGGGGGATTTTGCTGGGGGGGGGGGTGGTAGGGTGGTCGGCTTCGCCGACCGCGCGTCCAAATCACATCTGGTCAGCGGATACGACTTTTCTCGGGCTGGCTGAACGTGCGGTCGGCAGAGCCGACCACCCTGCGAGAAACGACTTACGACTGCGGAATCAGCTGTTCCACGCCATACAGCGCAGCCAGCTTCTGCACGTTCCCGGGAACGTTGATGAAGGTAAGACGCTGCCCTGCCTTGAGCGCGCGGCGCTGCCAGGCCAGCAGCACGGCGACGCCGGACGAATCGGCGGCACTCACGCCGCCCAGGTCGAACACGGTTTCGCCGGCGGCGATCGCCGCGCAGCCCTGCTCCAGGGCGCCACGGGCGCTCTGGAAGGTCAGGGCATCGAGCGAGAGCATCGGATTGGCTTCGGCCATTACTTCGATGCCTTCAGCGGCCTGGCGGCCAGCTGCTGGTTACGCTCGGCCAGCTTCTTGATCAGGCCATCGACGCCGTTCTTGTTGATCTCGCTGGCGAAGGTGCTCTTGTAGGTCTCGACCAGCCACGCGCCCAGCACGTTGATGTCGTAGATCTTCCAGCCTTGCGGGCCGTTGGCCAGGCGGTAGTTCAGGGTGATCGGCTCGCCGCGGGCGACGTTCACCTGCGAACGCACTTCGACGTCGGTGGCGCCGGCTTCCGCACGCATCGGCTTGAACTCGACGGTTTCATTCTTGATGGTCGACAGGGCGCCCGAGTAGGTGTAGACCAGCAGGGTGGTGAATTCCTTGGTCAGTGCCTTTTGCTGCTCCGGAGTGGCCTGGCGCCAGAAGCGGCCGGCCGCCTGCTGGGTCATCTTTTCGGTGTCGACGTGCGGCAGGATCTTGGAATTGACCAGGTCCATGATCTTGTTGCGGTTACCGGCCTGGATGTCCTTGTCGGCCTTGACGGTGTCGATGACCTCGGCGCTGATGCGCTTGACCAGCGCGTCCGGCGCTTCGGCGGCGATGGCCGACGTGGCAAAGGCAATCGTGGCGCTTGCTGCTGCGATCAGTTGGATGATGGGTTTCATGTAGTTTCCTTATCGTTGGGGGCCGCGCCGGCTTCAAGCGGCGCAGCATGTCCCCGGTTAACTCTTCTTGCCGGCTCACGGATGACACCGGTATGTAAGGACTTGTTACTTCGACGGCTGCGTTTCGGAGGGCTTTGCCGCCCCCGTGCCTGCCGGGTCGGCTGCCGGTTCCGCATTGCTGGTCGCCGCTTCTTGTTCCTCGGCCTGGCGCGGCACGTTGCCGTCGTAGACCTGGCTCTGTCGACGCTGCATGTAGCCGTCGCGAATGAACTCGTAACGGTCCAGCGCGGCGTCTTCCAGCAGGTTGCCGGCGTCCAGCAGGGTGGCGCGCTTGTCGACGACGCGCACGGCGGCGCCGATGTTGCGCCAGTTGGCCGGTTCCTTGTACTTCCAGATGTCGCCGCCGAAATCGGCCGGCAGCGCGGCAGTGTCACGCACCGTAGATGGGCCCAGGATCGGCAACATCAAGAAGGGGCCGCTTGGAAAGCCCCAGACGCCCAGGGTCTGGCCGAAATCTTCGTTGTGCTTGGGAATGCCCGCTTCCGAGGCAATGTCGAGCAGGCCGAAGATGCCGAATGTCGAGTTGACGGCAACGCGGGTCACGTCGCCCATGCCGTCCTTGGCCTTGCCTTGGAGCAGGTTATTCACCGCGGTCCAGGCGTCGGACAGGTTACCGAAGAAATTGTTGACGCCCGTTTGCACGAAGCTTGGCGCCACGTTCTTGTAGGCGGTGGCGGTCGGCTTCAGCACGGTGCGGTCGACCGCATCGTTGAAGCGGAACACGGTGCGGTTATAGCCCTCGAGCGGGTCCTGCGGATTGCCCGTGGTGGCGCAGCCGGTCAGCAGCAGGGCGGCAGCGATCGCCGCGCAGCCATGCATGCGGCCGGGGGTACGGTGTGGCGTGTTGGTCATTCACTACCTTCCTTTCCTTCAGCGGCCTTGCTATAGATAAATTGGTTGATCAGGTCTTCGAGCACCGTCGCCGACTGGGTACGGTTGATGCGGTCGCCGTTGACCAGGTTCTGGGTGTCGCCACCCGGTTCGATGCCGATGTACTGCTCGCCCAGCAGGCCGGCAGTCAAGATCTTTAGCGAACTGTCTTTCGGGAATTTATAGCCTGGCTCCATATCGAGGCGCACGAGCGCCTGATAGGTCTTGTCGTCGAAGGTGATTTCACCCACCCGGCCGACCACCACGCCGGCACTCTTGACCGGCGCCTGCGGCTTCAGGCCGCCGATGTTGTCGAACTTGCCGGTCACGGCATAGGTCTTGCTGAACGAGATGGTGCTCATGTTGCCTGCCTGCAGGGCCAGGAACAGCAGCGAAGCCAGGCCCAACAGGACAAACAGGCCAACCCAGACGTCGATAGTTTTGCGATGCATACGAATACCCTAGTAACTCTTATTTATTGAACATCAATGCGGTCATGATGAAGTCCAGGCCCCAGACCATCAGCGACGCGATGACGACGGTACGCGTGGTAGCGCGCGACACGTCTTCCGGGGTCGGCTTGGTCTGGTAACCCTGGAACAGCGCCGTAAACGTGACCGCAACGCCGAAGATAAAGCTTTTCAGTACCCCGTTCAGTACGTCAGCGCGCACATCCACGCCAGCCTGCATCTGCGACCAGAACGCACCCGGGTCAACACCGATCAGCTGCACGCCGACCAGGTAGCCGCCGAACACACCCACGGCCGAGAAAATGGCGGCCAGGATCGGCATGGCAATCACGCCGCCCCAGAAGCGCGGCGCCAGCACGCGCTGGACCGGATTAATCGCCATCATTTCCATGGCGGACAGTTGCTCGCCAGCCTTCATAAGGCCGATCTGGGCGGTCAGCGAGGTGCCGGCGCGGCCGGCGAACAGCAGCGCCGTCACGACCGGGCCGAGCTCGCGCACCAGCGCCAGGGCCACCACCTGTCCCAGCGCCTGCTCGGCGCCGTACTGGTTCAGCGTGTAATAGCCTTGCAGGCCAAGCACCATGCCGACGAACAGGCCGGACACGATGATGATCACCAGCGAATAATTGCCGATGAAATGGATCTGTTCCGAAATCAGGGCCGGGCGCCGGAAGGCGCCGGGCGACACCCCGAGCAGGTTGAAAAAGGCGCGGGTGGCGAAACCGACGCTGGCAATGGCTTCGCGGACATGGCGACCGATAAATCCCAGGAAGCGTGTGATCATTTGCGCACTCCCAGGCCGAGATCGTCGGCCAGCGACTTGCCCGGATAGTGGAAGGGCACCGGCCCGTCTGGAGCGGCATTGACGAACTGCTTGACGTAAGGGTCTTCCGAAACGCGCAAGTCGGCTGGTGTGCCTTCCGCAACGATCTTCCCTGCAGACATGAAATAAATGTAGTCGGCAATCGCGAAGCATTCATGCACGTCGTGCGACACCAGGATCGAGGTTGAGCCGAGCGCATCGTTCAGGTTGCGGATCAGGTTGGCGGTAACGCCCATCGAGATCGGGTCGAGGCCGGCGAACGGCTCGTCGTACATGATCAGTTCGGGGTCCAGCGCCACCGCGCGCGCCACGGCGACGCGGCGCGCCATGCCGCCGGAGATTTCGGCCGGCTTCAGGCGGTGCGCATTGCGCAGCCCGACGGCATTGAGCTTCAGGAGGACCAGGTCGCGGATCACTTCTTCCGGCAGGTCGGTGTGCTCGCGCAGGGGGAAGGCGACGTTATCGAACACCGACAGGTCGGTAAACAGTGCGCCGAACTGGAACAGCATGCCCATGCGGCGGCGCAGGCGGTACAGGCCTTCGGTATTGAGCTGGTGTACGACTTCGCCGCCCACGCGCACCTCGCCGCGTTGCGGACGGATCTGGCCGCCGATTAGGCGCAGGACCGTGGTCTTGCCACAGCCCGAGCCACCCATGACGGCAACGAGCTTCCCGCGTGGGAAGTCCATGCGCAGGTTCGACAGGATGGAACGCTCTCCGTACGCAAAGTGCAGATCGCGGATTTCGACTAAGTTGGACACAGCGTGTTTGGAATTTGGGTAATTCGTTATTGTAGTGCAGAAAGCGCAAGCCCCGCTTGAGGTGGGCCATTTCCGACCAGTCTTCCAATCCACTATTGCAAGAAAAATAACCGATGGGTCAGATACTTTCGTCGATAAACTCTTGTTTTTAAAGAGATATGTATATGTGCCAATTCTACATTTGTTGAATTATATCAACATTTTCGCACGGCGAAGGAACCATACATTTGCGCATGTATCTTTTCGGTAACAGGGGCATATGGTGTCGCATGACGCGCTGCAATACGTCCTAGCGTACGAACATTGTTTGGGTAACCGTTGTGCGGACACGCACATAAGCATGTCGATCAGCAGCAAAATCTCCCAGGCTGTTGGAAGCCGTCCACACTGCCATGTCGGCATGGGAGGCCAAAAGAAAAGGCGGCCGAAGCCGCCTATGCCGGGGTAGGAACTTGATTAACGTGGCAGCACCGAACTGCCCATCAGGAACTCGTCGACCGCACGGGCGCACTGCCGCCCTTCGCGGATCGCCCACACCACCAGCGACTGGCCGCGGCGCATGTCACCGGCGGTGAACACCTTCGGCTTCGAGGTCTGGTAGGAACGCTCGCCCTCGGTCATGGCGCGGGCGTTGCCACGTGCATCTTTCTGCACGCCGAAGGCATCCAGCACGTTCTGCACCGGCGAGACGAAGCCCATGGCCAGGAAGACCAGGTCGGCCTTCATCTCGAATTCGGAATCCGGCACCTCGACCATCTTGCCATCCTTCCATTCGACGCGGCAGGCGACCAGCTTTTCCACCTTGCCGCCCTTGCCTTCCAGGCGCTTGGTTGCCACCGCCCAGTCGCGCTGGCAGCCTTCCTCGTGAGAGGACGAGGTGCGCAGGCGGGTCGGCCAGTAAGGCCAGACGAGCGGCTTGTTTTCCTGCTCCGGGGGCATCGGCATCAGTTCGAACTGGGTGACCGACGCTGCCCCATGGCGGTTCGAGGTGCCGACGCAGTCGGAGCCGGTGTCGCCGCCGCCGATCACGACCACGTGCTTGCCGGTGGCCTTGATCTGGTCTTTCAGCTTGTCGCCCGCATTCACGCGGTTCTGCTGCGGCAGGAAGTCCATGGCGAAATGCACGCCCTTCAGCTCGCGGCCGGGCACCGGCAGGTCGCGCGGCTGCTCGGCGCCGCCTGCCAGGACGACTGCATCGAATTCTTTTTCCAGGTCTTCCGGGAAGATGGTGTCGCGCGCCATGTTGCTGACCGTGGCCGGAAAATCCTTGCCGACCAGGACGCTGGTGCGGAAGACTACACCTTCCGCCTTCATCTGTTCGACCCTGCGGTCGATCAAACCCTTTTCCATCTTGAAGTCGGGGATCCCGTAGCGCAGCAGGCCGCCGATGCGGTCGCTCTTTTCGAACACGGTCACGTCGTGGCCGGCGCGCGCCAGCTGCTGGGCAGCAGCCAGGCCGGCCGGGCCGGAGCCGATCAGGGCAACCTTCCTACCGGTCTTGACGCTTGCGGGTTGCGGCACGATCCAGCCGTGCTCCCAGCCGCTGTCGGCGATCTTGCGCTCGATCGACTTGATGCCGACCGGGTCGTCGTTGATGCCGAGCGTGCAGGCCGATTCGCAGGGCGCCGGGCAGATACGGCCGGTGAACTCGGGGAAGTTATTGGTCGAGTGCAGGTTCTCGACGGCGGCGCGGTAGTTGCCGTGATAGACCAGGTCGTTCCAGTCCGGGATCATGTTGTTGACCGGGCAGCCCGTGTTGCAGAAGGGGATGCCGCAATCCATGCAGCGCGCACCCTGCACCTTGGCCTGGCCGTCGGTCAGGGTTAGCACGAATTCCTTGTAGTTCTTGACGCGATCGGTCGGCTCGAGGTGGCCCTCTTCCTGCCGTTCGAATTCCATGAAGCCAGTAATTTTGCCCACGTTGTTTTCCTTATCTCCGATTGAAAGCGTCTAACAAAACCACCAGGGCAAGGCGCATCGTCGAAGACAGTACGATAGTACGGCGAGACGATGCAACGCAGCCATGGGGGGAATTGTTAGGCGCTAGGCGGCCATCTCGATCTTGTCGTTCGCTTCTTCCATGCTCGAGTTGTGCATCTCCTCGAGCGCCCGCTTGTAATCGGTCGGGAAGACCTTCACGAACTTGCCGCGGCTATTGGCCCAGTCGTCCAGCAGGTTGCGCGCGCGGGTGGAACCCGTGTGCTTGAAGTGGCGCTCGATCAGGCGGCGCAGGATGACTTCATCCGACTCGCGCTCGCCGTTGCGGGTCTGGCTGTGCCAGCCGGCCTGGCCTTCCTGACCCTGCTGCTTGGTGGTGAGCACCGGCTCCAGGTTCACCATCGTCATATTGCACTTGCCTTCGAACTCACCCTTCGGGTCGTACACGTAGGCGACGCCGCCCGACATGCCGGCCGCGAAGTTGCGGCCGGTCTCGCCCAGCACCACGACCGTCCCGCCGGTCATGTATTCGCAACCGTGGTCGCCGCAACCCTCGACCACCGCCACGGCGCCCGAGTTACGCACCGCGAAGCGCTCGCCGGCCACGCCGTTGAAGAAGGCTTCGCCGGAGATGGCGCCGTACAGCACCGTATTGCCGACGATGATGTTGTCCACCGCCCAGCCGCGGAATTCGGTGTTCGGACGCACGATGATGCGGCCGCCCGACAGGCCCTTGCCGACGTAGTCGTTGCCTTCGCCGACCAGGTCGATCGTGATGCCCGCCGCCAGGAAGGCTGCGGCCGACTGGCCGGCGGTGCCCTGCAGCTGGATGTGGATGGTGTCGTCCGGCAGCCCGGCATGGCCGTAGCGCTTGGCCACTTCGCCCGACAGCATGGTGCCCACGGTGCGGTTCAGGTTCTTCACCGGCGAAATGAAGGAGACGCGCTCGCCCTTCTCCAGCGCGGCCTTGGCCTGCGCGATCAGCTTGTGGTCCAGCGCCTTGTCCAGGCCGTGGTCCTGGCCGTCGGTGTGGAACAGCGCGCGCGGTGAATCGTTCTTCGGCTGGTAGAAGATGTTCGAGAAGTCCAGGCCCTGCGCCTTCCAGTGGCCGACGGCCTTGGCCTTGTCCAGCAGGTCGGTGCGGCCGATCAGTTCGTCGTACGTGCGGATACCCAGCTGCGCCATGATCTGGCGCGCTTCTTCGGCGACGAAGAAGAAGTAGTTCACCACGTGCTCCGGTTTACCCTGGAACTTGGCGCGCAGGACCGGGTCTTGCGTCGCCACGCCCACCGGGCAGGTATTCAGGTGGCACTTGCGCATCATGATGCAGCCTTCCACCACCAGCGGCGCCGTCGCAAAACCGATCTCGTCGGCGCCCAGCATGGCGGCCACCACGACGTCGCGGCCGGTACGCATCTGTCCATCTGCCTGAACCCGGATCCGGCTGCGCAGGCCGTTGAGCACCAGCGTCTGCTGGGTCTCGGCCAGGCCCAGCTCCCATGGGGTGCCGGCGTGCTTGACCGAGGACAGCGGCGACGCGCCGGTGCCGCCGTCGTGGCCGGCGACCACCACGTGGTCGGCCTTGGCCTTCGACACGCCCGCGGCGACGGTGCCGATGCCGACTTCCGACACCAGCTTCACCGAGATCGAGGCGTTCGGGTTGGCGTTCTTCAGGTCGTGGATCAGCTGCGCCAGGTCTTCGATCGAATAGATGTCGTGGTGCGGCGGCGGCGAAATCAGGCCCACGCCCGGCACCGACACGCGCAAGCTGGCGATGTACTCGGTCACCTTGTGGCCCGGCAGCTGGCCGCCTTCGCCCGGTTTTGCCCCTTGCGCCATCTTGATCTGGATCTGGTCGGCCGATGCCAGGTACTCGGCGGAGACGCCGAAGCGGCCCGAGGCCACCTGCTTGATCTTCGAGCGCAGCGAATCGCCCTCTTCCAGCGGGATGTCGGCCACCACGCGGTCCGCGCCCAGGATCGAGGCCAGGGTCTCGCCCTTGGCGATCTTGATGCCCTTGAATTCGCCCATGTAGCGGCGCGGGTCTTCGCCGCCTTCGCCGGTGTTCGATTTGCCGCCGATGCGGTTCATGGCGATGGCCAGCGTAGCATGGGCTTCGGTGCTGATCGAACCGAGCGACATGGCGCCGGTGGCGAAGCGCTTGACGATGTCCTTGGCCGGCTCGACTTCTTCCAGCGGGATGGCCTTGGACGGATCGATTTTGAACTCGAACAGGCCGCGCAGGGTCAGGTGGCGGCGGCTCTGGTCGTTGATGATCTGCGCGTACTCTTTATAGGTGCTGTAGTTGTTGGCGCGGGTCGAGTGCTGCAGCTTGGCGATCGCGTCCGGGGTCCACAGGTGGTCTTCGCCGCGCACGCGGAAAGCGTACTCGCCGCCGGTATCAAGCGCATTGGCCAGCACCGGGTCGTTGCCGAAGGCGAGGCTGTGCAGGCGCAGCGCTTCTTCCGCCACCTCGAACAGGCCGATGCCCTCGACCGTCGAGGAGGTGCCGCGGAAGTACTTGTCGACCAGCGACTTGTTCAGGCCCACGGCTTCGAAGATCTGGGCGCCGCAGTAGGACATGTAGGTGGAGATGCCCATCTTCGACATCACCTTCATCAAGCCTTTGCCGACCGCCTTGGTGTAGTTGGTGATCGCCTTGTCGGCGTCCATTTCGTGCGGCAGGTTGTGCGCCAGGTCCGCCAGGGTCTCGAGCGCGAGGTACGGATGCACGGCTTCCGCGCCGTAGCCGGCCAGCAGGGCGAAGTGGTGAGTCTCGCGGGCCGAGCCGGTTTCGACCACCAGGCCGGTGGAGGCGCGCAGGCCGCGGCCCACCAGGTGCTGGTGGATGGTCGAGGTGGCGAGCAGCGCGGGAATCGCGACCTGTTCGCCCGACATGTTGCGGTCCGAGACAATCAGGATGTTATGGCCCGACTTGACCGCGTCCACGGCTTCGGCGCACAGCGAGGCCAGGCAGGCTTCGATGCCTTCCTTGCCCCAGGCAACCGGGTAGCAGATGTTCAGTTCATAGGACTTGAACTTGCCGCCGGTGTGCAGGCTGATCGCGCGCAGGCGCGCCATGTCGTCGAAGCCGAGGATCGGCTGCGCCACTTCCAGGCGCATCGGCGGGTTGACGTTGTTGGTGTCGAGCAGGTTCGGCTTCGGCCCGATGAAGGAAACCAGGGACATCACCATGCTTTCGCGGATCGGGTCGATCGGCGGGTTGGTCACCTGGGCGAACAGCTGCTTGAAGTAGTTATACAGCGGCTTGAGCTTGTTCGACATCACCGCCAGCGGCGAGTCGTTGCCCATCGAGCCGGTGGCTTCCTCGGCCAGCACCGCCATCGGGGCCATCAGGAACTTCAGGTCTTCCTGGGTGTAGCCGAAGGCCTGCTGGCGGTCTAGCAGGGGGATCGGCGCGCGTTCACCCTGCGCGCCTTGCGCATCCTTGGCGCGATGCTGGGCGGCCTGGCTTTCGGACAGCTTGATCTCATTGAGCTTGATGCGCACCGACTTGATCCAGGCCTTGTACGGCTTGGCGTTCGAGTAGGTGTCCTTCAGTTCCTTGTCGTCGATGATGCGGCCGGCTTCGAGGTCGATCAGGAACATCTTGCCCGGCTGGAGGCGCCATTTCTTGACGATGCGCGACTCGGGGATCGGCAGCACGCCCGATTCCGAGGCCATGACGACCAGGTCGTCCTCGGTGATCACGTAGCGCGCCGGACGCAGGCCGTTGCGGTCCAGGGTGCCGCCGATGTGGCGGCCGTCGGTGAAGGCCATGGCGGCGGGGCCGTCCCAGGGTTCCATCATCGCGGCGTGGTATTCGTAGAAGGCGCGGCGGTTGTCGTCCATCGAGGTGTGGTTCTCCCAGGCTTCCGGGATCATCATCATCATCGCCTGGGCGACCGGGTAGCCGGCCATCACCAGCAGTTCGAGCGCGTTGTCGAAGCAGGCGGTGTCGGACTGGCCTTCGTAAATGAGCGGGAACAGCTTGCCCAGGTCCTCGCCAAGCACGGCCGATTTCAGCATGCCTTCGCGCGCGCGGGTCCAGTTGAAGTTGCCCTTCACCGTGTTGATTTCGCCGTTGTGCGCGATCAGGCGGTAGGGGTGGGCCAGCGGCCATTCCGGGAAGGTGTTGGTGGAGAAGCGCTGGTGCACCAGGCTGAGTGCCGAGATGCAGCGCGGGTCTTGCAGGTCCTTGTAGTAGACACCCACCTGGTCGGCCAGCAGCAGGCCCTTGTAGACGATGGTGCGGGCCGACATCGAGGGCACGAAGAACTCCTTGCCGTGCAGGAGCTTCAGGGCCTGGATCGCGTGCCCGGAGGATTTGCGGATGACGTAGAGCTTGCGCTCCAGGGCGTCGGTCACCATGATGTCCGGGCCGCGGCCGATGAAGATCTGGCGGATCACCGGCTCCTTTTTCTTGACGAAGGGCGACATCGGCATGGTGTCGTCGACCGGCACGTTGCGCCAGCCGAGCACGACCTGGCCTTCGATGCGCACGGCGCGTTCGATTTCCTGTTCGCAGGCGATGCGCGAGGCGTGCTCCTTCGGCAGGAACACCATGCCGACCCCGTACTCGCCAGGCGGCGGCAGTTCCACGCCCTGTTTGGCCATCTCGTCGCGGAAGTACTGGTCCGGGATCTGGATCAGGATGCCGGCACCGTCTCCCATCAACGCGTCGGCGCCGACCGCGCCGCGGTGGTCGAGGTTCTTCAGGATCTGCAAGCCCTGCTCGATGATCGAGTGGCTCTTGTTGCCCTTGATATGGGCGATGAAACCGACGCCGCAGGCATCGTGCTCATTGGCGGGATCGTACAAACCTTGGGCAATCATGAGGCAATCTCCACATCTTTTCAGGGGGTCGAAAATCGAGAATAGTGCAATGCAACACAAACGGCAACAAGAATAATTAGGGTCAGAGTCGAATTGTTTGACAACTTTTTGAAGTTGCGTTTAATTGGGGACAGAGTCAATGCGGAGCGACAAGGCTGCGCTCGATGATCGATAAGTCCTTGATTTTATAGCTGAAGAGATGACCTGCGCGCTTGTTATGGCGAGCTCAGGATGTTACAAAGAGGCCTTCAGCCCGGCTCGAATGGATGCAGAATAAAAAAGGCACGAATTTTCGTGCCTGTACGGTGCTGGCAGGAATTCAAGCCTGTGGAAGGGGCGGGATCGGTTCCCTGAATGGCCGTCCACGCTTGGCCGGCAGGATCGGCCGCTTCGTCCGCTGTTCCAGTTCGGCCTTGAAAGCATCGGAACCCAGGGGCTGGTTCTTCAGCACCGAAGTAGTCACGAAATCGACTTCGTCCTGGGGAATACCCTGCATGACCAGGTCGGTATAGGCCGCTTCGCGCTGGAACGGGGTGTTTCCCAGTCCCCAGTAGAGCAGGTGGTCGGTTACCAGGCCATCCGTGCGCACGCCGGTATGGTGGGCGTAGCTCGACCAGAGATAGTCCAGCGGCGCCGCCACCAGGGCGGCGCGGACCGGATTGAGTTCGATGTAGCGGCTGCAGGCCAGGAAATAGTGTTCGGTATCGATCAGCGAGGTGCGGAAGCGCCCTTCGAACAGGCCGCCGGTGCGTTCGTACTTATGATTAAACCAGGGAACGTAGAAGCGGCCGACCTTCTGCATCATCAGCGCCAGCCCGACATTGTCGGACGGGGTCGCGAGCAGGTGAATGTGGTTCGGCATGAGCACATAGGCATGGATCGCCACCTGGTAGAAGCGCGCTGCTTCCTTCAGCCAGGCGAGGAAACGCCCATAATCCGCCTCTTCGCGAAAGATCCATTGGCGGTTGTTACCACGCTGGATGACGTGATGCGGCTGGTTCGGGATGATGAGTCGGGGAAGGCGTGCCATGACGTGCTCAAAAGTCGAGCAGGCATTCTAGCTGAGAAATTTTACTCTGTCCCTATTTAATATCAAGATGGCAGAAAATAGCGCTGACTCTGTCCCCAATTAGCGTCCGGCTGCCGCTCTGATTCCATCCCGCTCCTTGAAGCGATCAATTGCTCAATAATTCGACACTGACCCTAATTATCTTCTGGTCAATTGGTCAATAATTCGACTCTGACCCTCATTAAAAATAGGCCGATTTGGGGAAATTGCTTGGAAATTCAACTCTGACCCCAATAAGGGGTCAGGCCAGGGTGAAGCCGGCGGACAGGCTGTAGCCTTCGCCGTAGGCGCTGCGCAGGGGCAGGTCCTGGCCGAGGCCGGAACGTGCTTTCTTGCGCAGGCGGTAGACCAGCATGTCGACGCGGCGGCTGGCGTCCGGGTCTTCGCCGCCCATGCCGGCGACGATCACGTGGCGCGGCACGGGACGGGTGTTGATCGTCAGGAGGTGCAGGAAGTTGCACTCCTTTTCGGTGAGGTCGATCATCTTGCCGCCCAGCTCGAGCTGGCGCGCGCTCACGCGCAGCGTCCACTTGCTCGGCGCCGGCGCCGGGTCGGCGGGACGCACGCGGCGGTCCAGCGCCTCGATGTGGGCGGCCAGTTCCGGGAACTTGATCGGCTTGGTCAGGTAGTGATCGGCGCCCAGGCGCAGGCCGAGGATGCGGTGGTCGAACGCGACCCGGCCAGTGAGTACCAGCAGGCCGATTTCGGGGTACAGCTGGCGCATCCGTGGAATGACGTTGAAGCCGTCTTCGTCCGGCAGGCCGAGATCGAGAACGACGACCGCTGCCGGCGTGCGCGTCAGCGCTGCCCACATCTCGCTCGCGGTCTTGGCGATCGCGACCTCATGGTCGAGTTCCCGCAGGAATTCAGCCATATCGTCCGCGTATTCGCCGTTATCTTCAACAATCAGTATCTGCGTCATGAATGGGACATGTTATTGATCGGTCCGATTATCACTGTTGGGAGAGGATGAGGCAAGCTGTTGTTGTCCGCTAATATGCATGGTGGGCAGCCAGAGCCGGAATTCGGATCCTCCCTCCTGGCTTCCCAGGCGCAGCATGCCCCCATGGACTTCGACAATCGAGCGCGCCATGTACAGCCCCAGCCCGCTGCCGGGCAGGCCGACGGCATTGCGGCCACGGTAGCCCTTGTCGAAGATGTGCGGCGCGTCTTCCGGCGCCACGCCGCCTCCCGTGTCGCGCACCGTGAATTCGATACCGCTGCCGCTGCGGTGCGCGCCCAAGGCTACCGCCGTGCCGGGCGGCGAAAACAGCAGCGCGTTGTCGACCAGGACCTTCAGCGCCAGCCGCAAGCCCTCGGGTTCGCCGCGCAGGCCCGTCATGGCCTCGTCCCGGAGTTCGTCCGCCGCGACGCTTGCCGGGCGCCCCGCCTCGCGCAGCTGCTTCACGCCCGCATCCAGCAGTTCGCGCGCGGCGATCGTGTTCGGCTGGCGCACCTTGCCGATCGCGGCCATGCGGTCGGGCGACAGGTATTCGTCGAGCATGGCGATCAGGCGGTCCGCCGCGACCGCGATCTTGCGATAGCGCTGGCGCACCGATTCGTCGGCGCCATGCGCAGTCGCTTCCAGCCGCTGGATCGCGCCATCGATGGTCGCGAGCGGCGTGCGGAATTCGTGGTTCAGCATGCTTGCGAAGCGGCGCTGGTCGGCCAGGTGGGCGCGCTGCGCCGACAGGTCGCGCATCAGTCCCACCAACGCGTGGCTGCCGTCCTCGTTGCGCAGCACCGTGGTGATCACCTGCAGGCCGACCGGATGGCCGTCGGCATTACGCACGTCGACTTCCTCGATGCGGTGCTCGCCCGGTGCGCCCTTCCCGCTTGCCGCGAGGTGCTCGGCCAGCGGTGCGAGTGCTTCGTGCCTGCGCCCCGCAAGCGCCGCCTCCAGCGCAGCGGCATCGTGGCCCAGCACGGTCGAAAATGCCGGGCTCAGGTAGTGCAGCGCGTACACGGGCAGCGCGATGCTGAAGGCGATGCCGCCATCGAGTTCGGCAATGGTGCGGAAGTGGGAAGCAATGCCGGCCGTGCCGGCGCCAGCGCGCTCCGGATCGGCCGGAGCAGGTGAATCGGCAGCCGTACGACGGGTCATCTGGTGCTTTCTGTTATCGATGAAACAATGTAATTGTTTGTCAGTATATCGTCGCTTGTGCCGGCTTGTATAGACGCCTCCCGGCAGCCTACTGGACGGGGATGACCGGGTGATGAAAAATGCGCCGCGGCGCGCGCAGTTGGTGGATAATTCGCGTCTATGAACGATACCGCTACCCTCCCCCCACTCCCGGACCGGCTCTCGATCGACCCGAGCAGCCCTTTTCATCACCGCGACGTCTTCCAGCACGAGATCGGCATCCGCTTCAACGAGAAGGATCGCCACGACGTGGAAGAGTATTGCATCAGCGAAGGCTGGATCAAGGTCGCCGCCGGCCGCACGCTCGACCGCAAGGGCAAGCCGATGCTGATCAAGCTGAAGGGCAAGGTTGAGGCGTTTTACAAGTAATTCGCCGTTACGAGAAAACTGAAATGACAAGGCGGCTGGTGCAAACCAGCAGCCTTTTTCGTAGGGTGGGCGGCTCCACTCTGAACGATGAGTTGCCTTCAGCGTGAGCGCCGGCCGCGCGTTCAAACCACATAAGAATAGCTGTACTGGCTAATTCGATGCTGGTTGAACGCGCGGTCGGCATGCGCGTGATCTGGTCCGCCGGACCAGATCACCCCTACGGAAAACGCGGCGCTGGCTGATGCCAAGCGCCGCGTTTTTCATCAGGACTGATCAGCTCAGTCTTCGAGCGGCGCGAAGATCGCCTGCAGGTCTTCCTGGGTCAGCGCCATCTTCTGCGATTCCCCATCGGACAGGATCGACTGCGCCAGCTCCGACTTCTTCTGTTGCAGCAGCTGGATCTTTTCTTCCAGCGTGCCCTTGGCGATCAGCTTGTAGACGAACACGGGTTTATCTTGCCCGATGCGCCAGGCGCGGTCGGTGGCCTGGTTCTCGGCCGCCGGGTTCCACCACGGGTCGTAGTGGATGACGGTGTCGGCTGCGGTAAGGTTCAGGCCGACGCCGCCGGCTTTCAGGCTGATCAGGAAGATCGGCACCGCGCCCTGCTGGAAGGCGGCCACCTGGGCCGAGCGGTCGCGCGTCTCGCCGGTGAGCAGCGCGTAGTGGATGCCGCGCGCGGCCAGTTCTTCCTCGATCAGGAACAGCATGCTGGTGAACTGCGAGAACACGAGGATCTTGCGGCCTTCCTGCAGCAGGTCTTCGACCATCTGCATCAGGTCGGTCAGCTTGGCCGACACCGCGGCCGAGTTCTTCTTGCCCGGCATGTTCTTGACCAGGCGCGGGTCGCAGCAGACCTGGCGCAGCTTGAGCAGCGCTTCCAGGATGACGATCTGGCTGCGCGCCACGCCCTTGCGGTCGATCTCGTCGCGCACCTTCTTGTCCATCGCCAGGCGCACGGTCTCGTACAGGTCGCGCTGCGGACCGGACAGCTCGATGCGGCGCACCATCTCGGTCTTCTCCGGCAGTTCCTTGGCCACGTTATCCTTGGTACGGCGCAGCAGGAAGGGCTTGATGCGGCGGCTCAGCAGGACGCGGCGCACCGTGTCGTCCTGGCGCTCGATCGGATGGCGGAACTGGTTGTTGAAGGTTTTCTCATCACCCAGCAGGCCCGGCAGCAGGAAGTGGAACTGCGACCACAGCTCGCCCAGGTGGTTTTCGAGCGGGGTGCCGGACAGGCACAGGCGGTGGTTCGCATTCAGCGAGCCGGCCGTTTGCGCCGCTTTGGAGCGGGTGTTCTTGATGTAGTGCGATTCGTCCAGGATCACCAGGTGATAGTGGTGCTCGCGCAGCTTTTCCTCGTCGCGCGGCAGCAGCGCATAGGTGGTCAGCACGATGTCGGCGCTGTCGATCTGGTCGAACTGGTCCATGCGCTCCTTGCCCTGCAGGAGCAGCACCTTCAGGCTCGGGGCGAAGCGTGCGGCTTCGTCGAACCAGTTGGTCATGAGGCTGGTCGGGGCGATCACCAGGGCCGGGCTGGTGAGGCGGCCCGCTTCCTTCTCGATGAGGATGTGCGCGATCGTCTGGACGGTCTTGCCGAGGCCCATGTCGTCGGCCAGGATGCCGCCCAGGTCGTACTCGCGCAGGAACTGCATCCACGACAGGCCGTCGAGCTGGTAGTCGCGCAGCGTGGCCTGCAGGCCTTTCGGCGGCTCGACCTTCTTCACCGAGCCGAACTGGCTCAGCTTGCGGCCGGTCTCGCGCAGGCGCTCGCCGCCGGTCCAGCGCAGCTCGAGGCCGCGCGCCAGGTCTTCCAGGCGCGCCGCGTCCAGCGTGGACATGCGCATGCGGCCCTTGATCTTGTCGTTGAAGTACAGCTCGCCGAGCGTGGCGAGGATGGGCTTCAGGCGGCCCCATGGCAGCGCCACGCGGGCGCCGTCCGGCAGCGTGGCCAGCATCTGGTCGACTTCGGCATGGGCGGCCAGCACGGCCGGGTCGAAGTCGGCAGGCGCACTGCGGATCAGTTGCACCAGCACCGGCAGCAGCGGCACGCGCTGGCGCGCCACCACGATGCCCAGCTCCAGTTCGAACCAGGCATTGCCTGCTTCTTCCGGCTCGTCGATGTCGGCATACCACTCCTCGACGGCGACCGTGTCGTAGCGGTACTTGGCCGACTTCTGCAGGTGCCAGCCGGCGTCGGACAGGGCGTCGAGGTCGTCCTCGGCGAAGCGCAGCCAGTGCGCCTGGCTGTCCAGCACCAGGGCGCCGGCCATGGCGTTGAAGGGCGCGGTGACCGGCTTGCGGAAACCGATCTCATTGAGTCGATTGAGGGCCGCGGCTTCGGCCTTCGGGTCGCGTTCGATGACCTCGGTGACGTCGCCGATCTGGCGCACCACGCGCTGGGCCGGATCGAAAGATACGCGCTGGCCGTCGTAGTCGTAGGCCAGCACGGCGAAGTCGTGCCAACGCGGCGTGCCGCCGTCGGAAAGCTGCACTGAGTCCAGCAGCAGGTGCGGAATCGGTTTGACGTCATTCCGCAGGCGCTGGGTAAGCGGCTGCGGCAGCGGCATCAGCCCTTGCAGGCCGTGCGCCAGCAGCAGCTGCGAGACGCGCTTCTTGTCGGTGCCGGTGAGAGTCGGCGCCTGGGCCACCAGGGCCTGCAGTTCGGCCAGCGAGATGTCGATGCCGCCGCGATTGAGTTCGAGCGGACCGATCGACAGGTTGTCGATGTACCACGGCGGGTCGGTCGGCAGCATGTAGTCGATCAGGTCGGCCCCGCTATGGGTGGCGCCATTGGCCGGTTCGACCGACCACCCCAGCTTGGCCACGCGGCCTTCGTCGCGCCAGGCCAGGCTGGCCAGGCGGCTCGGGCCGGCCTGCAGCGGGTAGACCAGGCCGTTGGCCATGTCGGACCACGAGTTCGCCCACAGCAGCTTGCCTTGTTCGAGCAGCATCTGGAGCAGGATGGCGCCGACCTTGCCTTTCGGTTCGGTGGCGCTGGTGCCCTGGGCCGAACCGCTGCGCATGGCAATGAAGAAGCGCACCAGGTCGACGTCGTCGCCTTCGAGGTAGGCGGGCGGCGCCGACAGCAGCGAGAACACTTCGCTCACCGGGCTGGCGGCGGCAACGTCGCCGTTCGGGCGCAGGCGCGCCTTGCACAGGCAGATGGCGACGTGGCGACCGCCGCTGGTGGGCGCCATCACGTAGACGAACTTGTACTGCACGGCCTTCGGATCGGCGACCTCGTCGGTCAGCTTGGGCTGCGGATGCGCCGCTGCCTCGACCCTTTGCAGCCAGCTCACCACCGGTGCAGGCAAGGCGGGAGCGCGTGCGGGAGCGCGGGCGACGGCGGGTGCAGCTGCGGGTGCGTCGCTAGCGTTCTCGCGATGATCATCGACTGTGTGCATGGGTCTCGTGTGTCTGTATTAAAAACGACAATAAAGAACATTATCCTTCATACGGACGCTTCCGTTTTGTTCGGAATCGCACGTAGCGGACAAAACTTGTCCGCACCAACCAAGTGCATGCGCCGCATCTTCTCGCATTCGCGTGCAGCCGACTGTTCTCGCATGATCAAGTGCCGCTGTCAAGACTGGCGTATCCACCGCGTTTGCGTATCATTGTTTGCTTGACCTTTTAGAGACATGCGCGCCGGACCCGAACCCGGCATCGCGCGCACACCATCGCACCATGCTGCCATCCATCGAACAACGCCTCGCCCTCGAACTCTCCGCCAGACCCGCCCAGGTCGCCGCCGCCGTCGCCCTGCTCGACGAAGGCGCCACCGTCCCCTTCATTGCGCGCTACCGCAAGGAGGCCACCGGTGGCCTGGACGACACCCAGCTGCGCCTGCTGGAAGAGCGCCTGCGCTACCTGCGCGAACTCGAAGACCGGCGCGCGACAATCGTCGCGTCGATCACGGAACAGAACAAGATGACGCCCGAGCTGCTCGAGGCGATCGCCCATGCCGAGGACAAGACCCGGCTGGAAGACCTGTACCTGCCCTACAAGCAGAAGCGCCGCACCAAGGCGCAGATCGCGATCGAGGCGGGCCTGGCGCCGCTGGCCGAAGCCCTGCTGGGCGACCCGGCACTGAACCCGGAGGAAGCGGCATCGAGCTACCTGCGCGAAGCCTTCACCAACGCGGACGGCGTCGCCAACCTGGGTGTGCCGGACACCAAGGCGGCGCTGGACGGGGCGCGCCAGATCCTGATGGAGCGCTTCGCCGAAGACGCGGCCCTGCTGCAATCGCTGCGCGAATACGTGCAGGAGCATGGCGTGGTCGAGTCCAAAGTGGTGGCCGGCCAGGCGGACGCGGGCGAGAAGTTCGCCGACTACTTCGATTATTCGGAGACCCTGTCCACCATCCCTTCGCACCGCGCGCTGGCCCTGATGCGCGGCCGGCGCGAGGGTGTGCTGGACGTGACCCTGCGCCTCGATTCGGAGCCGGAAAAACCGAAATGGGACGCGCCGCACAACCCGTGCGAAAGCCGCATCTGCGCCGCCTTCGGCATCAAGGGCGCGGGCCGCCCGGCCGACAAATGGCTGCTCGATACCGCGCGCTGGACCTGGCGCGTGAAGAGTTTCATGTACATCGAGACGGAACTCATGGGACTGCTGCGCGAAAAGGCCGAACTCGATGCGATCGGGGTCTTCGCCCGCAATCTCAAGGCGCTGCTGCTGGCCGCCCCGGCCGGTCCACGCGCCACCATGGGCCTGGACCCGGGCCTGCGCACCGGCGTCAAGGTGGCGGTGGTCGACCCGACCGGCAAGGTGGTCGATACCGCCACGGTCTACCCGCACCAGCCGCGCAACGACTGGGACGGCGCCCTGCATGTGCTGGGCCAGCTGGCAGCCAGGCACAAGGTGTCCCTGATCTCGATCGGCAACGGCACCGCCTCGCGCGAAACCGACAAGCTGGCCCAGGACCTCATCAAGCAGAATCCGGAGCTCAAGCTGCAGAAGATCGTCGTGTCGGAAGCCGGCGCCTCGGTGTACTCGGCCTCGGAATTCGCCTCGCGCGAGCTGCCGGAACTCGACGTGTCGCTGCGCGGCGCGGTCTCGATCGCGCGCCGCCTGCAGGATCCGCTGGCGGAACTGGTGAAGATCGACCCAAAGTCGATCGGCGTCGGCCAGTACCAGCACGACGTGTCGCAGACCCAGCTCGCGCGCTCGCTCGACGCGGTGGTGGAAGACTGCGTGAACGCGGTGGGCGTGGACGTGAACACGGCATCAAGCGCGCTGCTGGCGCGCGTCTCGGGTCTATCGACCAGCGTAGCGCAGAGCATCGTGAGCTACCGCGACATGCAGGGCGCGTTCGCCTCGCGCGCCGCCCTCAGGAAGGTGCCGCGCCTGGGCGAGAAGACCTTCGAGCAGGCGGCGGGTTTTCTTCGCGTGATGAATGGCGAGAACCCGCTCGACGCCTCGGCGGTGCACCCGGAATCGTATCCGGTGGTCGAGCGGATCCTGGCGGACATCCAGCGCGACATGAAGGCGGTGATCGGCGACGGCGCGCTGATCAAGTCGCTGAACCCGGCCAGGTATGCGGACGAAAAATTCGGCGTGCCCACCGTGAGCGACATCCTGAAGGAACTGGAAAAGCCGGGCCGCGACCCGCGTCCGGAATTCACCACCGCCACCTTCAAGGAAGGCGTGGAAGCCATCTCGGACCTGCGTCCGGACATGATCCTGGAAGGCGTGGTGACCAACGTCGCCGCCTTCGGCGCTTTCGTCGACATCGGCGTCCACCAGGATGGGCTGGTGCACATCTCGGCGCTGTCGAACACCTTCGTCAAGGACCCGCACACCGTGGTGAAGGCCGGCCAGGTGGTGAAGGTGAAGGTGCTGGAAGTGGACGTCAAGCGCAAGCGCATCGCACTCACCATGCGCCTGTCGGATGCGGCGCCCCAGCCGGGTGCGCAGCCGCAGCAGCGCGGCGACCGCGAGGACCGCAAGCGCGTGGACCAGCACCAGCGCCAGGAAAAACCGGCGTCGAACGCCAGCGGCGCAATGGCGGCGGCCTTCGCCAAGCTGCGCAAGTAATGCGTAGGGTGGTCCGGGGCGCGTAGCCGGCTCTGCCGACCACCCTACTGCCTCAGCCCGCGTGCTTGAGGTACAGCCCGACCATGTACACGCTCAGGAAGCCGAAGCCGATCAGGAGCATGCGCGATTGCGGCATGGCCGGTCGGCCCGTCTTGCGGATCGACAGCCCGTCGCGCACCAGCAGCAGCGCGTAGCCGAGCGCCGCCAGTCCGCAGATGATTTCGCCGGCGCCGCCACGGTTGATGCCGCCGACGAGGTTGAACAGGCCGGGGATACCGAGCAGGGCGGCGATCAGGAAGTTGGTGACGGCGTTGGGACCGCGGCGGGGTGGCTGTTGCATGGCTGGACCTGGGAATGAGGGATGCGCGCGATCATACCGCAGTCGCGGTCGGCGGCCAAAGCGCCCGGCCGAGGCGGCCGTCCCGGTCAGGCGAGGATGCGTACGGCGCTCGCCCCCATCTTCACCATGAAGCACAGGCAGAACAGGCCGAAACAGGCGAAGCCGACCAGGGTGGTGCGGTCGGACGCGAGCTCGATGCGCCGGTCGCGCCCGGCCTGCACGGCGCAGTACAGCAGGAAGCCGCCGGCCAGTAGCTGGGCCAGGCCGAGCAGGATGTCTTCCAGCGGATCGTGGAACATCCCCGTCAGCAGGTCGTACACGCCAGGCAGGATGAACAACGCCGCCATGATCCACAGCAGCGGCGACGGCATGGAGGCGAAACCCCGAGACGTGCTCATGGCGGCTCCAGTATTGATGGCATACCGGCATCATATCGGCGTTTTTCGGCAAAAAACGCGTGGATTGTCACAACCTGCCGCCGCCCCATGCCCGCCCTGCCGAATTCTTATAAAATGACGGCATCTTATCCATTCCCACTGAAGGCATATCATGAGCGACGTTCAAACCTGGATCAAAGACACCGTGACCAACACCCCGGTCGTGCTGTTCATGAAGGGCACCGCCCAGTTCCCGCAATGCGGCTTCTCGGGCCGCGCCATCCAGATCCTGAAAGCCTGCGGCGTCGACAACATCGCCACCGTCAATGTGCTGGACGACGCCGAAGTCCGCCAGGGCATCAAGGATTACTCGAACTGGCCGACCATCCCGCAGCTCTACGTGCGCGGCGAATTCATCGGCGGCTCCGACATCATGAACGAGATGTACGAATCGGGCGAACTGCTGACCCTGCTGAAGAACGGCTGATCGCATGAGCGACCGCCCGCGCCGGATCATTGTCGCCATCACCGGCGCAACCGGCGCGGTCTATGGCGTGCAGCTGCTGCGGCGCCTGTACGCCACTCCCGGCGTCGAAAGCCACCTGGTGATGTCCGACGCCGCCTCCCTCACCCTGCACCAGGAACTCGGCCTGCAGCGGCGCGACGCGGAAAGCCTGGCCCATGTCGTCCACCGCAACCGCGACATCGGCGCCTCGATCGCCAGCGGATCCTACCAGGTCGATGGCATGGTGATCGCGCCCTGTTCGATGAAGACGCTGGCAGCCGTCGCCCACGGACTGTCGGACAACCTGGTCGCGCGTGCCGCGGATGTGATGCTGAAGGAGAGACGCCGGCTGGTGATGATGGTGCGCGAAACACCATTCAATCTAGCGCACCTGCGCAACATGACGGCCGTGACGGAAATGGGCGGGATCGTGTTTCCGCCCCTGCCGAGCTTTTATCACCGTCCTGCGACGATCGACGAGATGGTCGAGCATACGATCGACCGGGCGGTCGACCTTCTCGGGCTCGATAACGCCCACGCCTCCCGCTGGGGCGGCATGAAAGACGCGCAGGGCGACTGAAAGCGTTGCCAGGGCTGCAAGCGCTGCCCGCAGCAGCAACTCAGCTCAGCGCTTGTCGCCGTCGAACGGTTCGTCGGCCTTCTTCGCCTCGCGCGCTTCCTCGATCATCCGCCGCCGGGCATTGCGTTGTCGCATCACCTCGGCATGGCGCGCCGCCGTCATGGGCGGTGCGGTCATCAGTTCCTTGAGCTGGGCGGTGTTGGCGTAGTTGTTTCGCATGCGGCAGCTGCTCCTTGACGTGACCCGGTGGCGGCGGATCCGCTCGCCACTGACGGATTATGACCCAGCTACGGCCGTTTGTGCCGTTCCAGGTTCACGAAAAGTGCAATCGCGAAACTATTTCAGCTCCGGCTTCTGGTGATTCATCCGCACCAGCATGCGGATGAACTCACGCGCCAGCTGGCGGTGATGCTCATCGAGGCGTTGTAAATCTGCAATCAGCTTGACGTCGGCCGATTCGAAACGTGCCGCGCCGCTATTGCCGTCGCTGCCGCCGGCGGCATGTTCCGCGCCGCCGAAGCGCAGCCAGTCGGCAGGCACGCCCAGCCATTGGGCGATCATGCGCAGTTTTTCCTGGGTGGGAATGGCCTCGCCTACCAGCCACTTGCGCGCAGCATGGACGGTGATCGGGCGGCCTTCAAAACGGATATTGAATTCCCTGGCAAGGCGGGTAGGGCTATCGGGCGAGTAGTGAGCATTCTTCAGCGCCTGCTGCAGGCGCTCACTGAAGCTCTCCCGTTCATTAGTTGAATTCATTGTGGAGCTTAGATTCATGTCGGACAACCGGCTTCTTACTGCTGAGAAGCCGCGCGGACAATCATACCCTTAAAAAGTAACAAAGATGTGATTTTTTAATAGAATTTGCATTTTGTACAGCACGAAAATCTTACCTCAATTCCCCATTTGGGGAATGAAAATATAACTTAACGGAAATTTGGACACGACGGCCGCACGTTTCCCTGCATAAAACTATGCACAATCGTTAAATGTTCTTTTTATTAGAACGGGTTCGTCAGGCCAGGACGAAGCGGATCACGCCGTCGGCGCCGGTCATCCGCCGCAGCGCGCCGTCGCGCCATAGCTTATGCAGGTGCGCCAGTGCTTCGCCCAGGGCAAAGCTGAGCTGGTGGGCGTCGAGCTGGCGGTGGAACATCAAGGGCACGATGTCGACGGCGGACTTCGGCTCGGTGCAGGCAGCCATGACTTCGGCCAGTCGGGCTGCATGGTGCGCACGCAGCTGCGTGATCCGGGTGTGCAGGCCGCGGAAGGGCTTGCCGTGCGAGGGCAGCACGAGCGTGTCTTCAGGCAAGTTTGTGAATTTTTCCAGCGAGGCCAGGTAGAGCGCAAGCGGATTGCCTTCCGGCTCGACCGCAAACACCGACACGTTGGTGGAGATGCGCGGCAACACCATGTCGCCGGAAATCAGCACGTTCAATTCTTCCGAATACAAGGACGCATGTTCCGGCGAATGGCCGAAGCCGGTGATCACGCGCCATGCACGGCTGCCCACCTCGACCGTGTCGCCGTCCTGCAGGCGGGTATAGGCGTCCGGCACGGCAGGTACCAGCGAAGGGTAGTAGTTGCGGCGGCTGCGCATCTGTTCCAGCATGGCCGGGTCGAGCAGGCCATGGCGCTCGAAATGCGGAATGGCCGATGGCCCGTCCACGCCCGGCAGGGCCGCGGCCATCATGCGGGCGAAGGCGAATTCGCCGGTCGTGGTCCAGAACGGCGCCCCGAAGCGATCGCTCAACCAGCCTGACAGGCCGACGTGGTCCGGATGGCAGTGTGTGGCGAAGACGCGCAGCAGGGGCGCGCCCTGCAACCCGTTAGTAAGCACTTCCTCCCACGCCACGCGCGTCACCTCCGTGCCAGCGCCGCAATCGACCACGCTCCAGCCGGCACGCCCCTCCTGTTCGTCGCGCAGCAGCCACAGGTTGATGTGGTCGAGCGCGAATGGCAGCGGCATGCGGATCCAGGCCAGGCCGGGCGCCACTTCCTGCATCACGCCCGGCGCCGGAATGGTGTCGCCGAATGGGTAGTGGAGCTGGGCTTCGAGGGAATTCATGGAAAACTTTCGTGTTCGTCGACAGGCGGTCGCGCTACAATGCAATGGCGCACACTTACGTTAACGTAAACGGAAATGCGCAGAGTCGATTGTAAGCGATTACTTGTTTTGCTTCCCTTGCCCAGCTTTCCTATCCCATAGCTCCATGGTTACCTACACCATCGCCGAACTGGCCCGCGAATTCGACATCACTGCCCGCGCGATCCGCTTCTATGAGGACCAGGGATTGCTCAGCCCCAAGCGCGAAGGCGTGGGCGGACGCAACCGTGTCTACACACCGCGCGACCGCACCCGGCTCAAGCTCACCCTGCGCGGCAAGCGTCTTGGACTGACGCTGTCGGAGATCAAGAGCATCGTCGACATGTACGAGTCGCCGCGCGACACCGTCGCCCAGATCAACCGCTTCCTCGGCGTGCTTGCCCACCAGCGCGTGACATTGGAACAACAGCGCGCCGACATCGAGATGGCGCTCGAGGAAATCTCCGCACACGAGGAAGAGTGCCGCCGCCTGCTGGAAGAAAGCGTCGAAAGCAAGGACGCCGCCTGACTGGGCCTGGGAGGTTCGACCTCCCGTTTTTTCGCCATCTAGTTGACGTTTACGTTAACGTAAGAGGCGAGTATCATGCATCGTATTCTGCTCAACCACCGTTCACGAGGACGACATGCTGCATCTCCCAGGCCTGACCTTTGACCATGGCGAAGACATCGCCGCACTGCGCGAAGCCGTACAACAGTTCGCGGCAGCCGAAATCGCACCGCGCGCCGCGGAGATCGACCACAGCGACCAGTTCCCGATGGACCTGTGGAAGAAGATGGGCGAGCTCGGCCTGCTGGGCATCACAGTCAGCGAAGAGTACGGCGGCGCCAACATGGGCTACCTGGCGCACATCGTCGCCATGGAAGAAATCTCGCGCGCCTCGGCCTCGGTCGGCCTGTCCTACGGCGCCCACTCGAACCTGTGCGTCAACCAGATCAAGCGCAACGGC
This sequence comes from Telluria sp. ZB4P34, assembly GCF_059686055.1. Classification (NCBI taxonomy): domain Bacteria; kingdom Pseudomonadati; phylum Pseudomonadota; class Betaproteobacteria; order Burkholderiales; family Oxalobacteraceae; genus Telluria; species Telluria sp. ZB4P34. The sequence continues at coordinate 70,088 of NZ_JCASIF010000013.1, read as the reverse complement.
AACGAAGAGCAGAAGCGCAAGTACCTGCCGAAGCTGATCTCGGGCGAGCACGTGGGCGCGCTGGCCATGTCCGAGCCGAACGCCGGTTCCGACGTCGTCAGCATGAAGCTCAAGGCCGAGCTGAAGGGCGACCGCTACGTCCTGAACGGCACCAAGATGTGGATCACCAACGGCCCGGACGCCGACACCCTGGTGGTGTACGCCAAGACCGACCTCGAAGCCGGCCCGCGCGGCATGACCGCCTTCCTGATCGAAAAAGGCTTCAAGGGCTTCTCGATCGCGCAGAAACTCGACAAGCTGGGCATGCGCGGCTCGCACACCGGCGAACTGGTGTTCCAGGACTGCGAAGTGCCGGTCGAGAACGTGCTGGGCGGCGTCGGCAAGGGCGTCAACGTCCTGATGTCGGGCCTGGACTTCGAGCGCACCGTGCTGTCGGGCGGTCCGCTGGGCATCATGTCGGCCTGCATGGATTCGGTGGTGCCTTACATCCACGAGCGCAAGCAGTTTGGCCAGGCGATCGGCGAATTCCAGCTCATGCAGGGCAAGATCGCCGACATGTATTCGACCATGATGGCGTGTCGCGCCTACGTGTATGCCGTGGGCCAGGCCTGCGACCGCGCGACCTCGCCGGAGCAGGTGCGCGCCCTGCGCAAGGACGCCGCCGGCGCCATCCTGTACAGCGCCGAGAAGGCGACCTGGATGGCGGGCGAAGCGATCCAGACCCTGGGCGGCAACGGCTACATCAACGAATACCCGGTCGGCCGCCTGTGGCGCGACGCCAAGCTGTACGAGATCGGCGCGGGCACCAGCGAAATCCGCCGCATGCTGATCGGGCGCGAGCTGTTCGGCGAGACGATGTAAAACATATTAATGGCGTATGTCGTAGGGTGGTCGGGTCCTCCCGACCGCGCGTCCAGCCAGCCGATGCGTTATCGATATGCCGGCTTTCGTTGAACGCGCGGTCGGCAAAGCCGACCATCCTACCGCGAGACGACGATGACCCAGCAAGCGTTCCCCAAACTGCTGTCTTCCCAGATCGCCTTCGACATCGCGCGCACCATCCTGGACGGCTTCGACAAGCATTATCGCCTGTTCCGCCAGGCCAGCCAGGCGGCGCGGCGCCACTTCGAGACGGCCGACTGGGCCACCGCCCAGGCAGCCGCGCGCGAACGCATCGATTACTACGACCGGCGCGTGCAGGAATGCGTGCAAGTGCTGCAGGACGCGTACGAGCCCGACGAACTCACGGACCGCGTCTGGCGCGAAACCAAGCTGCACTACATCGGGCAGCTGGCAGGCCACAAGCAGCCGGAACTGGCCGAGACCTTCTTCAATTCGGTCACCTGCATCATCCTGCACCGCAGCTACTACCATAACGACTACATCTTCGTGCGCCCGGTGATCTCCACCGAGTACATCGAGACCGAGGAACACCTGCCGACCTACCGGGTCTACTACCCGGCCGCCGACGGCCTGCGCCTCGCCCTGCGCCGGGTGGTGACCAACTTCCAGTTCGGCGTGCCCTTCGCCGACCTCGACCGCGACGTGGCGCAGGTCGAGGCGCGCCTGGTCGCGGCATTCGGCCTGGACCGCGCGGAATCGAACCTGCAGCTGCAGGTGCTGTCCAACCCCTTTTTCCGCAACAAGGGTGCCTACATCGTCGGCCGCGTCATCAACGGTCCGCGCGACTATCCCTTCGTGGTCCCGGTGCTGCACGAGCGCTCGGGAAAACTGGTGCTCGACACGGTGCTGCTTGATGTCTACCACATCACCCTGCTGTTCAGTTTTACGCGCGCCTACTTTTTGGTGGACATGGAAGTGCCGTCGGCCTACGTGGGCTTCCTGCGCAGCCTGATGCCGCGCAAGCCGCGCAGCGAGATCTACACGGTGCTGGGCCTGCAAAAGCAGGGCAAGACCCTGTTCTACCGCGACTTCCTGCAGCACCTGAAGCACAGCTCCGACCTGTTCCGCATCGCGCCCGGCATCCGCGGCCTGGTGATGCTGGTGTTCGAGCTGCCCTCCTTCCCCTACGTGTTCAAGGTGATCAAGGATTTCTATCCGCCGCCGAAGGACACCACGCGCGCCCAGGTCAAGGAAAAATACCTGCTGGTGAAGCACCACGACCGGGTCGGGCGCATGGCCGACACCCTCGAATATTCCGACGTCGCCTTCCCGCTGGCGCGCTTCTCGGAAGAGCTGCTGAACGAACTGAAGGAGTTCGCCCCATCGCTGGTCGAGACCGAAGGCGAGCGCATCATCGTGCGCCACCTCTACATCGAGCGCCGCATGGTGCCATTGAATCTCTACTTGACCGAGGCCCAGGCTGCCGGCGACGAGGAACGCATCGAGCATGGCGTGATCGAATACGGCAATGCGATCAAGGACCTGGTCGCCGCGAATATCTTCCCCGGCGACATGCTGTACAAGAATTTCGGCGTCACCCGCCATGGCCGCGTCGTATTCTACGATTACGATGAAATCGAGTACCTCACCACTTGCAATTTCCGCGACATCCCGGAAGCGCGCAACGAAGAGGACGAGATGGCCTCGGAGCCCTGGTACCCGATCGGCAGGCATGACGTCTTTCCGGAACAGTTCGGCCGTTTCCTCCTTGGAAATCCGACCATCCGGCACTACTTCATGAAGCACCATGCGGAGCTGTTATCCCGCGCGTATTGGCAATCCCACAAGGACCGCATCCTGGAAGGCGTCGTCGACGACGTGTTCCCCTACCCCCAGCAGATCCGTTTCTGCCATCAAGCACCTATCCCTCATTTGGAGAACCTGAACCATGAATGATCCAGTCGTTATCGTCGGCGCCGCCCGTACCCCGATGGGCGCCTTCCAGGGCGATTTTTCGTCGAAGACGGCGAGCGACCTCGGCGCGGTGGCGATCAAGGCCGCAGTGGAACGCGCCGGCGTCGATGCCAACAGCGTCGAGCACGTCTACTTCGGCAACTGCCTGATGGCCGGCCAGGGCCAGGCCCCGGCGCGCCAGGCGCTGATCAAGGCCGGCCTGCCGCTGTCGACCGGCGCCGTGACCCTCTCCAAGATGTGCGGCTCGGCGATGCAGGCCGCGATCTTCGCCCACGACCAGCTGGTGGCCGGCAGCGCCGACATCGTCGTCGCGGGCGGCATGGAATCGATGACCAACGCTCCCTACCTGATGCCGAAAGCGCGCGGCGGCTACCGCATCGGCCATGCGCCGATGTTCGACCACATGATGCTCGACGGCCTGGAAGACGCCTACTCGCGCAACGAAAAGACCGGCGAAGGCCGCTCGATGGGCACCTTCGCCGAAGAGTGCGTGGCCACTTACCAGTTCACCCGCGAAGAGCAGGACAATTTCGCGATCGAATCGGTCAAGCGCGCCCAGGCCGCCAACAACGAAGGCTGGTTCAACTGGGAAGTGGCGCCGGTGTCCGTCGCCACCCGTACCGGCGAACTGCTGGTCGAGAAGGACGAGGGCCCGATGAAGGCCAAGGTCGACAAGATCCCGTCCCTGAAGCCGGCATTCAAGAAGGACGGCACCGTGACCGCCGCCTCGTCCTCGTCGATCAACGACGGCGCCGCCGCCCTGGTCATGATGCGCGAATCGAAGGCCAAGGAACTCGGCCTGACCCCGATCGCGCGCGTCCTCGGCCACGCCACCCACGCCCAGGAACCGAACCTGTTCACCACCGCCCCGATCGGCGCCATGCAGAAGCTGTTCAAGAAAACCGGCTGGACGGCCGGCGACGTCGACCTGTTCGAGATCAACGAAGCCTTCGCCGCGGTGCCGATGGCCGCCATGCGCGACCTCGACATCCCGCACGGCAAGGTCAACATCCACGGCGGCGCCTGCGCCCTGGGCCACCCGATCGGCGCTTCGGGCGCGCGCATCATCGTCACCCTGCTGGGCGCGCTGAAGCGCACCGGCGGCAAGCGCGGCGTGGCATCGCTGTGCATCGGCGGCGGCGAAGCGACGGCGATGGCGATCGAATTGGTGTAATCCGTAGGGTGGGCGGCTTGTCCGCCCACGCGTCCAAATACAACCGGCATATTGTTAACGCACGGGTTGGTTGAACGCGTGGGCGGGAGACCCGCCCACCCTACGAACAACCTAAGGAGTTTTCCATGCCCACCGCTTTGATCCTCGGCGCCTCGCGCGGCATCGGCCACGAGATGGTGCGCCAATACCGCGAAGACGGCTGGCGCGTGATCGCCACCGCGCGCCAGCAGGAAGACTGCGACGCACTGGCCCGCCTGGGCGCGACCGCCCACCAGCTCGATGTCCTGAGCGCCGACTCGATTGCCGCGCTGGGCTGGCGGCTCGACGACGAGAAGGTCGACGTGGCCTGGCTGGTGGCCGGCGTCTACGGTCCGCGCGGTTCAAGCTTCCCAACCGGTCCCGAATTCGACGCCGTCATGCACACCAACGTGCTGGCGGCCATGCGCCTGATCCCGATCGTCGGCCCGCTGCTGGCAGACAGCCGCGGCAAGCTGGCCGTGCTGTCCTCGAAAATGGGCTCGATCGGCGCGCGCAACGCCACCGAAGGCACCCTGTACCGCGCCAGCAAGGCCGCGCTCAACTCGGTGCTGATGGACGCCGCCATCACCTATGGCGCGCGAGGAGCAACCTGCGTGTCCTTCCACCCGGGCTGGGTCCAGACCGACATGGGCGGCGCCGGCGCCACCCTCACGCCCGAACAAAGCGTGCGCGACCTGCGCGCCACGCTGGCCAGGCTCGACAAGTCCAGCAATGGCGCCTTCCTCGACCACGACGGCACGCCGATCCCGTGGTAATCCCAGACAACGCATAACAACCAACGAGACACCATGATTCTGAGCGAAGAACACCAGATGATCCGCGACGCCCTGCGCAGCTATGCACAGGAGCGCCTGGCCCCGAACGCCGCCCGCTGGGACCGCGATCACTATTTTCCGAAAGACGAGCTGAAGGAACTGGCCGGACTCGGCGCCTTCGGCGTCGCGGTGCCGGAGCAGTACGGCGGCGCGGGCCTCGACTACGTGTCGCTGGCGCTGGTGCTGGAAGAAATCGCGGCCGGCGACGGCGGCACCTCGACCATCATCTCGGTCAACAACTGCCCGGTCTGCTCGATCGCCATGATGTATGCGAACGACGAGCAGAAGGAGCGCTTCCTGCGCCCGCTGGCGCAAGGCGAGATGCTGGGCGCCTTTGCTCTCACCGAGCCGCACACCGGCAGCGACGCCTCGGCGCTGCGCACCACGGCAGTGCGGGATGGCGACCATTACGTCATCAATGGCAGCAAGCAGTTCATCACCAGCGGCAAGTACGGCGACGTGGCCATCGTCCTGGCGGTCACCGACAAGGCGGCCGGCAAGAAGGGCATCAGCGCGTTCTGGGTGCCGACGAACACCCCGGGCTACATCGTGGCCGGCATCGAAGAGAAGATGGGCCAGCACTCGTCGGACACGGCGCAGATCGTGTTCGACAATGCTCGCGTCCCAGTGGAAAACCTGATCGGCCAGGAAGGCATGGGCTACAAGATCGCCCTGTCGGGCCTCGAGGGTGGACGCATCGGCATCGCTTCGCAGTCGGTCGGGATGGCGCGCGCGGCGTACGAAGCCGCGCTTGTCTACGCCAAGGACCGTACCAGTTTCGGCCAGCCGATCTTCGACCACCAGGCCGTGCAGTTCCGCCTGGCCGAGATGGCGATGCAGATCGAAGCCGCGCGCCAGCTGATCCTGCATGCGGCGTCGATGAAGGATGCTGGCCTGCCGTGCCTGAAGGAAGCCGCGATGGCCAAGCTGTTCGCCTCCGAGATGGCCGAGCGCGTGGTCTCCAGCGCCATGCAGGTGTTCGGCGGCTATGGCTATGTGGCCGACTTCCCGGTCGAGCGCATCTACCGCGACGTGCGCGTGTGCCAGATCTATGAAGGCACCAGCGACATCCAGAAGATCCTGATCGCCCGCGCGCTGTGACGCAACAAGCGGTCTCCATCCGTCCCGCCACGGCGGATGACCTGCCGGCGCTGTTCGCCTACCTGGGCGAACAGCTGGCGGAAAACGGATGCGACGGCCTGCTGTTCCAGCCAATGGAGCCCACGCCGGATGGCGTGCCGCAGGCGCTGCGCGAGCGCTTCGCGGCCGGCGTCGCCACGCCAGTCGGCCAGCCGGGCTGGCGCCAGCTGTGGATCGCGCTCGACGCGGCGGGCCGCATCGCCGGCCACATCGACCTGCGCGGCCGTCCGGAACCGGCCTGCAGCCACCGTACCCTGCTCGGCATGGGCGTGCGCCACGACCTGCGCCGCGCCGGCCTGGGCACGCGCCTGGTGCAGGAGGCGCTGGCCTGGGCCCGCGCCGGCGGCTTCGCCTGGGTCGACCTCGAGGTGCTGGCGCAGAACCACAAGGCGCGCGGCCTCTACGCACGCGCCGGTTTCACCGAAACCGGCGCGACCCCGGACCTGTATCGCATCGGCGGAGCATCCGTCGGGGCGGTGTCGATGAGCATTCGGCTGGCCTGATTGCTCGCCGCGCCGATGCCGCGCATGGCGCTTGGCGCTTGGCAGGATCGTTTGGCATCTTGTCCGTTTGAAGCGGCGGCGGGGCGGCACCATGGTGCTGCTCAACCACTTCAGAGGACCACCATGCCCGTATCCAAATTCATTACGCTGCTCACGCTCAACGCGGCCCTGGCCATCATGCCCTGGCACGGCGCCGCTGCGTTCGAGACCCTTCCGGAATCCCGGCTGCACGCCGATCAGGCCTCGCCCGAATCGATTGGCCGCTTCCAGCCGCGTGAGGGGCGCACGCGCCCCGTCGTTGCCGTGGTCGGCGAGAACCGCGGCACCGAGATGACCGACTTCGTCATCCCCTACAGCATCCTGAGCGAAGCCGGCACTGCCGAAGTGCATGCGCTGGCCGTTCGGCCCGGCCCCGTCACCATGCGGCCCACCTCTCTGAAACTGCTGCCGCATGGGACGCTGGCCCAATTCGACGTCCAGTATCCCACCGGGGCCGACATCGTCGTCGTGCCGGCCGTCGCCGACCGCGCGGAACCGACCCTGCTGGCATGGATCGCCGCGCAGGGCGCAAAAGGCGCCCTGGTGGTCAGCATCTGCGATGGCGCGCTGGTGGTGGCCAGGACCGGCCTGATGAACGGCCGGCGCGGCACTGCGCACTGGTTCACGCACGAGATGCGCACGAAGGAGTTTCCGGACACCGTCTGGTTGAAAAATACGCGCTATGTCGTCGACGGGAACGTCATGTCGAGCGCAGGCATCAGCGCCGCCATACCGACCGCGCTCGCCCTGGTGGAAGCCATCGCCGGGCGCGAACGGGCGGCCACGGTCGCGGCCCGGTATGGCGTCGCCGACTGGGGGCCGGGCCATGACAGCGAACGTTTCGTTCCGCGCTTCGGGCACAACCTGTCCGGACACTTCACGACAGCGTATGCGAACCGATGGTTCCACTCGGCCGACAGCGTCGGCGTGCCGGTCCGTGCCGGCGTCGACGACGTGGCGCTGGCCTTGACGATGGATGCCTACTCGCGCACCGGGCGCAGCCGCGCGCTCGCGCTTGCATCCAGCGACGCCCCCTTCGTGACCAGGAACGGACTGAGCTTCATCCCCGACGGCGTGGCCACCACCACCAGGCCATCGCGCATGCTGCCGGCACTGCCGACCGAACCCACGGCGCGTGTATTCGACCGTGTGCTGGACGGCATCGACAGCGACTATGGGCGCAATACGGCCGACGGCGTCGCCTATGACTTCGAGTACACGCGCGGCATGAAGTAAACAGCGGATCCCGTCATGGGTCCTGCCGGGCAGCAGCGGGGTCGGCGGAGCGGGCGCTCTGGAAGCGGGCGCGGAAATCGCCCGGGGCAGACCGGATGTGCCGGTGGAAGGCCTGCCGCATCGTCTCGGCCGAACCGAAGCCGCAGCGTTGGGCCACCCGTGCAAGCGGCAGGTCGGTATCGGTCAGCATGCGGCGCGCCGCATCGACGCGCAGCAGCTCGACGTACTTGGCAGGCGCCATCCGCATCTTCTCGACGAAGCGGCGGGCGAAATTGCGGGGACTCATCGCGACCCGCTCCGCCAGGAGCTCGACGGACAGCTCGAGCGCGAGGTTGTTCTCGATCCAGCGGTTCAGTTCATCGAAGCGGTCCGTGTCCGCCGCGCTCGACTGCACGGCCAGCTGCGCGCTGAACTGGGCCTGGCCGCCAGGGCGCTTGAGGAAGACGACCAGGTTGCGCGCCACATCCAGCGCCATGGACCGGCCGAGGTCGGACTCGACCAGCGCCAGCGCATAGTCGATGCCCGCCGAGATGCCGGCCGACGTATGGCAGCTTTCGACGTCGACGAACAGCGCGTCCCGGTCCAGTTCGATCGAAGGAAACAGGTTGGCGAACTCGTCGAAATGGGCCCAGTGCGTGGTGGCGCGCTTGTGATCCAACAAGCCGGTTCCCGCCAGCGCGAACGCCCCGGTACAGATCGATCCGACACGGCGGGCGCGGCCGCACAGGCTGCGCAATCCATCCATCAGCACGGGATCGCCGACGGCTTGCCGGGCGCCCGGGCCGCCCGCCACGAGCAGGGTGTCCGTCGTGAGCGTCTCATCCAGCACCGCGCAGTCCGCGAACATCCTCATGCCCGAGGTGCTCGGGATCGGCTCGCCGCGCGGACTTGCCAGGCGCAATTCGTAGGGCGGGGCCTTGCCGCGCTCGGACATCAGGGAATTGGCCATGCTGAAGACGTCGAGCGGTCCGGTGACATCGAGGGCGATTACCGGCGGCAGCGCCACGATGACGACGCGGTGCCGTCCTGTCAGGTTCAGAGAGCTCATGCTTGATGTCCGATCTCGACCACGTTGTCATCCAAGGAAATAAGAACCAGGCGGCCGGCCGGGCGCGGCCTGGCAGGATTCCCGGTTGTTTTGTCCGGCCTGGCCGCTTCCGTTCCGGAATACTGGATTCTCCCGGCGTCGCGCCATGACCTCTGCAAACAGAAAGGATTTTATGATGTTCAGCGTTAAACGGATACTCATCGCGGCGGCCTCCCTTGGCCTCGCCGCATGCGCCATGACGGCGCCGCCCGACAAGCTCGATCTGCGCACCACCCGGGTAACGGCGGACGGACAGTTCCAGGTGTCGATCCATCCGCTGGTCCGGAGCATCCCTGTGAACCAGATCCATGCCTGGGAAATCGACATCAGGAACGCCACCGGCGCGCCGGTCAGCGGCGCGAAGATCGATGTCGATGGCGGCATGCCGCAGCATCTGCATGGCTACCCGACGCAGCCGAGGGTCACCGCCGACCTGGGCAATGGCCGGTACCGGCTCGATGGCGTGAAGTTCAGCATGACCGGTTGGTGGGAAATGAAGCTGAAGATCCAGGCGGGCGAGCGTACGGATCAGGTTACCTTCAACACCATCGTCACCGAACCGGTCGAGGGCTAGCCGTGGCGCCGCGCTTTCTGCTGCCGGCATGCGCCGGCGCCCTGATTTTCATCGCGGGCAGCCAGGCGGTGCTGGGAAACAGCATCGCCAGCGTGCTGCGCGACGGCTGGACGGCCAGGGAAGTGTCCTTGATGAAGACGCTGCATATCAGCACCCTGGGCGAGGGCGCGCCCGATCCGTCGAACGCGGTCGAGTCGCGCCAGGATGCGGCGGCGCTGGGCAAGAAGCTGTTCTTCGACCAGCGCCTGAGCGCGAACGGGCGCATCTCGTGCGAGCTGCCACGTGCCTGCACAGCAGTTCCAGGATGGCCGGCCACTGGGCATCGGCATCGCGACCGGAAAGCGCCGGACCATGCCCGTGGTCGACAGCGCCCGCGGGGCCTGGCAGTTCTGGGACGGGCGCAAGGACAGCCTGTGGTCGCAGGCCCTGGGGCCGATGGAAGATCCGGCAGAACACGGCGGCAACCGTGTTGCGTATGCCAGGGTGATGCTGGAGCACTACCGCCCGGATTATGAAGCGGTGTTCCAGCCGTTGCCCGCAAGCGCAGGCTGGCCGCGCGCTGCGGGCCCCAACGGCAGCGCGTCCGAACGCGCTGCCTGGGAGAGCATGACGCCGCTGCAACGCCAGGAGGTGTCGCGCGTATTCGCCAACATGGGGAAAGCCATTGCCGCCTACGAAAAGACGCTGCATTTCGCGCCCTCGCGGCTGGACGACTACATCGGCGGCGTTACCGGGCTGGGCCCCGAGGCTCCAGCGGCCCTGAACAGCGCGGAAAAGCGCGGCCTGCGTCTTTTCATGGGCAAGGCACAGTGCATCAGCTGCCATGCGGGCCCCTTGATGAGCGACCAGCATTTTCACAACACTGGCGTACCGCCGCGCCTGGGAAGCCGGCCCGATGCGGGCAGGTCTGCGGCGATCGACGCCGTATTGCGCGACGAGTTCAATTGCCTGGGCCCGTACAGCGATGCCCGGCGTGAGCAATGCGCCGAGCTGGAATTCATTGCGGCCGACGATCCGCACATGGTGGGGGCGTTCAAGACGCCGGGACTGCGCAACGTAGCCCAGCGCGCGCCCTACATGCATGCGGGGCAGATCGCCACCCTCGAGGAGGTCGTGCGCCACTATGCGAACGCGCCGCGGGCTGCCATCGGACGCAACGAGCGTCAACCGGTCCCGCTTACCGCATCTGAACTGGCCGACCTGGTGAGTTTTCTACATAGCTTGAATTCGCCGATCACGGAGCATCCACCGTTGAAGCGACGTCCCGGACCTTGACTGCACCGGAGATCATCCGCCTTCGACTACCCGCGAGGAGTGCGACGACACCAGCACCCAGTCGCCGCCGCGCTTGACCCATACGCGGGTGAAGCGGAAGCGCCCTTGCCAAGGCTTGCCGTCGGTAAGCGCGGACTGCACGCTGGTGCCGTTGACGACGGCCATGTCGCCGTACTCGCGGATCGCCACCCCTTCGTTGCGGATTTCTCCATTGACGCGCTTGCGCGTGCTGAGGTCGGCCAGGTAGTCGGCCTTGTGCTGGACCTTGCCGTCCGAGTGCACCAGCACGAAGGCCGGGTCGATCAACCGGTCGAGGGCGGCCACGTCGGCCTGTTGGCGCAGCGCATTCCACGAGGCGTCGCGTGCCGCCAGGACAGCATCGGCCGCCAGTGCCGCGCATGGCGTGACAAAGAATACGGCGCAACACAGCTGTTTGATCATCATGTCATCCTCAGGATACTGCGGGTTCGAGCAGGGTCACGGTCTGGCTGGCGGTGTCGAGCCGCGCATTGACGCCGACCGGGATGGTGAACTGGTGGCGGATATGCCCGATCGAATAGCCCGTCACCGCCGGGATGGTCAAGGGCTTGAGGTGCTGGTCGAAGGTCTGGTCCAGCGTCAATGAGCGCTTGCCCTCCTCCGGCGCGCAGTCCTCGCAGATGCCGAGCATGACGCCGGCCGCATGCGCAAAGCCTGTCGAGAGATCGAGCTGGGTCAGCAGGCGGTCCAGGCGGTAGGGCGCCTCGTCCACCTCTTCCAGGAACAGCAGGCCGCCGCGGAAGTCGGCCGCATATGGCGTGCCGCACAAGGCCGCCACGATCGACAGGTTGCCGCCAAGTAGCGGGCCGGTCGCCGTGCCCGCCGTGAGGGTGCGGATGCCGAAGTGCGAAGCTGTCTGCGCCTTCAGTGCGTTCTCCGGCGCCATCGGAATCGTGTAGTGCGGACGCGGATCGCACAGCACGGCCATCATGTGCTCGCGCGAATAGTCGGCCAGCGTCGACGAGGCCACCGGACCGTGGAAGCTGACCAGGCCGGTCTTGTTGTAGATCGCCAGGTGCAGCGCCGTGATGTCCGAATAACCGAGCAGGATCTTCGGGTGGCGCCGGATCAGGCCGTAGTCGAGTTGCGACAGCAGCGAGATGCAGCCGGAGCCGCCGCGGATCGGCCAGATCATCTTTACTTCCGAGTCGGCGAACATGCCGTGCAGGTCGGCCAGGCGCTGCTGTACCGAGCCTGCGTAGTTGCCGAAGGAAGCTCCCAGGTAAGTACCCACTTTGGCGCGCAGGCCCAGCGCTTCGATATTCTGGACGGATTTTTCGATCAGGCGGTCGTTGACGACGCCGCCGGGAGCGACCAGGCCGACCAGGTCGCCAGGCCGCAGGCGCGGGGGTTTGATGAGGCGCTTCACGGCGCGCGCAGGCGCGGCTGCGGCAAGCCCGGGGACGGAGATGGCGGCTGCGACGGAAGCGCCGAAGCCGCGCCGGCTGATTTTCATACGCGACTTGAAAAGAAAACGGCCCGCGCCGCGGAGGCTTGCGCCTCCCCCGACAGCGGGCCGCCAAAGACGATCAACTTAGAAGAACTTGTAGGTCGCCATCAGGGTGAACGCGCGGCCACGCGGGTCGGCCACGCGCGGTTCCCAGGTGCTGCCTGCGCCGGTGTTGCTGTCGTAGGTGATCGCGAACGGCGGATCTTCATCCAGGATGTTCTTGATGCCCGCGGTCAGCGTCACGTTCTTGAAGCCGGTGTAGGTGGTCGTCAGGTGGAAGATCGAATAGGCGTCCACCTTCGGATTGTAGTTCGACGGCTTGACCAGCCCATTCGCGACACCCGGCAGCACCTGGTCGTCATAGCCGGAACGATAGATGTTCTGCAGCATGGTGTTCCAGTTGCCGTGCTTGTAGGTCGCATAGGCGCTGTGCTTCCACTTCAGGCCCAGGTCGCCGGTGAAGACGAAACGGCCCACTTCGCTCTTGCCGAATTCGGCATTGGTCGTGGCGCGCGATTTCTTCTCCAGCAGGCGCGAACCATCGATGCCCAGGGTCCACTGCGAACCGGTACTGAACTTGCCGTTGAAGCGGGCGCCCACTTCGAGGCCGCGGGTAATGCGCTCGCCGGCGTTGACCCAGCGCTGGTCGATCGCGCCAATGAGGCCCGTGTCAGGGAAACGCAGGAAGCGCTCCGAGAACAGGTTGTAGTTCGCCACCATGGTCGCGGTGCTGAACGAGTCGATGGTGTTCTGCTTGCGGATCTCCCAGATGTCGGCGTTGGCCGAGAACCAGTTGAATGGCTCGATCACGACGCCGACGGTGCCCTGTTTGGCGGTTTCCGGACCCAGGTCCGACTTGCCGCCGGTGAGGATGGTCGGGGTGATCGATTCGCAGCCGGGCTTGGTGGCGTCGACCAGGCCGCTCGGGCACTTGGCCGGGTCGACCAGGTCCTTGCCGGCGTACGGCGACTCGGTGACGCCGTTGTACAGCTGGTTGAAGGACGGGGCGCGGAAGCCCTCGTTGTACGAACCGCGGAACAGCAGCTGCGGGATCGGCTGGTAGCGGAACGAGACCTTCGGATTGGTGGTGCTGCCGATGCCGCTGTAGTGGTCGCGGCGGATCGCCAGCGTCACGTCCAGGTTCTTGACCACCGGGATCAGCAGCTCGGCGTAGACCGCCTTGATGTCGCGGTGCACGCCGTCCAGCGCGTTCACGTCGTCGAAGGGCGCGTTCAGGATCACCGGACGGGCGGACGCGGCACGCAGGTCACCATTGAACTCGTACTCTTCGCGACGCAGGTCGAAGCCGACGGCGCCCATCACGGTGCCGGCCGGCAGAGCGAACAGCTCGCCCGACAGCGCGCCGTCGACCTGGGTCAGCGTGGTCTTGCCGCCATACATGACGACGCCTTCGGCCGACGTGCTCTTGATCAGGTCGAGCGCTTCCTGCGACTGGGTCTGGCCGGGCAGCAGGAAGGGATTGATCTTGCCGGTGCCCAGCGCGTCAGCCAGGGCCTTGGTGTAGTTGTAGCCGGTGCCAAGGGTCGACTCCGACTCGCTGAAGGCGCGCGAGGCGCCGACACGGTAGTCGAAGCTGCGGCCGAACAGGTTGACCGGACCGTCGGCGCCGACCAGCACGCGACCGGCCTTGGACTCGGTCACGATCTCGCGGTTGCCGCACTCCATGCAGCGCCAGCGGTAGGCGATCGGCAGGCCGTAGTTGGCGGAGATGCTCGGGAATACCTTGACCAGTGCGTTGTACACGGTGTCGTAGGCTGCGCCGGTGCGCGGATACCACGAGGTGACCGGGAAGGTGGTGGCGCCCGGCGAAATCTGGTTCGGCGAGAAGCGCTTGGCCACTTCGACGTTCGAGCCCACGGCTTCGGCGAAGAACTGGTGGTCGCCCGACTGGAAGGTGGCGCGCGCCAGCGCATTGCTGTTCTTGACCGGCTGCTGCAGCACGGCCGCGCGGCCGGTGTCCCAGGCGCAGCCGTAGGCGGCGCCGGCGCTGTTCCACAATTTCTCGTCGTACGGGCCCTGGCCGTCGATGCTGGTGCAGCCCGCGCCGCCCGGCAGGTCGAGAATGCTGATGCCGCTATAGGTGGTGGTGCCTCCGCCCGGGATGACCGGGCCGGTGCCGGTGCGCGACAGCAGCGACGGGCCGACGGTGCTGGCGAACACGTTGGCGTGCGGCGAGCCGCGGGTGTCCACCGACACGCCGCGATCGGGCTGGAAGGTGTTCACGAAGTCGCGCTGGTCGCCGCGCAGGGCCTTGTTCTGGCTGTGTGCGACGGTGGCGAGCACGTTCCAGCCGTCGGTCTGCAGGTCGCCCCAGCCGCCGGTGATCGACGCGCGGCCGATCTCGCTGCCGCCCGCTTCGGGGACGTCGACGAAGGCCTGGGCTTCCAGGCCCTTGTAGTTCTTTTTCAGGATGAAGTTGATCACGCCGCCGATCGCGTCGGTGCCGTAGATCGCGGACGCGCCGTCCTTCAGGACTTCGACGCGGTCCACCGCCGCCATCGGGATCGAGTTCAGGTCGACCGCCGAACCCTTCATGCCGTGGGTCGCCACGCGGCGGCCGTTCAGCAGCACCAGGGTCGAGTCGGCGCCCTGGCCGCGCAGGTTGGCCGACGAGGCGCCGTTGTTGCCGCGCTGCGCACCCGAGGTGACGTCGGCGTTCGAGGCCAGGTTGTCCGAGCCATTGCCGTTCACGTTCAGCGTCGCGATCAGCTGCTCGGCGGTGACGATGCCCTGTGCTTCCAGCTGCCTGGCGGTGATGATCTCGAGCGGCAAGGCGCCTTCCTTGGCGATGCGCTTGATGCTACTGCCGGTGATCTCGACACGCTGTATTGGGCCGGAGACCTGCACGTTTTGTGCGACTGCCGGGCTGGCGATGCCGATCAGGGCGATCAAATGGGCGAGCTTGTTTAACTTCACGCGTTTCTCCTAACGTTTTCCCTTGGCGGCCGAAGACTGCCTGGCCGACTTCTCTTTTAGTAATGTGATGTCATTACCTTATTGTTCGATTTTCAGAGTACGCCCAGGTATTTGGCGCCATCCAATGAAATATCCGGCGGCCAGTATAACTAACAGGAATATTTAATTTGGGAAAAAGTCACGGAACCTGGCGGCTCACTCTGCCAGAGCGTGCCCTTTGCGCAACATCGACGTCCAGATAGCGCCAGGTCGTGAATTCGACAGGGTGGCGTTTGTAGTTTTTCAGCCACGGATGGCGCAAATCGCCCGACAGCACATGGGTCAGCGGCACCCAGGGGTTGTAAGCGTGAATCAGCTGGTTCATTTCGAAATACAGCTTCTGGCGCACCGGTCCGTCGCTGAGTTGGCGCGCCTGCTCGTAGCGTTCGTTATAGGCCGGCAGGTTAAAGCGCGAATAATTCGCGCGGCCGGCATTCGGGCCGTACAGCAGCTGATAAAAATTGTCGCCGTCGGGGAAGTCGGCGATCCAGTTACTCTCGAACATCTGGACCGTGCCGAGGCGCGAGGCCTTGATGATCTCGGTTTTTTTATCGGACTTGAATGCCACGCGCAGGCCGATCGCATTCAGGCACTTGCGCCACAACTCGTCGCGCAGGCGCCCGCTCACCGTGGCTTCGCTGTGCATGGTGAGCGTCAGCGGTTTGTCGTCCGGCGTGCGCCGAAACCCATCGGCGTCGCGCCGGGTATAGCCGTAGCGGTCCAGCAGCGCGTTGGCAAGCGCCGGGTCGTAGGGCACGGGGCTGCGGTAGTCCGGGTCGTAGCCCAGCACGTTGGGCGGCAGCGGCGACTCGGCCTTGATCGCGAAGCCTTTCTTGAGCAGCGCGATGTCCTCGGCATTGTTATAGGCGAGCGAGATCGCGCGCCGCAGCGCCACCCGTTCCTTGCCGTAGCCGCCCACCACCGGGTCGGTCATGTTCATCCACATGTAGTAGGTCTGCAGCACCGGGAAGCGCGACAGCACGATGCCGCGCGCCGCCAGTTCCGGTTTCAGGCGCCCACCGCGCACCACCATGTCAGTCATCGACTCGGGAATCTGCTCGAGGTAGTCGTACTCGGCGTTCAGGAAGCCGAGCATGCGGCCCTGGAATTCCTCGGCCACGCGCAGCTCGATCCGGTCCACCCGCGGCAGGCGCTTGCCGTCGAGGGCGGCGGCGATCGCCCGGTCTTCCGCACTGTACTTCTCTCCGGGCGCGGCATGGAACACGGCGCTCGAATAGGGGTTCGCCAGCAGGACGATACGGTCGCTGCGCTTCCATTCACCGACCATGAAGGGGCCGGTGCCGACGGGGTGGTTGCCGGCCTGGCCCGGATAGGCCTCGATCACCTCGCGCGCCACCACGCCGCCGGCCGGCACCGCCAGGTAGAACAGGAAGTTGTTGTCGGGAGCCTTGAGGCGGATGCGCAGCGTGTAGCGGTCCGGCGCCTGCAGGCCCGCCACCGGCTTGTCGACGTCGTAGGGCGCCTTGAGCACTTCGTCACCCAGGATCTTCCCTTCGAACATATACGCCCAAGGAGATTTGAGCGCCGGGTCGTACAGGCGCTTGATGCTGTAGACGTAGTCCTGGGCCGTCATCTCGCGCTTCACACCCTTGAAGGCCGGGTCCGGCGTGAAGTAGATGCCGGGGCGCAGGCGGAAGGTGTAGGTCAGTCCGTCGGCGCTCACTTCCGGCATGGCGGTGGCCGTGTTCGGGCGCAGCTTCGCCGGGCGCGCCAGGTAGTCGTAGCGCAGCAGCGGGTCGAACAGGTTCTCCAGCAGCGACAGGGTGGCGTTGTCCGAGGCCACGGCCGGGTCCAGGCCGGTCTCGCTGGTGGACAGGAACATGCGCAGGACTTTTTCAGGCGCGGGCGGCTGCGCGCCTGCGCTGCCGGCGCATAGCAGGGGAAACAGGAGAGCGGCTGCGGTCAGGCGAAAGGACATGGCGGGGCGGGGTTAAAGGCGCAAGCGGCGGTGCTACTGCTTCACCGGCGTGAGTTCGATTTCCTGCACCCTCGGATCGCGTTCCGGAGTGAGCGTGAATCGGACGTCGACCGTGCCGCGCTCGCCGACCAGCGGGAAGCTGCCGCGCAGCCAGTTCTCGGCCTTGATCGGGCCAACCGAGGTGATCTTCCCGATCGGCTCGAGCTGTTCGCGCGCGTGCGCGATCCAGTCGTCGCGCGAGCGGTCCTGGAACAGGTTTCCGGCTGCGATCGCGCTTGCCAGGGACGCGTCCCACGACTGCACCAGCTGCGCCACCTGCCCATGGCGCGTGGCCAGGATCGGCGATACGGCAACTGGCGGCGGCCCGAGACCGGCTCCCTCGATCAGCATGAACACCGCCTTGTTGGTAGGTCCATATACCGGTCCATAGCGCAGGTTGGTGAAGGCGAATACGCCCACCCCGTGGTGGGGCGCAAAATTGACCTGGCTGCCAAAGCCGGGCAGTCCGCCCCCATGGCTGAGCGACACGACGTCGTGGCTGTCGCGCACCCAGCGCAGGCCGTAACCGTAGAAGCTGACCCGTGGATTCGGCGTTTTACCGTCAAGCAGGGTTGCCTTGGGCGACAAGCCGCCAAACGCTTGCGGCAGGTGCATCTCGCGCAGCGAGGCGCGCCGCAGCGGTCCGCGCTCGGGATCGTCGCGCGCCGGCCAGGCATCCAGGTGGAAGGCGATGTAGCGCGCGAAATCATCCGCCGTCGTGATCAGCCCGCCCATTGCGGCGCCATCGCCGTCGGGCAGGATCGGCTCGCGCTCCCAGTGGTCGCGGTCCCAGCGGTAGCCCAGCGCCAGCCGGCCCGGCGCCGCTTGCGTATATTCCCAGCGCGTGTCGTGCATGCCCAACGGCCGCAGGATCTGGCGGGTGATGTAATCCTGGAAGCGCATGCTGGAGGCCTTGCTCACCACCTTGCCCAGCATGATATAGCCGAGGTTGCTGTACTCGAAGCTGTGTCCCGGCGCATTGGAGAACGACAGCCCGGCGCCGACCAGCTGCGCGATGGCGGCGTTCGACAAGGCCATCTGGCGGTCGCCCCAGGGATTGTCCTCGGGCAGCCCGGCGGTCATGGTCATCAGGTGGCGCACCGTCAGCGCGGGCGAGTCGGTGGTCGGCAGTTTGACGCGGCGCAGTTCAGGCAGGTAGTTGGCGACCGGATCGTCGAGCCGCAGTTTGCCGGCGTCGCGCAACTTCAGCGCCGCCATCGCCACGAAGCTCTTGCTCATCGAAGCAATGCGAAATTCGGTGGAGCTGGTAACGGGGGTCTTGCGTTCCACATCGGCCAGGCCGAGCGAGCGCAGGTGCACCAGCTTGCCGTCGAGGACCACGCCGTACACCAGGCCCGGCAGGTGCTCCTTGCCGGCCAGCTCGGTGTACATCTTGTCGATCTGGGGAAGGAGCGCGGCCACGCGTTCGCTCCGGCTCGCAGCCGGCGGGTTTGCCTGCCCATGAGCAGGCGCGAGGGCGACGCTGCC
This sequence comes from Telluria sp. ZB4P34, assembly GCF_059686055.1. NCBI lineage: Bacteria > Pseudomonadati > Pseudomonadota > Betaproteobacteria > Burkholderiales > Oxalobacteraceae > Telluria > Telluria sp. ZB4P34. The sequence goes on along the minus strand of NZ_JCASIF010000013.1, from coordinate 51,458 downwards.
AAGCACGAACAGAAGGCTGCACAGGATAGGGCGAAGTGGGCGGTGCATGCTGGTCTCTCTCCGGTAAGCGCAACTTCAGGGAAAAGATTATGCCCTGATTCGCATGCCATTGAGCAAACAAAAACGCCGGCCACAATGCGCATGACAAGGCGGTTTCCCCTATAGCCGGGCGCCTAGTTATAACTTTTAAACATGGTTCAGGCGCATTCTTTCATCAGCGCAGCTTATTCCCGGCCTATACTCTCCGCTGCACAATCGTACGATCTCAGCGGCGCAATCTCTATGGCACTCAATTACATCTGGACTGGCTTCTTCCTCGTCGGCTTCGTCGCAGCGCTCGCGCAATGGCTGTTTTTAGGCGATAGCGAGATCTTCAAGCGCATCATCGACGGCACCTTCTCGTCGGCCAAGATGGCGGTGATGGACATCGCCCTGCCGCTGGCCGGCGTCATGACGCTCTGGCTCGGGATCATGAACGTCGGCGAGAAAGCCGGCGCGATCAACCTGTTCGCGCGCGTCATCGCCCCCTTCTTCTCCCGCATCTTCCCCGGCGTGCCAAAAGACCATCCGGCCAACGGCCACATGGTAATGAACTTCTCGGCCAACATGCTCGGCCTGGACAACGCCGCCACGCCCTTCGGCCTGAAGGCCATGGAAAGCCTGCAGACGCTGAACCCCAGCAAGGAGGAGGCCAGCGACGCCCAGATCATGTTCCTGGTGATCCAGACCTCGGGCCTGACCATCATTCCGCTGGCGATCATGGCCCAGCGCGCGATCCTGGGCGCCGCCAACCCGGCCGACATCTTCATCCCGACCCTGATCGCGACCTACTGCTCGACCATGACCGGCATCATCGCCGTCAGCCTGCGCCAGCGTATCAACCTGCTGCACCCCGCCGTCTTTGGCTGGATCGGCGGCCTGACCGCCCTCATCGCCCTGCTGGTCTGGTACTTCACGGTCTTCCTCGACAAGGCGCAGATCCAGCTGGTCTCGGTGGTTGCCGCCAACCTGATCCTGTTCTCGATCATTGCCGCCTTCATGGTCGGCGCGCTGGCCAGGAAAGTGAACGTATTCGAAGCCTTCATCGAAGGGGCCAAGGGCGGGATCGAGACCTCGCTCAGGATCATTCCCTACCTGGTGGGCATGCTGGTGGCGATCAGCGTGGTGCGCAACTCGGGTATCCTGGGCCTGATCGTGAGCGGCTTCGCCTGGATTTTCACTGCGCTCGGCCTGCCGACCGACTTCGTCGGCGCGCTGCCGACCGCCCTCATGAAACCCCTGTCGGGCAGCGGCTCGCGCGCCATGATGATCGATGCGATGACCACCTACGGGGTCGATTCCTTCGTCGGCCGCCTGTCCAGCATCCTGCAGGGCGCCGCCGACACCACCTTCTACATCATCGCGCTGTATTTCGGCTCGGTCGGCATCCGCAAGACCCGCTATGCGATCGGCTACGGCCTGCTGGCCGACCTGGCCGGCGTCGTCGGCGCCATCTTCGTCGCCTATCTCTTCTTCGGTTAAGGATATATCCATGCTTCGCCGTCTCGCGCTTGCCACCCTCCTCCTCGCTTCGTTCAGCGCCCACGCCCAGCTACCGGCCCCGGTGGCCTCGGCGCTGGCGCAGCAGGGCCTGCCGGAGGACGCCCTCGGCGTGCTCGTGCTCAAGGGCGACAGCGTGGTGCTCGCGCACCAGGCCGACCGGCCGATGCAGCCGGCGTCGACGATGAAGCTGGTGACCACCCTGGCCAGCCTGGAACGCCTTGGGCCCGGCTTCCGCGGCCGTACCGAGCTGCGCACCACCGGCGAGATCGACGGGAGCGTCCTGCGCGGGAACCTGATCCTGAAGGGCGGCGCCGACGCCGACCTGTCCGGCGACGACCTGGAAACCATGCTGCGCGCCCTGCACTACCAGGGTATCCGCCGCATCGAGGGCAACCTGGTGCTGGACCGCAGCCTGTGGCAGCCGGCGCGCCTGGACGTGGGCCAGCCGCCCTTCGACGAATCGCCGGAGGCGTATTACAACGTCATTCCCGACCCGCTGCTGGTCAACAAGAACATGCTGCAGATCGACATGCGCTCGACGAACAAGCGCCTGAAGCTGCAGATGCACCCGGCACTCGACCGGGTCAGCATTGCATCAGGCATGACGCTGGTCGACGCCGACTGCGCGAAATGGGAAGACGGCTGGAAGCTGCCGGAAGCGGTGCGCCAGAAGGACGGCCGCATCAAGGTGGTCCTGCACGGCAGCTTCCCGAAGGACTGCGCCCGCAGCTACAGCATCAATGTGCTGGACCGGAACGACTACATCGAGCGCCTGTTCCGCCAGAAGTGGAAGGAGCTGGGCGGCAAATTCAGCGGCAAGACGGTGGAAGGCGCGACGCCGCCGGATTCGACCCTGCTGGCCGAGCACAGCTCGCGCCTGTTGCCCGAGCTGGTGCGCGACATCAACAAGCCTTCGGACAACCTGCTGGCGCGCACGCTGTTCCTGAGCCTGGGCAGCCTGCTGCCGGATCCGGTCGCCGGCAGCTTCCCCGCACCGGCCAGCGGCGAGACGACCGGCGCACGCGCCGACGCCGCCGTGCGCGAATGGATGCGCAGCCACCGCATCGACGACGCCGGCTTCGTGATCGAGAACGGTTCCGGACTGTCGCGCCTGGAGCGCATCACCCCGCAGCAGATGGCTTACCTGCTGCAGGCCGGCCTGCGCAGCAACTGGGCGCCCGAATTCCAGGCCAGCATGCCGATCGCCGGCATCGACGGCACCCTGCGCCGGCGCCTGCTGGGCAGCGCCGCGGCGGGACGGGCGCGCCTGAAGACGGGAACGCTGCGCAACGTGGTGGCCCTGGCCGGCTACGTGCCGGATGCGAACGGCGTTCAGAACGTGTTCGTCGCCATGGTCAACAGCGAGCAGGCAGGCAACGGGCGCGGGCGCGCGGTGCTCGACGCCTTGGTGGACTGGGTCGCGCGCTCCGGCGCGGCGCCGCAGCCGGCGGCGCCGGCGGCGCCCTGAAGACACGGACGCTTCAGGCGTCCGTATAGGGCTTGAAGCTGAAACCTTCGCCGATGATGGCGGCGACCTGGGCGACATTCTCGTCGCTCTCGCTGAATGCGGCCAGCACCTCGTCGTACATCGCCGCGCCGTGCTGCCGCACCACCTCGACCCAGTAGGCAAAGCCTTCCGCTTCCGGCTCGCGGTGCAGCACATTACGGTACAGCTTGGTAACGAAGGCTTCCGCGCCCGGCTTGCTGCCGTACAGCGCGGCGAATTCGGCGCTGTTGACGAAGCCGTAGGCCAGGTCGGCCAGGGTTGCGCCCTTGTCCAGGAAATTCATCCAGTAGCCGATGCCGGCGGCGTCGGGCTGGCGGTCGAATGCGGCCTGGTAGATGCGGTAGGCCTTGCCTGCGCTGCCATCCATGTCGAAGGCGAACATCTCGCCATGGAAAGCCATGCGTTCGACGTCCTGCAGCGTGTCGCTGCCGTCGGCGCCGGTCTTGTCGGTGACCGTGGTCGTGGATCCGGTGCGCTTGATGGTGTAGTTGGCGCGCTCGCCACCGAAGGCCGCGGTGTCGATGCCCGCGCCTCCGTCCAGCACATCGTCGCCGGCCCCGCCCTCGAGGACGTTGGCGTGGAAGTCGCCGTACAGCCGGTCGGCGCCGTCGCCGCCGACCAGGTGCGGCGCCTTGTCGTCGAGGTCGGTGTAAGGCAGGCCGGCATGGGACGCATGGACGTCGAAGCCCAGGTCTTCCAGCACCGCCAGTTCGATCCGTCCGATGTCCCAGCGGTTCTGCTCGTAGTTGCCCTGGTCGCCCATCATCCCGCTGACGGCGTAGGCCGGCGTCTTCGCGCTGATCACGTGGCCGACCGCATCGAAGGCGAGCGGCGCGCCGAGCAGCGCCACCGTGGCCTTGCCTTCGAAATAATAGACGCCGTCGCGCTGCACCACTTGCCGCCCCAGCGTGCTGAAGGACAGGTTAGCCTGGTCGAAGGCCAGCGTGTGCAGCACTTCATGCAAGGCAATCGAAATGAAGTCGTGGGCGCCGGCCGGGACGGCGGCCGAATTTGCGGCCGATCCTGCCGCGCCGGGTGCGCCGGGTGCGGGGTCAAGCCAGACCGGAAAGCCGTAGTTGCGGATCGTCCCGTCCTTGCCGAGATAGATCGTGAAGCCGGCATCGGACGCGTCGCCGTTCACGTCCACGCCGGTCTTCATTTCGACGAAATTGCTCTTGCTGGTGCCCTTGGGATCGCTCGTGTCGATCACCCACGACATCTCGGTGGCCGGGATGATGCCATCCATCTTCCAGCCCAGCTCACGCTCGAGATCGGCGTGGGACTTGATCCGTACCACCACGTCGAGCGTACCCTTCCAGTCGATGAAGCGGTCCAGGTACTGCATCACGTACCGGACGTTGGCGTCGATCAGCGACTTCGTGGGACTGTCCAGCAGGTCCTGCTGGTCAAGGATGGAGATCGTCCACAGGCTCATGGCTCGCAGGGAAAGGGGGAAAGGATGGTTGATGATATACAAGAAATATCAACCATACAATTTCCGCTCTACAAGCCCTGCTGCCCCAGCGCCTCGATCTCGGCGTCGCCGTCGTCCATCAGGCGCAGGCCGATGTCCTGGGTGCCCAGGCCGAGGCTGCGCCCCATCGAGATCAGGAGACTCTGGCCGGGCGCGGTGCGCTGCGGTTCCAGCCGGTAGACCGGATCGGCATAGGCTTCGGCCGGCGTGACGATGGTCCAGCCCATCTCGCGGAACTGGCGGATCACGTCGTCCAGCCACAGCGCATTGATCAGGTTATGGTGCATCAGCATGACTTGCGCGATGTCCCTGCCCTGCAGCCGCTGCGACAGGGCGCGGTAGGCCAGTGCGCGCTGGCGGATGTGCGACAGGTAGGCTTGCCGGATCGGTTCGACGTTCGCCCGGGGATCCTTTGTCAGCACCTCGACCAGCTTGTCGTTCAGCCGCCAGTCGCTGGTGTCGAGCGTGACGTAGCCGTTGCGGTAGCCCTGCTCGCGCAGGAAGGCGCGCATGCCGTCGCGCTTTTCCGGCGTATTCCCTTCGCGCAGGTAGGTGAAGCGGAACCATTTCTGGTATCCGGACAGCGTGGACAGGACGCGCTCGCAATCGAGCACCTCCTGCTGGTACTGCGCCAGCGTGGTCGCGGCCTTGTTCAGGTCCGGGTGGGTCATGGTGTGGTTGGCCAGCACGTGCCCGGCCTCGCCCCAGGCGCGCGCCAGCGCCAGCCCTTCCGGCTTGACGGCGCCGCGGCCGGCCGTGACGAACAGCGCGGCCTTCACCTTGTGCCGGGCCAGCGCCGCCAGCATCGCCTCGTTGCGCGCCTGCGGCGACAGGCGCGGGGTCGCCTCCAGGCCAGGACCGTCGTCGAAGCTCAGGGCAACCGACTGGGCGAGCAGCTGCGGAGCAGCGGCGAGGCAGGCCGCGGCGATCGCGCCGCGCAGCCAGCGACCAAGGGAAAACGTGGACAGGCGGCCTGCGTTTCGCATCAGAGCACGCGGCGGTAAGTGGCGCGCACCAGCTCGCGGTCGCCGCAATCGAAGTGCCACCACTCGGTGTTGATGCCGAAGAAGCCGGCTTCCAGCATCGCCTCGCGCAGCAGGCGTCGGTTCCCGACCTGTTCATCGGTGAGCTTGCCGGCCGTGAGAAAACCTTCTTCCAGCGCCGGGTGCGACAGCTCGGTCATGTCGTCGAAGCCGGTGCCCATGTCGAGCTCGCGGCCGTTCTCGTCGAGCAGGGTGATGTCGAGCGCCATGCCATAGGAGTGGATCGAGCCGCGCGCGGGATTGGCCAGGTACATCTGCAGGCCAGTGCCTTCGAGCGCGTCCCACAGCTGCTGCTGCACGCGCTGGGGGCGCAGGGCGTCGAGCACCAGGGGGGTGAGGCCGGGATGGCGCTCCCTGAGCCGGGCCACGACCTGTTCCAAGGCTTCGGCGGCGTCGCGGTGCAGCCAGGCGCAATCGAAGGGCGAATACAGGTCGCGGCCGACGAAGTTGTTGCTGGTGGCATAGCGCAGGTCGATCGCGATGCCGTCGATGCTGGTGAGATGGCGGAATTCAGGGCTGCCGGCGATGTCTTCGCTGGCGACAGCCTGTTGCGGCCCGGTCGAGGTCATGAATCGGATTTGTCGAGACAGGCGCGCGCGGTCGCGCCGATACAGTTGGCCAGCTCCCGCGCCCCGTGCGACAAGGGGGAATGGCTGGCGCTCAGGAGATACAGGTGCACGTGCATCGCGGGCGACCACGGACGGCACTGCACCTTGGCCGGGTCGGCCGAGGCGGCGGTGAAGGGGTCCAGCACGGCCTGGCCGGCGCCGGCTTCCACCAGCGAGCGGGCGATCTGGTAGGTCTGCACCACGGTGTGGTAGACCGGCTGCACGCCCTGGGCCTCGCAGGCCGCCACGACGATCTCGCCCAGCGGGTCGCCGTCGGTCAGGCCGATCAGTTCCCCGCTCAGGCCTTCGGCCCCGAAGGGTGTCGACAGTTCTTCCTCGGTCCAGGTGCCGCGCGGGGCCATCACGGTGAGATTGCCGTGCGCGATCGGCTCGGCCACGATGCCCGGATGGCGCGGGTCCTGCAGCGACAGCGCCAGGTCGGCTTCGCCCAGGCGCAGCGCGTTCACGATCTCGCTCGTGTGGTGGGTGGCCAGTTCGCAGCGCGCCTGCGGGAAGTCGCGGCGCCACATCGTCATCGCCTGCGGCAGCACGCTGATCGCGATGGTCGGCGTCGATACCAGGCGCACGGTCTCCACCGCGCGGCCTTTCAGGCTGGCCGCCAGGCGGCGGATGCCCTGCAGGTCGCGGTTCAGCTTCTCGGTTTCGGCGAACAGGCGGTGCGCTTCCGGTTTCGGATACAGCTTGCCGCGCACCCGCTCGAACAAGGGCATGCCCAGCTGCAGCTCGGCATGCTGCAGGACTTTCGTCACCGCCGGCTGCGAGATGTGGAGAACCTGGGCGGCACCGCTGATGGTGCCGACCTGCATGATGGCGTGGAAAACTTCGATATGGCGCAGGCGCATCGCTTTTATCCTTCAGTAGAGAATCCGCGCACGGCGCGGATTTTCCGAAGGATACAGGGAAAACATGGCTGCGGCGACGGTCACGGCGTGTTCCCGGCAACTGGGCCGGCGGGCGCTCCCGTGGCGGGCGCCGCGGCAGGGACCGCCGGCATCGCCGGCACGGTCGGAGAGGCCGGCGTCGGCAGCGGCACAGGCACGGCCGGATTCGGCACGGGCAGCGGGGCGGCCGGGGCCGGGGCGGTTTCCGGCACCACGGGCGCAGGCGGAGTCGCCGGCGGCAGCGCCGGCACCGGCGAGGTCGTCATCGGTGTGGAAATCACGGGCAGCGGCGCATTGGCCGGCGTGGTCAGCACTTCGAGCAGCGAGGCGGTTTCGGCGTCCGGATTACCGGCGAAGTCGGCCGGGCGGTATTTCATCTGGAAAGCCTGCAGCACGGTGCGGGTCTGCTGGTCCAGCATTCCGGTCTGCTGGATGGCGTAGCCATGGGTGGCCAGCTTGCGCTGGAACCAGAAGATATCGGGCAGGGTCGCATTGAAGATCGGGCGTACGGCAGCAACGCGGTTAGCGTCCGGCCACAGCACCAGGCCTTCCCGGGCCAGGCGCGCCCACGGGAACAGCGGACCCGGATCCTGCTTGCGCTGCGGCGCGATGTCGCTGTGGCCCACCACGTTCTCGGGCGCGATGCCATGGCGCTGCACGATGTCCTTCAGCAGCGGGATCAGCACGTCCATCTGGGCCTGCGGGAAGGGATAGAACATCCTGCCGCCCTCGGGCGTTGCGGTCCAGCCCGGGTTTACGATCTCGATGCCGATCGAGCTGTTGTTCAGCTGCGTGTAGTTCTTCCAGCTCGAGACGCCGGCATGGTAGGCCGCGCGGTTCTCGTCCACCAACCGGTAGATGATCGGCTGCGGGTGGTTGGTGACGAGGTAGTGGGAACTTACCTGCTGCTCGGTCAGGATCTTGATCGAGGTCGGATTGTCCGACACCGTGTAGTGCAGCACCAGGAAGCGCGCGCGGCTCGACTGGCCCTTGGCCGTGTAGGTGGTGTCGATCTTCGGACCGACCGGGGCGACCGGGGTGGTGGTGCAGCCTGCCAGCAAGGCGAGAATGACGGGAACGATCAGGTTTTTCATCGGGGGCAATCCTGTGTTATCGGGTGGCGCAATCATGGGGCGGCGCCACGGGTCGGGTCGGCTGCCAGGCGCGCGGCGGCGTAATGGGCGCGCATGCCGGTCTGGGTAAGAATGGTATCGGGCGGCAGCGCCGCGCGCATGCTCTGGACGATCGTCGGATGCAGTTCGGCGGCGCGGCCGGCCAGCGCCACCGGGCGCGGGCCGAAGCGGCTCACCAGTGCCATGGCCAGGCGGGCCAGTTCGCGGCCCGCTTCGCGCAGGATGGCGGCGGCCGCCGGGTCGCGCTCGGCGGTCGCGGCGACCGCGATCGCCAGCTTGCCGACCTCGCCGCGTTCGCGGCCGTAGATGAACTGGCGCGAGAACGACCAGTCCGAGCCCCCCACGTGCTGGAACACGGCATGCGCCATGGGCGAGGCTTCCCAGGCGCCGGGATGCTCGTCCTCGATCCGCCAGATGTGGCGCAGCGCTTCGCGCGCGATCCAGAAGCCGCCGCCGCCGTCGTCCAGCACCACGCCGCGCCCGCCGGCGCGGTGAAAGCCGCCGCCGGCGTCGATGAAGGCGCCGATCGAGCCGGTGCCCGCGTACACCAGGTAGCCCTCGCCCGGCTGGAAGCTGGCGAGGTAGGCGATTTCGATATCGTTGCTCAGCACCACCGCCTTCGGATCGAGGCCGAGCAGTTCGGCCAGGCAGCGCTGCAGGGGACCGCCGTCGCCGCCATAGCCGGTCACCCCGGCGCGCACGGCAACCGGGCGGCCATGCGCCAGCACGGCCCCTGCGATGGCGCCGAAGGTGGCCTGCACGGCTTCGCGTCCCTCGGCACTGCCCATCTGCAGGGCCGACAGGCCGCCCACCGTGCCTTCGGCAAGGATACGGCCGCCGGGCGCCGCGAGGGCCCAGCGGGTCTGGGTGCCGCCGGCATCGATGCCGAGGCCGAGTTCGTGATCTTGCTGCTGTTCGGGATGTCGCATAGCCCGCGAGTGTACGTTGTCGGTCCGCCGGCAGCCAATGAATGCTGGCGGTCCTTGCATGAACAAAGCTTATGCAGCGATGTTCATCCGCTGCCGTTCAATATTATGACGGCTTGCGCCATGCATGCACGCGCGCGCCTTCGTTGCCGAGACGGTCGACCGCGCTCACGACCACCAGGTCGGCGGCGCCGAGCTTCGCGTCGTCCGCCACGGTCCAGTTCGCGCGTACGGCCGGCGCCACCGAGAAGCGCCACTCGCCACCGTGGCGCGCCCAGATCGCATACAGGGCTGTCGACTTGCCGGCCTTGAGCTGCAGCTGCACGCCGTCCTTGCCGCGCTTGGCCGCTACCAGCGGCGTGCCGGGGCCGTCCGACTTCAGCCAGGTGGTCGCCGGTACCAGCGCCTGGCCGTTATAGGTCGTGGCGCGCAGCTGGTCGCTGATGCCCTTACGGTTCTGCGTGAGCGCCACCATGCTGAAGTGGACGTGGCCGGTGGCCAGCGGACGCTGGCGCGTCAGCGCGATCTGGTCCACGATTTCCTGCGGCTCGTAGTTCAGGGTCGGCGGCGGCGCGCCGATGCGGCTGGTGAACAGGCCGGGCCACATGTGGCGGCCCTGCGGGTTCTGCGAAATCCAGTAGTCGAGCAGCACCGGATAGGACTGGGCGGTCTGCTTGATCGGCCAGTACAGTTGCGGCACGAAGTAGTCGAGCCAGCCCTTCTCCAGCCACAGCTCGGCGTCCGCATACAGCTTGTCGTACTGGGAAAAGCCCGAGATGCCCGGCGGGCGGCGGTCCGGACGGCCCATGCCGAAGGGGCTGATGCCGAAGCGCACCCAGCTCTTCTCGCGATGGATGCCCTTGTACATGGCCTCGATCAGGCGGTTGACGTTGTCGCGGCGCCAGGACGGGCGATCGAGCTTGCCGCCGCTTGCCAGGTAGCGCTCCCAGGCCGGGCCGTCGGGGAAGTCGAGTTCGGGGGCGCTTGCCGGCTTGCCGTCGAGGGCCGCTGCGTTGCCCGCCACTTCCGGCGCGGGGATCGGGTACGGATAGAAATAATCGTCGATGTGCACGCCGTCGATGTCGTAGCGGCGTACCACGTCGAGGATCACGTCCATGGTCTGCTTCGACGCGGCTTCTTCACCCGGGTCCATCCACATGAACTTGCCGTAGCGCTTGACCGCGGACGGGATGGCGTTGGTGATGTGGTTCGGGGCGCTCGGCGAGCGCGCATTGTCGTGGCGCGCGCGGTAGGGATTGAACCAGGCGTGCAGCTCGAGGCCGCGCGCATGGGCTTCCTTGATCCAGAACGCAAGCGGGTCGTACATCGGCATGGGCGGCTTGCCCTGGGCGCCGGTCAGGTATTCCGTCCACGGCTCGATCTTCGACGGGTAGATCGCGTCGGCCGCCGGGCGCACCTGCAGCACGATCGCGTTCAGCTTGAGCGCGACCGCGCGGTCGAGGATGGCGATGGCTTCCGCCTGCTGCTGGCCGCTCGGCAGGCCCGGCTTGCTGGGCCAGTCGATGTTGGCGACGGTCGACACCCAGGCGGCGCGGAATTCGCGCGGGGCCGGCGGCGGCGTATCGGCCGAGCCCGCGGCCGTGCCCGCGCCGTCGGGGGCGGTCGGCTGCGTGGTGCAGGCGGTGAGGAATCCGGCCAGCGCCAGCGCACCGGTCATGGCGCCAAGCGTGAATGCGCGTTTATGCAGATTGGGCTTCAAATCGCCTCCTTCATAGTTGTTCTAGACTTTGACGAACCACCCTTTGCGCCACATGCCATACGCGATCGCGAACATGCAGGCGTTGAAAAGGATGGCGTATAACAGGGATGTGTTGGCAGCGCCCAGCGGCAGCGCCGCGATCGGCGCATACAGCGTGCGGCCGAGCGAGAGCTGGCTGCCGTCCGGCTGCACCAGCTTGATAAAACCGAGCATCTTGGCCACGAAGCCGGAGAACGCGAAGATGAACAGCGCGTTCATGCCGTAGATGACGAAAGGCCTGGCCCAGGCGGCGGCGCGCTCGCGCACGCGGGCATGGGGATTGGCGTCGAGCAGCCAGTAGACGCTGCCGAAGGCAAGCAGCGCCCAGCCGGTCATCCACAGGCAGTACGACACCGTCCACAGACTCTTGTTGATCGGCATGAGCAGCGCATCCAGGCTCGAGCCCAGCGCCAGGAACACCAGGCCGGCGAACAGCATCCACACGGCCTGCTCGATGCGCGGCAGGTTCGCGGCCAGTACGCGGCCGGCGAGCACGCCGAACAGCTGGCTGCACAGGGCCGGGATGGTGCTGACCAGGCCTTCCGGGTCCCAGGTCTTCGATTGCACCCACAGGTGGCCATCGAGGACCATGCGGTCGATCCAGGCGCCGAAGTCCTTGCCCGGCTCCAGCACGCCGGCGCCGATGCCAGGCACCGGCACCCACAGCATCAGGGCCGTGTACAGCGCCAGCAACGCCGCGATCACGGCCAGCTGCGCGCGCCAGCCGAGATAGACGACGAGCGGCGCGGCCAGCAGCGTGCACAGGGCGATGCGCTGCAGGACGCCGGGGATGCGCACGCTGTCGAAGTCGAAGCGCGGGATCAGGTTCAGCAGGAAGCCGATCAGGAAGATCAGCGCGGCCCGCCTGGCGAGCTTGGCCAGCAGGCGCGGCTTGTCGGCGCCGCCTGCCGCCAGGCGGCCGAGCGAGAGCGTCATGGCGACGCCGCCGATGAACAGGAAGAAGGGGAAGATGCAGTCGGTGAAGGTCCAGCCATGCCATCTGGCGTGGGCCAGCTGCGCATGCAGGTTGCCCCAGTCGCCCGGATTATTCACGAGCACCATCGCGGCAATGGTAAAGCCGCGGAAGGCGTCGAGCGAGGTCAGGCGCACGGGGGCGTCGGGCATTGCTGCAGGGTCTCCATACCTTGATGTTGTAGGGTGGTCGGCTTCGCCGACCGCGCGTTCAATCAGCACATGAATGGACGCGACCACTGTTCATGCCCTTGTTGAACGCGCGTTCGGCGAAGCCGAACACCCTACTTCTTTCCGAATTCCGGATCGATCTTCACCAGCGCCGCCATGATGAAGGCCGGGATGGTCGACAGGCAGGCCCAGATGAAGAAATTCTTGTAGCCGAGGTATTCCTGCAGGTCGCCGCTCCACATGCCGGGAACCATCATGCCGAGGGCCATGAAGCCGGTGCAGATCGCGTAGTGGGCGGTCTTGTGCTCGCCCTCGCAGACCATGATCATGTACAGCATCATCGCGGTGAAGCCGAAGCCGTAGCCGAACTGCTCGACCGCCAGCGCGCTGCACACCAGGGCGAAGCTGGTCGGCTGGGTCTGCGACAGGTAGACGAACACCAGGTCCGGCAGGTGGATCGCGAACACCATCACCCACAGGCAGCGCTTCAGGCCCAGGCGCGAGATCAGGTAGCCGCCGGCCAGGCCGCCCATGGTGAGGAAGGCGATGCCGATGGTGCCGTAGGCGATGCCGTACTGCTCGGTGGTGAGCCCCAGGCCGCCTGCGGCCAGCGGGTCTTTCAGGAAGGGCGCCACCAGTTTCAGCAGCTGCGCTTCGCCCAGGCGGAAGGTCAGGATGAAGCCGATGATCAGCCAGATGTCGCGCTTGCGGAAGAACAGGGCAAAGGTGACGAAGAAGTCGCGCAGGGGATTGCTGGTCCTCGGCACCTTGTGGTCGCTGTCCGGCCTGGGCAGGATCAGCTGGTGCCACAGGAAGGCCGCGAAGAAGAAGGCGGCGAGCACGAAGAACACGATCGACCAGGCCTGGTGGACGCTGCCAAGCCGGGTCGCCAGGTAACCGGCCAGCACCACCAGCGGCCCCTGCACCGACAGCGTGGCGAGGCGGTAGAAGGTGGAGCGCACGCCGACGAAGGCCGCCTGCTGCTGCTGGCGCAGGCCGAGCATGTAGAAGCCGTCGGCCGAGATGTCGTGGGTGGCGGAACTGAAGGCCATCACCCACATCACGGCGAGGCTGGCAATGAAGAAGTTCGGCAGCTGCAGCGACAGGCCCACCGCCACCAGCGAGGCGGCCACGCCCAGCTGAAGCAACACGGTCCAGCGGCGCTTGGTGCCGAACATGTCGACGACCGGGGACCACAGGGGCTTGATCACCCAGGGCAGGTACAGCAGACTGGTGTAGAAGGCGATATCGGAGTTCGACACGCCCATGTCCTTGTACATGATGACCGACAGGCTCATCACCACCACATAGGGGATGGCCTGCGAGAAGTACAGCGATGGTATCCAGGACCACGGATTGGACTGCGACGGGCTGGCAGTGGACGAACGTTTGTCGAGCGAAGTCTGCATAGGTCTTTCGTGGTCGGCAGGTGATGCGCACCCCGGGTGCGCATCGGACGAATCTCGGTTGCGCCTCAGTTGCGTCTCAGTTGCGTCTCAGTTGCGTCTTAGTTGGGTATTACGCGATGGCGTCGCGCACGCTGCCGTGCGCGGCTTCCAGCAGCGCCTGCGCCTGCTCGACGCCGGTTTGCTTGATCAGGGCCACCACTGCGGTCTTGACGTGGTAGCCGCACTGCTCCAGCACCGCCTGCGCGGCCGCCTCGTCGGCGCCGGTGGCGAACACGGTCAGGCGGACGGCGCGCCGCACCAGCTTGGCGTTGGTCGCCTTCAAGTCTACCATCAGGTTGCCATAGACTTTGTTCAGGCGGACCATCAGCGCACTCGAAAACGTGTTCAGCGCGATCTTTTGCGACGTGCCGGCCTTCAGGCGGGTGGAGCCGGAAATGATTTCCGGGCCGGTATCGAGCGTGACGCCGATCTCGGCCTCATTCGCCACCGGGGCGTCGGCATTGTTGGCGAAGCCGATCGTCAGCGCGCCCGCTGCGCGCGCGGCTTGCAAGGCGCCCAGTACATACGGAGTGAAGCCCGAGGCTGCGATCAGGAGCACCACGTCGTTCGGGCCCACGTCCACCTTGCGCAGGTCGGCCGCGCCCTGGTCGAAGTCGTCCTCGGCGCCTTCGACCGCGACGAACATCGCTTCCAGGCCGCCGGCCAGCAGCGCCACCGCGCGCTCGTGCGGCCATGAGAAGGTCGGGTACAGCTCGACGCTGTCGAGCACGCCCAGGCGGCCCGAGGTGCCGGCGCCGACGTAGACCAGGCGCCCGCCCGCTTCCACGCGCGGCAGCGCGGCGGTGACGGCGGCGGCGATGCGCGGCGCGGCGGCGCGCACGGCCTTGACCGCATTGAGCTGGTCGTCGACCAGCACGTTGACCAGATCCACGGTCGGGTACTGGTCGAGGGACGCATGGTCCTGGGCCGGGGTTTCGGTTTTCAGCATTGCCTGTCTTCTTTGGTGCGGAGTGATCGATGAAACCAGTGTAATACCAATTGTCGCAAGAGGCCCATGAAAGCTGCGCCCGTCATCATGCCGAAAAGTTATGCTGCCGGGCGACCGACAGCCCCAGGGCAAGACGATGCGACGGAGCCATGAGGGTCCTTAGACGCCCGGCCGGCGCAATTCGGCGACGAAGTCGTAGTGGTCGCTCAGGCAGTAGGAATGGGTCAGCTCCACCGGCTCGCCCGATTCCAGGTAGCCGACGCGGGTGATGTACAGGACCGCGCGGCCTTCCGGCACGTCGAGGCGCGCCGCCAGTTCGGCGGACGCGTTCATCGCGCGCAGGTGCTGCAACGCGCGCACCGGCATGTGCCCGGTCTTGGACAGGTGGGAATACAGCGAGCCGCCGACGTTCTCGGGACGAGGCAGCACGGTGGCCGGGATCACGCTGATTTCATAAGCCATCACCACCCCGTCGGCCAGGCGCAGGCGCTCGAGGCGGGCCACGCGCGTGTGCGGCGACAGGCCGAGCGACAGCTGCTCGTCTGCGTCGGCCTGCAGGACCTCGCGCCGCAGCCAGTGGCTGCTGGGCGTATAGCCGCGCTGCTGGAGCTGCTCGGAAAAGCTCGACAGGTCGGACAAGGGCTGCTCGATGCGCGGCGCGATGTAATTACCGGAACCGCGCCGGCGCACCACCAGGCCCTGTTCGACCAGTTGGTCGATCGCCTTGCGGGCGGTAACGCGCGAGACGTCGAGCTGCTCGGACAGCGTGCGTTCCGAAGGCAAGGCCTGGTCGGCCTGGTAACGCCCGTCGCGCACGTCTTGCGCGAGCTTGCGCGCCAGCTGCATGTACAGTGGCGAGTTGTCGTTCAGGTCGACCTGGAAGGCAGGGCTGGTTGTCGTCATCGGTATCGTTCAGGTGTGACGGAAAGTGTAATGGCAACCTGCATTACCGGCGCGGCAGGGTCCATGAAAAAGCTTCGTATATGCATTCTCCTGGCTTATGAGCATACCACTTGATGCCAATATAAAAGGGTTATGCCAAGGCTACGGCTATTCATTTGGCAATCTTCCCTGTCACTCCGTATCCTCGACCGGAACAGGTAGCACATTTCACAGATAACAGGCCGTGGTGGCGAAAGGAGTCGGGATGAACGAGCGCAGGCGAAGCTTGCTGGGCATGGCCCTGCTGGGCACGGTCGAGCCCCTGTTCGCGGCGCCGCCTTCGCCCGCTGCCACGCCCGCCCTCCCGGCCGCCGTGCGCCAGGCCCTCGACGCCGAACTGGCCGCCATTGCCAACGACCCGGCCATGCAGCTGGCCAGCCTGTCCGTGCTGGCGATGCGGGCGGGACAGCCGGTGTACCAGCAGGCTTTCGGACGCCGCTATATCGGCAAGGATGGTGGCAACGGCGGCGGCAGCCCCCTGCCCGACCGTCCCGCCACGCCGGAGTCGCTGTACCGCATCGCGTCGATTTCCAAGATGATGACCACGCTGGGCCTGATGCGCCTGGTGGAAGCGGGCCGCCTGGAGCTCGATGCCGACGTGTCGGACTACCTCGGCTACAGCGTGCGCAACCCGCACTTCCCGGGACGCCCCGTCACGCTGCGCACCCTGCTCACCCATACCTCGTCGCTGCGCGACGATGCCGGCTATTCCTGGCAGCTGCCGGTGTCGCTGAAAGACGTGCTGGTGCCGGGCGGCGCGCTGTACGGCGAAGGCAAGATGTGGTCCGACCGCGCCGGCCCGGGCGACTACTTCACTTACTGTAACCTGGCCTGGGGCGTGATCGGCACCGTGATGGAGCGCATCACGGGCGAGCGTTTCGACCGCCTGATGGAGCGCCTGCTGTTCCAGCCGCTCGGCATCCAGGCAGGCTACAACCCGGCGGGCCTGGCCCCTGGTGCGCTGGACAATCTCGCGACGCTGTACCGCAAGCGCACGGTCGACACCGAGATCTGGAATGCGGCCGGGCCGTGGATCCCGCAGGTGGACGACTACGGCGCCAGGGCGCCGGTGCTGCCTGCCGGTACCGCCACCGCGGCGCCCGGCAGCAATGCCACGCCGTTCAGCCCGACCGGCGGCCTGCGCATTTCAGCCACCGGCATGGGCGTGGTGATGCGCATGCTGATGAATGGCGGCGTCCATGGGACCACCCGCCTGTTCCAGCGCGCCACGCTCGAGCGCATGTTCGCGCGCCACTGGACCCATGATGGCCGCAGTGGCAATGGCGGCAACGGCGACACCCTGAACGGCCTGTACCGTGCCTGGGGTCTCGGCAACCAGCATTTCCCCGACCGTCCGGGCATGGGCCTGGTCGAAGGCGGCGGATTCGAGGCGCTCGGCCACCTGGGCGAAGCCTATGGTTTACGCTCGGTGTTCGCGCTGGATGCCGCGCGCGGCAACGGCATGATCGTCCTGACGGGCGGTAGCTCGGCGGATCCGGAACAGCAGAACGGACGTTATTCGGCCATGGCGCGCTACGAGGAACGGATCCTCACGGCGCTGTATCGCCACGCGATCGTCGGCCAACGCGCATCGAGCTGATGCCAAACCGACCACAAAAGCGTACATATATGCCGGTTATGGCGCCCGGCGCGACTTTCATTGGCCCTGGCCAGGCCGGGGGCCTAAGCTCCACCCACGTAACCAACAAGAAGAGTGCAGGATGCAGCAAGTAATTGTCATCGGTGGCGGCGTGGTCGGCCTCACGTCGGCCTGGTGGCTGGCGGAAGCCGGCTACCGCGTCACCGTCCTCGAACGCGCACCAGGCGTGGGCAGCGGGTCCAGCTACGGCAACGGCGGCCAGCTCAGCTACCGCTATGTGTCGCCCCTGGCCGACGAGGGCGTCCCGCTGAAAGCCCTGCAATGGATGTTCCAGGACACGGGGCCGCTGCACTTCCGCCCCGAGGCCGACCTGCGCCAGTACCGCTGGCTGGCCAGCTTCCTGGCGCACTGCCGCGCCGACGTCAACCGCAAGACCACGGCCAAGCTGCTGGAGCTGGGCGAGCTGTCGCGCCAGGGCATGAAGCAGCTCGAGCTCACCATCCCGCTCGAGGAGTTCGACTGGCGCGACGCCGGCAAGCTGGTGGTCTACCGCTCGCGCGACGTGTTCGAGAAGGCGGCCGGCAAGGCCGGCGCCGGCGATGTCTGGACCGCCGCGCAATGCGCCGCGCGCGAACCCTCGCTGGCGGCGGCCGAACCCCTGCTGGCCGGCGGCATCTACAACAGCGGCGAAGCGGTGGCCGACTGCCACGCCTTCTGCCTGGCGCTGGCCGAACGCCTTCGCGCCCACCCGAATTTCCATGGTTTCGTCAACGCCGAAGCGCGCCGCCTGCTGGCCCAGGAAGGGCGCGGCGGCCGCATCACCGGCATCGAGACCGACCAGGGCAGCTTGTCCGCCGACAGTTATGTGCTGGCGGCAGGCATCCAGAGCCGTAGCTTGTCCGATACGGTCGGCATCGCGCTGCCGCTGTATCCACTGAAGGGCTACAGCCTGACGGCCCCGATCCGCGCCGACGACGTGGCGCCGGAGATCAGCGTGACCGACTTCGAGCGCAAGGTGCTGTATGCGCGCATCGGCGACAAGCTGCGGGTGGCGGCCATGGTCGACATGGTGGGAGAAGACCTCAGCCACAACCGGAAGCGCGTCGACGGCCTGACGCGCCAGGTGAAGGAAACCATGCCGCGCGCAGCCGACTACTCGAAGCTGTCGGTGTGGGCCGGCCTGCGCCCCGCCACCCCGAGCAGCGCGCCGATCATCGGCGCCACGCCCTACGGCAACCTGTGGCTGAACGTCGGCCACGGCCCGCTCGGCTTCACCTTCGCCTGCGGCAGCGCCAGCCTGCTGGCGGGGGCGATGCAGGGCAAGGCGCCGCCCTTCGCGCTGGATGGCCTGCGCTTGGGCGGCTGATCCGCCACGGATGCCCGGCTCCCGTGCCGCCATTGAAAATGGCAGATAATGACGGCCATGTCCAAAACGACCACTTCCGAGGCCTGCCCCTGCGGCGGGCCGTCGCCGGCCGCCTGTTGCGGCCCTTTCATCGCGGGTAACGCCCTGCCACCCACGGCCGAGGCCCTGATGCGATCGCGCTACACCGCCTACGTCCAGAAAAACGAAGCCTATCTGCTGGCGACCTGGCACCCGAGCACCCGTCCGCGCGACCCCGTCATCGATGAGAAAGAGCCGATTCGCTGGCTAGGACTTGAGGTAAAATCTGCTTTACGTTTACGTCAACGTAAAGTAAATTCAGCGGACGATCCAGACAGCGATACCGTGGAATTCGTGGCCCGCTTCAAGGTGGGCGGACGGGCGCACCGGCTGCACGAAGTGAGCCGTTTCCTGCGCGAGCCGGACCCGGACACCCGGATGCCGCGCTGGTACTACGTGGACGGTAGTTTCCCCAAGTAAACAAAACGCAAGAGACAACAGAGGACGGCGATGCCCCAGATCGAGAGCAAACTCAACCCGCGCGGCGAAGACTTCAAGGCGAATGCCGCGGCCATGCAGGCCATTGTCGACGATTTGCGCGCCAAGGTCGCGCAAGTGGCGCAAGGCGGCGGTGAAGCCGCGTCCGCCAAGCACCTCGCGCGCGGGAAACTGCTGCCGCGCGACCGCGTGCAGATGCTGCTCGATCCGGGCACGCCCTTCCTCGAATTCTCCCAGCTGGCCGCCTATGAGATGTACGAAGGCGCGGCCCCGGCCGCCGGCATCATTACCGGCATTGGACGCGTGGCAGGCCAGGAATGCGTGATCGTCTGTAACGACGCCACCGTCAAGGGCGGCACCTACTACCCGATGACGGTGAAAAAGCACCTGCGCGCCCAGGAGATCGCCGAGCAGAACCACCTGCCCTGCATCTACCTGGTCGATTCGGGCGGCGCCAACCTGCCGAACCAGGACGACGTGTTCCCGGACCGCGACCACTTCGGCCGCATTTTCTATAACCAGGCGAACCTGTCGGCGAAAGGCATTCCGCAGATCGCCGTGGTGATGGGTTCCTGCACGGCCGGCGGCGCCTACGTCCCGGCGATGAGCGACGAATCGATCATCGTCAAGGAACAGGGCACCATCTTCCTGGGCGGCCCTCCCTTGGTAAAGGCGGCCACCGGCGAAGTGGTCACCGCCGAAGACCTGGGCGGCGGCGACGTCCACACCCGCCTGTCGGGCGTGGCCGACCACCTGGCTAAGGACGACCTGCATGCGCTGTCGCTGGCCCGCACCATCGTGTCGAACCTGAACCGCGTCAAGCCGGTGCAGGGCGCGCTGCGCGAAAGCGCCGAGCCGAAATATGCGCCGGAAGAGCTGTACGGCGTGATTCCGGTCGACACCCGCAAGCCCTTCGACGTGCGCGAAGTGATCGCGCGCGTGGTCGACGGCAGCGAGTTCGACGAGTTCAAGGCGCGCTACGGCACCACGCTGGTGTGCGGCTTCGCCCACATTTATGGCATGAAGGTCGGCATCATCGCCAACAACGGCATCCTGTTCTCGGAGTCGGCACTGAAGGGCGCCCACTTCATCGAGCTGTGCTGCCAGCGCAAGATCCCGCTGGTGTTCCTGCAGAACATCACCGGCTTCATGGTCGGCCGCAAGTACGAAAACGAAGGCATCGCCCGCAACGGCGCCAAGATGGTCACGGCGGTCGCCACCGCATCGGTGCCGAAGTTCACCGTCATCATCGGGGGCAGTTTCGGGGCCGGCAACTACGGCATGTGCGGCCGCGCCTTCTCCCCGCGCTTCCTGTGGATGTGGCCGAACGCGCGCATCTCGGTGATGGGCGGCGACCAGGCGGCCTCCGTGCTGGCCACGGTCAAGCGCGACGGCATCGAAGGCAAGGGCGGCCAGTGGTCGCCGGAGGAAGAAGCCGCGTTCAAGCAGCCGATCAAGGAGCAGTACGAGCACCAGGGCCATCCCTACTATGCCTCCGCGCGCCTGTGGGACGATGGCGTGATCGACCCGGCCGACACCCGCACCGTGCTGGGCCTGGGACTTTCGGCCGCGCTGAATGCGCCGATCGAAGACACGAAGTTCGGCGTGTTCCGGATGTAACGCCGGATGTAAAGGGAACTTGACATTATGGAATACCAGACTCTCACCGTCGCGATCGACGACAAGGTGGCCGCCGTCACCCTGAACCGCCCGGACCTGCGCAACGCTTTCAACGAGCACGCCATCGCCGAGCTGGCGCTGGCCTTCGATGAACTCGGCCGCAACGAACAGGTGCGCGCCATCGTGCTGGCCGCGAACGGCCCGGCCTTCTGCGCCGGCGCCGACCTGAACTGGATGAAGAAGATGGCCGGCTACTCGCACGGCGAGAACCAGCAGGACGCCGCGCGCCTGGCCGACATGCTGCGCACCATCTACCTGTGCCCGAAGCCGACGGTCGCCAAGGTGCAGGGCGACTGCTACGCCGGCGGCATGGGCCTGGTGGCGGCCTGCGACATCGTGGTGGCCAGCGAGGTAGCGCACTTCTGCCTGTCCGAAGTAAAACTGGGCCTGATCCCGGCCACGATTTCTCCCTATGTCATCAAGGCCATGGGCGAGCAGGCTTCGCGCCGCTACTTCCTTACGGCCGAGCGTTTCGACGCCCGGGAAGCCCAGCGCATCGGTTTCGCGCATGAGGTGGTCGCCCCCGAGGCGCTGGACGCCACCGTGGCCGGCATCGTGAAGAGCCTGGTGACGAACAGCCCGAACGCCGTACGCGAGGCCAAGAAGCTGGTGCGCGAGGTGGTGGGCCAACAGGTGGACGACGCGCTGCTGCTGGATACCGCCACGCGCATCGCGGAAATCCGTGCTTCACTGGAAGGCCGCGAGGGCGTGGCGTCCTTCCTCGAGAAGCGCAAGCCGGGCTGGCTGAACTGAGCATCGATGGGAACCACCGTGAAGCAGCAGACCTCTTCCGACTGGATCGCACGCAGCCTGCGCAGCGTGTGGCACCCCTGCACCCAGATGCAGCACCACGAAGAGGTGCCGCTGATCGCGGTCAGCCATGGCAAGGGGCCGTGGCTGTACGACCATGAAGGCCGCCGCTACCTGGACGGCATCAGCTCCTGGTGGGTCAACCTGTTCGGCCACGCCAACCCGCGCATCAACGCGGCCCTGAAGGACCAGCTGGACAAGCTCGAACACGCGATGCTGGCCGGCTTCACCCACGAGCCGGTGATCGAGCTGTCCGAAAAACTGGCGGCCCTCACCGGCCACAACCTCGGCCACGCCTTCTACGCTTCCGACGGAGCGTCGGCGGTCGAGATCGCGATGAAGATGAGCTTCCACGCCTGGCGCAATGCCGGTTATGCCGCCAAGCAGGAATTCGTTTGCCTGCAGGGCAGCTACCACGGCGAGACCATCGGTGCACTGGCTGTCACCGACGTGCCTCTGTTCAAGGATGCCTATGGCCCGCTGCTGCGCGCCGCGCACGTGGTGCCGGCGCCGGATGCCCGCAACGCTACCGAAGGCGAATCGGCCCAGGACGTGGCCCGCCGCGCTATTCAAGCTGTCCGCACCCTGTTCGAGGCGCGCGGCGACAGGATCGCCGCCATCATCGTCGAGCCGCTGGTGCAGTGCGCCACCGGCATGGCGATGTACGACCCGCTCTACCTGGAGCTGCTGCGCGCGCTGTGCGACGAGCACCATGTGCACCTGATCGCCGACGAGATCGCGGTCGGCTGCGGACGCACCGGCACCTTTTTCGCCTGCGAGCAGGCGGCGATCTGGCCGGACTTCCTGTGCCTGTCCAAGGGGATCAGCGGCGGCTACCTGCCGCTCTCGCTGGTGCTCACCAGTGACGCCATCTACCAGGCCTTCTACAGCGAAGACATCACGCGCGGCTTCCTGCATTCGCACTCGTACACCGGCAACCCGCTGGCCTGCCGAGCGGCTCTGGCCACGCTCGACATCTTCGAGCAGGACGACGTGTTGAACCGCAACCGCGAGCTGGCCACCAGGCTCACCATCGCGCTGGCGCCGCTGGCCGAGCACGAGCGCGCCCATCACTTCCGCCAGCGCGGCATGATCTTCGCATTCGACGCGCTGGAGCCCGACCCGGCGCGCGCCTCGACCTTCGCGCGCCGTTTCTTCACCACGGCGGTGGAAAACGAACTGCTGCTGCGTCCGATCGGACGCACGGTTTACCTGATGCCGCCCTACGTGCTCGATCACGAAGAGGTCGCCGGCCTGGCCGCGCGCACGCAGAAGGTGTTCGAATCGGTGATCGCGAGCTGACACCATGGACCTCATCGACCGCATCGACCGCAAGCTGGACGCATTGGCCGCGCAAAGCCTGACCCGCCGCCTGCGCGTGGCCGACAGCCCCTGCGCGCCGCGCCAGGTCGTGGACGGCCGCGACATGCTCGGCTTCTGCAGCAACGACTACCTCGGCCTGGCTTCGCACCCGGCCGTGATCGCGGCGCTGCAGGAAGGGGCCGAACGCTATGGCGCCGGCAGCGGCGCGTCCCACCTCGTCAGCGGCCACAGCCGCGCTCACGCCCTGCTGGAAGCGCGTTTCGGCGAGTGGATGGCGCCCTATATCGACCATGCGCGCGCCTTGTACCTGTGCACCGGCTACATGGCCAACCTGGCCGTGCTCACCGCGCTCGGCGCCGACGCCGACGCGCAGATCTTCTCGGAAGCGCTGAACCACGCCTCGCTGATCGACGGCGCGCGCCTGGCCAGGGCCGGCGTCACGGTCTATCCGCACGGCGAGGTCGATGCATTGGCGGCGCAACTGCGCGCCAGCACGGCCGGCACCAAGATCGTCGTCACCGACAGCGTCTTCAGCATGGACGGCAACCTGGCCCCCCTGCCCGCATTGCTGGAACTGTGCGAGCGCCACGGCGCCTGGCTGGTGGTGGACGACGCCCACGGCTTCGGCGTACTGGGAGAGAGCGGCCGCGGCGCGCTCGAGCACTTCAATGTACGCTCGCCGCACCTGGTCTACATCGGCACCCTCGGCAAGGCGGCCGGCGTGGGCGGCGCCTTCATCGCGGCGCATGCCAGCGTGATCGAACTGCTGGTGCAGCGCGCCCGTCCCTACATCTACACGACGGCGGCGCCGCCGGCGCTGGCCCATGCGCTGCAGGCCAGCCTTGATATCATCGGCGGCGAGGAAGGCGCGCGCCGCCGCGCCCACCTGACGGCACTGGTGGACCATCTGCAGGATGCGCTGCGCCTGCAGCGCTGGCAGCTGCCGGCATCGAATACGGCGATCCAGCCGGTCATCGTCGGCAGCAACGACGAGGCGCTACGGGTGGCCGCCACCCTGCACGAGCAGGGCCTGTGGGTGCCGGCGATCCGCCCGCCCACGGTGGCGCCGGGCACGGCGCGCCTGCGCGTGACCCTGTCGGCCGCGCACACCCACGCAGAGGTGGCGCAACTGGCGCGCGCGCTGAACGAACTGGAAAGGGCCATCGCATGAAAAACCTGAACGAGCCGGACCAGCCACTGGCGCTGACGCCAGGCGTCGCCGTGGCCGTCCCCGCGACCAGCGGCGCCCCGGCCGCCGCGCCGCAACCTGAACCGCTGGCCGCCGAAGGCCTGCCCTTGCGCTTCTGTTGTTTCGTGACGGGCACCGATACCGAGATCGGCAAGACGCTGGTCTCCAGCGCCATCCTGCACAAGCTGGCGGCAAGCGGACGCCGCGCCTGCGGCATGAAACCGGTCGCCGCGGGTGCGGAGCTCATCGATGGCGAGCTGCGCAACGAAGACGCCGACATGCTGCGCGCCGCCGGCAACGTGCACCTGCCAGGCAACATCACGACGCCTTTCATGCTGAAGGAAGCTGCCGCACCGCACATCGCCGCCGCGCTCGAAGGCGTGGTCATCGAAGCGGTGCCGATCCTGGCGGCCTATGCCGAGATCCAGGCGGCTTCGGATGCCGTGGTGGTGGAAGGCGTGGGCGGTTTCCGCGTGCCCTTCAACGACGACTTCGACAGCGCCGACCTGGCGGCCCAGCTCAACCTGCCGGTGATCCTGGTGGTGGGCCTGCGGCTGGGCTGCATCAACCACGCCCTGTTGACGGTCGAAGCAATCGTCGAACGCGGCCTGGTGCTGGCCGGCTGGGTCGCCAATACGGTCGACCCGAACATGCGCTTCATGCGCGAGAACATCGAAGCGCTGGAACAACGCATTCCGGCGCCACTGCTGGGCCACGTGCCCCGCCTGGAGCAAGCGACGGCGCAGGCCGCCGCCGACCATATCGACCTAGCGGGGCTGCCGGGCTGGCATTCTCCGCGCGTCCAGACCTAAGGAAAACCAAGATGTCCGAATCGAATACCATCGCATTGCATCGTCCCGTCGCCATCAAGCAGCCGGAACACGTCACCTGGCCGCTGCAGGACGTGCAGGCCCTGTTCGAGCTGCCTTTCAATGAGCTGATGTTCCGTGCACAGCAGGCGCATCGCGCCAACTTCCCCGACGGCGACGTCGAGCTGGCCACCCTGCTGTCGATCAAGACCGGCGGCTGCGAGGAAGACTGCGGCTACTGCCCGCAGGCGGCGCGCTACGACACCGGTGTCGAAGCAAAGAAGATCCTCGACCTCGACACCGTGCTGGATGCAGCCCGCCAGGCCAAGGCCAGCGGCGCCACCCGCTTCTGCATGGGCGCCGCATGGCGCAGCCCGAAGGAGCGCGACATGGAGAAAGTGGAAACCATGGTGCGCGAAGTAAAGGCGCTCGGCATGGAAACCTGCGCCACCCTGGGCATGCTCGAAGAAGGACAGGCCGAACAGCTGAAAAAGGCGGGCCTGGACTACTACAACCACAACATCGACACCGCGCCGGATTTCTATGACAACGTGATCTCGACCCGCGAGTACCAGGACCGCCTGGATACCCTGGGCCGCGTACGCAGCGCCGGCCTGAAGGTCTGCTGCGGCGGCATCGTGGGCATGGGCGAGACGCGCGAGCAGCGCGCCGGCCTGATCGCCCAGCTGGCCAACCTGAATCCCTACCCTGAATCGGTGCCGGTGAACCACCTGGTGCAGGTCGAGGGCACGCCGCTGCATGGCATCGAGAAGCTCGACCCGATCGAATTCGTGCGCACCATCGCAGTGGCCCGCATCACCATGCCGCAGGCGCGCGTGCGCCTGTCGGCCGGCCGCCGCGAACTGGGCGAGGCCGTGCAGGCGATGTGCTTCATGGCCGGCGCCAACTCGATCTTCTACGGCGACAAGCTGCTCACCACCGGCAACCCGGAAGCAGACGACGACCGCGTGCTGCTCGAGAAGCTGGGCCTGAAAACCCGTGCGGCGACGCTGGAGTCGGCGCCGAAGGCCGCTTGCGGCTGCTGATTTTGTGAACGCGGCCGGGGAGACGGCCGCGCCGAACCGATAACCAAAAAGCGAAAGACCAACGCATGTTCACCAAGATCCTCATCGCCAACCGTGGCGAAATCGCCTGCCGTGTCGCCGCTACCGCGCGCCGCATGGGTATCCGCACCGTCGCCGTGTATTCGGAAGCCGATGCGGGCTCGAAACACGTGGCGGTCTGCGATGAGGCAGTCCTGATCGGCCCCAGCGCGGCCAAGGACAGCTACCTGCGCGGCCAGAAGATCATCGAGGTTGCGAAAGCCGCCGGCGCACAGGCCATCCACCCGGGCTACGGCTTCCTGTCGGAGAACGCGGAGTTCGCCGAAGCCGTGCAGGCCGCGGGACTGGTGTTCATCGGCCCGCCGGGTTCCTCGATGCGCGCGATGGGCTCGAAGTCGGCCGCCAAGCAGTTGATGGAAGGCGCCAACGTTCCGCTGGTGCCGGGCTACCACGGCGACGAGCAGGAGCCGGGCTTCTTGCGCGAACAGGCCGACCGCATCGGCTATCCGGTGCTGCTCAAGGCCAGTGCAGGCGGCGGCGGCAAGGGCATGCGCGTGGTCGAGCGTTCGGAAGACTTCGAGGCCGCGCTGGCGTCGTGCAAGCGCGAGGCGATCAGCTCTTTTGGGGACGACAAGGTGCTGGTCGAGAAATACCTTATTCGTCCGCGCCACATCGAGATCCAGGTGTTCGCCGACACCCACGGCAACTGCGTCTACCTGCACGAGCGCGACTGTTCGGTGCAGCGCCGCCACCAGAAGGTGCTGGAAGAAGCCCCGGCCCCGGGCATGACCCCGGACCGCCGCGCGGCGATGGGCGAAGCGGCCGTGAACGCCGCGCGCGCCGTCGGCTACGTGGGCGCCGGCACGGTGGAATTCATCGCCAACCAGGACGGTTCGTTCTACTTCATGGAAATGAACACCCGCCTGCAGGTGGAACACCCGGTGACGGAAATGATTACCGGCACCGACCTGGTCGAGTGGCAGCTGCGTGTCGCCGCCGGCCAGCCGCTGCCGAAGAAGCAGGGCGAGCTGGCGATCCACGGCCACGCGATCGAAGCCCGCGTGTATGCGGAGAATCCGGAAAAGGGCTTCCTGCCCTCGATCGGCACGCTGCGCCACATGGATACCCCACATGCCGTCGAGTTCCAGCTGGGCGCCGACGGCACGAATCCGGCGGCCGTGCGGGTCGACTCGGGCGTGCGCGAAGGCGACGCCATTTCTCCTTTCTACGACCCGATGATCGCCAAGCTGATCGTCTGGGGCGCCGACCGCACCCAGGCCCTGGCGCGGCTGTCGCAGGCGCTGGCGGAGTTCCAGATCGTCGGCCTGGCCACCAACATCGCTTTCCTGAAGCGCCTGGTGGAAGGCGAAGCCTTCTCGACCGCGGACCTGGACACCGGCCTGATCGACCGCCACGGCGATACGCTGTTCCCTGCTCCCACCAGCGCCCCGTTGGGCGCGCTGGCCCTGGCTGCGCTGGCGCTGAGCAGCGGCGAAACCGTGCGCGGCTCGGTCAATCCGGCCGACCCCTGGGCCCAGGCCCGCGGCTGGCGCATGAACAGCGCCTACCGCCGCGTGCTGTCCTTTGCCGACGAGTTCAGCGGCGAAGCTGGTTATCAGGTAGGCTTGACCTACGGTGCCCACGGCTGGGAGATCGATGCCAACGGCGAGCGCCAGCCCCTCGAATTGGTCCGCCACGAGGGCGCTGAACTCACCATCCGCCTGGGCGAGACCTCGATGCACGGCAGCGTGCGCCGCGACGGCGACCTGTTCCACGTGTTCACGGGTGGCCGCCATGTCACCCTGGCGTACAATGACCCGATGGCGCACGCGGGAGAAACCGAGGCTGCGGGTGGGCGCCTGACCGCCCCGATGCCGGGTAAAGTGGTGGCCGTGCTGGCCGCATCCGGCAAGGAAGTCAAGAAGGGCGAGCCGCTGGTCATCATGGAAGCAATGAAAATGGAGCACACGATTTCCGCGCCGAGCGACGGCCTGGTGGAAGAAGTGCTGTACCAGGTCGGCGACCAGGTGGCGGATGGCGCGCCGCTGCTGGCGTTCAAGGCGGCGTAACGAGCGAGGCTCGCACAACCATAAAAAAATGAGAGGGGGAGACATGCGCATACTCCTGTACCGGGGAGACGGCGTGATCGAGCCATGGGCGCGCGAATTCGCCGCCGTCATGCCGCAAGCGGAAACCATCGCATGGAAGGAGGGCGAGGCCCTGCCCCAATGCGACTACGCGGTCATGTGGAGCCCCACGCCGGCCCTGCTGGACCAGCTTGCGCACGTGCGTGCGATCTTCCTGATGGGCGCCGGCGTCGACGCCCTGCTCAAGCTGGGCGAGGCCCTGCCGCCGGTGCCGATCGTGCGCCTGGGCGACGCCGGCATGGGCGTGCAGATGGCGGAGTACGTGGCGCACGCGGTGCTGCGCTATTACCGCCATTTCGACGACTACGAACAGCAGGCGCGCCACGGCGTGTGGGACCCGCTGCCGCTCACGCCCAAGAGCGAGTTCGCGGTCGGGATCATGGGCCTCGGCAAGCTCGGCCTGCCGGTGGTCGAGGCGATGCGCCTGTTCGGCTTCCCGGTGCGCGGCTGGAGCCGTACGCCCAAGGACATCCCGGGCGTGGAATGCTTCCACGGCGAGGAGGGGCTGGATGCCTTCCTGCGCGGCACCCGCGTGCTGGTCTGCATGCTGCCGCTCACGCCCGAGACGGCCAACCTGCTCGACCGCCACAACATGGGCAAGCTGCAGCAGGGCGCATATCTCATCAACGTCTCGCGCGGCGCCATCCTGGCCGAACCCGACCTGATGACGCTGATCCGTTCCGGCCACATCGCCGGCGCCACGCTCGACGTGTTCCGCCATGAACCGCTGCCAGCACCCCACCCGTTCTGGAACGAGCCGCGCATCAGCATCACCCCGCATATTTCGGCGCTCACCGTGCGCCACGACGCCGTGGTCCAGATTCGGGACAAGATCGCGAAGCTGGAGAGCGGCCAACCCGTCGACGACGTCGTCGACCGCGATCTAGGATATTGAAAGCATGAGTCAGCAAACGAGCCAGCAAGCCAGCCTGCCGAAGAAGGTCAAGATTGTCGAAGTGGGTCCGCGCGACGGCTTGCAGAACGAAAAGGAAGCACTGTCCGCCGCCGTCAAGATCGAGCTGGTGAACCGGCTCGCGCGCGCCGGCTTCCCCAATGTCGAGGCGGCCTCCTTCGTGTCGCCCAAGTGGGTGCCGCAGATGGCCACGAGCAGCGAAGTCATGGCCGGCATCGACCGCCTGCCGGGCACGATCTACTCGGCGCTGACGCCGAACATGCAGGGTTTCGAAGCGGCGTTAGCAAGCAAGGCCGATGAAGTCGTAATCTTCGGCTCGGCCTCGGAAGCCTTTTCGCAGAAGAACATCAACTGCTCGATCGCCGAATCGATCGCCCGCTTCGAGCCGGTGGCCAAGGCCGCCAAGGCGCACAAGCTGCGCCTGCGCGCGTCGATCAGCACCGCCTTCGGCTGCCCCTACCAGGGCGAGGTGTCGCTGGACAGCGTGGCCGACGTGGTGCGCCGCATGCGCGACCTCGGCGTCGATGAAATCGACATCGCCGACACCATCGGCGTCGCGACGGCACGCCAGACCCAGGCCGTGATGCTGCGCGCGGCGCAGGAATTCCCGCTGGAACGCCTGTCGGGCCACTTCCACGACACCTACGGCCAGGCGCTGGCGAATATCTACGCGGCGATGGAAGTCGGCGTGGCCATCTTCCACTCGTCGGTGTCGGGCCTGGGCGGCTGCCCGTATGCGAAGGGCGCGACCGGCAACGTCGCCACCGAAGACGTGCTGTACCTGATGAACGGGCTGGGCATCGAGACCGGCATCGACCTCGACCAGGTGGTGGATGCGGGACAGTTCATCTCGCAGCAGCTGGGCCGCAAGGGTGCGAGCCGGGCGGGGAATGCCCTGCTGGCCAAGCGCGCTGGGTGATTCGTAGGGTGGTCGGCTCCGCCGACCGCGCGTTCAACTACAGGGTGGACAGAGCTAGCGCTGTTCATATGTGGTTTGAACGCGCGGTCGGACAAGCCGACCACCCTACGCAACGCAGAACGAAAAAAGCCGACAACTTTCGCTGTCGGCTTTTTTCTTAATGCTGGTCGGAGTACAAGGATTCGAACCTTGGACCCCCTGGTCCCAAACCAGGTGCGCTACCGGGCTGCGCTACACTCCGAAGACAGCGATCATAGCGCGTCGACGGTGATCTGGTCAAGGATTAAGGAGAAAATAAGCAAGTTTGTGGCATTCTTCTCCGATGACCAAACGGGAAACATTGTGAGTTTCGCAGCACGACACGGCGCCGGTGCTGTCCGGAACCCGGGAAATACACGCTTCCTCGCAGGTGTCGGGGTCTCCATTGCCTTGCACCTGATGCTCGTGCTCGCCTTTCGCGGGCCGGGGCCGGCCCTGCCTCCGCCGGACGCCGATTCCGCCGCCCCGATCGCCGTGCGCATCCTCCCGCCACCGCCGCCTGCACCACGTTCGGAACCGGTACCGCCGCCGCGCGCCGAAGCGCCCGCCTCCCGCAGCACCCGCAAGTCCACGCCCAAGCCGGTCATCGCCGTACCGAGCTTGCCGCAGCAGGAAAACGCACCGGACGCCTTCACGGTACAGCAGACCGAAGAGCCGGCGACGAACGAGGCGCCGCAGTTCAGCCTGGGCGACGCAAGGCAAACGGCCCGCCAACTGGCAAGTCAAACCAAGCTCGGCCGTGAAGGAATGGCGAACGCACAATTTCCTGACCCGCCGCTCGAGACGGAATCGAAGGCCGCGAAAGCCATCAGCAAGGCCAAGCGCCGTGACTGCAAGGACGGCCTGCCGGGTGGCTTGCTGGCGCCGCTGTTCCTGGCGCTCGACAAGAAGGACCACGGCTGCAAGTGGTGAGCGTGGGCCCCCTCGTCGGCCTTAATTCGCCTTCATTCGCCCTTGATCTGCAGCGCCCGTTCGTACAAGGCGTTCTTCTTGCGTCCCGTGATCTGCGCCGCCAGGTTGGCCGCCTGCTTGACCGAGCACTCCGTCAACAGGATCTGCAGGATGCGTTCCGCTTCCGCATCCTGCGCATCGGTTTCCAGGGTCGCTCCTTCCACCAGCAAGACGAACTCGCCGCGCTCGCGATGCTGGTCGGCCGTGACCCAGGCCCGCGCCTCGCACAGCGGGCAACGGTGTATTTCCTCGAACATCTTGCTCAACTCACGCGCGAACACCACCTGGCGGGTCGGCTCGAACGCGCTCATCAATCCTTCGACGCAATCGACGATGCGGTGCGGTGCTTCGTAGATGACGAGGGTCGAGGTCTCGCGCGCGAGTGCCGCCAGCGCGCTGTCGCGCTGTTTCGATTTTGCCGGCAGGAAGCCCACGAAATGGAAGCGGTCGTTCACCAGCCCGCTTGCCGACAGGGCCGTGATCGCCGCCGACGGTCCCGGCAGCGGCACCACGTTCAGGCCTGCCGCGCGCACCGCGTCGACGATGCGCGCGCCCGGGTCCGACACGGCCGGGGTGCCGGCGTCCGACACCAGCGCCACCCGCTGCCCGCCCTGCAGGCGTTCGACGATCTTGTCGGCCACCTCGCGCTCGTTATGCATGTGGGCGGCAATGGTCTGCTTGCTCAGGCCAAAACGTTGCAGCAGGGCGCCGGTCTTGCGCGTGTCTTCGCAGGCCACGACATCCGCCAGCGCCAGCAGGTGCAGTGCCCGCAGCGTGATGTCGGTGACGTTGCCGATCGGTGTAGCCACGACATACAGCGTTGCGGTAGGATAGGACTGCTGGGCCGCTTCGCCCATGACGGGTAGCCGGGCGATGTCGATGGTCTGCTGTTCTGTCATAAGGGGTTCCGATGCTGAAGAAAAAGAAAATCAGGGTGCTGCTGGCAACTGCAGCGATGGGTCTGCTGACGGGGTCGCTCACTGCGTGCACCAGTACGCCTTTGCCGCCGGACAGGGGCTGTGGCGTACCGGGCGGAT
Source organism: Telluria sp. ZB4P34 (assembly GCF_059686055.1). Taxonomy (NCBI): domain Bacteria; kingdom Pseudomonadati; phylum Pseudomonadota; class Betaproteobacteria; order Burkholderiales; family Oxalobacteraceae; genus Telluria; species Telluria sp. ZB4P34. The sequence continues at coordinate 19,719 of NZ_JCASIF010000013.1, read as the reverse complement.
TTTGCGCGCCCGCCGCGCCGAGCGCAAGCCCGGCGCCTGCCGAACCCGGCTATCTTCCTCCGCCACCGGCCGCGCCGGTTCGCACCAACCCGGTCGACCTGCCGCCGGGCGCCGATGGCCGCCCCCTGGCGTCCGACCTCACCCGCACCGGCACCCGCATCGCCCTGCTGCTGCCCCTGCAATCCGACGCGCTGGCGCAGCCCGCCGAAGCGGTCCGTGCCGGCTTCCTGGCCGGCTACGAACGCGAGCGCACGGGCGTGACGGTCAACGTGATTCCCACCGGCGACTCGGCCCAGGCGACGCTCGATGCCTATGCCCGCGCGGCCGAGCAGCACGACATCGTGGTCGGTCCCCTCGCCCGTCCTGCCGTGGCCGCGCTTGCCGCCAGCGGCGCCGTGACGAAACCGACCATTGCCCTCAACCATCCGCAGGTCGATGGGCCACTGCCGCGCCGCATGCTGGTGGTCGGCCTGTCGCTCGAGGACGAAGCCCGCCAGGTGGCCGACTGGGCCGCCGCCGAACAGCCGGCCGGCCGCGCCCTGGTGCTGACCGGGAAGGCAGCCTGGCAACAGCGCCTGTCGGGCGCATTTACGGCGCGCTGGTCGCAGCTGGGCCTGAACAACGCGGTCGTCGAGCTGCCCAGCAGCGAAGGCTATATCGACGCCAACGCGCTGGCCGAACTGCGCACGCGCATGCAGGTCGATCCGCCACAGCTGGTATTTGCCGCGCTCGACGCCGTCGGGCTGCGCCAGGTGCGCAGCGCGATCGGCACCTCGCTGCCGACCTACGGCACCGCTTCGATCAACCCGGGCCGCGATCCGGCCATGAGCGCGCCGGAGCTCAGCGGCGTGCGCGTCCTCGACCTGCCCTGGACCGTGCAGCCCGAACACCCGCTGGTGGCGAGCTACCCGCGCTGGGGCGGCGCCACCGACGGCTTCGACATGCAGCGCCTGTACGCCCTCGGCATCGACGCCTTCCGCATCGCGCGCGAACTGGCCCTGCGTCCGGACGGATCGTTCGAGCTGGACGGGGTGACCGGACGCCTGTCGATCGACATGGGCGCAGGAGGGGGCGCCCCCGCATTCCGCCGCGTCGAGACCGGCACGGTCTACCGCGACGGCATGTACGAGACCGTCGCTTTCGGACGCTAAGAACCTATACCAGTAGGGAGGACGAAGTTGATGACGACATGCGCGTATGCGATGCATGACAAGCGCGGGCAAGGCGCGAGGAGGCCGTACCCTATGCCATGCAACGACGAGGTAGCATGGCATGGGGTGCCATGCTACACAGCCCCCGCTTGTCAGGCGCGTCAGCAACGACTCATTCCCTACTGGGATAGGTTCTAATTATGTGGCCGCTGCGCCTGTCCCCACGGCAGGCCCAGGGCCGCGACTGGGAGCAGGTCGCCCTGCGCCACCTGCGGCGCCACGGCTTGCAGCCGGTCGAGGAGAATTTTCGCTGCAAGGGCGGTGAAATCGACCTGGTGATGCGCGATGGCGATACCCTGGTGTTTGTCGAGGTGCGCCAGCGCGCCGATCGCGGGCACGGCGGCGCGGCCGCCAGCATCACGCCGGCCAAGATACGCCGCCTGGTACGGGCGGCACAATTTTACCTGTTGCGTTTTCCCGTCACCCCGCCCTGCCGCTTCGACGTGGTTGCCATCGATGCTGACAATCTGGAATGGTTGCAGGACGTGATCAACTGAGTTTGATCGGAGTTTGACCCAAGCTCATTGAAATGTAAGCAAATCTTACGGTGGTTGCCCGAGCTGGGTTGCCACTGCACTATAATTCCCGGTTATGAATACTCAACGCATCCTTGCTCACTTCCAGGAGAGCGCCGATCTCAAGATGAAATCGGCTGCTGCTCTGGCACAACCCATTTCGCAGGCCGTCGAACTCATGTTCGGCGCCCTGTCCAACGGCAACAAGATCCTGGCCTGCGGTAACGGCGGTTCCGCCGCCGACTGCCAGCACTTTGCTGCCGAGCTCGTTGGCCGCTTCGAGCGCGAGCGCTTTCCGCTGCCCGCGATCGCGCTGACCACCGACACCTCGATCCTGACGGCGGTCGGCAACGACTACAGCTTCAAGGAAATCTTCTCGAAGCAGGTACAAGCCTTCGGCCAGGCCGGCGACGTCCTGCTGGCGATCTCGACCTCGGGCAATTCGGCCAACGTGCTGGCCGCGGTCGAGGCGGCGCTGGAACGCGAGATGCGCATCGTCGCCTTCACCGGCAAGGACGGCGGCGCACTGGCCAAGCTGCTGACCGACGCCGACATCCATATCAACGTGCCTCACGCACGCACTGCACGCATCCAGGAAGTCCACCTGTGCGCCATTCACTGCATCTGCGACGGCATCGACGTCGCACTGTTCGGAGGAGAAGAAGAATGACCAAACCACGCCCGCTGGCCGGCCTGCTGTCGAAAATCGTACTGGGCACTGCGCTGGCGGCTTCGCTGTCGGGCTGCGTGGCCATGGCCGTCGGCGGCGCCGCCACCGCGGTCCTGTCGGCCAACGACCGCCGCACGATCGGCATGCAGACCGAGGACAAGGCAATCAACGTCAAGGCCGAGCTCAAGCTGCGCCAGCTCACCGGCGAGAACGGCCACGTCAACGTCACCAGCTACAACCGCAAGGTGCTGCTGACCGGCGAAGTGCGCGACGAAGCCATGAAGCAGGCGGCCGAGCGCGAAGTGCGCGCGGTCGAGAACGTCGTTTCCGTGATCAACGAGCTGGAAATCGCCGGCCCGTCGAGCTATACCTCGCGCTCGAACGACGCCCTGATCACCACCAAGGTCAAGGCCAGCCTGGTCGACAGGAAGACCGTCTCGGCCACCGCCTTCAAGGTGACGACCGAACGCGGCGTGGTGTACCTGCAGGGCCTCGTCACCCCGCGTGAAGGCAATGTCGCGGCCGACGTCGCCAAGGGCGTGCCGGGTGTAGTCCGGGTCGTCAAGATCTTCGAGTACATCGCCGACGAAGATCCCCGCGCCAACCAGAGTGCTCCCGCACAGAGCTAATGCCAACGGCAGGACTGCGGTCCTGCCGTTTCTTCATCCGCTTCCGCCATGACCGCATCCACCGCATCCAAACCCGTCCGCCCCTGGATCAAGCCCGCCATCGCCTGTGCCGTGGTGCTGGCGCTGGCCGGGGTCGGCTACACCACCCTCAGCAGCACGCCCGCGCCGAACGTCACCTTCATCAGCATCACCGGCGACAAGATCTCTACCGAGTCGCTGCGCGGCAAGGTGGTGATGGTGAATTTCTGGGCCACCTCCTGCGTCACCTGCGTCAAGGAGATGCCGCAGATGGTCGAGACCTACAACAAGTACAAGGCGCAGGGCCTGGAGTTCGTGGCGGTGGCGATGCAGTACGACCCGCCCAACTACGTGCTGAACTTCACCGAGACGCGCAAGCTGCCCTTCACCGTCGCGATCGACTCGGCCGGCGACATCGCCAGGCAGTTCGGCGACGTCAGCCTGACCCCGACGACCTTCGTGATCGACAAGAACGGCAAGATCATCAAGCAGTACGTGGGCGAGCCGGATTTCCCGACCCTGCACAAGCTGATCGAAAAAGAACTGGCTTCTTAAGCCTTCGGATACAGGATCATCTGGGTACAGCGGAACAGGGCGATGGTCTTGCCGCTGTCCTTGTCGGTGACGGTCGCATCCCACACCTGGGTCGTGCGCCCCAGGTGCACGGCGGTCGCCACGACGGCGATCGTGCCCTGGCGCGCAGTGCCGAGGTGATTCGATTTCAGCTCGATCGTGGTGAAACTGTTCGCGCCCTCCGGCAGGTGGGCGACGCAGGCGTAGCCGGCTGCGGTGTCGGCCAGCGTGACGACGCTGCCGGCGTGCAGGTAGCCGTTCGGGGCCAGCAGGTGGGGCTGGATGGGGAGCTCGGCGCAGACGCGGCCTTCGGCCACTTCCTTGATCTCGATGCCGAGATGTCCCGGAAGGAAGGACTTGCCGAATTCGTTGAAGGAAGCAGGAGTGTATTTCGGATTCACGGTGTGGTCGCTTTGATTAAAAGCGGCATCGTACACCGTGTGCCCCTCCTGTGCCGGCGAAGGCTCAGCGCCTGCGCTTGCCTCCGCCCGACGATCCACCCCGCTGCCTTGCCGCCGTATTCTGCTGCTGCAGCATCGCATCCACCCGCTCCGACGCCTCGCGCGCCAGCTGCTGCGCCAGCGCGATGCTGGGGAAGTGTTCGGGCTCGCGGTAGCCCAGCCAGGCGTAGGCCGAGTACATGCGGCAGGTATCCTCGACCTCCTGCAGGTTCATGTAGTACAGCTCCTGCGTCGGCGGCGTCAGCTTGCAGATCTTCTTCTTGGCCAGCGACAGCGCCCAGTGCTCCCAGGCGCTCTGCAGCACCGGCACCCTGGATGAAATCGGCACCAGCGACAGCATGAATTTCTCCGCCACGGACAGGGGCAGGGTGTCGAGCCATTCGGCCCGCTCGTTCTGCTCCTCGGTGATGCGCGGATAGAAGAACCCGTCCGGCACGTCGATGTTGTGCACGAAACGCCGCAGCAGTTTTACCAGCGAGGTCTCGCCCGTCACCGACGAGATGCGGTGCAGCTGCTCGAGCGAAGGCGCCACGGCGAAACCGGTGGCGGCCACCGGCGGGATCTTCTCCTTCATCAGCGCGCGCATCACCTCGTGGGTGTCGTCGTCGTAGCCCGCGACAAAACCCTCCTCGTGCACGCCGTAGCGCCCTGCCCGCCCGGCGATCTGCTTCGCCAGCGCCGCCGAAATCTCTTCTTCCTCGACGCCGTTGTACTTGACGGCGGTGGTCATCACGATGCGCGCGATCGGCATGTTCAGGCCCATCGCCAGCGCGTCGGTGCCGACCACGATGTCGGCCTGGCCTTCGCGGAAGCGCTCGGCCTGGGCGCGCCGCACTTCCGGCGACAGGTTGCCGTACACGGTGGCGACCGACATGCCCTTCTCGGTGATCATGTCGCGCCACATCAGGACTTCGCGCCGCGAAAAGGCGATGACGGCGTCCCCGCGGCGCAGGTTCCCGAGCTTACGGACAGGCGAAGGCTCCATCGCCAGCGGCGCCATGCGTTTTAATACGTGCACTTCCAGCGGCACCTCCAGGCGCGCGGCCAGCGCCTCGATCGCGCGCCGCGCTTCCGGCGCACCGACCAGGAACACGGTCGATGCAGGCGCGCCGCACACGGCCGCGGTCCAGGCGGCGCCACGGTCGCGGTCGGCCAGCATCTGGATCTCGTCGATCACGGCTACCTCGACCGGCGTCCTGGTGTCCAGCATCTCGACGGTGCTGGCGACGTGGGTCGCATCTTCCGCGATGCGGCGCTCTTCGCCGGTAACCAGGCTGACCTTGATCTCTTTACCGTGCGGGCGCGCATGTTGCAGGCGCTCGTAGTTCTCCAGCGCCAGCAGGCGCAGCGGCGCGAGATACACACCGCTGGCAGCCTTGGCCAGCGTCTCCATCGCGCGGTGGGTTTTACCGGAGTTGGTGGGCCCGAGCAGGGCAATGAACTTGCGCTGCATGCGGCTGGCCACCTCGAAGGATTCCGGGTACTCGGCCAGGTTGATGCTTTCCTTGGTGCGCGCGGCGTGGCGCTCTTCCTGCTCACGCTCGACGGCGTGGGTCAGGCGCTGGGAGATGCGCTGGAACACGTATTCGGCGGGCTCCGAGGTTTCCAGCTCGTCGAGCACGTCCAGGAACAGCATCGGGTCCCAGCCGAAGTCGTCGGCTTCTTCCGCGATCGCGCGCACGAAGGCCTCGGCCTCGGTCTGCAGCTGTTCGAGGGCGTCCGCCGTGGCGCGCTCCGCGAGCAGGTCGCGCCGCGCCAGCATGTCCATCTTGCGCCACTTGCTCGGCTTGGCCAGCACGCCGCGCGACGGCACCAGGCGGTAGGGCACGCGCAGGCCCTCGTAGCGCACCTCGCCCGAGAAGCGCAGGAAGACGCGGCCTTCCATCTTGACCAGTTCGATGCCGCGTTCGGCGAAGTCGAGTTCGCGTTCGAGGAAGGTGTCGTCGTGCTGGGTGTCGTCGGTAGTCGAATCGGAATGGCTCATGTTCGCTTGCGTGATGTCTGGTTGACATTACTATATCGCAGCGAACCATCAGGCGCGGCTCCGGTTCCCAAGCGCAAGGCGTATCGCCTTCACGCGTCTCCGGTTTCCAGGGCATACCCTTCGTCCAGCCAGCCGGTGATGCCGCCGATCATGAGCTTGACCGGACGCCCCAACCCGGCCAGCCGCTTGGCGCCCTGGTGCGCGCTATTGCAATGCGGTCCGGCACAGTACACCACGAACAGGGTGTCCATCGGATACTCCTGCAGCTTGCTGGCGATGATCTTGCCGGCCGGGAGACTGAATGCGCCGGGTACGTGGCCTTGCGCATAATACGCATGGCTGCGGGTGTCGAGCAGGACGAAATCCTGCTCACCGTCCGCCATCGCGTGATAAACGTCCGAACAGTCGGTCTCGAACTCGAGGGCCGCACTGAAGTGCGCCAGGGCCTTGTCGCTTGCTGCTGCCGGGATTGCGGAAACCTTCGATGCCATCATGTACTCCTCAATGAAAGAGCCTGCAGTGTCGCAGCCGGCTGGGCGGCCGGGTAGTGGCTGGCGTGACAGAAACTGGTAACATCGCGCCATGCTCCACCATGTCGCCATCCTTGCCTACGACGGCCTGTGCACCTTCGAATTCGGGTGCGCCGTCGAACTGTTCGCCCTCGAGCGGCCGGAACTCGGCGTGCCCTGGTACACCTATGCCGTCTGCGCGGCCGAACCCGGGCCCTTGCGCGCCCTCGGCGGCCTGCGCGTGCAGGTGGACCACGGCCTGGAAGCCATCGATGCAGCCGACACCATCGTGATCCCCGGCTGGCGCGACCCCGCCGAAGCGCCTCCTGCCGCGCTGGTCGACGCCTTGCGACGGGCCCACGCCCGCGGCGCACGCCTGTGCACCATCTGTTCGGGCGTCTTCGTGCTGGCGCATGCGGGCCTGTTGGACGGTAAAAAAGCGACAACCCACTGGCGCTACCTCGAGCGGCTGTCCCAGGCCTTTCCCAGGATCGCCGTGCAGCAGGGCGTGCTGTATGCGGAGGATGGGCAGGTCGTCACCTCGGCCGGGTCGGCCGCGGGCCTGGACATGCTGCTGCACCTGGTGCGTCAGGATTACGGCGTCGAGCTGGCCGGCCGCGTGGCCCAGCGCCTCGTGATTCCCGCCCACCGCGACGGCGACCAGGCGCAGCTGGTGGCCCGTCCCGTGCCCTCGCCCGGCGCGAACGGCATCGCCCACCTGATGGACTGGGTGCGCGAGAACCTGCGTGCGGACCATACGGTGGCCTCGATGGCGGTCCGGGCCAGGCTCGGCACGCGCACCTTCCAGCGCCATTTCAAGGAGCGCACGGGACTGTCGCCGCTGGCCTGGCTGGTGGGCGAACGCGTCACGCTTGCCGCGCAGATCCTGGAAACGCGTCCTGGCCTGGCGATCGACGCCATCGCCGACCTGTCCGGCCTCGGCTCGGCCGAATCGCTGCGGCGCCACTTCCGCCTGCATGGGCTGCCGTCGCCGGCGCGCTACCGGCGGCAGGCGCACGCGCACAGGCCCTGACAAAACAAACCGGCCGGCGCCGCATGTCGCGGGGCCGGCCGGATCGGGTAACACCGTGGTCCTGGAACAGCTTATGCCGCCACGCCCGCCTCGTGCGCCTGCTGGTCGGCATGGTACGAGGAACGCACCATCGCGCCCACGGCAGCGTGCACGAAGCCCATCTCGTAGGCTTTTTCTTCGAACATCTTGAAGGTGTCCGGGTGCACGTAGCGGCGCACCGGCAGGTGCGAGTTCGACGGGGCGAGATACTGGCCGATGGTCAGCATGTCGATGTCGTGGGCGCGCATGTCGCGCATCACTTCCAGGATCTCTTCGTCGGTCTCGCCCAGGCCCACCATCAGGCCCGACTTGGTGACCGCGTTCGGGTACATCTTCTTGAAGTCGCGCAGCAGCACCAGCGAGTGCTGGTAATCGGCGCCCGGGCGCGCTTCCTTGTACAGGCGCGGCACGGTTTCCAGGTTGTGGTTCATCACGTCCGGCAGGCCATCGGCGAAGATGTTCAGGGCTTTTTCCAGGCGGCCGCGGAAGTCAGGCACCAGCACTTCGATCTTGGTGCTCGGGCTCAGGGCGCGGGTCTTCTGGATGCACTCGACGAAGTGGCCGGCGCCGCCGTCACGCAGGTCGTCGCGGTCCACCGAGGTGATCACGACGTAGGACAGGCGCAGGTCGGCGATGGTCTTGGCCAGGTTGGCCGGCTCGTTCACGTCCAGCGGGTCCGGGCGGCCGTGGCCGACGTCGCAGAACGGGCAGCGGCGGGTGCACTTGTCGCCCATGATCATGAAGGTCGCGGTGCCCTTGCCGAAGCATTCGCCGATGTTCGGGCAGCTGGCTTCCTCGCACACCGTCACCAGTTTATTCGCGCGCAGGATGTCCTTGATCTCGTAGAAGCGCGAGGACGCAGTGGCTGCCTTCACGCGGATCCAGTCCGGCTTTTTCAGGCGCTCGGCGTCGGCGATCGGGACGATCTTGATCGGGATGCGCGAGGTCTTGCTGGCGCCCTTCTGCTTTTCAGTGGCGTCGTAGGCTGCTTGGGCAGTACCGGTGTTGGTATCGGTGGTCATTTGGCTCGAGCCCTGGCGGGCTTCCATTCAGAGGTTGTTCGTTTCCGGGACGGCCGCTTCGGTCGAGTCCAGTTGGCGCCCAAGCTGATGTATCAACTGAAGCGCCAGCGCCTGCTGGACATCCGCCAGCGGGACTTCCACGCCCATGCTGCGCATGTCGACCGTGGCCAGCCCGGAGTAGCCGCACGGGTTGATCCACGTGAACGGGGCCAGGTCCATCGCCACGTTCAGCGACACGCCGTGGTAGGTGCAGCCGTTGCCGCGCACCTTGAGGCCGAGTGCGGCGATCTTCGCGCCCTTCCTGGGGCCGTCCGCCATGTAGATGCCGGGCGCGCCGGCCACGCGTTCGCCCGCGAGATTATACGCCGCCAGCACCTCGATGACCGCCTGTTCGATTTTTTCCACAAACTGGCGCGCATACAGCTTGCCGCCCGGCTTGTTGCGGCGCAGGTCCATCAGCAGGTAGATCACGACCTGGCCGGGACCGTGGTAGGTCACTTCGCCGCCGCGGTCGGTCTGGACGACCGCCACACCGTGGGGGGCCAGCACATGCGCGCGGTCGGCGCCCAGGCCGAGCGTAAACACGGGAGGATGTTCGACGATCCACAATTCGTCGCGCGTCTCGGGCGTGCGCGCATCGGTGAAGGCGCGCATCGCGGCGAAGGTCGGTTCGTAGTCGGCGCGGCCGAGCTCGCGGATCAGCGGCGTGGCGGGACGGGTAGCGGACATGTGGATATAGGGCGGGAATATGGACAGCCCTGTCATTATAAGTCAGCGCGATGCGTTGTGCCCGCCGCCCTGTTGATCCTTACAGGACCATTTTCACCATTTCGTGCGAGGAAAGGGCACGGTAGACCTCGTCCAGCATCTCGCGGCTGGTGGCGCGCACGGTCACGGTCAGGCCGGTGTAGTTGCCCTTGGAGGATGGGCGGCTTTCCACCTTGCCGGCATGGAAAGTCGGATCCAGCTTCGTGACGATCTCGACGATCGTCGCTTCGAAATCGATGTGCGTGGCGCCCATCACCTTGATCGGGAAGTCGCTCGGGTATTCGATGAGGGATTCTTTGGGGTCCATGGCGTTCGTCCTGTGCAAAGCGGCATTGTAGCCCTTCTCACATGGTGCCGCACTGTCGTAAAAAAAAAGGCCGGCGCTGTGGCCGGCCTAAACTATTTCCTGATTGGGAGGGAATAGCGGGACAGGGGTTCGCTCGGAGCAGCCCTGCTGCCTACGAGCGAGTAATGCCACTGTACCGGGCTGCCCGCCACGCCGCGAGCGGAATGTGACGGACTGCAGATTTGGCCGATAAGCGACGCCAGGCGCGGAATAGACGGCGCGGCGGGCGACGGGAGCGCGCGAAAAAAAGCCGGACAGTTCGTCCGGCTCTTCATCCTGGCAGGTCGGTCAGCGCGCCCGCTCGTTTGGACGGTCGTTGTCCAGCGTCTCGGAGCGGCGCTCCAGGCGCGCGCGCGGCGCTTCCGGCGCAGGCGCAGGCGCAGCCATCGGCGGAGGCGCCATCACGCGCGGAGGCGGCGGAGCGACCGCCTGTTGCGGGGGCATGCTCGGCGCGGACGGCTGCGGCATTGCCGCCATCGGCTGCGGACGCTCGCGGCGGCCTTCAAAACGCTCACCACGTTCGCCACGTTCACCCCGGTCGCCACGCTCCCAGCGATCCGGACGGTCGCCATCACCACGGTTGCCACGCACCCACGGCTGCGGACGGGAGGGCTCCTGCACGGCAGGCGCCGGCGCGGGCGAGCTCGTGACCGCACCGGGCTGGAAGGGCGCCTGGCCCGGCGCCGCGATCGGTGCAGCCACCACCGGCGCACGCGGCGCCGGGTCGGTCGTCAGCAGCGGCGGACGCTGGCCGCGGTCGGAGCGGCTACGGCCCCGGTTGTCGCTGTCGACATAGTTCGGGATGCCGTCGCCGTCGCGATCGCGGTCGACCCGGTTGCGAATGCCGTCGCCGTCGCGGTCACGCTCGAAGCGGTTACGGATGCCGTCGCCGTCCCTGTCGCGGTCGACCCGGTTGCGGATACCGTCACCGTCGCGGTCACGGTCGACGCGGTTGCGGATGCCGTCGCCGTCCTGGTCACGGTCGACGCGGTTCGGGATGCCGTCGCCATCGCGGTCGCGGTCGACGCGGTTGGGAATCCCGTCGCGGTCGATATCGCGGCGCGCGGCGCGGTCGCGCCATCCCTGAGGCGGCGGCGGCGCCGTGCCCGGCGTATGCGGCAGGCCCTGCGGCGGCGTGGCGCGCGGCGCGTTCGGCACCACGACCGGGCCGCGCTGGCCGAAGTTCGCATGCGGCACCACGGTCAGGCCGCGCTGGCGGTAGTCGGGAATGCCGTCTTTATTGCGGTCGCGGCGCGGGCGGTCGCCGCGGTCCTTGCGCTCATGCCAGCGCCAGCTGTTCAGGCGGCGCAGGCGCTCGTCCGACAGGCGGTAGTGCGGCACGAAGTGGTCGCGCGGGCCAAGCGGATACCAGCCGGTGGCCGGGCGCGAGCCGTGCGCATGGAAATTCACGCTCCAGCCGCTGCCGCCGACCCAGCCGACCAGCGCCGGCGCCCAGACCGGACGGCGGCCATGGTATTCCTTGTGGCCCGGCGCCCAGGCCCAGCGGTTCCGCACGTGCACCCAGCGGCCGTAGTGGAAGGGCGCATAGCCCCAGGGCGCGTTGTCGACCCAGGTCCAGCCCCACGGGGCGACCCAGGTCCAGCGGCCGTCGCGGTAGGGCACCCAGCCGGTAGATACGCTCGGGATCCACAGCGGGCCGTACTCGAGGTCTTCCTGCCAGGTGCCGTGGCGGTCGAGTTCCTCGTAGCCGGTCATCTCGGTGGTGACGTATTGCGCCGAGCGCGCGCCATCGACTGCGCGGTCGCGCGCGAGCGCCCAGTCATCGAAGGCATCGCGGCGCGCCTGCAGCGTACGCACGTCGTCGTCGCGCAGTTCGGCGCTGCGGCCGGCGCGGATGGTGAGGCTGGCGCCGCCCCCATCCACCTGGGCCTGGCCGTCGAATACGCTCACCACGCTGGTGTCGCGCACGCGCTCGGCGTCCACGCGCAGGCGGCCGGGCCGGGTCATGCGCACCCGGCCCTGGGGCGTGCTCAGTTCGAATTCGGGCAGCACGTCCTCGCTCAGGATGCGGATGCTAGCGCTGCCGTAGTGCAGGCGCAGGCGTACGCTGTCGTCGTCCAGCTCTGTCACTTCGAGCGAGCTGTCGCCATCGAGGCGGATCGCGGTCGAACCGATGCGCAGCTCGGTGCGTCCGTTCGGCTCGGTGGTGATCAGGTTGCGGGTGGTGATTGGCCAGTTGACCAGGGCGTCCGTCGCGGTATCTCCCACGCCGCCATTGATGCTGACCTTGCCCTGGGCGAGGGAGACGCGGCCCACGCGCCCCGGCGGCTCCGTTTCCAACGAGCTATCCTGCGCCAGGGCGACAGTGGAGTAGGCCGCGATGGCAAGCATCACGGCGGTCTTGGCGATTCTGATCTTCATGGATGGCTCCGCTAGGTAGGGACGAAGGACGGCACCTGATTACAACGCACGAAGGCCTGCAGGGAATACGTAACTTACAGAAAGTTTCAAAACTGCCGGGAAACTCAGGCCTGCCTGGACGCTGCCACCTGGCTGTCAGGCGCGCCGGCCGGGCTCGACCAGGAAAAGCAGGGAGCCCATCAGCACCAGCACGGCGCCGAAGATGCGGTTCTGCAGCTTCACCGCGCGTACGTCGCGGAAGAAGCGCTGCATCGACGAGGCCAGCGCGGCGTAGCCGTGCATGACGATCGAATCGATGGTCACCATGGTGACGCCGAGGATGGCCAGCTGCGGCAGCAGCGGTGCGTCCTTCGTGATGAACTGCGGCAGCACGGCCACCATGAAGATGATGCCCTTCGGATTGGTGGCGTTGGTGAGGAAGCCGGTCATGACGCGCTTGCCGAAGCCCGGATGCGCGGGCAGGCCGGCGGTACTTACGGCGCCGGCATCGGTAGCCGCCACCGCCGGCGCGCGCCACTGGGAGATGCCGAGGTAGATCAGGTACAGCGCGCCGACGATCTTCACGACCGTGAAGGCCAGCGAGGATGCGAGCAACAGCGAACCGACGCCGGCGCCGGCGATGACCAGCACCAGGATCAGGCCGAACTGCAGTCCCAGCACGGTGGCGCTGGCTTTCCTGAGGCCGTAGGCGAGACCGTGCGACATCGACAGCACGGCGCCGGAACCGGGCGAAATGGCGATCAGCGAACCGGCGATGACGAAGGCGATCCAGGTGGCGAAGCTCATGCTGCTGCGGGAATGGGGGAGAGAGGGAAAGGGAGAAGCGAAGGAGAATACGGCAAAGCGGGCCAGCGCGCGCGTCCGGGTGGGCCGGCGCGCTGCGCTGGTGGCCAGGTACTGCTTACTTCTTCTTCGGGTTGACGGCTGCCTTCAGCGTGGCGCCGGCTGCGAAGCGCGGGGTCTTCGATGCAGCGATCTTGATCACTTCGCCGGTTGCCGGATTGCGGCCCTTGCGCGCAGCGCGCTTGGTGATCGAAAAGGTGCCAAAGCCGGTAATGCCGACGGTGTCACCCTTTTTCAGGCGTTCGGTGATGATCTCGATGATCGTGTTGACGGCGCCGTTGGCGGCCGCGCTGGACATCTCGGTGCGCTTCGCGAATTCCGCGATCAGTTCGCCTTTTTTCATAAGTCCCTCCGGGGTTAAAAGAGGAGGAAGATTAGCATAATTATTGCTCTATGTAATTGGCTAACTGAGTGGGGAACCGAGTGGGGAACTGAGCGGCCAACTGAGCGACCAACTCAGCTCCCCCGGAGGCGAACGCGAGAGGACCAGGCTTGCAGGTCTCAGGCGAGGCTGCTTTCGACGCTCGGCACTGCCAGGCGGTGGCGCAGCGCAGCGTTGATCAGGGTCTGGTAGCCGGTGCCGCAGCGTTCCGACAGGTTGCGGAATTCGCTCAGGACTTCGTCGTCGAGGTAGATCGTGATGCGGGTCTTGCGCTTCGGCGGGCGGGCACGGCGCACGGGGGCCGCAACGTGTGCGGTTTGCAGGGTCGATTCGGTATTCATGGCATCTCCTTCGGTGGCGAGGCTGCAGTACCGCAGCCAACAGCTTGCACTATAGATACGTACGTACTGGTCCGCCCGCCAAAAGCGACGAGATGCAGATTTACGCGACTGAAATGCAAAAAGCCGCGCTGAACCGTGTGACTGGCTTTACGGGCTCGGGTAAGATGTGGCGAACTTGACATGATTGGAGTATGACCAATGGCTGCAGGCAGTTTGCTCGCATTACTGGACGATATTGCAACGATCCTCGACGACGTGGCGGCGATGAGCAAGGTGGCGGCGAAGAAGACCGCCGGCGTGCTCGGCGACGACCTGGCGCTCAATGCGCAGCAGGTTACCGGCGTCAATGCCGAGCGCGAACTGCCGGTGGTGTGGGCGGTGGCAAAAGGCTCCTTCGTCAACAAGGCGATCCTGGTGCCGGCGGCGCTGGCGATCTCGGCCTTCGTTCCCTGGCTGATCACCCCCTTGCTGGTGATCGGCGGCGCCTTCCTGTGCTACGAGGGCTTCGAGAAGCTGGCCCACAAGTTCTTGCACAGCAAGGAAGAGGACGCCCAGCACAAAGCCGAACTGGTTGCCGCCGTGGCCAACCCGGCTGTGGACATGGTTGCGATGGAAAAGGAGAAGATCAAGGGCGCAGTGCGCACCGACTTCATCCTGTCGGCGGAAATCATCGTGATCTCGCTCGGCACCGTGGAAGGCGCGTCCTTCGACCGGCAGGTGATGGTGCTGGTCACCATTGCGCTGGCCATGACGGTAGGCGTGTACGGCCTGGTGGCGGCCATCGTCAAGATGGACGACGCCGGTATCTCGCTCAGCCAGAAGGCGAACGGCCTGGCGCGCGGCACCGGCAAGCTGTTGCTGGCCACCGCGCCCAAGCTGATGAAATTCCTGTCGATCGCGGGCACCGCGGCCATGTTCATGGTCGGCGGCGGCATCATCGCCCACGCCTGGGCCCCGCTGCACCACTTCTCGGAAAGCGCGGCCCACATGACGGCGGGCGTGCCGGGCATCGGCGGCGTGCTGGCGGCGATTACCCCGACGCTGGTCGATGCGCTGGCCGGCGTCGTGGTCGGCGCCCTCGTGCTCGCGGTCGTGATGGTCGTACAGCGCATGCGCGGCAAAAAAGCCGCTCACTAAATTCGTAGGGTGGGCAGGGAACCTGCCCACCCTACTTTACTTATACGACAGCCGCCTTGCGCGCCAGCCGCACCGCGGCCAGCCCATCCCGCATCGCCCATCCCAGCGCGCCCAGCGCCATCGCACTCAAGACCCAGCTCGCCCAGCCGTGATACACCGGCGCCAGCCCGGTCGGCAGCGCATGCCAGCCGGTCAGCACCTGCCCGGTCAGCGTATACATGATCCCGAGATTCATGAACAGGAACAGGTGCAGGAAGCGTTCGCTGGCCGGCAACTGGCGCACGTCGCCCTCCACCACCACGTCGCGCGCCGATACCAGCAGTTCGGCGGCGAACAGCGCCACGATCCACCACACGAAGGCGCCGTGCCACTCGAACCAGGCCAGCGAGGCGAACAGCGCCGCGAACATGAATTCGCGCGCGCTGTGCAGGCGCTCCTCGGCGACGCACTCGGGCCGCGACGGCAGTTTCGACAGCCATTCGTGGTTGACCAGCACGTCGAGGAAGCCGAGGATCCCATGTGCTATCAATGGGTAGATGTAATGCGGCATAGACATACGGCGGCACGTTTTTCCCGCCTGCTCTAGACTACTTGCGACGCATCAGCGCAGCGCCTGCGGCCAGCCCCAGCGCGAAGCCGGCATACACGATCGCCAGCGAGGGCTTGGACAGGTGCTTTTCGTAGCCGGGGTGGAAGCGCTTGGGGGTCAGGTTGTAGTCGGCAAAGCAGGCAAAGGCGGCGGTGGCCGCCGACGCGGTCAGCATGCCGGCCGGCGAATTGCGATCGAGATACTTGCCGGCGAAGCGTTCGAACAGCACCGACCAGAAGGTGGCGCTGGCATGGTGGATCAGGTAGCCCGGCGCCGTGTAGCGCATCGACAGACCGCTGTGACGCGCTGCCTTGTCGCCGTAGATCCAGTGGCTGATCGCATTGGTGGGCGCATAGACGCTGCCGACTTCCTTCTTGCCGAGGGCCGCCAGCGCCACCGTCGACAGGATGCTGGAGGCGGCGCCGCCGACGAGGCCGCGCTGAATTGCCGAGTTCCAGGGTTGCGTTTGCATATGGTCCTCTTGATTAAGTTTGCTTGAGTGAAAGGAAGCATGGATGCGGATCTTGCTGACGGGAGCCAGCGGTTTCATCGGACAACATTTGCTGCAGGCGCTGCTGGCGGAAGGCCACCACGTCGTGTGCGCGCAGCGCCGGCCCGGCAGCGGTACGGAACCGCGCCTGTCCACCATCCATGCGGACTTCGCCCACGATACCGATAAATCCGTCTGGCTGGCGCGCATGAACGAGATCGGCGGGGTCGACGTGGTGATCAACACGGTGGGTATTTTCCGCGAATCGGGCAGCCAGACCTTCGAGCGCCTGCATACCGAGACGCCGCGCGCCCTGTTCGCCGCCTGCGCCGAATCGCATGAGGTGCAGATGGTGGTCCAGCTGTCGGCCCTGGGCGCGGACCGCAACGCCGACACCCGTTACCACCTGTCCAAGAAGGCGGCCGACGACTACCTGGCCTCGCTGCCGGTGCGCGCCTACATCGTGCAGCCTTCGCTGGTGTACGGCAGCGAGGGCGCCAGCAGCAAGGCCTTCCGCGTACTTTCCAGCATGCCGCTCACGCTGCGCTTCGGCAGCGCGCCCCAGCTGGTGCAGCCGATCCACGTCGACGACCTGGTCGCCGCCATCGTCGGCCTGCTCAAGCATCGCCTGCCGCTGCCGCCGGGCGCCGGCACGGCCTTGCGCGTGCCCCTGGTGGGACCGCAGGCGATGCCCTTCACCGACTACCTGCAGGCGCTGCGCACGGCCATGGGGATGGGACGCCAGCTGGTGGCGCCGCTGCCCGGTCCACTGGCGCGCATGATGGCGAAGTTCGGCCGCGTGCTGCCGGGCGCCTTGCTGGACGAGGACGCGCTGCGCATGCTCAACCGCGGCAATGCGGGCGACGTGAGCATGACCACCCAGCTGCTCGGGCATCCACCGCGCCCTGTGCAGGAATTCATCCGCGATCCCGGCGCCGAACAAACCCGCGCGAAGCTGGGCTGGCTGCTGCCCGTGCTGCGCCTCTCCATCGTGGCGGTGTGGATCATCACCGCTATCGTGTCCTTCGGCCTGTATCCGGTCGAGGCCAGCTACGAACTGCTGGCACGTACCGGCGTCCCGTCGGAACTGCAGCCCTTGATGCTGTACGGCGCCGCCACCTTCGATTTGGCGCTCGGCCTGGGTATCCTGTTCCTGGCAAGGCGGCGCTGGCTATGGCTGGCGCAACTCGGCCTGATCGGCTTCTATACGGTCGTCATCGCCATCCGGCTGCCGGAATTCCTGCTGCATCCCTACGGGCCGCTCACCAAGAACCTGCCCATGCTGGCGGCCATCTGGCTGCTCTACGAACTGGAGGAAAAATAGATGGACTACGTCGTCGTGAAATGGCTGCACATCCTGTCCTCGACCTTCCTGTTCGGGACCGGCATCGGTTCGGCCTGGTACATGCTGTTCGCGAACGTCAGCCGCGACGTGCGCGCGATCGCCGTCGTGGCCAAGTACGTGGTGGTGGCCGACTGGCTGTTCACAGCCACCACCGCCATCGCCCAGCCCCTGACGGGCTTCTACATGATCCACCTGGCCGGCTACCCGCTGCACAGCAAGTGGATCATGTGGTCGATCATCCTGTACGTGCTGGCCGGCGCCTGCTGGCTACCCGTGGTGTGGCTGCAGATCCGCATGCGCGACATCGCGCAGGAGGCGGCGCGCCTGGGGACCGAACTCACGCCGCAGTACTGGCGCTACTTCCGAATCTGGGTCACGCTCGGCGTGCCGGCCTTTATCGCCTTCGTGGTGATCTTCTGGCTGATGGTGGCCAAGCCGATGTGACCCCGATGTGATCCTTACCTCGACACCTTTCAAGGAGAACAGCATGCGGGCTTACCAGATCCTCCCCGGCGCCAACATCGACGGGTTGCAATGCATCGACTACCCCGACCGTCAACTCGGCCATGGCGAGGTGCGCCTGCGCGTGCATGCCGTGTCGCTGAACTACCGCGACCTGATGGTCGCCAGCGGCAACTACCTGGTCACGGTGGACGATCCGATCATTCCCTGCTCGGACGGCGCCGGCGAGGTGCTGGCGGTCGGCCCCGGCGTCACGCGCGTGCAGGTGGGCGACCGCGTGGCCGGTTCCTTCTTCCCCTACTGGCAGGACGGCATGACCTCGGCGGAAAAGATCCGCCATGCCCTCGGCGGCGACATCGACGGCATGCTGGCCGAAGAGGTGGTGCTGCACGAGGATGCGCTGGCCAAGATCCCTGGTTCGCTGAGTTTCGTCGAAGCCTCGACCATGCCCTGCGCGGGGGTCACGGCCTGGAATGCGATCTTCGTATCCAGCAACGGGCTCAAGCCGGGCGACACGGTGCTGCTGCTCGGGACCGGCGGCGTATCGGTGCTGGGCATGCAACTGGCCAGGGCGGCGGGCCTGCGCACCATCATCACCTCGTCGAGCGACGAGAAACTGCAGCGCGCCCGCGAGCTCGGCGCCCACCACACCATCAACTACCAGGCCATCCCCGAGTGGCACGAGGAAGTGCTGGCCATGACGCAGGGCAGGGGCGCGAACGTGGTGCTCGAGGTAGGCGGGAAGGGTACGGTGAACCGCTCGGTGTCGGCGGCGGCGATGGGCGGCACGATCGCCATCATCGGCGGCGTCAGCGGCTTCGGCGGCGAAGTGAACCCGGCCTCGCTGCTGGCGACGGCCAAGCGCATGGTCGGCATTTTCGTGGGCAGCCGCAGCATGCTGGAAGACGTGATGCGCTTCGCCGACGTTACCGGCCTGAAGCCCGTGATCGACCGCGTGTTCCCGTTCGCGCAAGCCGCGGACGCCTACCGCTACATGGAATCGGGCTCGCATTTCGGCAAGGTGGTCATCGAGGTCACGAGCCAGGGCTGATCAGCGTTTCTGCGGCACCAGTTCGATCTCGTACAGCTTGGGCCACAGCTTGCCGGTGACGAACAGGCGCTTGCCCTTGCTGTCCCAGGCGATGCCGTTCAGGACCGCGTCCGGGTCCGGCGTGCCGCGCTGCGCCGGCGGCAGCAGGCCCTCGAGGTTGATCACGCCCTTGACGGCGCCGGTGGCCGGGTCGATGCGGATGATCAGCTCGCTGCCCCAGACGTTCGAGAACAGCTCGCCGTCGACCATCTCGAGTTCGTTCAGCTGGGCAATTGCTTTTCCTTGATACATCACCTGGATCCGGCGCAATTCCTTGAGCGTCTTCGGTTCGAGGATGCGGATGAAGGAACTGCCGTCGCTCATGTACACGTGCCTGGCGTCGCTGGCCAGGCCCCAGCCTTCGCCGACATACTTGAAGGTGTGCTTGAGCTTGAAGGTCTTCATGTCGAACACGTAGCCCACCTGCGAGGTCCAGGTGAGGGCGACGATGTCCTTGCCCACCGGGGTCGAGCCTTCGCCGAAGACGTCCGCCGGCATGTCGGCCTTCTGCAGCACCTTGCCGCTCGCCAGATCCACCTTGCGCAGCGAGGACGTGCCGTTGCGGCCCGTGGTCTCGTACAGGTGGCCATCGCGGAAGAACAGGCCCTGGGTGAAGGCCTTGGGGTCGTGGGGGTAGGTGTTCTTGACGACGAAGCCGTAGATCGGGACCGCTGCCTGGGCGGCGCTGGCGATGACAGCGGTAACGGCGAAGATGGCGAGTGGTTTCAGCATGATGCTGAGAACTGTAGCACAAGGGCTTTTCGTAGATACCGTCTTGCCCGTCAAGCCCTACATCGCGTATTTTGGATCATAGGGCTTGCCGGAGTGGACGACACCAAAGCACAGATGTGCCAGTTTGCGCATGGCAGCACCAATAGCC